>NZ_JBEXGP010000014.1:0-145648 GCF_040607375.1 Micromonospora sp. NPDC005298
GGGGCAGCCCGGCCGGCGCAGGGATCAAGCCTGACCGCCCGGAGCCGGCCGGGCTGCCCCGAAACCCCCCACAGCTACCACCGAGCAGAGATCGGACGGACGAGAGACAAAGCCTGGGCCAGCGCGGTCCGGAAGATCAGCCGAGGGATGGCGGTGGCAGTCGACTACGGGCACCTGACGAAGGACCGACCCGTCGACGGGACGCTGACCGGGTACCGGGCTGGGCGGCAGGTACCGCCGACGCTGGACGGGACGACAGACGTGACCGCGCACGTCGCCATGGACTCGGTCGCCTCCGCCGGCGCGACGGTCGCCCGGTGTGCGTACTCCCTGGTCTCGCAGGCCGAGGCGCTGCGGGCGCTCGGGGCCGACGGCGGCCGACCGCCGCTCAGCCTGGCCGGCACCGACCCGGTCGGCTACGTGCGGGCGCTGGCCGCCGCGTCGGCGGTGGCCGAACTGACCGACCCGGCCGGGCTCGGCGGGCACTGGTGGCTACGCCAGCCGGTCGGCATCCCGCCCGACGAGGCCGTGGCACGATGACGGGCATGACCACCGACGCCGGGGACCTCCGTGAACTGACCGTCGGCACCGGGGCCGGCCTCGTTGCCGGCACCGGCGATCAGCAGCTCGGCACCGACATGGTGTTGAACATCGGCCCGCAGCACCCCTCCACGCACGGCGTGCTGCGGTTGAAGCTGGTGCTCGACGGCGAACGGGTGATCGCCTGCGAACCGATCATCGGCTACATGCACCGGGGCGCGGAGAAGCTCTTCGAGGTCCGCGACTACCGGCAGATCATCGTGCTGGCCAACCGGCACGACTGGCTGTCGGCGTTCTCCAACGAGCTGGGTGTGGTGCTCGCCGTGGAACGCCTGATGGGCATGGAGGTGCCGGAGCGGGCGACCTGGCTGCGGATGGCCCTGGCCGAGCTGAACCGGGTGCTCAACCACCTGATGTTCCTCGGCTCCTACCCGCTGGAGATCGGCGCGATCACGCCGGTCTTCTACGCCTTCCGGGAGCGGGAGACCATCCAGGCGGTGATGGAGGAGGTCTCCGGCGGGCGGATCCACTACATGTTCAACCGGGTGGGTGGCCTGAAGGAGGAGGTGCCGTACGGCTGGACCGGGCGGGCGCGGGCGGCGATCGGTGAGGTACGTCGGCGGCTGCCCGACCTGGACCACCTGATCCGGCGCAACGAGATCTTCCTGGCCCGCACCGTGGGCGTGGGTGTGCTCTCCGCGGCGGACGCCGCCGCGTTCGGGGCGTCCGGGCCGGTGGCCCGCGCCTCCGGGCTCGACCTGGATCTGCGCCGCGACGACCCGTACCTGGCCTACGACGAGCTGGACGTGCCGGTGGTGACGCGCACCGCCGGCGACTGCCACGCACGCTTCGAGGTGCTGCTCGACCAGGTGTACGCGTCGCTGGACCTCGCCGAGCAGTGCCTGGACCGGGTGGACCGGCTGACCGGGCCGATCAACACCCGACTGCCGAAGGTGCTCAAGGCGCCGGAGGGGCACACGTACGCCTGGACGGAGAACCCGCTCGGCATCAACGGCTACTACCTGGTGTCCCGGGGCGAGAAGACGCCGTGGCGGTTGAAGCTGCGCACCGCCTCGTACGCCAACGTGCAGGCGCTGGCCACCCTGCTCCCCGGCTGCCTCGTACCGGACCTGATCGCCATCCTGGGCTCGATGTTCTTCGTGGTCGGCGACATCGACAAGTGACGCGTCAGCGCCAGCGGTCGCCGGGAGGGGCACCGCCGGCACGCGGCACGTCGTCAGGCGGCGGGTAGCCGTACCGCTCGTCGACCCGTCGCCGACCGACCCGTTCCGGCTCCGCCTGGTGACCCCGCTGGCGCGGTGGCCGCCACTCCTCCGGCACCGGCACGCCACCCACCGGCAGCGCCGGCCGACCCGCCGCCTCGTCCCGGTGGTACGACTCGCGCTCGGCGTACCAGCCGGCGTCCTCCTGCCGGCGGGGTTCCGCACGCCCGGGGGCGTCCTCGTGCCGGCGGGGTTCCTCGCGGCGGACGGAGGCCCAGCGGTCGGCCATCCGGTACTCGGTTCCGGCGGGATCGGCGTGCACCTCGGCCCGGCGTTCCCCGACGTGCAGTTCACGGCCGTTCTCGTCGTCGCGGACGGCCGCCCACCGGTCACCGGTCCGCATCTGCGACCAGAACTCGCCGGTGTCGTCGGCCCGCAGCGGCGGCCCGGACTGCGGCGCGGCGGCGCTCCCCCGGTCGGGCTCGCGCTGCTCGGCCCACCCCCGCTGGTCCCGCTGCTCGCGGGAACCCCGGGCAGGCTCGTCGGAGGGGTCGTACGCGTCACGCCGACCGGTCCACTGCGGCTCGTCACGCCGGGCCCGCCAACCGGGCTCGGCGTCCACGTTTGGCACCTCCCGGTCGGCGGCCCCACCGGAACCGGGCCGGGGCCGGTCGTCGGCGTACCCGGACCAGGGGCGATCCTCCGCCTCGCCGCGCGGACGCTCCGCCGGGCGGGGGCGCTCGTCCGCGCCGCCGCCCCGGGTCCACTCCTGCGCCGGCGGCGTCCACTGGCCGGCGTACCCGCCGCCGTACCGGGTGGCGGTCTCCGGCGGCCCACCGTCCACGACGGTGTGCCGGGTGGTGACGTGCACGGTCTCGGTGTGCCGGACCACGCCGGCCGGCCGGTGCGCCGGCTCGGGTCGGTCGTGCTCACGGGGGCGCGCCGACCCGTACCGGTTGGCGGCGGGACGGTCCGCGCCGTACACCCCGGCGGCGGGCTGCTCGGCGCCGTACACCCCGGCGGGAGAGTGCTCCCCGGTCGCCCGCGGGTACGCCGGTTCGTCGTCGGCGCGACCCCAGCGGGCGGCGTCCTCCGGAGCCGACACCCGGCCCCGGCCGGCCGGAACGTCGCCGGGCACCCGGCCCCGGCCGGCCGGAATGTCGGTCGGCGCCGATGCCCGGCCGGACGGCGCGTCGTCGACCGGCGCGGCGGTCGGCACCCGCGCCCGCCCCGCACCGGCGGCGTCGGGGGCGGAACCGGCGAGCGCGGCACTGCTGGCGTCGAGGCGGCGACGGACCGCGTCGATGCCCTCCTGCGCCCGCTGCGCCTGGTCCAGCGCCTGGTTGCCGCGCTGCGCGGCGGCCACGATCTCGGCCCGCAACTCCCGGCGCAGTTCCTCGATCTCGTCCAGCAGTTCGTCGACCCGGGCCGATTCACCGTCGGGCCGCAACGCGATCGACAGGCCGATCAGCACGACCGCCACGATGGCGAGCACCGCCGCGAAACGCAGCGGGGTGTTGCCGTCGGCGACAAGCAGGATCAGCGCCGCCACCGGGGCGAGACCCACGCCCGCCCAGAACAGCAGGGTCGGCAGTCGCGGCTGACGCCGGGCGTCGGAGGTGACCGGGGCTGGCATGGCTGTGCAGCCTACCGAGGATCCCCAGCGGAGGGAACGGGTCACCGACACGCGCGGACGCCCCCGCCCTGGTGCGGGCGGGGGCGTCCGTCGGCGCGGCCGTTAAGGGGCTCAGCTGGTGGCGAACGCCCCGTCCGAGGAGAAGATCAGCCCCACGCTGATCGAACCGTCGCGCAGCGCGCTCTTGGTGAGCGGCCCACCCTGGTCCAGAGAGGAGAACGAGCCCACCGACAGCCCGTACGTCTTCTCCAGGCCCGGCTTGCAGAACGGGCGCTGCTGGCACTCCGGCGGCCCACCCAGCACCGTCGCGCTGCCGGAGCACTTCGCGGCCAGCTCGGAGAGGGTGCGGACGCCGTACTTGTCGGCGAAGGCCTGGGTCACCGCGAAGGCGTTCTGGTCCTGCGCGGCGGCCGGGGCGCCGAAGGTGATACCCACCTTGTCACCCTCGGCCTTGAGGGCGGTCACCGTGGCGTTGATGTCGGGCGAGGACACCGGCTGGGCGTTCGGGCCGTTGGCCTTGGTGTTGAGGAACTCGGTCATCGTGGCCGCGTACTCCGGGACGACCTGGATCTCGCCCTTCTCCAGGGCCGGCTCGTACAGCTCCCGGTTGCCGATCTGCTGCACCTTGACCTGGTAGCCGGCGGCGGTGAGCGCGATCCGGTACAGCTCGCCCAGGATCTGGCTCTCGGCGAAGTTGCCGGCGCCCACCGTGATGTCGCCGCCCGGACCCTTGGCGATGCCCGCGGTGAGGTTGTTGGCGCTCGCGAACTCCTCCGCGGCCACCTTCGGGGTCTTCCGGTCGTCGTTGACGGCCTTGTTGAGCTGGATCAGCTTCGGCGTGTCGAGCGTCGCCGAGACCTTGTCGAGTGCCGCGATCAGCTGCGGGTTCGCCACCTTGCTGTTGACCGCGGGGATGACGTTGTCGGAGTTCTGGAGCTTCTTGTCGTCCTGCAGTGCGATGAGCTGCTGACCCTTGACCGGGGCGCACCCGGCGCCGGAGGCGCTCTGCTGGGGGGCGTCGGTGCCGGACGAACCGGCGTCACCGCACCCGGTGAGGAGCGCGGCCCCGGCGACGACGCCGACAGCGCCGATCACCAGACGTGTACGTGCGCGCATGTGCCCGCCTTCCGTGTCCCGGCGCGGCCCGTCCCGGGCCGGCCGCGTGTCCGACGGGCGGCCTGACTGTTGGTCGCCCGCGAATGTCCACCCAACATCCTCCGGAACGGACCGACAACCTGGGATGGACTTCGTCACCCCATCGTCACCGACCGCACCGCCGGCGTTCGGCGGATCGCGGTCCGCTCACCCGGACGGAGCAGCGGGCACCGGTCAGGCGCGGCCGGTGGCGTCGGTGGGCCGAGGGTGGCCCGTCCGCTGCCGTCCACGCCGCAGTGGACGGGGTGTGACCAGCCGTTCGACCACGCCGAGGATCACCTCGGCCAGCAGGGCGAGCCCGGCCACCAGCACCCCGCCGGCCACGATCTGACCGCCGCCACCCGCGATGCCCAGGCCGAAGCCGGTCCGGATGATCTCACCGAGGCCGCCGCCGTTGACGAACGAGGCAAGCGCGGCGGTCGCGATCACCTGCACGGCGGCGGTCCGGAAACCGGCCGCCAGGTAGGGCACGGCGAGCGGCAGCTCCACCTGCCGCAGCACCTGCCCGCCGGACAGACCCATCCCCCGGGCCGCGTCGCGGGCCTCCGGGTCCGCCTGACGGACACCGGTGTACGCGTTCGCCAGCAACGGCGGTACCGCGAACACGGCAAGCGCCACCACCACCGGAGTACGCCCGAAGCCGCTTGCGAAGACCACCGGGAGGATGGTCAGCAGTGCCAGCGTCGGGATGGCCAGGGTGGCGTTCGACACCAGCACCACCAGGCCGCCGCCGCGCCCGGTGTGCCCCAGCCACAGCCCGAGCGGCCAGGCCACCAGGCAGCCGAGCGCCACCGCCAGCGCCGAGATGGTGAGGTGCTCGCCGAGGCGGTCGAGCATGCCGCCGGGGTTCGTCCAGTTCAGCGGGTCGTTGATCCAGACCACCGCCTGGCCGATCGGGCTCGCCGCCACGCTCACCGGGCCCTCCTAGCGGTCCACGGGGTCACCAGCCGGGCGACCAGGACGAGCAGCAGGTCGAGGACGACGGCGAGCGCCACGCAGAGCACCGAACCAGTCATGATCTCGGCCTTGTAGAGGTTGTTCTGGAAGCCCGCGAAGATCAGTTGCCCGAGGCCGCCGTGCCCGACAAGCACACCGACTGTGACCAACGCCACCGTGGAGACGGTCGCCAGCCGCAGCCCGGTCAGGATGCCCGGCACGGCCAGCGGCAGGTCGATCCGGAGCAGCCGCCCCCACCGCCCGTAGCCCATGCCATCGGCGGCCTCGCCGACCTCCGGCGGCACCTGGTTGAGCCCCGCCACCACGTTGCGGACGATCAGCAGCAGCGCGTAGAGGACCAGCCCGACCAGCACCGTGGTCGTCCCGGTGCCCAGGTACGGAGCGATGAACGCGAAGAGCGCCAACGACGGGATGGTGTAGACCACCCCGCTGACCGCGAGGATCGGACCGGCGAGCGGACGGACCCAGTACGCCAGTACCGACAACGGAAGGGCGATCAACACCGCGATCAGCACCGCCCGCCCGGTGAGGGAGGCGTGTTCGCGCACGGCGGCGAGGATCGTGTCAGAGTTGTCCCGCACGTACTGCCAGGAGAACCAGGGGTTACCCGGGTCGGCCCGGTAGCTCAGGCGGAAGGACATACGTGGACGTTACCCCGGAGGCCCCCGGCGCGGCCGGCTCCCCTCGCGCGGCGTCGATCTCCCTGCACGGCATCCAGAAGCGCTACCCGAACGGCACCGAGGCCGTGCGGGAGCTCAGCCTGGACGTCCGGGCCGGCGAGCTGGTGGTCCTGATCGGCCCGTCCGGCTGTGGCAAGTCGACGGTGCTACGGATGATCAACCGACTGATCGAGCCGACCTCCGGCCGGATCATGCTCGGCGACGAGGACGTCACCGACGTCGACCCGGTGCGGCTGCGCCGCCGGATCGGCTACGTGATCCAGAACGTCGGCCTCTTTCCACACCAGACCGTCCGCGCGAACGTGGCCACCGTCCCCGGCCTGCTGCGCTGGTCCCGCGACCGGACCCGCACCCGGGTCGACGAACTGCTCGACCTGGTCGGACTGGACCCGGCCCAGTTCGGCGGCCGCTACCCGCACGAGTTGTCCGGCGGCCAGCGGCAGCGGGTGGGGGTGGCCCGCGCGCTCGCCGCCGACCCGGTGGTGCTGCTGATGGACGAGCCGTTCTCGGCAGTCGACCCGATCGTCAGGTCCCGCCTCCAGGAGGAGTTCCTCCGACTCCAGGCCGAGGTCCGCAAGACGATCGTGCTTGTCACCCACGACCTCGACGAGGCCGTACGACTCGGCGACCGGATCGCGGTGCTCTCCGAGGGCGGGCACCTGGAGCAGTACGACACCCCGGCCGCCCTGCTCGGCGCGCCCGCCACGCCGTTCGTCCGCGAGTTCGTCGGCGCCGACCGGGGCATCCGCCGGCTGGTGGTCACCCCCCTGGACCGCGAGTCGCTGGACCCGCTGGCCGGTGACACCGGCACCGACCTGCCCACCGTGCCACTGGACGGCTCGGCGTACGACGCGTTGGCCGTCCTGCTCACCTCGGGCCGGGACCGTCTCGTGGTGACCGACGACGGTCGACCCGTCGGGGCGCTCACCCGGAAACGCCTGCTCGACCTCGGCCGGACGACGGCCTGACCGGTCCCGCCGAGCGGGTACGGCTCAGGCGCGTCCGCCGAGGCTGGCCGTGCCGATGATCCAGCCGGCGAGGAACCCGTAACCGGCCCCGGCGCTGGCGTCCTGCAACGCGCGCAGCAGCGACGGGTCGGGGCCGAGCAGCGCGGCCAGCACGGCGGCGAGCCCACCGGCAAGCACGTACGCGGCCCAGCCGGAGAAGAACTGGCTGACCGAGCCCGGCACCCGGGCGACCTGCGCGGCGGGCAGCAGATAGAGCAGCGCCACCGCGAGGACCACAAGCAGCACGGCCCGCAGGTCGGCGGCGAACAACCCGCCGGGCTGCCCGTCCGCGTCCAACCGCCAGGCCGGCCAGGCGAGCACACGCAGGAAGAAGGCGATGCCCGAGTCCGAGGCGGTCTGCGTGGCGGCCCAACCGGTGTACGCCGGGCTGCCGCAGATGCCCACCAGCAGCAGCACGGCGAGCGCGCCGGTGCCGGCGGCGGTCCCGTACCGGCTCACCGGGCCGGACCGGTGGAAGAGCGACGTGATCCGCCCAGGCCCGGTCCCGCTCTGCCGGGTGGACCTGGGCTGCCCCGAGCGGGTCAGTGCTTCATCAGGTAGTCGATGAAGGCGGCCCGCAGCAGCGGCGCGGACTCCTCGTAGCCGTGCCCGGTCAGCTCCCGCCACAGGGCGTTCGCCTCGTCGATCGTCGGGCCGATCGAGTTGGGTGCGCCGTCCAGCACCGTCGCCTCGTCCGCGTTCGGCAGGTGCCGCAGCACCGACCAGTAGAAGCCCACGTCGCGACGCTCCCGGGCCAGGGCGAACGCCCGTTCCCGCAGCTCCTCGGTGGACAGCGCGTCGAGTGCCTCGAACGAGGTTCCGCCGGGGGTGGCGGCAGGTGAGTCGGTCATGCCGCCGAGCCTAACGGGCGAGATCAGCTCCGGCGCGGCGACGCGACACGGCTCACCGCTCGTCGGCGTCCCACCGGCGTGGGCTGTCCTCCCACCGCGGCTCCCGCCACGGGTCGGTCGGCTGCGGCGCGGCCGGCGTGGGAAGTGTCGGCGGCCAGTTGTCGACCGACTGCGACGGCGGCATGGCCCAGCCCGTGCTGATCGCGCCGTCGCTGACCGGCTCGGGTCGGTCGGGGACACTACCCGGCAGGGGCCGCCCGAACGTCTCGACCAGCCGCGTGACCAGCAACCCGACGCCGATCGCCGCCCCGCCCACCGCCCAGGTGCTCAACGTCCAGCCCCGCTCCGGCGCGTACTCCCGCAGAACGGTGACCAGGCTGACCGCCAGCAGGGTGCCGAACACCCCGCCCCGGCGGCCGTACGCGCTGGTGCCGCCGAGCAGCGCCACCCCGAGCGCCAGCACCGTCCAGTCCAGTCCGGTGCCGGGAGTGACCGGGCCGGGGCCGTTCGCGGCGAGCAGGACGCCGCCGAGCGCGGCAAGCACGGTCGAGCCGACCAGCGCGACGGCGGCGACCACGGCGGCCACCCCACCCCGGCGACGGGCCGGATCGGTGACCGGTCGGTACCGGCCGACCAGGCGACGGATCGCCCGGATCGTGCCGAACAGCCCGCCGAGGACCGCCACCGCGGCGAAGCCGGCGAAGAGGTAGCCGGCCGTGCGTCCGGGGTCGTAGTCGCCCTGCACCAGCACCGGGGACGATCGGCGTTCGATGTACACCACCACACCGGCCGCGCCGGCCAGGCTGGCCGCCCAGGCCGGCACGTGCAGCACCACCACGACCAGGGCGAGCGCGAGCCCGCCCAGCGCGGCGACCGCGACTGCCGGGCCGACGGACGCCAGCAGCCCTCGGTCGCCCTGCTCCGCGTAGTGCAGGGCGGCCGCGATCGCGACCGGCCCGACCGCGAGGTTCGGGGCGGCGGTACGCAGGCTCAGCCCGGCCGCGAGAGCGAGCAGCCCGAGCCCCGCCGCGTCGACCAGCAACGTCCGCAGGTTGTCGGCGCGCAGGGCGGCCGAGTCCTCCCGCCAGAGCAGCCAACCCAACGCGACCAGGGCGGCAACCAGGAGGAACTCCCACCACACGTGCACACCCACCCGGTCCCGGCCCGGTTCGCCGTGGGTGGGGTCGTCGAAGACGTTCTCCAGCACGGCGGCGGGCACCCCGGACGAGGGCTCGGCCGACCGGTCCCGGCCCGCTTCTTCGTACCCCATGACGCCGCCTCCCCAGTCGCCGGCCGCCCCGGTCCGGCGCGCGGACGGATCGTGGGCGGCCTTCGCTCTCCGATCGCAGGCACCGTACCCGCGCCCGGAGCCGGGCGTAACCCCCTGGTCAGCGCTGGCCGGGGCGGCTCTCGCGCTGGTCGGGCTCACGCTCGTCGTCGGGGCGCTCCGGCACCCGGCAGGAGCGTTCCAGCCAGAGCGCGGCGCCGACCAGCGCCAGCGAGGCCAGCAGACCGCCGACGGCGGCCGGACGATCCTCCGTGGCCGCCCGGGTGTTCTCGACGAAGAGCCAGCCGGTGAGCCCCGCGTAGAAGCCGGCGAAGATGGCGGCGGCCAGCGCCGACGCCTTGGCCAGCACCACGAAGCGGGCGACCATCAGCGGGTTGACGGGGTCCCGGCCGGGCTTGCGCTCGATCCGCCCACGCGTGTTGACGGCGGCGTACGCCTCAAGCACGGCGAGCCCGGCCAGCGTCACGACCGGCAGCCAGGGCAGCCGGGGGATGCCGCTGTAGTAGAGGGTGCTGATCAACAGCCAGGCCACCGCCGCGGCGGCCAGGGCGGCCACGACCAGGCTCGAGATCCGGGTGGGACCCATCCGCGACCGGTCGGGACCCGACCCGCCCGGTGGTGGGGACTTCGCCTGCGTCATGCCGGCCGGCTCCGCTCGGTCATGCGGTCGACTCTAACGCCAACTCCGGCCGGGCACGCAGATCCAGCACGTCGTCCGCGGCCGGTCCGGTGGTCAGCAGGTCGGTAAGCCAGCCGTGACCGGGCAGCCGCCCGTACGGCTGGATGTCGATCCACGGCCGCAGCACGAACGCCCGCAGGTGCGCCCGGGGATGCGGCAGCGTCAACTCGGGGTCGTCGCTGAGCACCGGCTCGTCGTCGTCGCCCCAGACGGCGATCACGTCCACGTCGAGGGTGCGCGGGCCGAACCGGCGCAGCGGGTCACGGACCCGGCCGGCCGCGAACTCCGCGGCCCGCGCCCGCTCCAGCCAGTCGCGCGGGGTCGCGGTCTCGTCCTGGGCCAGCAGCACCGCGTTGAGGTACGCGGGCTGGTCGGCGTCACCCCACGGTGGAGTCTCGTACACGCCGGAGACCACCAGCACCGCGTCGCCGAGCGTGGCGACGGCGGTCCGCAGGTGCTCCAGACGGTCGCCCAGGTTGCTGCCGAGCGACAGGACGGCACGGGTCACCGGGACCGCCTCCGGGTCATGGTGACCGCCACGTCGGTGAAGGTGTGCGGTACCGGGGCATCCGGCTTGTGCACGGTGACCGTGGCGGCGTCGACCCGCCCGTCGGCCAGGCACACCGCGAGCAGCCGGTCCGCCAGCGTCTCGATGAGGTTGACCGGCTCACCGGTGATCACCGCGACCAGCCGCTCGGCCAACTCGCCGTAGTGCACGGTCGCGGCGACGTCGTCGCTGGCGGCGGCCGGGGCGAGGTCCATCTCCAGGACGGCGTCGACGACGAAGTCCTGACCCTGCGCGCGTTCGAAGTCGTACACCCCGTGCCGGCCGTGCGCCCGCAGGCCGGTCAGCTGGATCCGGTCGGTCGTCATCGCCGCCCCTCTCGTTCCTGTCCTGCCGTGACGCGCGGACTGCCGGTCGCGGCCCAGACGGCGAGCGCGTCGGCGGTCGCGCGCACGTCGTGCACGCGTACCCCCCAGGCCCCCGCCGCCACCGCGAGCACGCTCGTGGCGACGGTGGCCGCCTCCCGCTGCGCGATCGGCCGCGGCGTGCCGTCGGGGGCGGCGAGCAGCCCACCGAGGTACGACTTGCGGCTGGCGCCGAAGAGCAGCGGGTACCCGAGGTCCAGCAGCTCCGACAGCCGGGCGCTGAGCTCCCAGTTGTGCGCGGCCGTCTTGGCGAAGCCGAGGCCGGGGTCGACGACGATGCGGTCGGCGGCCACCCCGGCGGCCAACGCCGCGTCGATCCGCTGGGACAGCTCGGTCCGCACGTCCGCCACCACGTCGCCGTAGCTGGCCAGCTCACGCATCTGCCGGGAGTGGCCCCGCCAGTGCATCAGCACCCACGGGCAGCAGGCGTCGCGGACCACCCGGGCCATGTCGGGGTCGGCCAGACCGCCGGAGACGTCGTTGACCACCACCGCGCCGGCACCCAGGGCGGCCTCCGCCACCCGCGCACGGCTGGTGTCGATGCTGACCGGCACCCCGGCGGCTGTCAGCGCGCGGATGACCGGCAGCACCCGGTCCGCCTCGGTCGCGGCGTCGATCCGTTCGGCGCCCGGGCGCGTCGACTCGCCGCCGACGTCCACCAGGTGCGCTCCGGCGTCGCGCAGACGGACGCCGTGTCCGACGGCCGCGTCGAGGTCGGCGTACCGTCCGCCGTCGGAGAAGGAGTCCGGCGTGACGTTGAGGACGCCCATCACCACCGGGCCCGGAGCCCGCACCAGATCGGTCACGACTAGACGGTACCGGTCGCGGTGGCGGCCCCCTCCGACCCGGGGCAACCCTTCCTGACGTGCTCATTGGAACAGGTGTACGATCGGTCATCCGGGCAGGATCGGGCACCCCGTTCGCGGCTTGTCGCAATCCGGGGCGGCCCGTACGCTTTGGAATTGGCCAGCATCGAGATGGCGAAGCGTGGAGGGAGGGCCGAAGCGGGGGAAAAACGCCCAAAGCTCGCCACTCTCCGTGGTGAGTAACGAACGCAGGGTCGAGAACGCTGCGCCCTGAGAGCACATTTCCCGCCAGGTCTGCCTATTGCACCGCCGCGGCACCGCCGGCCGCGCTATGGGGAGGTTCCAGTGATCGCCTTCGAGCTCATGGAGACGGCGTCGTCAGGCGTCGCCCACGCGCTCTCCACCCTGGCGTCGGCTCCACTCGCCGAGCCAGCCCCGAAGGGGATCGACACCAACAGTGTGGTCACCTTCTTCGCCAGCAAGATCGCACCGATCCTGCTAGCCGTCCTGGGCGTCATCTTCATCGGGCGCGCCAGCCGGGGCGAGATCTCCAAGGTGCTCACCAGCTCCGCGATCGCGATCGTCGGGCTGGCCTTCATCGCCGGCGCGGCAACACTCTTCTTCGTCGGCGATTACCTGATCGACCTGATCTTCGAATAGGCGCGGTCACCCACATGCGGCTGCGCACCGACGACGACATCTACCGGGCACGCCTGGTCTACCTCGGGCCGCCCGGCTACACCCTTCCGGTCCACCTGCCGTACGCCCAGTACGGGCTCTTCATGCTGCTCGTCCCCCTCTACATGTTCATCCACTGGCTGTTCACGTTCACGGTCGAGCTCTTCCCAGCCTGGGAGATCGCCCTGGCCATCGTGACCACGTCGTTCATCTTCCGGCACGTCGACCCGGACCGGCCGGCGCGGGTGGTCATCCGCACCGCGCTGACCGACTGGCGACGCACCCGGGAGCCGGCCGTCGAGCAGCGCGATCCGCGCCTGGTCGGCAGCCGGATCAGGATCCGGGAGGAGCTGGCATGACCGGGCTTACACCGAGCGGTCCGTCGCACGACACGGGTGGGGCGATCGCATGAGCCGCGCTTCCACGCCGGGTTCCCCGGCCGGCCGCCCGGGCGCACCCGAAGGTCACCGTGCGCAGTCGTTCGACTACACCGAAGACGAGGACGAGGTGGCGCTCGACCCCGCTCTGGTGACCTCACCCGGGCACGGGGCGGTCGGCGTCTTCCAGGCGCCCCGGCCGGTTTCCCGGCGTACACCCCCGGCCGAACCCACAGCCGTGACGGCCGGCGAGAACGCCGACATCGACTCGCCGTTCCTCGACCTGTTCGGCGGCGCCCGCCCGGGTGGCCCGCGAGCCATCCAGGCCGGCCCCGCCGCCCGGCACCAGCCGGCGATCCCGCAACAGCCGCCGGCCGTCGCCCCGGCCCGCCCGGTGCCCGAGCTGGAGCCACCGTGGACCCCCGACGACCGGTCCACCGGCGCCCGGCACCCCGCCGAACAGCGACACGCGGAAGCCCACCCGGCCAGCGAGTCCCGGGTGCCGCACCAGGTGGGTGACCGGCTGCCGATGGTGCACCCGACGAGCGACCTCGACCCGGCCGCCGGAGGCACCTCGGCCGCGAGGCACGCCGACCCGGTGACGCGCGCACCAGGCACCGCGCCCGCCGGCCGTCCGGCACCGACCAACCGGCCGGCCGCGCCGGCGGAGCGGTCAGCCGCGCCGACGCTCCCGACGGAACACGCGGTCGGTGCCGCGCCGGCAGAGCGGCCCGCCCTGGAACGCGCGCCGCGCCGCGCCGACGCCCCGCAGCGGTCCAAGGGTGCCGGCAAGGAGATCGTCGCGCCCCGGCAACGCGCCGCGAGCCGGCAGGACCGACCCGTCCGACCGGCCCGGGTCCGCGCCCCGAAAATCAAGTTCGGGGATCGGGACCCGTCGGTCGAGCTGGCCATCACCGAGATCGCCGGCCACCTGACCTTCACCCCGAACACCGTCACCGCCTGGTACTGGCTGCCCGAGGTGCGCTGGGCGTTCCGGCCGGACGCCGAACGCGAGGCGCTGCTGTCGGCGATCTCCGAGCAGTACGCCGGCCTGGCCGGCTTCCGGCTGCACCTGCGCCGCACCACCCGGCCGTTCCCCGCCGACGAGTGGGCGCGCACCATCGACGCGCACACGGCGTCGCCGCTGCCCGACGTGCCCGGCACCGCCGGTTGGGCCGACCACCTCGTCGCCGCCCAGCGGCACCTGATGGCCGTCAACCACGCCGAGGGGCAGACCTACCTGGGCGTCACGTTCGCCCGCCGGTCCCTCGGCGACTCGCTCACCGAACGGCTCCTGCGCACCTTCGGCCGGGGCACCGCCGACGGCGAACGCCGCAAGTTGGGGCGCACCGTCGAGCAGTTCGACGAGGTGCTCGGCGCGTTCGGGATGCGGGGCCGCCGGGTCACCGCCCAGGAATTGGAGTGGCTGCTCTACCGCTCGGTGGCGCTGTGCATGGCACCCCCAGGGACACTCTCGCCGGTGACCGACGGGCAGTGGGAACGCGGCGACCTGCTGGCACTCACCGAACAGGTCGAGCGTTACCGCACCCCGTACGGCTCGACTGTCAAACTGGTCAACCGGATGACCGGCGAGGAACGGCACGTCGCCGTACTCGCCGTCGGCCGGATGGAGCCGCTGGAGATCCCGGAACGGCACGAGCCCTGGCTGCACTTCCACGAGCGGCTCCCCTGGCCCATGGAGATCTCCACCCGGGTCGACATCCTCGGCTCCGGTGACTCGTTCCGCAATCTCGAACACCGACTGCGGATGATCCGCTCACAGCAGCTCGACTACGCCGAGCACGGCATCGACGCACCGCCAGAGCTCGAACGCCTGGCCAAGCGGGCACTGGTGATCGGCGACGAGATGACCACCGGGTTGCCCGTCGACTCGGCCCGCGCCCACGGCTGGCACCGCATCGCGGTCGGCGGCCGGACCAGGGAGGAGTGCCTGGAGCGGGCCCGTCGCCTCATCCAGCTCTACTCCCGCGAGCTGCGCATCTCCCTCCAACATCCGAAGAACCAGGACTGGCTGGCCCGCGAGTTCATCCCCGGCGAACCGATCGCCAACACCGGCTACGTGCGCCGGATGCCGGTCCCCCTGCTGGCCGCCGCGCTCCCCCAGGCCGCGTCGAACGTGGGCGACCGGCGGGGCGACCTGATCGGCCGGACCGCCGGCACGTGCCGCCGCCCCGTCTTCCTCGACCTACACTTCCCCATGGAGGTGCGGGAACGCTCCGGGCTCGCGGTCTTCGTCGCCGAACCGGGCGGTGGCAAGTCGACCCTGCTCGGCGCACTGGGCTACCTGGCCGCCCGGAGGGGCGTCCAGGTGACACTGCTCGACCCGTCCGGCCCACTGGCGCGACTCTGCGCCATGCCCGAGTTGCGGCCGTACTCCCGGGTGTTGAACCTGACCGGCTCGGAGCACGGCACGCTCGCGCCCTACTCGCTCATCCCGACGCCGCTGCGCAGCGAGTTCGGCACCGGTGCCGCCGGTGACCGGGAGTTCGAGATCGCGGTCTCCAACGCCCGCGCCGAACGACGAATGCTCGTCCAGGACATCTGCATGATGCTGGTGCCGCCGCAGGTGGCCCGCGAGGCGTCCACCGCCACCCTGTTCCGGCACGCCGTCCGCCAGGTGCCCGCCGAGGAGACCTCCACCCTCGACGACGTGGTGAGCTGCCTCGGACGCCTCGACGACGACGCCGGCAAGGAACTCGCCAACCTGCTGCTGGACACGGCCGAGATGCCGCTGGCCATGCTCTTCTTCGGCCGGCCACCGGAAGGCCTGCTCGGCGCCGACGCGGCGCTCACCGTGATCACCATGGCCGGGCTGCGGCTGCCCGACCTCAAGATCGAACGCGAGTACTGGTCCGCCGAGGAAGCCCTCGCCCTGCCGATGCTGCACACCGCGCACCGGCTCGCCGTCCGCCGCTGCTACGGCGGATCGATGTCGTCCCGCAAACTCGTGGGCCTGGACGAGGCGCACTTCATGGAGGGCTGGCGCTCCGGCCGCTCGTTCCTCGTCCGACTCGCCCGAGACTCCCGCAAGTGGAACCTCGCCGCGCTGGTCGCCTCGCAGAACCCCCGCGACATCCTCGGCCTCGACGTACAGAACCTGGTCTCCACAGTCTTCGTCGGCCGCATCGCCGAAGACGCCGAGATCGCCTCCGAAGCGCTCCGGCTGCTGCGGGTGCCGGTCAACGACGGGTACGAGGCGACCCTTGCCTCCCTCTCCGCCGCCGACACCAGCTCATCCAACCGGCTCGGCTTCCGCGAATTCGTGATGCGCGACGTCGACGGCCGGGTGCAGAAGGTCCGAGTCGACGTCTCGTACGTCGAAGGGCTGCTGGACCACCTCGACACGACGCCCGCCGCGATCGCCGCAGCGGCCGGAGTGCTGCCGAGTATCCCCCTGCCGGATCTGGAGGCGTGACATGGCGAGGGCCCGGGCAAGGATCGCGTCGTTCCTGCTCGCCCTCGGCGTACTGGCCGGGGCCAGCATCGTCTGGCCGCTGGTCGGTGCGGAGGCCGCCTCCGCCGCACCACCAGCCGCCCAGGCACGCGCCGACCTCTGCACGACCCCGGAGTGGCAGGCCGACTTCCGTGCCTGCGTGGCGAAGCTGAAGCAGGTAAGCGAAACCGAGATCGATTGTCGGAAGCCGCCCGTGCCCTCCGCCCCGGACTCGGGCCTGGCCGGCTGGTTCGCGTCCCGCCCGGAGTCGTCCAAACTGCCCGGACCAAAGGGCCTTTACAGCGACTACGGGTACGGCGGCTACAGCTTCAGCACCTACGACGTGGATGGCGGATGCGCCTCCACGATCCTCCATCCCGACTACAAGTTCACCACCACGGTCGCCAACGGCGAGTTCATGATGGCCACCGCCGTCGTGGGTGCCTCGAACGCACTGCGGGAGCGGGCCTGGGATCCCCGCGCGATGTGGAACTGGGCCGACCCGCTGGTGGAGAAGGCCACCAAGGCGGTCTACCAGAAGGTGTTCAGTGTCTTCGGGATCATCACGCTGTGCGTGGTGGGTCTCTATCTGCTCTGGCGCTCCCGCCAGTCGGACATGAGCAATGCGATGACGACTGCCGGTTGGGCCTTGCTGGTAATGGTGGCGGTCACCGCACTGGCGGCCTGGCCGGTCAAGTCGGCGAACATCGCCGACGGCACTCTGATCACCTCTCTGGGCGTCGTGCACGACGCCATAGGTCCGGCTTCCAGGGACACTCCGCCGGATCAGTGCGACGATCCGAATCCCGCAGCGTGCAAGGACAACCGGCCACCGGCTGTACGAGCCAGCGACACGGCCACCGAGTCCATGCTCTACCGGAACTGGCTACGCGGTGTGCTCGGCTCGGCGGACAGCGAGACGGCCCGCAAGTACGGACCGGCCCTGTATGACGCCAAGGCGTTCTCCTGGGAGGAGTCGGAGAAGCTGCGTGCCAACCCGGCCACCCGGGCCGGGACGATCAAGGCCAAGCAGCAGCAGTGGATGACGGTCGCGGATCAGATCAAGGTCGAGGATCCGGAGGCTTACGAGTTCCTGACGGGCAGCCGCGACATGGACCGGATCGGTTCCGGCTTCATCGCGGTGCTCGCGGCCGTGCTCTTCGCCATGTTCGACCTGACCGCGTCGGTGCTGGTCCTGCTGGGCTTCCTGATCTTCCGCTGGGCGGTGATCGCGGCACCCATCCTGGGCACCGTCGGGCTTCTCCGGCCGGCCAGCGCCGGATTGCGCCGGCTGGCGAACGCGGTGGTCGCCGCGGTCTTCAACATCGCCATCTTCGGTACCGGCGCCGCCATCTACCTGTTCGCGGTCGACCTGATCATGAGCACGCCGGCCCTGCCGGGCTGGCTCCAGGTGGTGCTGGTCTGGCTGTGCGGAGTGGTTGGCTGGCTACTGCTGCGGCCGTACCGGCGGATCACCCAGCTGGGCGGCAAGGACAGCAGCGAGGCGGTCAGTTCGGCCGGGTCCTGGCACCGCCGCTTCTTCCGGGACATGCGGGTCGCCGCGCGCCTCGATGTGGTGGAACCGGGCGGTACCGCCGAACCCGTGGGCGGTCGGCGCCGCTCACCGGACGCGGAGCAGACCCGGCTACGTCCGGAGGCGCGGCGGGAAGACCCGGCCCCAACTCCGAACGCACCGGTCGGTGGGGGGCGCTCCGATGCCGGGCGGCCGGACGGGCGGGAACGCGCGGACGATGCGCCTGCGGAGCAGTCCGGCGGCCGTCGGGGCTCGGTGCCGCCCCAACCCCGCCGACGGCAGCCGGCGACCTGGACGGAGCCGGACGTGCCTGCCGAGAACCCGTCGTTCGTGGTCTATCGGCCGGGCTCCTCCGAGCGGGTACCGGACCGCACCGGCCCTCGGGTGCGCTCAGAGGCGCGGTGACAGCGATGCGACGGGCACTGGAGTTCCTCTTCACCCGAGCGCTGCGATCTCGGCTGGGGGTGGCACTGGTCATCGCGGTGCTGGTCTTCGGCGTGATCGGAGCGGCGCGGCTCGTTTCTGACCCGAACGGTTCCGCCGACGGGTTGAGCAGCCGGCCGGACCAGCCGATCACCACCGTGGACCCGACGACCGGCGACGACGGCGTGCTCTCGACCGAGACGCCACCGTCACCGGTGACCCGGCCGGGCGCCCGCACACCCGAGCAGACCGCCGAGCGGTTCGCCACCGCCTGGCTCGGCCGCAGTGGGATGACCCCCGAAGAGTGGCAGGCTGGGATGCGTCCCCTCTCCACTCCGACCTTGATCGAGAAGTTGGACGGGGCCGAGCCCGAGACGGTGCCAGCCGAGAAGATCGCGGGACCCCCGAGCATGCGGGAGCGGACCGAGTCGTTCGTCGAGATGCTGCTTCCCCTCGACGCCGGGCGACTTCGGCTGGAACTGGTCGCCGCCGACGGGGGATGGCTGGTCGACGTGGTGGACTGGGAGAGGCCGTGAACGATGTTGCTGGCGCCGCCGTCCGTCGTCCACCCCTGAGAATCGGTGTGATCGCCGCGGCGCTCACCGGGTTGCTGCTCCTGCTGTGCTGTACCGGAGGCACGGCGGCCTTCTTCCTCACCGGGCTCGGCGGCGATGAGGCTAAGGACGGGGAGGACATGGCAGCCCTGGGGTGCGGCCCGGTCCGCCCGGTGAACGTCACCGGTGAACTGCCGCGGTTCAGCGAGTACGGAGACGCGCAGATCCGCAATGCCGCAATCATCATCAAGGTCGGTCAGGACATGGGGGTGCCCTCTCGCGGCTGGGTGATCGCCCTGGCCACCGCCATGCAGGAGTCCGCCCTGCGCAACCTGGCGAACAGCGGGGTACCCGCGTCGCTGGCACTGCCGCACGAGGGCGTCGGCGCCGACCACGATTCGCTGGGCCTGTTCCAGCAGCGGCCTGGGTGGGGCACGGTCGCCGAGCGGTTGAACCCCGCGTACGCGGCGCGCAAGTTCTACGAGAAACTCGTCGGCGTGCAGGGCTGGCAAGGCCGGCCGTTGACCGCAGTCGCGCAACGGGTCCAGATCAGCGCCTACCCGGACGCCTACGCCAAGCACGAGGAACTGGCCAGCCGCATCGTGAACGCGTTGTCCGGCGGCGCGGCCCGTACCGTCGAAATCAACGGCAAGGCGGTGTGCGACGCTGCGGAACGCGGACAGATCGCCGCCTCAGGCTGGACCGCCCCGATCTCCGGGAATGTCGGCTCCGGATTCCGGACCACCAGCCGACCCGGCCACGACGGGGTCGACATCGGTGCGGCCAAGGGCACCGAGATCCGCGCGGCGGCAACCGGCCGCGTGCTGGTGGCGAGGTGCGACCCGGACAAGCGCGGCCGGGAGAGCTGCAATGTGGACGGCTTTCCCGGAAAGGGTGGCTGCGGATGGTTCGTCGACCTGTTGCACGCTGGTGGCTACATCACGCGGTACTGCCACATGGTGGTCCAGCCGCGCGTTCACAAAGGACAGATGGTCACCGCCGGCGAAGTGATCGGCCAGGTGGGCAGCAGCGGCAACTCGTCGGGCCCGCACCTGCATTTCGAGGTGCACCTACGCAGTGACCGCAGCCCTGCCGGCGCCGTGAACCCCGTCCAGTTCATGCGCGACCGGGGCGCCCCGCTGCGCCGTCCGGCATGAGGTCACCACAGGCATGACCGGACCGTTGCCCGACCCGTTCGCCGATCAGCCCGACTGGGCGCCCCAGCCACCCCGCCCGCTCACCATCGTTCCTGCCACGGAACGGGTGGAGCTGCGCGGGCAGCGGGTCCTGGTGGGGTTGCCCGGGCTGGGCTGGCGCGGTGACCTGCGTGCCGACGACCGGGTGGTGCAGGGCGCGCGCACCTACGTGCCGGTGATACCCGAACACGAGTGGTATCGGGCCGAGGCCGAGCAGGTCGAGGTGTTCGCGCCGCTGGTGCCGGTCGAGCGGGTCTGGGTGGAGACCGTCGGCGACCGGCCCGGACAGGAAAGCGCCCGGACCCACGGCATCCGGCTCGTCTCGCTGGACGGCCCGGCGCACCCATCGCCCACGCCCGTCTTCGAAGCAGACGCGGTGACCGGGCGACGGGTGGTCCACGTCGAGGGCACCCAGGAGCACCGTGATCTGCGGGCTGTCACCGAGACGTACTCCGGCGCCGAGGGGGACATCTGCGTCCGGATCACTCCCGAGGTGGAGTGGTACCGCTGGGCCTGGCGCGGCCAGTCACCCACCACTCTGGAGGTGCCGGTCCACTTGCTGTGGATTGAGTGACAGTTAGGCCGCTCTCATCCCGCCGCAAACCCGCCATCCGTCGCCGTCCTCGATCACGTCGAATACCCAATCCTCCCGACGACTGCTTCTGGGCACGCCATCAGCAGAACCGGCGATGGTCAACGTGGTGGCAACAGACTCACCTTTGCCGGACGGTGTCCGCGACAGCGGCCCCCAACTGACTCGGACATTGACGCCGAACCTCGACTCGCGCTCCTCCGCCTCAGCCCGGAGGCCCCTCACGGCGTCCAACTGCGCCCCGGCTTCACACGTGAAGAGGTCTGCCCGGACGTCGTTGCGATCCACGAGGAATGCCCGCAGGTAGTTGTCCACCACCACATCTGGAGCGCTGCGATCGGGAGCTGCGGCCCGGTTGTACAGCACGAAACCGGTGATCCCTGCGCCAACGGCAAGCAGTGCGAGCACCCCGGCGACCACGGTGAGCACCGTTCGCATCCGCCTGCGCGGCGGCTGCGGGGCCGGCGTGGCCGGGGCCGGCGGCAGTTGCTCGGACGGCGTTCGCTGGGCCGGTACGCGGGAGACCTGGGAACCGGCGGGGGGCTGCACTGATTCCACCTCCTGAAGTTATCGGCTGGAGGCTCCGGAGCCAATGCCTCAGATCCAGCGGATCGTGACGGACTCCTCCCCACTGGTGAGATCCACGACAACACCGGCGCACCGCCGCGGCACCTCCCGGAGGAGCGGCCCCGGCTGGGATACCGTCTCTGCTCGGGGAGGGGTTGCCAGCCTCGGCTAGAGGGGGTGGACGCGGTGGCCGGTCCGAAGGCTCGTACGAACCGCGCCGCAGCTCTGCACCGCCGCGCTGCGGCTGTGGCGACGGCCGCCGCCGGTGTCCTGGACGAGACCCGCCCGGCCCCTGCCGACCAGCGCCGCCAGTACGAGGCGGCGGACCGGCTGCGGGTGGTTGCGGCGCGGCTGGCGCCGGGCTGGTCGGGGGCTGCTCTGGACTCGCTCACCGTGGATTCTCCGGCTGGTGATGGTCCGCCGCTCTTCGTCCGGGTGGGTACGGCGGCGCCGTTGGACGATGCCCGTTTCCCGGCGTTGGTGCCGCTGGTCGGTACTGGTCATCTGAGTGTGGACGCCGACGCGCGGGAGCCTCGGGTGGCGGGGCTGCTGCGGGCGGTGCTGCTGCGGTTGTTGGGTGCGGCGCCGGCCGGTGCTCTGCTGATACGGGCGGTCGACGCCACGGGTGCCGTGCTCGCCCCGTTCGGGGCGCTCGCCGACGCCGGCCTGTTGCCGCCGCCGGCGGTGGACGTGGCGGGTCTGCGCGCGGTGCTGACGGAGGCGGAGCAGTGGGTGACTCCGGGTGCGAGCGGACGTCGACGTCATGACCGTACGTTGTTGCTGGTGGTTGCGGCTCTGCCGGAGTTGACCGGGCGTAATGATCTGGCGCGGATCGAGGCGTTGGCCGAGCAGGGGCCGTCGGCTGGGCTGCACCTGGTGGTGGCGGGTTGGCCACCTGCGGGGCCGTACGCGGCTCGACCGCCGCTGCCGCACACGACGCCGTTGGCGCTGCGCAACGCGTACGCGCTTCTGGGTGACCCGCCGGGGGCGTCGTTCGCCGGTCCCGGTGCCGAGCCTCCGGGTGGTCTGAACTCGCCGGTCTTCGTCGAGGCGGATCCGCCCGCCGAGCTGGTGGACGCGGTGTGCCGGCGGCTCGCCGCGCAGGTGGAGGCGGGTTCCCGGCTGGGGTTGGCGGAGTTGCTGCCGGCGACGGGCGACCAGCTCTGGAAGTCGGATCCGGCGAACGGGTTGACCACGACGGTCGGTGACGCCGGTGGGCGGCCGGTGCCGTTGGGTTTCACCGAGTTGACGCCGCACTGGCTGGTCAGCGGCAGGTCGGCTGGGGGTCGCGCGGCTTTCCTGACCACCGCGTTGCTCGGTCTGGCCGCCCGGTACGGGCCGGACGACCTGGCGCTCTACCTGGTGGATCTCGGGGACGGCGAGTCGTTCGTGGAGTTCCTGCAGACCGAGCGGGACCGGTCGTGGATTCCGCAGGTGCGGGCCGCGGCGATGGCCGCTGACCGGGAGTACGTCCGGGATCTGCTCGATCAGTTGACGGCTGAGGTGCGGCGCCGGGCGGAGGCGGGTGGGCGGGCGGGTGGTCAGCGCTTCGCGGAGTTGCGTGAGCATCGGCCGCTGCCCCGGATCGTCTGTGTGGTGGACAATGTGCCGCTGCTGTTCGCCGAACGGGACCGGCTGTCCGCCGAGGTGGCCGCCCAGGTGGACGGGTTGGCGCGGGCCGGTCGGGCGTGGGGTGTGCATCTGGTGCTGGCCGGCGCGGGTGAGCTGGGACTGTCGACGCGCGCGGACAGCGGGCACCGGGATTCGGTGCTGGGGCAGTTTCCGGTGCGGGTGGCGTTGCCGGGTGGCAGCCCGGTGTTGGAGCCGACCAATGACTCGGCGGCCGGCCTGCCGGTGGGCAGTGCGGTGGTGAACACGGCGGGCGGGCTGGGCGGTCCGCGCGGCGCGATCCGGGGTCACGAGCGGTTGATCCGGCACCCCGATCCGCAGGACCACCCGGAGATGGTGGAGCGGCTTCGACACGAGCTGTGGGAGGCCCGGCCGGCGGGTTCGGCGCCGCCGGTGGTCTTCGCCGGGTATGCCCGGCCGCTGCTGGGCAACGATCCGCGGTACCGGTCGGCGTCGGCCGGTCAGGCGCGCGGCCCGGCCGCTCTGCTGGGTCGGGCGGTGGACGTCGCCCGTTCGACTGTGTGCGTACCGCTGGGGCCGGCGGCGGGGCGCAACCTCGCGCTGCTCGGTTCGGGTCCGGCGGCGGGCGGGTTGTTGGCGACGGCGGCCCGCAGCACTGCGATTCATCACCAGCCGGGCACGGCCCGGTTCCTGGTGGCGGCACCGGATCCGGGTGCCCGGCCGCTGGCGGAGGCGTTGACCGCCGAGCTGGCTGCCCGGCATCCGGCCAGCATGGTGGACCTTCCGACGCTGCTCGCGGACGTGGAGGCGGATCTGCCGACCTATCTTGTGGTCTTCGGGTTGGACCGGCCGGGGCCGCGGGAGTTGCCGGTGGACCGGTTGCGCGCGCTGCTGCGGGACGGACCACCGGCAGGTCGGCACCTGTTGGGTTGGTGGCGGGCGGTGCCTCCGTTCGCCGCGTTGTTGGAGCCGGACGGCGAGGTGGACAAGCTGGCCGCCGTGGCGGTGCTGGATGTGCCGACGGCGCAGCTCTCCGCGGTCTTCGGCCGGCCGGTGGAGTGGCGGGGCCGGCCCGACCGGGCGGTCCTCTGGGACGGTCCGGACGAGCGGGGCACGGTGCTGGTGCCGTTCGCCGACGAGGCCTGGTGATCCGGTGGCGGGCGTGGAGGGTGTCGGTGTGGGTCCGAACGCGACGGTGACCGGGCCGGGGCGGCAGCGTACCGCCGGGTCGGGCGGGACCGACGGGGATCCCACAACGGCCTGGTCGGAGTACCTGGCGGCGGCGCGGCAACTGGATGGGGTACGCCGTGGCGCGGCGGCCGCCGCCGGTGAGCAGGCACGTTCGGCGGAGGCGGCCCGGGAGGAGCTGACGCTGGTCCGTACCGGGCTGGCGAGCCAGCAGGAGCGTCTGCGGGAGCTGGGCGTACCGGCGATCTCGCTGGTGCCGTCGCCGCCGGAGTTGAGCGAGGCGACCCGGTCGATGGCGGGCGGCCCGGCGGCCGTGCTGGCGGCGCTGCGCACGGCGCGGGGCTGGGCGGAGGGTGCGGACGCGGCGCTGGCCGCGCGCCGCCGGTTCCGGCCGGGGTCGTGGCCGGCGCGGGCACGAAACCTTCTGGTGTACGGGCCGCTGGCGCTGCTGGTGCCGCTGATCCAGGTCGTGGTGTACGCGGCGACCGGGACGGGCGCGGCGAGCGTGGCCGCGTTGATCTGTGGGCTGCCGATGCCCGCGGTGGCCTTCGTCGTCGCCTGGCTCGCTGTGGGGCGGGTGTTCCGGCCCGACCCGGGTGGGCGTCTGGACCGCACGGTGCGCTTCGGCGCATTGGTGTGCCTGGTCCCGGCGGTGCTGGTCACGGCGGGTCTGTTGCTGGCCCTGCTGGCGGGTTGACCCGCCCGGGTGCGGGCCCGGAACAGCCGGCCACCCGGGAGGGGCGGCCGGCTGTGTGGGGGCTGTCAGCGGGGGAGGATCAACGCCATCGCCTCGGCACGTGACTTGGAGTCCGTCTGCAGGATCCCGCGGACGGCCGAGGTGATGGTCTTCGCGCCGGACTTCTGGATGCCCCGCATGGCCATGCACATGTGCTCGCACTCCAGCACGACGACGACGCCGCGCGGGGCGAGCTTGCTCATCAGCAGGCCGGCGACCTGCGAGGTGAGCCGTTCCTGCACCTGGGGGCGGCGGGCGAAGACCTCGACCAGCCGGGCCAGTTTGGACAGGCCGGTGATCCGCCCGTCCGGGCCGGGAATGTAGCCGATGTGCGCGCTGCCCTGGAACGGCAGCAGGTGGTGCTCGCAGAGGCTCATCACGTCGATGTCCCGGACGATGACCAGCTCTTCGTGGTTGGCCTCGAAGGTGGTGCTGAGCACCTGGGCGGGGTCGACCCGCAGCCCGGCGAAGAGTTCGGCGTACGCGCGGGCGACCCGGGCCGGGGTCTGCTGGAGTCCGTCGCGGTCCGGATCTTCGCCGACCGCGATAAGGATCTCGCGGACGGCCTTCTCGATCCGGCCGAGGTCGACCGCGTCCTCGACGGGGCGGCCGGTCAGCTTGCCGCTGATCAGCCGGGCGGCCACGTAGTCCAGTTCGTCGTCGCCGTCGGGTTCGGTCGCGGAGACGGCCAGCTCCCGGTTGGGGGAGCTGGCCGTCGGGTCGTCGCTCAGTGCGTACCGTCCGAGTTGTTGGACGGTGCCCCGCCTCCGACGGACGCCTGCGCGCCGTCGGCCTCGGCCTGCGCCTTGAGCTTGTCCTTCTCCGCGGGGGTGAGCACGGGCGGCTCGGTGGACGGCTGCCGCTTGCCGAAGCCGTTGTACGGCGCCAGCGGCGGACGCTTGACCACCCGTGCGCAGATCCGCGCCATGTCGGCGGTGGAGAGGGTCTCCTTCTCCATCAGCTCGAGCACGATGTTGTCCAGGACGTCCCGGTACTCCACCAGGATCTCCCAGGCCTCGTCGTGCGCCAGCTCGACCAGGGCCCGCATCTCGCCGTCGATCTCGGCGGCCACCGAGTCCGAGTAGTCCCGCTCGTGGCCCATGTTGCGGCCGAGGAACGGCTCGTCCCCGCTGGTGCCGTACTTGATCGCGCCGAGCTTGGAGCTCATGCCGTACTGGGTGATCATCGCGCGGGCCAGTTGGGTGGCCTTCTCGATGTCGTTGCCGGCACCGGTGGTGGGCTCGTGGAAGACCAGTTCCTCGGCGGCCCGACCACCCAGCGCGTACGCCAGGGTGTCGATCATTTCGGCGCGCGTCTGGGTGTACTTGTCTTCGGTGGGGAGCACCAGGGTGTGGCCCAGCGAGCGGCCACGGGACAGGATCGTCACCTTGTGCACCGGAGCGGCGTGCGGCAGCGCCCAGGCGACCAGCGCGTGCCCACCCTCGTGGTACGCGGTGATCTTCTTTTCCTGGTCGCTCATCACCCGGGTCCGGCGCTGCGGACCGGCGATCACCCGGTCGATCGACTCTTCGAGCGAGTCGTTGGTGATCGCCCGCTGGTCCTTGCGGGCGGTGAGCAGAGCCGACTCGTTGATCACGTTGGCCAGGTCGGCGCCGCTGAAGCCCGGGGTACGCCGTGCCACCGAGTCGAGGTCGACGTCGGGCGTGAACGGCTTGCCCTTGGCGTGCACCCGCAGGATGGCCTTGCGACCCTCCATGTCGGGGGCGTCCACCGGGATCTGCCGGTCGAACCGGCCCGGGCGCAGCAGCGCCGGGTCGAGGATGTCCGGTCGGTTGGTGGCCGCGATCAGGATGACGCCGCCCTTGGTGTCGAAGCCGTCCATCTCGACGAGCAGCTGGTTGAGCGTCTGCTCGCGCTCGTCGTGACCGCCGCCCATGCCGGCGCCACGGTGTCGACCGACGGCGTCGATCTCGTCGACGAAGACGATCGCCGGGGCGTTCGCCTTGGCCTGCTCGAAGAGGTCACGGACCCGGCTCGCGCCGACACCGACGAACATCTCCACGAAGTCGGAGCCGGAGATGGAGTAGAAGGGCACCCCGGCCTCGCCGGCGACCGCGCGGGCCAGCAGCGTCTTACCGGTACCGGGTGGGCCGAACAGCAGCACACCCTTCGGGATCTTGGCACCGAGGGCCTGGTACTTCGCAGGGTTCTGCAGGAAGTCCTTGATCTCGTGCAGTTCCTCGACTGCCTCCTCGGCACCGGCGACGTCCGCGAAGGTCGTCTTCGGAGTGTCCTTGGTGATCATCTTCGCCTTGGACTTGCCGAAGTTGAGCACGCGGGAGCCGCCGCCCTGCATCTGCGACATGAAGAACAGCAGCAGGAGCACGAGCAGCGCGATCGGCAGCAGGTTGATGAGCAGGCTCATCCAGATGCTGTCCGACGAGACCTTGGCGTCGGCCGGGCCGGTGACCCGGTTGGCCGCCTTGGCGTCCAGCACCTCGTTCCAGATCTGGTCGCCAGCCTGGTAGGGGAACTGGGCCTCGATCTTGTTGGTGTTGGTCTCACCGAACTTCGTCTTCTGGGCCAGGTCGAGCTGGAGCGTCTGCTCCTTGTCCTGGAAGACAACCTTATTGATCTTGGCGGTGTGCAGCTGGTCGAGCGCAACGGAAGTGTCCACGCGGTGGTAGCTGGGACCAGCGGTGAACAGCTGACTGAGCACAACGGCGCCGAGGATGACCAGGATGATCCAGACCACCGGTCGGCGGAAGAAACGCGTACGTTCCATACTGTTGTCGAGCGCCGGGGCGCCCGCATCCTCCTGATCGACGTCCTGACCGTCTGATGGTGTCGCCGCGGTGTGCGGCAGCCGGAGCCGCCGTGCGGGCCGGCCTCGACCCCGAGGCGCGAAACTGCCGCGCCGCGGTCATTCGACGGTACACCGTGTACGCGAGGAGTGAGCTTGCGAGCCCCGCACTCGGCGCACTGTCGACATCGACGGCGTACACCGTGGGCAGGCCCACCAGCCCCGCACCGACGTACGGCGGGTCCGGGCGAAAACCGGCGTGGCGGGGAGTCCTGCCCGGCCACCCGAACGCCCGGTCACGCGGTCGAGGGGCCGGACGCGGAGTACATTCCGCGCCACCGGGCTCCACGGTAACCGGAAGACCTGAGAGCGCGCTGAACGTCGGCTTGACGGATACCGATACGAGTTGGGCTCACACGGCCCCGGGGTGACTCCGACCGGCGTCAGGAGCGGGCGTAGACCTCGGGCTTGAGCACTCCGACGTACGGCAGCTCGCGGTACCGCTCACCGAAGTCCAGGCCGTACCCGACGACGAACTCGGTCGGGATGTCGAAGCCCACGTACTTCACCGGAACCGGCACCTTGACCGCGTCCGGCTTACGGAAGAGCGCGACGACCTCGACGCTCGCCGCCGAGCGGGACTCCAGGTAGCGCAGCAGCCAGGAGAGCGTCAGCCCGGAGTCGACGATGTCCTCCACGACGACGACGTGCCGACCGGCGATGTCGCGGTCCAGGTCCTTGAGGATGCGGACCACGCCCGATGAGGTCGTGCCCTGGCCGTAGGAGGAGATGGCCATGAAGTCGAGTTCGGCCGGGGGGCCGTTGCGGCCCAACGCCCGGGCGAAGTCCGCCATGAACATCACCGCGCCCTTGAGCACGCAGACCAGCAGCAGTCCGTCGCCCACGTGGGCGTAGTCGGCGGAGACCTGCTTGGCCAGCTCCGCTGTCTTCTCGCGGATCTGCGCCTCGGAAATGATCACGTGGTCGATGTCGGCGTCGTACCAGGAGCCGTCAGCCATGACTCCTAGCCTGCCGTACGTCCGATGGCCTCCGTCGGCGGGGCCGCACCTTTTGGCGCGGTCCCGCCCGGGATTTTTCGCCAGATAAACCGCTAAACACATCAGCTGGTACGTGACCGCCAGCGGCGGCCGTCGTCACTGGGCTTCCAGTCGGCCGAATCGTGACTGTCGGCGGTGAGGCCGGTCGCCGAGGCGGCGACGAGCAGGACGAGGAACAGGAGGAAGAGCAGGAACTCCATGGCGGCGCTCGCTTTCGCATGGTTGCTGTCGGTTTCGCCGCCGGTGCGCACCGGACTGACACCAGTCTGCGACCACTCGCGCCGACCGGACAGTGGCAGAGATGCCACTGGGCATCGATTTACTGCCACCTCTCGGGTTACCCTCGTCACATGCTCCGCAACGTCGCAGTCCTCGTCCTCGACCAGGTCGCTCCGTTCGAGCTGGGCGTGCTCGCCGAGGTGTTCGGCACCGACCGGACGGCCGACGGATTCCCCGGCTACCGCTTCCAGCTGTGCAGCCCGGACGGCGCTGCCGTACGCACCTCGTCCGGGTTCCACCTCACCCCGCACGCCGACCTCGGACCGGTGGAGGACGCCGACCTGGTGGCCGTCCCCGCGCACAGCCAGGGCACCGTCGTACCGGGTCCGGTCCTCGACGCGCTGCGCCGCGCCGACGCGCGGGGCGCCCACCTGTTCAGCGTGTGCTCCGGGGCCTTCCTGCTCGGCGAGGCCGGGCTGCTCGACGACCGGGAGTGCACCACCCACTGGCGGTACGTGGACGAGCTGCAACACCGGCACCCCCGCGCCCGGGTGCGCTGCAACTCCCTCTACGTCCAGGACGGCCACCTGCTCACGAGCGCCGGCACGGCGGCCGGCATCGACGCCTGCCTGCACCTGGTCCGCCAGGAGCACGGCTCCGCCACCGCGACCAGACTGGCCCGGCGGATGGTGGTCCCGCCGCACCGCGACGGCGGCCAGTCCCAGTACGTCGAGGCGCCCATCCCGAAGGCGCCCGAGGCGCCCACCCTGGAGCCGGTGCTGGAGTGGCTGATGGGACACCTGGACCGGACGATCACCGTGGAGGAGCTGGCCGCCCGGGCCGGGATGGCCCCGCGCACGTTCGCCCGCCGGTTCCGCGCCGAGACCGGCACCACCCCGCACGACTGGCTCACCAACCAGCGGGTGCTGCTCGCCCGCCGGCTGCTGGAGGAGACGCCGCTGAGCGTCGAGGCCGTCGCCGACCAGGCCGGCTTCGGCGACGCGGCGGCGCTTCGGCACCACTTCAGCCGCCGGGTCGGCGCCACCCCGCACAGCTACCGGACGACCTTCCGGGACCGGGCGGACAGCGTCTGAGATCAGTCCGGGGTCACCGGGGCGAGCCGGTCGGCGCGGCGGAGCACCCGGACGCCCCCGGGCAGGTCCGTCGCACCCTGACCGTGCCAGTCGGTGACCAGGGCGTCCAGTGCGGCGATGTGCCGATGGGACAGGGCACCCGGCGAGGCACCAAGCTCACGTGACCAGGCGTGCAGCACCCGGCCGCGTACGGCCGGAGGCAGGCCGGCCAGCTCCGGCACGGCCAGCCCACCGTCGGGATGCCGGGCGGCCGCCAGCGCCGTCTCCGCCAGGTCGTCGAGGGCGGCGTTGTCGGCCGCCACCAGCCGGGCCGTACGCGCCAGGTTGTCGAGCACGCCGGGCCCGAGAGCCCGCACCAGCGCCGGCAGCACGTCGGCCCGCACCCGGGACCGGGCGTACGACGGGTCGGTGTTGTGCGGGTCCTGCCACGGCCGCAGACCGAGCACGGCGCAGGCGTGGCGGGTCTGCTCCCTGGAGATCGAGAGTAGCGGGCGCAGCAGCGGCACCCCGGACAGGTCCCGCTCGGCCGGCATCCCGGCCAGCCCGCGCGGGCCGGCGCCCCGGGCGAGCGCGAGCAGGACGGTCTCCGCCTGGTCGTCGCGGGTGTGCCCGGTGAGCACGGCGACCCCGTCGTGACGCCGGGCGAACCCGCTCAACGCCTCGTACCGAGCCTCCCGCGCCGCCGCCTCCGGCCCACCCGGACGGCCGGCCACCTCGACGCGGACCGCCTCCACGAGCGCGAACCCGGCACCGCGGGCCCAGGCCGCGACCGCCTCGGCCCGCTCGGCGGAACCGGCCTGTAGGCCGTGGTCGACGGTCACCAGGCCGGGGACCAGACCGAGCCGGGGCGCCACGAACACGGTGGCCGCCGCCAGTGCGAGCGAGTCGGCGCCACCGGAGCAGGCCACCAGCACCGGCCCGCCGGCCGGCAGCCCGGTCAGCGCGCGGCGGACAGCCACCCGGATCGCGGCCACCGGCGGGGCGAGCGCGGCCACCGGCGGGCGGGTCAGCCCGCGGCCGGGACGGTGCCGGCGGGACCGTGCACCCGGGCCACCCAGGCGTCCGGGTCACCCAGCTCGGAGAGCCGGGGCAGGGTGAGCGGGGAGTTGAAGATCGAGTTGAACCCGTCCATGCCGACCCGCTCGACCACGCCGTGCACGAACTTGCGCCCCTCGGCGTACTGGCGCATCTTCACGTCCACGCCGAGCAGGCGACGGATCGCCTTCTCCAGCGGATTGCCCGCCTCACGACGCCTGTTGAACGACGCCCGGATCCGCTCCACGCTGGGGATCACCTGCGGGCCGACGCCGTCCATCACGAACTCGGCGTGCCCCTCCAGCAGCGTCATCAGCGCGGTCAGCCGATCCAGGACGGCCCGCTGCGCCGGGGTCTGCACGATGTCCAGCACGCTCGTGCGGCTCTCCGGGTCACGGACCGCGTCGGACAGGGTGGAGACCCCCCGCCGCAGCCGCTCGACCATGTGCTCGCCGCCGCTGGACGAGGCGTCAACGAAGGCCTGCACCTCGCTGAGGAAGTACGCCCGCATCCAGGGCACCGCGGTGAACTGGGTCCGGTGGGTGACCTCGTGCAGGCACACCCAGAGCCGGAAGTCCCCCGGGTCGGCGCCGAGCTTGCGCTCCACCTCGACGATGTTCGGTGCGACGAGCAGCAACTGGCCCGGCTCGGCGGAGAAGACCTCGTACTGGCCGAGCACCCGGCCGGAGAGGTAGGCCAGCACCGTGCCGGCCTGCACCCCGGTCAACCGGGACCCGATCGCCTCGGTCAACGCGCCGGGCGGCTTGTCACCGGAGAGCCGGCCGACCAGCGGGGTGATCACCTCGCGCAGACCGGCGATGTTGACGGCGGCCCAGTCCTTGCGGTCCACCACCCGGACCGGCGGATGCGACACCTGCGCCCGCAGCCCCGTGTAGTCGGCCACGTGCCCGGCGGCCTCGTCGGTCAGCCGCCGCAGGTCGCCGACCACCTCGGTGGCCTCGGCGTACGACACCCGAGGGCCCGACTTGCTCAACGCCCCCGCGGTGGCGGCGGCCAGATCCCAGTCCACGAACTGCGCCATGAACCCACCGTACCCGCGCCTCGACACCCCGGCCCGGGCTCGCGGCGGCGATCGACGCCGGTCGCGGCTCCGCCCCGGCGGCCGGGACGCCGGCGGTCAGCCGCAGCCGCAGGCGGCCAACGCCGCCGCGATCCGGTCCAGCGCCGGTTGGGCGGTGTCCGTGCCGCCGGGCACCCTGTCGGTGAGCACCGCGAACGTGAGCAGCCGGCCGTCGGTCGTGGTGACCAGACCGGCGATGGCGTGCACCCCGGTCAGCGTGCCGGTCTTGGCCCGTACGGCGCCCGCCCCGGCGGCGGTGCCCGGCGCGCCCCGGTAGCGGTCGTCGAGCGTCCCGGACCAACCGGCCACCGGCAGGCCCCCGAACACACCGGCGAGTTCCGGGTGGTCCGGGCTGGCGGCCAGCCGGATGAGGTCGGTGAGCAGCGACGGGCTGATCCGGTTACGGCGGGACAGCCCACTGCCGTCGGAGAGCGTGATCTCCTCGGCGGGCAACCCCAGCTCGGCCACCTCGGCGTCCATCGCGGCGGCGGCCCCGTCGAACGAGGCCGGCTGGTTGCGGGCCAGCGCCACCTGCCGGGCGAGCGCCTCGGCCACCAGGTTGTCGCTCTGACTGATCATGATGTCGACCAGCCGGATCATCGGGGGCGACTGCACCACACCCAGCTCGGTGCCGGGTGCCGGGGTGCCACCGGTCGCGGCCGGCGCCGGGGCCGTGCCCCGCTTGACGGTGCCGGCCGGTACGCCGAGGAGCTTGGCGAACGACCGGCCGGCGGCCAGATCGGGCTCGCCGACCCGCTCGGCGCCACCGCTGGCGGCACCCGGGTCCTTACGTGCGCCGTCGGTCATCAGGGCGGTCATCGCCCCGCCGTACCCGCCGGTCGGAATGTCGTCGTCCCAGCCCGGGCCGTAGACCGGGCCGGAGTAGATCGAACCGTCGACGGTCACGCTCGTCGGGGCGGTGCCGCCGAGTGCCGTACGCACCTGGGCCGCCAGGTCGTCCAGGCGCGCCGCGCCCGGGTAGAAGCCCTTCTTGTCGACCGCGAGCGTCGGGTCACCGCCGCCGACGATCACGACCTCACCGGGCTGCGCGCCGGCCACCGCGCGGGTGGGGATCCGGTGCCCGGGCCCCCGGGCGGCGAGCACGGTCACCGCCGTCGCCAGCTTGGTCACCGAGGCGGGAACCGTGCCGTCGTCCGCCCCCTTGGCGAACAGCGTCTGACCGGAGGTCACGTCGGCCACCGAGACGTTCACCCGGTCGCCGAGCGCGGCCGCACCGACCAGCGGGTCGAGCGCGGCGCGTACCCCGTCGGGGCTGGGTATCGGAGCGTTCGGGTCGGGGCCGGCGAGCACGTCCGACGGGTCCGGTTCGGGGGCCGCGGCCGCGGCGGTCGGCGCGGACCCGGCGTCGTCGCCCAGCCAGCCGGCCACCGGTCCGGGCCTGGTCACGACGACCCCGACGCCGGCGAGCACCAGCAGCAGCACCACGACCGCCAGCACCAGCGGCAGCCGGCGCCGACGACGGGGCGCGGCGGGCTCGGGTGCGGGAGTGGCGTCGGCCGGCGCGGGCAGGGCGGAGATCGGCGGGCCGAGCGGCGGAGCGCCGTTCGGTGCGGTCGGCCCCTGGTCCGGTGGCGTGCCGCCCGGCGCCGGGCTGGTCGGGACGGCGGCACTGCCGCGCGGCGGGGCGCTCGTCGGTCGTTCACTCCCGAGGACCGGGAAGCGACCGGTGTTCGGGCCGGCCGGTGTCGACCCCGCGGTGGGATGCCAGGGAAGCGGGGCGGGACGCCCGGTCACCGTCTCCGACGTCGGTGCGGGCTGCGGCTCGGAGGCACGCGGGGGGTGGGCGTCGGGCACCGGAACCCGTCCGGTGGCACCACCGGAGCCGGATCGTCCGGTACCGCGCGCGGCGCCCCCGTCCGGGCGGTAGTGTGAATCTTCCCTCCCCACGACCCCCTCCTCCCCCAGCGAAAATCGGCTTGGGTGACACTACTTCGGTCCGAAGACTATGCGGCGGCCGAGGTCGGCGGGTGGGCATTCACCTGTCCGGAGGGTCGCCAGTGGTTCCGTTAGCCAGCGTGGGCAGACGAGGGAGCGTGCAGATGGATTTCGACGTGACGGTTGAGATCCCCAAGGGTCACCGGAACAAGTACGAGGTGGACCACAAGACGGGCCGGATCCGGCTTGACCGCACCCTGTTCACGTCCACCCAGTACCCGGCCGACTACGGGTTCATCGAGGAGACGCTGGGCGAGGACGGCGACCCGCTGGACGCGCTGGTGCTGGTCCCCGAGCCGACCTTCCCGGGTTGCCTCATCCGCTGCCGGACCATCGGCATGTTCCGGATGACGGACGAGAAGGGCGGCGACGACAAGGTCCTCTGCGTGCCCTACGAGGACCCCCGCCAGGAGCACCTGCGCGACATCCACCACCTGGGCGAGTTCGACCGGCTGGAGATCCAGCACTTCTTCGAGGTGTACAAGGACCTGGAGCCGGGCAAGTCGGTCGAGGGTGCCACCTGGGTCGGCCGCACCGAGGCCGAGGCCGAGATCGTGGCCTCCTACCAGCGTGCCCGGGACGCCGAGGCGCGTGGCGAGACCAACCACTGACGGACGCTGACACACCGGGCCCGGGTGCCGCTCAACCGAGCAGCCCCCGGGCCCTGTCGTACAGGTCGAGCACCGCGCAGGCGACCGGCACCACGGCGACCACGAGCGCCGTGTCGGTGAGGTCCGCGACCCGGCCGAGGTACGGGGAGACCGGCCGGTGGGCGTACCCGGTGCCGGCCGCCACGGCCAGCAGGGCGAGCGCCGCGCCGCCGAGGGCCAGCACCAGCCGGCCGGCGTCGTCGGCCCGGCCGGCCAGCACCGCCCCCAGCACCGCGTAGCCGGCGAGGCCGGCGAGCACCGTCGGCAGCCGGTGGCGCAGTGCCACGAACAGCCGTGACCGCAGCAGCAGCACGGCCGAGGCGACCGCCACCAGTACCCGGCCCCACGTCCCGCCGGCCAGTCCCAGCACACCAGCCGCCGCCACCACGAGCAGGGCGTGCCCGAGCAGCATCCCGGTGAGCATCTCCTCGGTGCGGATCACCGCCGCGTGCACGCGACCCCGGTCCGGCAGGTCCCGGACCCGCTCCGGCTCCGCGCCGGAGGTCGCGGCGGGCAGGGTGATCGGCGGCAGGGGCAACTTGCCCAACCGGATGGCCAGCAGCGGCACCGCCCCGACGGCGAAGACCAGCGCGCTGAGCAGTACCGCCGCCGCCCCGGCCGGGGGCAGCAGCAGCCCGCCGAGCGCCGCGCCGGCGCCCACCAGGCCGACCGTGACACCGGCCACGAACACCCGCAGCCGGCTGGCCACCCCGAGCAGCCCGAGCAGGGCCGCCAGCAGCAGTGCCACCGACCCGGCCAGCACCTCGGGCGCGCCCACCCACCGCACCGGCCCGAACGGCCCGACCGGGTCGCCGGAACCGGTCGCGAGGGCGCCGGCCACGAACGCGTACGGCAGGGCGTAGCCGCCAAGCGTGGCACCGGCGGCGCCGTCGTCGTGGGCGCGGGAGGCAACCGCGCCGGCGACGGTGAGCAGCAGCGCCACGACGGCCGCCACCAACCAGCCGGCCCGGTGCGCCGGCCCACCGGCGAGCAGGGCGAGCAGACCCACCCCGAGGGGTACGCCGGCACCGGCCAGGGCCGCGGCCCGGGTGGCGTCGGCCGACCAGGCCCCGCCCCGGCGGCGGGCGCCCTCGGCGATGGCCTCGACCACGTCGTCGTACTCGAGTTCGGGCCAGTGCGCGCGGGCCGGCACCAGGTGCAGCACCTCGCCGTCGCGGACCCCCTGCGGCAGCAGCGCCTGCGCGGTCACCAGCAGTGCGCCGTCGGTGCGGCGCAGCACCCAGCCGCCGTGCCGTTCACCGTCGTCGGCGAGGCCCTCACCGGCGTGCCGGAGCACGTCGGGCAGCAGCTCGGCCAGGGGCACCTGCTCCGGCAGGGCGACGTCCACCCGCCGTTGCGGCGCGCTGATGGTGACGCGGGCCAGCCCGGTAGTCATCGACTGGACTCCATATCGAGGGGGATCGGAGGCTGCGCGGACGACAGGACTTTACCTACGATGAGCCAGGCTCGGGTTACCCAGCGCGGTCAGGAGGCCGAGTGTCCACAGTCGTCATCAAGCGGCCGCCGCGCCGCCCGGCACCCGAGATTCCCGCCGGAGAGCTGTCGGTCGAGGCGCCGCCGGAGATCCCCGCCGTGACCGGCGGACGGTGGCAGCAGATGCTCATGCTGCTGCCCATGCTCGGCGGCACGGTGGCGATGGCGATGATGTTCGGTCGGGGCGGCGGGGCCTACTCGTACGTGGTGGGAGGCATGTTCGGGCTGTCCTCGCTGGCGATGCTCGTGACCTCCTGGGGCAGCGCCTCGGGCACCCCGAAGAAGTCCGAGATGATGGCAGCCCGCCGCGAGTACCTGCGGCACCTGGCGACGCTGCGCCGCCTGGTCCGGCAGACCGCCGGGCGGCAGCGGGCCGGGCTCTACTACCGGCACCCGGACCCCGGTCGGCTCTGGTCGACGGTGGACAGCCACCGGGTCTGGGAACGTCGACCCGCCGACCCGGACTTCGCGGTGGTACGCGTCGGCGTCGGCCCGCAGACCCTGGCCACCCCGCTCGTCCCCCCGGTCACCCGGCCGCTGGAGGAGCTGGAGCCGATGACGGCGGGAGCGCTGCGCCGCTTCCTGGACGCGTACTCCGTGGTGCCGGACCTGCCGGTGGCCCTGTCGTTGCGCAGCTTCGCCCGGGTGCACGTGCGCACCGCCGGTCGTGCCGGCGGCCTCCCGGCTGCCGCCGGCCCACCGACAGGTGATCCGGCGGCGCAGGCGCTGGTCCGGGCGGTGCTGACCCAGCTGGCCGTCTTCCACGCCCCCGACGAGCTGCTCGTCGCGGTCTGCGCCGGACCGGAACGGCGGGCCGGTTGGGAGTGGGTGAAGTGGCTCCCGCACGCCCACCATCCCGGCCGCGCCGACGCGCTGGGCCCGGTACGGCTGGTCACCAGCTCCGCCGTCGAGCTGGAGCGGCTGCTCAGCGACGTGCTGGCCAGCCGCTCCCGGTTCAGTCCGGCCGGCCCGGCCACCGACGGCCCGCACGTGGTGGTGGTGCTCGACGGCGGCGACCTGACCGGCGCCACCGACCTGACCGGCGACGGCGGCATCGACGCGGTCACCGTGGTGGACCTGGACACGCCTCCGCCGCGTCTGCTCGACCGGTACGCGCTGCTGCTGGAGTTGAAGGGCCGGCGGCTGCACTCGTGGTCGATCGACGGGCACGCCGAGGTGGGTACGGCCGACCAGCTCGACCCGGCCGACGCGGAGGCGGTGGCCCGGCGGTTGGCGCCGCTGCGGCTGGCCGGCGCGGTACGCGGCCCGGACGCGCCGCTCCAGGCCGAGCTGGGGCTGCCGGAGCTGCTCGGCCTCGGCGACCCGGAGAGTTTCACCGCCGAGCAGGGGTGGGTGCCCCGGTCGGCGCGGGACCGGCTGCGGGTGCCGATCGGGGTGGGCGTGGACGGCGGCGCCATCGAGCTGGACCTCAAGGAGTCCGCCCAGGACGGGATGGGCCCGCACGGTCTGCTCATCGGGGCCACCGGCTCGGGGAAGTCCGAACTGCTCCGGACGCTGGTGCTGGGGTTGGCGGCCACGCACAGCTCGGAGCAGCTCAACTTCGTGCTCGTCGACTTCAAGGGTGGCGCGACGTTCGCGTCGTTCGACCGGCTGCCGCACACCGCCGCCGTGATCACCAACCTGGCGGACGCGCTGCCGCTGGTCGACCGGATGGTCGACGCGATAAACGGCGAGCTGGTACGCCGGCAGGAGCTGCTGCGGCGGGCCGGCAACTTCGCCAGCGTGCGCGACTACGAGCGGGCCCGGGCGGCCGGCAGCCCGCTGGCGCCGTTGCCGTCGTTGCTGCTGATCTGCGACGAGTTCTCCGAGCTGCTCTCCGCCAAGCCCGACTTCATCGACCTGTTCGTGCAGATCGGCCGGCTGGGCCGCTCGCTCGGTGTGCACCTCCTGCTGGCCAGCCAGCGCCTGGAGGAGGGGCGGCTGCGCGGGCTGGACACCCACCTGTCGTACCGGATCGGGTTGCGTACCTTCTCGGCGTTGGAGTCGCGCACGGTGCTCGGGGTGCCGGACGCGCACGAGCTGCCCCGGTCGCCGGGCCACGGCTACCTGCGCGCCGGCACCGACCCGCTGGCCCGCTTCAAGGCGGCGTACGTGTCCGAGGCGGTGCGCCGTCGGGCCGCGCCGCCGGGCGCCACCGGTGGTGGTGACGCCCGGCTGCTCACCTTCACCACCCACGTCGTGCCGGTGCCCGAGCCGGCCACCCCGGCCCTGCCCGCGGTGGCCGAGGACGAGAGCGGCCAGGAGACCCTGCTCGATCTGCTGGTCGACCGGCTCGTCGGGCAGGGTCCGCCCGCCCACCAGGTGTGGCTGCCGCCGTTGGGCGACCCGCCGGCCCTGGACGAGCTGCTCGGACCGGTCGAGGTGGACCCGACGCGCGGGCTGGTCGTGGGCAACCCGGAGCTGCACGGCGCGCTCGGGGTGCCGGTGGCCATCGTGGACCGGCCGTTGGAGCAGCGACGGGACCTGCTCTGGCTGGCGCTTGACGGCGCGGCCGGGCACGTCGCGGTGGTCGGCGCCCCGCAGAGCGGCAAGTCGACGGTGCTGCGCACGCTGATCTGCGCGCTGGCGCTCACCCACACCCCGGCCGAGGTGCAGGTCTACTGCCTCGACTTCGGCGGAGGAGGGCTGTCCGCCGTCCGCGACCTTCCGCACGTCGGCGGGGTCGCCGGGCGCGCCGACCCGACGGCGGTACGACGCACCGTCGGCGAGATGACGACGGTGCTGGCCGATCGGGAACGCCGCTTCGCGGAACTGGGCGTGGAGTCGATGGCCGCGTACCGGCAGCGGCGTGCGGCGACGACGACTGCCGGCCAGGCGGGGGCCGACCCGTTCGGTGACGTGTTCCTGGTGATCGACGGCTGGAGCACCGTCCGCGGCGAGTACGACGACCTGGAGCCGCTGGTCACCGACCTCGCCACCCGGGGCCTGTCGTACGGGGTGCACGTCGTGGCCACCGCCCTGCGCTGGCTTGATTTCCGCCCGGCGATCCGGGACCTGTTCGGCTCCCGGCTGGAGCTGCGCCTCGGCGACCCGACGGACTCGCTCGTGGCCCGACGTGCTGCCGCCAACGTGCCGGAGCGCCCCGGTCGCGGGGTCACCGCGGAGAGCCTGCACTTCCTGACCGCGCTGCCCCGGCTCGTCGCGGACGGGGACACCGCCGATCTGGTCAAGCGGATCGCCGGCAGTTGGGGTGGCCCTCCGGCGCCCCGGGTGCGGCTGCTCCCGCCGGTGCTGGCGTACGCCGATCTGGACCTCGCCGGAGCGGCGGGGCTGCGGCTGCCGATCGGTATCGCCGAGGCGGACCTGCGGCCGGTGGTGCTCGACTTCGCCGCCGAGCCGCACTTCGTGGTCTTCGGGGACGCGGAGTGCGGCAAGTCGTCGTTCCTGCGCGCGCTCGCCGCGTCGATCGTCACCCGGTTCACTCCCGAGCAGGCCCGGGTGATCCTTGTCGACTACCGGCGCAGCCTGCTCGGCGCGATCGAGACGCCGCACCTCATCGGGTACGGCACCGCTGCGGCGCACACGGCCGACCTGGTCGAGTCGGCAACCGGTTACCTGGAGCGGCGGGCGCCCGGCCCGGAGGTCACCCCGCAGCAGTTGCGCGACCGGTCCTGGTGGTCCGGGCCGGAGCTGTTCGTGCTCGTCGACGACTACGACCTGGTGGCGGCCGGCCCGGCGAACCCGTTGCGAGGGCTTGAGGAGCACCTTCCGCACGCCCGGGACGTGGGGCTGCACCTGGTGCTGGCGCGCCGCTCGGGCGGGGCGGGCCGGGCCCAGTACGAGCCGATCGTGCAGCGGCTGCGGGAGCTGTCCACGTCCGGTCTGGTGATGGCCGGCAGCCCGGACGAGGGGGCGTTGGTCGGTCCGGTCCGGCCGGGTCCGCTGCCGCCGGGCCGTGGTCGGTTGGTCACCCGTCGGGAGGGCGTGCGCCTCGTTCAGCTCGCGCAGCTGCCGCCACCGTGACCTGTTCAGCCGGTTCTTCCCGTGACAGGTGGGGAAACCGGTAATCTCCGATCGTCATGGTTCCGTCGGGATGAATGGCTGAGGATGTGACTGGGGTTCGGCACAGCGGTCCGGCGGTGACCCGGAGGGTGCTGCTCGGCGTGGCGGCGGCGCTCGCCGTGGCGGCCCCGACCGCAGCCGCCGCACCCGTTGCCGTGCCCGCCACTGGCGGTCAGCTCGCCGGCGCGCCGGTGGCGCTGGCCCCCGGCGACAGTGTGAGTCGCACCGACCAGGTCCGCGACGAGCAGTGGCAGCTCGACGAGTTGCGCGCCGACACGGCGTGGCGCACCTCGACCGGTCGGGGTGTGACGGTGGCGGTCATCGACTCCGGTGTGGACCCCAACCATCCCGACCTGGTCGGGCAGGTGTTGCCCGGCAACGACCTGGTGGGCGGCGCCGGGCCCGACCCGGTGGGGCACGGCACCACGGTCGCCGGCCTGATCGCCGGCCGCAGGGACGACAAGCGGGGCGTGGTCGGCCTGGCACCTGACGCTCGGATCCTGCCGGTCCGCGTGCTCGACGAGCGGAACCGGTACGACGACGCGCTGATCGTCGCGCAGGGGGTCCGCTGGGCGGTCGACCACGGCGCCCGCGTGATCAATCTGTCGTTGGGCGGCAGCGGCGACAGCCCGGCCCTGGCCGCGGCCCTGGACTACGCGTTCGCCCGGGACGTGGTGGTGGTGGCCTGCACCGGCAACCTGGCCACCTCGACCGACCTGAAGGTCTGGTATCCGGCCCGCGAGCCGGGCGTGATCGCGGTCTCCGGTCTGGAGCGCAACAGCGACAACCTGTGGTCCGGCTCGATCACCGGCCGGGCGACGGCGCTCACCGCGCCGGCCAACGGTCTGGTCGGCGCCCGTCCGCCCAGCGGGTACTGGCGGGTGCAGGGCACCAGTTTCGCCGCGCCGCTGGTGGCCGCCACGGCCGCACTGGTGCGGTCCCGCTATCCGCAGATGTCCGCCGGTGAGGTGGTCAACCGGCTGCTGGTCACCGCCCGGGACATCGGTCCGACCGGCCGGGACGACCGCTTCGGGTACGGCGTGGTGGACCCGGTCGCGGCGCTGACCTCGCAGGTGCCGCCGGTGACGGCGAACCCGTTGGACGACCAGACCTCGCCGGGCGTGGTCGGCTTCGGTTCGGCTCCCGGCTCCGCCGACGACGGCCCGGTGGCCGGCGCGGGCAGTGACCCGCTCGGTCTCACCGCCCCCCGCCACGAGACCCGGTGGACGGCCCGTGCGGCGGGCGTGCAGGACGACTCGGCGCCCGAGCAGGTGTGGGTCGGCGCGGTGCTCTTCGTCGCCCTGGTGACGGGGGCGGCGATGATGGTGCGCCGGTTCCGGCGACGGGTCCACTGACGCGGGCCTCGGGCACCGGCAGGCCTGAGCGGCCGACGAGTGGGGTAGAACCGTCGCCATGAGCACGCCGGGCCCGCACACCCTCGCCACCGACCGTCAGTCCTGGCAGCGCCGCCGCCTCGACCCGGATCACTCGCTGGGCTTACGGCTGACCCTGGCCGTGACGGCGGCGTTCCTGGTGCTGGTGCCGTTCTCGCTGCTGGCGTTGCTTGTGCTCGGGGCGTGGGCGCCCCTGCACCGGCTGGACATGTCGGTCACCGACGGGCTGCACGGCTACGCGCTCGACCACCCGGCCTGGGTCGTGGTGATGCGGGTGTGGAGTGAGGTCTTCGCGCCCATGCCGTTGCGGGTCGCCGCCCTGCTCCTGGTGATCTGGCTGCTGCGCCGCGGTGCTCGTCGACTGGCCGCCTGGACGGCCACGACGATGGTGGTCGGTGGGTTGATGGGGCCGTTGCTCAAGCTGCTCGTCGGCCGGGACCGGCCGGAGCTGCTCGACCCGGTGGCACGGGCGGCCGGCTACTCGTTCCCGTCCGGGCACGCGCTGAACGCCACCCTGGCCGCCGGGGTGCTGCTGCTGGTCTTCCTGCCGTACGCCGGGCGGGGCGTGTGGCGGGTCGTGTTGTGGGTGGCCGCGGTGCTGCTGACCGTGGTGACCGGGCTGAGCCGGGTGGCGCTGGGTGTGCACTTCGCGAGCGACGTGGTCGGCGGTTGGCTGCTCGGCGCGGCGGTGGTCGCGGCGACCGCCGCCGCGTTCACCAGTTGGCGGGCGCACGTCGGTCTGCGGCCGGTCCGACCGGCCAGTGAGGGCATCGCGCCGGAGGTCGAGCGGCGTCCGGATGAGACCTGAGGCGTGCCGACGACGCCGATCGGGTATTGGCCGGCTCATGTCCGACACCGTGGTCCAGATCGTCCGGCGGGTGCTGCTGCCGGTCTCCCTCCTGCTCGGCGTCATGGTGCTGCTGGGGGTGCTCGTCACCCGGGTTTTCGCCGACATCTGGCCGTTCACCGCGGAGGACGCGGTGAACCGGGAGTTGGCCGCCGAACGCACCGGCGGCTGGAACGACGTCTCGCTGGTGTTCAGCACGTTGGCCAGCACGCAGATGATCGTCGTGGTCACCGTTCTGGTGGCGCTGGCGTTGCGTCTCTGGCTCAAGCGCTGGCGGGAACCGCTGTTCCTGTGCGCGGCGGTGATCGCCCAGGCGCTGGTGTTCCTGCTGACCACGATGGCGATCGACAGGCAACGGCCCGCTGTGGAGCACATGGACGTCTCGCCGCCCACGTCGAGTTTCCCGTCCGGGCACACCTCGGCCGCGGTGGCGCTCTACGTCGGCATCGCCGTGCTGATGGCGCTGCGGGCGCGCAGCACCGGCGCGAAGGTCGCCTGGTGGAGCCTGCTGCTCGTGGTGCCGGTTGGCGTGGCGCTGACCCGTATGTACCGGGGGATGCACCACCCGAGCGACGTGGTGGCGTCCTTCATCAACGGCGGCACCTGCGTGGTGATCATGGCTCGTGCGGTGCTGGACCGGGGGCTGCGGTGGGGGCGGGCGAAGCTGCCGGCCGCCGCGCCGGCGCGGACCTGACCCGGGGCGACGCTCAGGTGCACTCGCCGGTGCCGACGCCCCTGGTGCGTTCGGCGCCGGCCAGTGCCACCGGGCGGGCCTCGGCGGCGGTCACCGCGAAGCCGGTGTTCGGGTCGTCGGCGGCCGCCGCGAAGATCACGCCCAGCACCAGGCCGTTGGCGGAGACCAGCGGGCCGCCGGAGTTTCCACTGCGCACCAGCGCCCGGATCGTGTAGATCTCCCGGGTGACGTCACCGGAGGAGTAGATGTCCGGCCCGGTGATCCGGTCGACGTCGCGGACCCGCGCCGACTGCGCGTTGTACGGGCCGTCGAGCGGGAAGCCCAACACGATCGCGTCGGAGCCGCTGCCCGCGTTGCCGGCCGCGAAGCGCAGCGACGGACCGGGCATCCCGGGCACGTGCAGCACGGCCAGGTCGCGGTCCGGGTCGTACACGACCACCTGGCCGTCGTACCGCTCGCCGCCCAGCTCCACGGAGACCGAACGGGTGCCGGCCACCACGTGCGCGTTGGTCATCACCCGGTCGTCGGCGTACACGAAACCGGAGCCCTCGATGCGGCGCGAGCAGCTTGGTGCGGAGCCCAGCACCTTGACCACCGACCGCTGCCCGTTGACCACGACCTGGGAGCCGGCCAACGCCGGGTCGGGTGGCTCGACCTGCCGGGCCCGGGTTGGCGCGAGGTCGCCGAAGACATCCGGGAAGCCGTTGGTGTCGACGGTCTCCCGCAGCGCGGTGGAGAGCTGCTGGGCCTGGTCCGGCAGCACCCGGTCGACGACTGTGATGAGCGCGCTGTTGCGGACCGAGGCAGCAAGCCAGGGCAGCGAGGACGACCCGAGCGGCACCGCCACGAGCCACGCGACCAGCAGCACCGCGAACAGCGACACGAACGCCCCGCCGACGTCGTCGACCCGCCTGCCCACCTCACTGGTGATCGTCTTACGCAGGTGTGAGCCGAGCCAACCGGCCAACGCCTGACCGAGGACCGCCAGCCCGAACACCGCCACCAGCGAGATCAGCACCCGGGTGCCGCTGTCCACGAATTGTCGGGCCAGCAGCGGCCCGAGCTGGAGGCCAACCAGGGCGCCCAGGAAGAAGCCGGAGAACGACAGGATTCCGATGACGAAGCCCTGGCGGTATCCGCTGATCGCGAACACGAGCATGAGCAGCAACAGGACGAGATCCACGGCGGACACGGGTCAAGCGTACGGGCAGGACGCCCACGAGATGACCATCGCTTGCGGAAGGTGACCGCCAGGTCAGCGCAGGGCCGTCTCGTCGATCTCGTCGGTGCCGGCCGACGGCGCCGGGGTCGCCCCGGTCGGGGGGAGCTCGATCACCCGTTCGCGCGACCACGGACGCGCCCAGCCGCCCATCTCCAGCAGGGTCGCCAGCACTCCGGCGGTGAACCCCCAGACGAGCATCCCGCGCGCCGAGAACGCCGGCCCGATCCAGCCGCTGGGGTGGCGGACAAGCATCCGGTTGGCCGGGTCGACGAGCTCGCTGACCGGCAGTCGTGCCACGTGGGCCACCTCGGCCGGCTCCCGGGAATGCACCGGGTGCGGGTCGTGCCACCAGGCCAGCACGGGGGTGACCACGAAGTCGCTCACCGGGATCCACAGTTTCGGCAGCTCGGCCAGCACCGTCACGCTGGACGGGTCGAGGTCGACCTCCTCGTTCGCCTCGCGCAGCGCGGTCGCGCGGACGTCGGCGTCCTCCGGGTCGGCCGCCCCACCGGGGAAGGCCGGCTGACCGGCGTGGTTGCGCAGGGTGGCGGCGCGTTGCAGCACCAGCACGTCCGGGCCGACGCCGGGTTGCTCGCCGAGCAGCACCAGTACGGCGCTCTCCCGGCCACCCTCGGCCGGGGTGGTCAGTCGGGTGAAGTCCTCGGCGCGGGCCGTGCCCAGCCGGGTCAGCAACGGCGCGATCCAGTCGGGTGGTCGACGGGTCACGCCGGCACCGTCAGGCCGAGATGCTGGTTCACCAGTTTGGCGAGCCGGGCGTCGTCGAGCGCCCCGGTGGCGTCGACATGCCGGATCCGGCCCTGCGCGTCGACGAAGAGGGTCAGCGGGATGGCGTTGCGCTCCAGCGCCCGCTGCACCGCCTCACCCTGGTCGACGAGGATCGGGAAGCGGACGCCGTAGTCCTCCCCGATGGACTGGGCGCCGCCGCGGCTGTCCCGGCTGTTCACCCCGACCACCTGGAGCTGACCGGCCGCGCGTTCGCTGAGCCGTTGGAAGGCGGGCAGCTCCTTGCGGCACGGCGGGCACCACGACGCCCAGATGTTGATCACGGCCGGGCCGGCCACCGAGCGCAGCGCGACCGGAGCGCCACCGGTGAAGCAGGCAAGCGTCAGCTCGGGCAGCGCCGGGCCGCCGGGAGTCGTCGACGTGCCCGGGCCGGGTGTGGCAGGGGCCGTCGTGCCGGCGCCGGGCGACGCTGCCGTGGGCGGTGTGCCGAGCGCGGCGCAGTCCCGGAACGGCGACGGCCGGTCCGCCGCCGCCGGCCGGGGTGCCGGCTCGTCGGCCGGACCGGTGGTGCAACCGGCCACGGCCAGCAGCAGCAGCGGAATCAGCAGGGCGAGGCGGCGGTTCACGGCACCTCCGCGGCGACCGCCTGGGCGGGCACCAGCTCCGGGTCGACTCCGGCGGCGACCGCCAGGTCACGCGCCCGGGGGCCCTTGAGCAGCTTGGCGGCGGCGGCCGGCTCGGTCGGGCCGGTGCCGTACGACGGGCACAGCTTCGCCAATGTGCAGGCGCCGCAGGCGGGCTTGCGGGCGTGGCAGACCCGACGGCCGTGGAAGATGATCCGGTGCGACAGCATGCTCCAGTCGCGCTTGTCGTACAGCGCGCCGATCGCGTGCTCGATCTTGACCGGGTCGGTCTCGGTGGTCAGTCGCCACCTGTGGACCAGCCGCTGGAAGTGCGTGTCGACGGTGATGCCCGGCACGTCGAAGGCGTTGCCGAGGATGACGTTGGCGGTCTTGCGGCCGATCCCGGGCAGCGTCACCAGGTCGACGAGCCGGCCCGGAACCCGGCCGTCGTACCGGTCGAGGAGCGCCTGACCGAGCTTGAGCAGGGAGTCGGTCTTGTTGCGGTAGAAGCCGGTGGGCCGGATCAGCTCCTCCATCTCGCCCCGGTCGGCGCCGGCGTACGCGGCTGCCGTCGGGTAGCGGGCGAAGAGCTTCGGGGTGACCTCGTTGACCTTCTTGTCGGTGCACTGGGCGGAGAGGATGGTGGCGACGGCCAACTCCAGCGCGTTGGAGTGGTCCAGTTCACAGTGCGCGTCGGGGTGCGTCTCGGCCAGCACCCGGCCGATCTTGCGGGCACGACGTTTGCGCCCGAGGTCGGTCTCGCTGGCACCGGGAGGGCTACTGGTCACGACGGTCAGCCTACGTCGCGCCCCGGACGTTCCCGCTCGGGTCAACCCGTGGTCGGCGCGGTGATCCTGCCCTGCCCGTCGAACCGCGCGCCGGCCTTCGGGAAGTCGGTGCGGCTCAGCTCGGTGACCAGGCCCAGACCCCGGTCGTCGGGGTCCATCGTCGGCTTGCCGGCCGAGTTCATGTACGTCGAGGTGAACGAGCCACCGGCCCAACCGCCGTCCGGCTTGAGTGACACCTTGAGCACACCACCCCAGCCGAGCCGGCCGGTGTTGCTCAGCGAGTTGCCGCCGCCGGCGAAGTTGCCCAGGCTGTACGCGATCAGTCGCCCCTGGTAGAACTCCATGCCCCGCAGCACGTGCGGCCCGTGGCCGACGATCAGGTCGGCGCCCGCGTCGATCATGGCGTGGGAGAACTTGACCGGGTCGCCCCGGTTCTCGCCCAGGAACATCTCCGTGCCCGGCTTCACCCGGGTCTTGTCCGCGCCCTCGCCACCCATGTGCACCTGCACCACGACCAGGTCGGCCATGGTGGCCGCCTTGGCGACCACCGCCTTGGCGGCGGCGATGTCGACGAGGCTGTTCGACCAGACGTACGACGAGAAGCCGGCCACGGCGACCTTGACGCCCTTGACCTCGACGACGGTGATCTGGTTGGGCGCGCCGGTGTGCTCCAGGTCGTACTTCTCCAGGGCCTTGCGGGTGTTCTCGTAGCCCTTCGGGCCGTAGTCGTAGCCGTGGTTGTTGGCCTGGTTGAGCACGTCGAAGCCGGCGTCGCGCAGGTGTGCCGCGTACTCCGGGGGTGCCCGGAACTGGAAGCAGCGGGTGGAGTTGGCCCCGCACTTGCCGGTGCCGGTGTCCACCGTCAGCGGCTCCTCCAGGTTGCCCATCACCAGGTCGGCCTTGAGCGCCTCGGTGACCGAGGTGAAGAAGCCCTTGCCGCCGGCGGCGGGCAGACGGCTCGGCGCGTTGCCCATGATGATGTCGCCGGTGGCGGAGAGGGAGATCGCACCGCCGGCCGTGGGGGCGTCGCCGCCCTTCGGGCCGGCCGTGGTCACCGGCGCGCCGGTGCCACCGCCGCCGGCGCCCGGCTGCCAGACCGGCCCGTCACCACCGCCGGGGTCGGCGCAGCCGGCGACGAGCAGGGCGGCCAGCAGCGCGGCGAGGCCGAGGGCGACGCGGCGACGCGGGCGGGACGCGAGGGGGGCGGGAGCATACATCGCCCGCGACCCTACCGGCCGGCAAACGCGCCGAGGAGGGCCGATCGGGTGGAAGTTCAGCCGGTGAGCTGCTCGGACCAGGGAACGACCGGCCGGTCACCGCCGGCGAGCACCGCCGCGTGCACCGCGCGGGCCAGCGGGGCGCCCCAGGCGGAGCGTGGTCCGCCGTACGCGGCCTCCGGCCCGTCCGTGGGGCAGAGCACGGTCACCGAGTCGGTGGGGGTGCCGGTGCCCGGCAACGCCAACTCCATGATCGCCTGGGCTTTCGCCTCGGTCGCGGTGGCCACCGCGTTGACCAGGGCCGAGTCGGCGAGCCGGGCCGGCACGTACACCACGATGTTGACCGTGCCGACGGGCTGGGTGAGCGCGGCCGGGGTCGGCGCGGCGGCGAGCACCGGGATGCCGAGGCCGACGGTCGCCCAGGCCCGCACTCCGGTGTCGGTGCGGCCCACCACCTCGGCCACGTCGACGCCGGTCAGGAGGCCCACCCCGGGCCCGTCGAGGGCCAGGTCCGCGGCGAGCGCGGCCAGGTGGGCGGCCGGGTCGTCCCGGTCGTACGACATCGGCACGGTCGCGTTCAGAACCCAGCGCCGTACGCCGATTCCACCGCCGAGCGGGCCGCTGCTGACCGCCCGCAGGGGCACGTCCGCGCGCCAGACGAGCAGCGGGACGCGCCGCCCGTCCTCGGTGCGACTGGTCAGAGTTGGGTCGCTCAGCACGTCGGGCAGGTTACGCCTACCGATCAAGATTCCAGGGCCGACCTCTGATTCGTGCTCACGTGCGCCTAGACTTGGCGGCGCGCGAGGGGATCAGCGGACGGCGGACCCGGCCGACGGACGGCACGCGTAACCGGAGGTGCGCGATGGATGAGGTACTGGCCCGTAGCGGGATCTTCCAGGGTGTCGACCCGGAAGCTGCCGAGGCGCTTGCCAAGGAGATGGAGACGATCGAGGTCCGCAAGGGCGAGGTCGTCTTCAATGAGGGCGAGCCCGGCGACAGTCTCTATATCCTGCTGTCCGGGAAGATCAAGGTTGGTCGCCGCGCCGCGGACGGCCGGCAGAACCTGATCGCGGTGATGGGCCCGTCGGACATGGTCGGGGAGCTGTCGCTCTTCGACCCGGGTCCGCGTACGGCGACCGCCACCGCGGTGACGGACACCCGACTCGTACGGCTGCGCAAGCAGGCGCTGCGTCCGTGGCTGAACAACCGCCCGGAGATCGCCGAGCAGTTGCTCCGGGTGCTGGCCCGACGGCTGCGCCGGACCAACGACTCGCTCGCCGACCTGATCTTCACGGACGTGCCGGGTCGGGTCGCGAAGAACCTGCTCCAGATGGCCGGTCGCTTCGGCACCCGCGACGGCGGCGTCCTGCGGGTGACCCACGACCTGACCCAGGAGGAGATCGCCCAGCTCGTCGGCGCCTCCCGGGAGACGGTCAACAAGGCGCTCGCCGACTTCGCCTCGCGCGGCTGGCTGCGGCTGGACGGCAAGAGCATCATCATCCTGGACCCGGAGCGTCTGGCCCGTCGCGCCCGCGTCTGAGACAGCGGTACGACCCGTCCCCGCATCCCGTCACCGACGGGGGCGGGGACGTTTCGTCTGCCCGGCGCAGAAATGCTGGCTCCTCGCGGTGTGACGGTCGAGGGTGGGGGTCATGCCGAACCGCGTCGCTGTGCTCTCCGACATCCACGGTGTGCTGCCCGCTCTGGAGGCCGTACTGGCGGAGCCCGACGTCGCGGCCGCCGATCTGATCGTGCTCACCGGCGACATCGCCGCCGGTCCGCAGCCGGTCGAGGTGCTGGACGTGCTCGCCGACCTCGGTGATCGGGTCTGCTGGGTGGGCGGCAACTGCGAACGTGAGCTGATCGACGCGCGGGCCGGCCGGCTCGCCGCTTTCGAGGTGTCCAACTGGGCCGGCGGGCAGCTTCGCGAGGACCAGGTGGCCCGACTCGCCGCGCTGCCCGTGTCGGTGACGCTGGAGGTCGACGGGCTCGGGCCGACCCTGTTCTGCCACGCGACGCCCCGCGACGACGAGGAGGTCGTGCTCGTCGACTCGCGGATGACCCGTTGGGTCGAGGTGTTCGAGGGCCTCCCCGCCGAGGTCTCCACTGTGGTGTGCGGGCACACGCACATGCCTTTCGTCCGGCTGGTCGACCGGCGCCTGGTGGTCAACCCGGGCAGCGTCGGCATGCCGTACGGCGGCACGGGCGCGTGGTGGGCGCTGCTCGGGCAGGGCGTGCAGTTGCGGCGTACCCATTTCGACGTGGACGCGGCGTGCGCCCGGGTGGCGGCGGAGTCGACCTTCCCGGACGCTGCCGCCTGGGCCGACGAGTACCTGCGCTCCCGGCACAGCGACGCCGACGCGCTCGCCGTCTTCGGTCCCCGCGACGGCCGCTGACCGCTCGGTCCGCGTCTCAGCTCGACACGGCCGACGGGGGCGGTAGCCCCGGACCTCGTGTGCCGCGTGGCCACCCTGAAAAAGTCAGTCTTGACTGTTTGTTTCTCAGGGCGCAGGCTGTTCGCGTGTCCACCCCGTCGACGCGCGTCCCCCAGCAGGAGCGCAGCCGCGCCACCCAGGCCCGGCTGCTGGAGGCGACCGTCGACTGCCTGGTGGAGCACGGCTGGTCCGGCACCACCACCACAGTGGTCGCCGCCCGGGCCGGTGTCTCACGTGGCGCGCAGCTGCACCACTACCCGACGAAGGCCGCGCTGGTGACGGCCGCCGTACGCCATCTGGCCGAACGGCGGGCCGACGAGCTGCGCACCGAGGCCGAGGCGCTGCCGGCCGGCCCGCAGCGGTTGGACCGCGTGGTCGACCTGCTCGGGGCGGCGTTCACCGGGCCGCTCTTCGTGGCCGCGCTCGAGCTCTGGGTCGCCGCCCGCACCGATCGGGAGCTCCGGGACGCCCTGTTGCCACTGGAGGCCACCGTCGGCCGGGAGATGCACCGCCTCACCGTCTCCCTGCTCGGCGTCGACGAACGCCGACCCGGCGTCCGCGAGGCGGTACAGGCCACGCTCGACCTGCTGCGTGGGCTCGGCGTGGCCAACCTGCTCAGTGACGACTCGGCCCGCCGCACCGCCCTGCTCACCACCTGGAAGCGGCAGCTCGCCACCCTGCTCACGCCCTGACCGCCGGCCGCACCGGCCCCCACCGACCGGAGGCACCATGGTCGACCTCACCGACCTGCTCACGGACCTGGCCGACGAGTCCGCCGACCTCGACGCCCTGGTGGCTCCGCTGCCCGCGACCGACTGGGCGCGTCCGACCCCCGCACCGGGTTGGAGCATCGGGCACCAGATCGCCCACCTCGCCTGGACCGACCACGTGGCATTGCTGGCCGCCACCGATGCGGAGGCGTTCTACGCGACGGTGACCGCCGCGCCGGATGTGACCAGGATGGTGGACGCGGGCGCCGACGAGTTCCTCGCACCGCCGGCCGAGCTGCTCGCCCGCTGGCGCGCCGGGCGGACGGCACTCGTCGACGCCCTGGCCGCCGTCCCGGCCGGAGAGAAGCTGCCCTGGTACGGCACCAGCATGTCGGCCACCTCGATGGCCACGGCCCGGATCATGGAGACCTGGGCACACGGTGAGGACGTGGCCGACACGCTCGGCGTCGTCCGTCCCGCCAGCGACCGACTCCGGCACGTGGCGCACCTGGGCGTGCGTACCCTCGGGCATGGTTTCGCGGCCCACGGCCGGGAGGCGCCCACGACGCCGGTCCGGGTCGAACTGGCCGCGCCCGACGGCGACACCTGGACCTGGGGGCCGGCGGACGCCGCCGACCGGGTGAGCGGCCCGGCCCGGGACTTCTGCCTCCTGGTCACCCAGCGCCGCCACCGCGCGGACCTCGCCCTGCTGGCCACCGGACCGGTCGCCGACGAGTGGCTCGACGTGGCGCAGGCCTTCGCCGGGCCGCCCGGCGACGGCCGCGAGCCGGCAAGCGCGAACGGGGTACGGAAGTGATCCGCATCGGCAACGCCTCCGGCTTCTACGGAGACCGGTTCACCGCCTGGCGGGACATGCTCGACGGCGGCGAGCTGGACGTCCTGACCGGCGACTACCTGGCCGAACTGACCATGCTGATCCTCGGTCGGGACCGGCTTCGCGACCCCGGTCTCGGCTACGCGAAGACGTTCCTGCGGCAACTGGAGACCTGCCTCGGCACCGCCCTCGACCGGGGGGTACGGATCGTCACCAACGCCGGCGGGCTGAACCCGGCCGGCCTGGCCGCGGCCATCGACGCCCTCGCCGTCCGGCTGGGCCTGCCCGCTCAGGTCGGGTACGTCGAGGGCGACGCCATCCAACGCCCGGACGCGTTGACCGCGAACGCCTACCTCGGCGCGTTCGGAATCGCCGCCTGCCTCGACGGTGGGGCCAACGTGGTCGTCACCGGGCGGGTCACCGACGCGTCGCTCGTGGTCGGTCCGGCCATCGCCAGGTACGGGTGGAGCCGCGACGATCTCGACGAGCTGGCCGGGGCGACCGTCGCGGGTCACCTCGTCGAATGCGGCGCGCAGGTCACCGGCGGCAACTTCAGCTTCTTCACCGAACTGCCCGATGGCGGGCACCGCCCCGGCTTCCCCGTCGCCGAGGTGTACGCGGACGGCTCCAGCGTGCTCACCAAGCACCCCGGCACCGGCGGCGCGGTCACCGTCGAGACGGTCACCGCCCAACTGCTCTACGAGATCGGCGGGCCGGCCTACCTGGGGCCGGACGTGGTCACCCGGTTGGACACGGTGACGCTGCTCCCCGAGGGGCCGGACCGGGTCCGGGTCTCCGGCGTCCGGGGCACCCCGCCACCGCCCACGCTCAAGGTCGGCGTCAACAACCTCGGCGGGTTCCGCAACTCGATGACGTTCGTCCTCTGCGGGCTCGACATCGAGGCGAAGGCGGCGCTGGTCCGGGGGCAGGTCGAGGAGGCGGTGGGCAAGGACGGGTTGGAGTTCACGCTGGCCCGCACCGACCACCCGGACGCCGCCGACACCGAGGCCGCAAGCGCACTGCTGCACGTCCACCTGCGCGACAGTGACAAGTCGCGGGCCGGACGGGCGTTCTCGGCGGCGGCGGTGGAGCTGGCGTTGGCCTCGTACCCGGGCTGCACGTTGACGACCCTGCCGGGCGACGCGACACCGTACGGCGTGTTCACCGCCGACGAGGTCCCCCAGGACGAGGTCCCGCATGTGGCGGTGCTGCCCGGCGGCCAGCGGGTGCCGATCGCCCCGCCGATCCGCACCGCCCCCGTCCCGGAGGCCGAGTCGGTCCCGGGCGGCGGCGCGGCCGTGGACGGCCCGACCCGGCGCGGTCCGCTCGGTGAGCTGGTCGGCGCGCGCTCCGGAGACAAGGGCGGGGACGCCAACCTCGGCGTCTGGGCGCGCTCCGACGCCGGGTACGCGTGGCTGCGCTCCTGGTTGACCGTGCAGCGGCTGGCCGAGCTGCTGCCGGAGACCGGGCCGCTGACGGTACGACGCTACGAGCTGCCGAACCTGCGCGCGGTCAACTTCGTGATCGAGGGCCTGCTCGGGGCGGGGGTGGCCGCGTCCACCCGGTTCGACCCGCAGGCCAAGGCGCTCGGTGAGCTGCTGCGCGCCCGGATCGTCGACCTGCCGGCCGACGTGTCGACGGGGGCGGGCCGATGAGCATCGTGGACACCCCGGAGCGGCGGCAACTGCGCGAGCTGACCCGCGCGTTCGTGACCCGGGAGGTGCTGCCGCACCTGGACGACTGGGAGCGGGCCGGTGAGGTGCCCCGCGCCCTGCACGCCACCGCCGCGAAGCTCGGGCTGCTCGGCATCGGCTTCCCCGAGTCCGTCGGCGGCAGCGGCGGTGACCTGCTCGACTCGATCATCGTGACCGAGGAGGTGATCCGCTCCGGCGGCTCGTCAGGCCTGATCGCGGCCCTGTTCACGCACGGCATCGCGCTGCCGCACATGGTCGCGGCGGCGGGCGTTGGCGTCGGCGGCTCGCTTGGCGGCCGGCTCGGCGGCACCTCGACGCCCGACGACGACCTGATCCAGCGGTACGTCCGGCCCACCCTGGCCGGCACGATGATCGGCGCGCTGGCGATCACCGAGCCGGACGGCGGTTCCGACGTGGCCGGCATCCGCACCACCGCCCGCCGCGACGGCGACCACTATGTGGTCAACGGGTCGAAGACGTACATCACCAGCGGGCACCGGGCCGACTTCGTGACCACGGCGGTCTGCACCGACTTCCCCGGCAGCGGCTCGCTCACCCTGCTTGTCATCGACAGGGACAGCCCCGGGTTCACCGTGGGCCGCCGGCTGGAGAAGCTGGGCTGGCACTGCTCGGACACCGCCGAGCTGTCGTTCGCCGACGTGCGGGTGCCGGTGGCCAACCGGATCGGCGCGGAGGACACCGGCTTCCTGGCGATCATGCAGAACTTCGCGGCGGAACGGCTCTCGCTGGCCACCCAGGCGTACGCCACCGCGCAGCGCTGCGTCGAGCTGGCCGTGCGCTGGTGCCGGGAGCGGGAGACCTTCGGGCGTCCACTTGCCAGCCGGCAACTGGTCCGGCACCGGTTGGCCGAGATGCACACCCGCGCCGAGGCGGCCCGGGCGTACGTGCACGAGGTCGCCGTCCGGGTGGCCGCCGGCGAGCCGGTGGTGACCGAGGTGGCGATGGCCAAGAACGTCGCGGTGGCGGCCTGCGACCAGGTGGTCGACCAGGCGTTGCAGCTGCACGGCGGGTTCGGCTACATGCGCGACGCCGAGGTGGAACGGCACTACCGCGACGCCCGGATCCTCGGCATCGGCGGCGGCGCCACCGAGATCATGAACGAGATCATCGCGAAAGGCATGGGCCTATGACCACCCTGGACAGCGCGATCGACCCGTCGGCACCCGGGTACGCGGCGAACCGGGCCGCCCTGCGGGAACGGCTGGCCGAGTTGGACTCCGCGCTGGACCAGGCGCGGGCGGGCGGCGGCGAGAAGTACGTCACCCGGCACCACAAGCGGGGCAAGCTGCTCCCCCGGGAGCGGATCGACCTGCTGGTGGACGCGGACAGCCCGTTCCTCGAGTTGTCGCCGGTCGCCGCGTACGGCACGGACTTCCCGGTCGGGGCCAGCGTCGTCGTCGGCATCGGGGTGATCGAGGGCGTCGAGTGCCTGATCGTCGCCAACGACCCGACCGTCCGCGGCGGCGCAGTCAACCCGTGGTCGCTCGCCAAGACCCGACGGGCCGGTGAGATCGCGCTGGCCAACCGGCTGCCGATGGTCAACCTGGTCGAGTCGGCCGGTGCGGACCTGCCGACCCAGGCGGAGATCTTCATCCCGGGCGGGCGGGTGTTCCGGGATCTGACCCGGCTCTCGGCGGCCGGCATCCCCACGGTCAGCGTGGTCTTCGGCAACGCCACGGCCGGTGGCGCGTACGTGCCGGGGATGTCCGACCACGTGATCATGATTCGGGACCGGTCGCAGGTCTACCTGGCCGGGCCGCCGCTGGTGAAGATGGCCACCGGTGAGGTCACCGACGACGAGTCGCTGGGCGGCGCGGCGATGCACGCCGGCACGTCCGGGCTCGCCGACCACCTGGCCGAGGACGAGCGGGACGGCATCCGGCTGGCCCGGCAGTGCGTACGCCGGCTGAACTGGCGCAAGCACGGCCCGGCACCGCGCACGGCCGTCCCGCAGCCCCCGAAGTACGACCCGGAGGAGCTGCTCGGCATCGCCAGCGCCGACCTGAAGGTGCCGTTCGATCCGCGTGAGGTGCTGGCCCGGATCCTGGACGGCAGTGACTTCGACGAGTTCAAGCCGGCGTACGGGGACGCGCTGGTCACCGGCTGGGGCGAGCTGCACGGCTACCCGGTGGGTGTGCTGGCCAACGCCCGGGGGGTGCTGTTCAGCGAGGAGGCGCAGAAGGCGGCCCAGTTCATCCAGCTCGCGAACGCCTCCGACACCCCGCTGATCTTCCTGCAGAACACCACCGGATACATGGTCGGCACGGAGTACGAGCAGCGCGGCATCATCAAACACGGCGCGCTGATGATCAACGCGGTGTCCAACTCGACGGTGCCGCACCTGACGGTCAACCTGGGCGCGTCGTACGGGGCCGGCAACTACGGGATGTGCGGCCGGGCGTACGAGCCGAGGTTCCTGTTCACCTGGCCGAACGCGAAGTCGGCGGTGATGGGTCCGGCGCAGTTGGCCGGGGTGCTGTCGATCGTGGCCCGGCAGGCCGCCGCCGCGCGGGGGCGGGACTACGACGAGGAGTCCGACGCGGCGATGCGGATGATGGTCGAGCAGCAGATCGAGTCGCAGTCCGGCGCGCTGTTCCTCTCCGGCCGGCTCTACGACGACGGCGTGATCGATCCCCGGGACACCCGGACCGTCCTCGGGCTCTGCCTCTCGGCGATCCACAACGGACCGGTGAAGGGCGCCGACGGTTTCGGCGTCTTCCGGATGTAGGGGGCGTGTGCCTGTGAGCGCGAGGAACGCAGCGAAGCGGAGTCCCGCAGTCGCGGACGAAGGGCAGGCCCAGTGATTTCGAGATTGCTCGTCGCCAACCGGGGTGAGATCGCCCGCCGGATCTTCGCGACCTGTCGGAGGCTCGGCGTGGAGACGGTCGCCGTGCACTCGGACGCGGACGCGGACGCGCCGTTCGTGGCCGAAGCCGACCAGGCGGTCCGGCTCCCCGGTGACACGCCGACCGAGACGTACCTGCGGGTCGATCTGATCCTGGAGGCGGCCCGGCGCAGCGGCGCGGACGCCGTCCACCCGGGTTACGGGTTTCTCGCCGAGAACGCCGAGTTCGCGGCGGCGGTGACCGACGCGGGGCTGACCTGGGTGGGCCCGCCGGCGAAGGTGATCGCGGCGATGGGCGACAAGTTGGCGGCGAAGGCGCTGCTCGCCGAGGCGGGTGTGCCGATGCTGCCGAGCTGGACCGACACCGGCGACGTCACCGATTTCCCGGTGCTGGTGAAGGCGTCCGCCGGCGGCGGCGGGCGGGGCATGCGGATCGTCCGGGACGCCGAGGGGCTGGCCGAGGCCGTCGCGTCCGCGCGCCGCGAGGCGGCCGCGGCGTTCGGCGACGGCACTGTCTTCATCGAGCGGTACGTGGAGCGCGGCCGGCACGTCGAGGTGCAGATCTTCGGCGACGCCGAGGGGCGCGTTGTCGCCCTCGGTGATCGCGAGTGCTCGATCCAGCGGCGGCACCAGAAGATCGTCGAGGAGGCACCGGCGGTCGTGCCGGAGTCGGTGCGGTCGGCGTTGCACGAGGCGGCGGTGGCCGCCGGTCGCGCCGTCGACTATCTGGGTGCCGGCACTGTGGAGTTCCTGCTCGCGCCGGGCGGGGAGTTCTACTTCCTGGAGATGAACACCCGGCTCCAGGTCGAGCACCCGGTGACCGAGCTGTGCACCGGTCTGGACCTGGTGGGGCTGCAACTTCTCGTGGCCGAGGGTGGGTCGCTGCCGGCGACCCTGCCGGCGAGCACCGGCCACGCGATCGAGGTGCGGCTCTGCGCCGAGGACGCGTCGGCCGGATGGCGTCCGGCCACCGGCACCCTGCACCGGTTCACGGTCCCCCAGGTGGCGGCCGAGTTCGGCGGGCTGGCCGGGCCGGGCCTGCGGCTCGACTCGGGTGTGGTGGCCGGTTCGGTGGTCGGCGTGCACTACGACTCGATGGTGGCGAAGCTCGTCGCCTGGAGTCCCACCCGCACCGAGGCGACCCGGCTGCTGGCCAGCGCGTTGGCCAGGGCCGAACTGCACGGGGTGACAACGAACCGCGATCTGCTGGTCCGGGTGCTGCGCAGCCCGGCGTTCGCCGCCGTGGAGATCGACACCGGTTTCCTGGACCGGCACTCCGAGGTCTTCGCCCCGCTGCTGCCCGCCGGTCAGCTTCCGGTGGTCGCGCTCGCGGCGGCGCTCGCCTCGGCCGCCGGCCGTCGCGCCGAGGCCCGGGTCCTGGCCGGGTTGCCGTCGGGCTGGCGCAACGTGCCGGCCGTCCCGCAGGTCACCCGCTTCACCGGCCCGGACGGCGAGATCGAGGTCCGCTACCGGCTGGACCGGACTGGCGCTCTCGCCGACTGGTCCGCCGGGCCGAGCGCCGCCGACTCGACTGTGGCGCTGATCGAGGCCAACCCGGACCGGGTGGTGCTCGACGTCGACGGGGTCCGGCGCGCGTACCGCGTACACCGGGTGGGGTCGGAGACCTTCGTTGACGGCCCTGACGGGGCGGCGAGCCTCACCGAGCTGCCGCGTCTCCCACCGCCGACGGCGCAACTGGCGGCCGGCTCGCTGCTCGCGCCGCTTCCCGGCGCGGTGACCCGGGTGCACGTCGAGGTCGGCCAGCGGGTCTCGGCCGGCGATCCGCTGCTCACGCTCGAAGCGATGAAGTTGGAACATCCCGTGCTCGCACCGATCGACGGAGTCGTCGCCGAGCTGCCGGTGCCGGCCGGCGGTCAGGTACGCACCGGCGCCGTGCTGGCCGTCATCGACAACGCCTTGGAGGACCCCCGATGACCTTCGACCTCACCCCCGAGCAGGACCAACTGCGTGACGCCGTGCGGGCGCTCGGCCGCAGGTACGGTCACTCCTATTTCGTGTCGAAGGCGAAATCGGGGGAGCACACCACCGAGCTGTGGGCCGAGGCGGGACGGCTCGGCTACCTGGGGGTCAACATCCCCACCGAGTACGGCGGCGGGGGCGGCGGCATCACCGAGCTGGCCATCGTCTGCGAGGAGCTGGCCGCGACCGGCTGCCCGCTGCTGCTGCTGGTGGTCTCCCCCGCCATCGCCGCCACAGTGCTCGCCCGGCACGGCACCGAGGAGCAGCGCAAACGGCACCTGCCCGGCCTCGCCGACGGCACCCAGAAGATCGTCTTCGCGATCACCGAGCCGGACGCGGGCTCCAACTTCCACCGCCTGAGCACGGTGGCCCGCCGCGACGGCGACGACTGGCTGCTCAACGGCCGCAAGTGCTACATCTCCGGATTCGACGAGGCCGGTCACGTGCTGGTGGTGGCCCGTACCGAGGACTCCTCCACCGGCAAGCTGAAGCCGGCGCTGTTCCTGGTGCCGACCGACGCCGCCGGGCTGACCAGCTCCAAGCTGGACATGGAGATCGTCTCCCCGGAGAACCAGTTCCTGCTCTTCCTGGACGACGTGCGGGTGCCCGCCGACGCACTGCTCGGTGAGTCGCTTGACGCCGGGCTGCCGGCGCTCTTCGCCGGGCTCAACCCGGAACGGATCACGGTCGCCGCGATGGGCGCCGGCACCGGCCGGTACGCCATCGAGCGGGCCACCGACTACACCGCCACCCGCAAGGTCTGGGGTGGTCGGAGCATCGGCTCGCACCAGGGTGTGTCGCATCCCCTCGCCCACGCGGCGGTGCAGGTCGAACTGGCCCGCCTCATGATCCAGAAGGCGGCGACCCTGTACGACGCCGGCCGTGACCTGGAGGCCGGGGTGGCCGGCAACATGGCGAAGTACGCGGCCGGGGAGGCCGCCGCGCTCGCCGTGGACACCGCCGTCCAGGCGTTGGGCGGGGCGGGCATGACCACCGAGTACGGGGTGGCCACCCTGCTCGGCGCGGTACGGGCCGGCCGGATCGCCCCGGTCAGCCGCGAGATGATCCTCAACTTCGTCGCCCAGCACGTCCTCGGTCAGGACAAGTCCTACTGAGCGGCGGCGGTCAGCCAGGGGCGCGCCCTGGCTGACGCAACAGCCCGCGAACCACTGAGGGTGACGGCTCGGGTCCACTCCGTACGGACACGCGCCGGGCCGGCGGGACGGCTGGACGACCGGCGCGCCGTCGGCTCTGCGGTTGACAGCCGGCCCCAGCCGGACATGCTGGAGGGGTGAGTCGACTGCCCAGGCCCGATGCGCGGACGGTGGCGGTGATCGCGGCGCTGGGAGCCCTCGGGCCGCTGGTCACGCTGGTCGTCTGGCGACGCCAGGATCTGCTCGGCGTGGTGCTCGCGCTGCTCTGCGTCCTGCTGATCATGGTCGCCGGGGTGGCCGCCTCGGCGGCCCGGCAGGGCGACTCCCCCGAGCCGGCGGACCGGCCGGCGGCGGCCGGGCCGCCCGAGCTGATGCCCTACGGCATCGACGCGGACACCCTCGACGCGCTCGACAGCCGGGACGCGTTACGCGCCGTCCGTGACCGCCGCCGAGGGCCGGGCGGCCTCAGCGATCGGTGAGGGTGGGCGCGCTGAGCGCGTTCACTCCCCGCCCGGCCAGACACCGGTAGGCCCGGTCCACACTGCCCTCGACGGGCGGCAGCACCTCCAGACGCCAACCGGTCGCCTCGGCGATCCCGGTGGTCAACCGGAACGTGGCGGCGCTGCACACCTGCCGTACCGGCTCGGCGGCGACCACCTCGTCGTACTCGGCGCCGACCAGCGCCACCGGCAGCAGACCCTCGGCGTACGTCTCCCACGTGTGCGGTCCGACGCACGGCACGCGGGCCGCCTCGGCGCGGGTCCCACGGATCCGCATCGGGCCGAAGCACTCCAACTCGGGCAGACAACGGGCACCGTCGGGCAGGGCGGTCGGCGCGCCCGCACTCGTCGTGCAGCCGGGTAGCGGCCCGGTGGCCGGCGCGGCGACCCGACTGGCCGAGGGGGACGGGCCGGGTGGCGGTGAACTGCCGGCCACCCAGGCGCCGGCGGTGGCCGACGCGGCGAGCGCGAGCGCACCCGCGCCGCCGAGGAACCAGCGTCGCCTCCAACGCCGACCGGTGGGCGACACCGCCTGGGTGTCCTCCACGGCGGGGCGGGGAATCGGCTGGCTGGCGGTGTACGAACCGGAGTAGGTCATGCCGCCGCTGACCGGGGCACCACTGACCGGCGCCGACGGCGGGCCGAGGGGCAGACCGGCGAGCATCTCGTGCAGTTCGAGGGCGGAGGGCCGGTCGGCCGGGTCGTTGGCCATGCCGGCCCGCAGCACGTCGATCAACTCGTCCGGTACGCCCGGCAGGCCGGGGAGCGGCTGGTTGAACATCTCCAGCACGGTGACCAGGCTGGGGTTGCGCTCGGACTGCCAGCGCGGCGGCCGGCCGTGCATCACCGCGTAGAGGGTGGCGCAGAGGGCGTACACGTCGACGGCCGGGGACGGCGGGCTGTGGCTGAACATCTCCGGCGGCGCGTACGCCGGGGTGAGCACCTCCAGGGTGACCGAGGCGTCCCGGTGCTCCGCGAGCACGGCCAGCCCGAAGTCGGCGAGCACCGCCGAGTTGAAGTTCGAGTAGAGGATGTTGGCTGGCTTGACGTCCCGGTGCAGCACTCCGGCGGCGTGCGAGTGGGCGAGCGCGTCGGCGATCTTCATGCCGAGGTCGCGGGCCTCCACCGGACCGAGCGGTGAGGTGCGCATCCGTTCGGCGTACGACCCGTCGCAGAGCTCCATGATCAGGTAGGGGTGCTGGTCGACGGTGACCCCGACGTCGAAGAGGTCCACCACGTGCGGGTGCGACGACATCCGGCCGGCCGCCCGCGCCTCACGCAGGAAGCGGGCCTGGTCGCGCTCGTTGTCGAGCGTCCGGTTCTCCACCTTGACGGCGACCTCACGCCCCACCGAGATCTGGGTGGCCTGGTAGACGGTCGCGTACCCACCCCGGGCAAACACCCGCAGATCGGTCAGACCGGGCACGATTGGCACCCGCAAGCCTCCGGTCGGGGTGTCGGTCACTGCTCGAAAATACCCAACCCGGCCGGCGGCTCAGCGCACCGCGTCCGCCGGAGCGGCCCCGGCGTCCCCGACGTCGCCCGAAGGGCCGGCATCGGCAGGCGTCACGTCGGTGCCGCCCGACGCGCCCCGGCGGGCGTCCAGGCGCAGGCCGACAGCGGTGGCCACCGCGCCGAGCCCCTCCCAGGCTGCCACCCCGAAGAACCGGCCGGGCGCGATGTCGGCAAGAACGGCGATGGTGAACACGGTGAACGTGACCAACCGGAACACCACAGTGAACCGGTAGAACACCCGCCACTCGGTGACCGTCGCGAGCAGGTAGTAGACGCCCATGTTGAACGCCGCCATCGAGGACGCCAGCAGGAACGTGCCCGTGTGGTCACCGACGGCCCGCGTCTGCGGCACCTCGAGCCCGAGCATGCGCAGCTGCGCCTCCGGCCAGAGCAGCCCGACCGCGCCCATCACCAGTGCCAGCACACCGAAGACCGCGATGGTCCAGCCCGCGATGGAACGCGGCAGCTTCATGAAGAGCCTCCCCAGGCACGGCGACGATCAGCACTGTGGACCACCGACGGTGCCAACACGCTAGCCGGTGGGTCCGACGACCACATCCCCGGAACCGTCAAAAACCCGGCCGATCGATCAAGGGCCTCGGATCAGGACAGGCGGGCACGCAGGGCATCCGCGCCGGCGCGTTCACTGCGTTGTTCCGTCGCGTACGCCAGGCGGACCGCCTCGTCCGCGCAGGACCGGGCCTCCTGCGGGTAGCCGCAGGCCGCCAGCGCCTCGGCCAGCACACCTGCCGCGATCACCTGGCTGCGGACGTCCTCGGCCGGTGCGGTGACCGCCCGCCGCGCCCAGTCCAACGCCTGCTCCCGCTGACCGTGCGCCAGCAGCGCCGACGCGTACCGGGCCATCGTCTGGCGGCGGGAGAACAGCAGTGACGGCGCACTCGCGGCGACGGTCGCCACCGGTGCGAGCAGCCCGACCGCGGTCGCCGGGTCACCGGCGGCCAGCCGGGCGGTGGCGAGCAGCACCCGCGGCGCGACCTGCGCCGGCGCCTGCGGGTTGTGCGGCTCGACGGCGGTCAGCACCTCACGGGCCACCCGCTCGGCCGTCTCGCAGTCGCCCATGTCCAGGGCCACGAAGCCGCGCAGCGTCCCGGCCATCCCGGTGAGCAGGGGGTGCGACGTCAATTCCGCGTACGACAGGGCGTCGGTCAGCAGGTCCGCCGCGTGCTCCGGCTCGCCCAGCCCCCGCGCCACCACGGCACGGACCACGAGCGCGAACCCGCGCCCCCAGTCGTCGGACGCCGCCGCGAACTCACGGTACGCCCGGCGGGCCTCCCGGTCCGCCTCGGCCAGCTCACCCAGCTCGGCCGTGGCGAACGCCGCCACCGCGCGCAGCGTGCCCACCGCCCACGCCTCGCCGACCCGCTCACCGAAGGGCAGGAAGACCTGCGCCAGTCGACACGCCTCACCCAACCGTCCGGCGAGCAGGCGGGCGAACGCGGTGGTGCCGCGCAGCCAGGCCCGCCCGTACGGGTCCTTCAGCTCGGCGAAGAGCCGGGCGGCCCGGCCGAGCACCGCGTCGGTGCCGGCGAAGTCGCCCCGGGTGGTGGTCACCCAGGCCAGGTTCTGCAACGACCACGCCTGCCCACGGCGATCCTGCGCACCGAGGCTCACCTGGTACGCGGCGGCCAGCCGACTGCTCGCCTGGCTCAACCGCCCGCCCACGAAGTCGGCCATGCCGAGCCGGCGCATCGCCGAGGCACGCAGGGTCGGCAGCTCGCCGGCCGTGGCGACCTGCAACGCCTCCTGCCAGGCGGACACCGCCCGGCCCTGGTCGCCGAGGGTCTGCTGGGCCTGACCGGCGAGCAGCAGAGCACTGGCCCGCACCGCTTCGTCGCCCGTGTTCGCGGCGATCTTCTCGGCGAACGCGAGCGCGTCGACCACCCGGCCGATCTGGAGCAACGCCCGCGCGTGCACGACCCGGTCGGCGGCCGGCACACCGTCACGGGCGAGCTCGGCGCCGCGTTCGGCGTACTCCACAGCCATCGCCGGCTCCCCGGCGGACAGCGACCGGCGGGCGGCCCGACCGAGCGCGGCGACGCCGAGCGGGCCCACCGCCCGGGCCGGCGCGTCGGGGCGCAGCTTCACCGCGTCGGCGAGCCGGGCGGCCCGCTCGACGTGTGTCGCCACGAAGTCGTCACGGGCCTCCTCGGTGAAGCCGCCCACCGTGCCGGTCGTGGTCCCGTCCACCGGTGCCGCCCAGCGGGCCAGCGCCGCGTGCCGTTCGGCAAGCTCCGCCTTGCTCACCCCGGCGTACGCGGCCTCGCGCATCAGGGGCGTCGCGAACGCGTAGCCGGACCGGGTGCGGTGCAGCATCCGGCGTTGCAGCAGCTCCTCCACGGCCCGGTCGAGTTCCACGGCGACCACCGCCGACGGCCGTCCGTCACGGCCGGCGCGCTGCTCGCGCAGCGCCTCCAGCGCACCGGTCGGCACGGTGTCACCGACGACAGCCGCGTCCCGCAGCACCGAACGGGCGTCCGGCGGCAGCGCGTCGATCCGGGCGGCCAGTACGGCGGCGAGGTCCCGGGAGAGCAGTCGGCTGCCCAGCGAGCCGGGCACCAGCCGCCAACCGGACGTCGAACCCTGGTCGCGTGTGCCGGGGGCGGTGGTGAGCGCCCCCCGCTCGATGAGCAGCGTGACCAGCTCGGCCAGGTAGAACGGGTTGCCCTGGGCGGTGGCGAGCAGTCGGTCCGCGTCGGCCTGCGGCAGCTTGCCCCCGCTGAGATAGCTGGTGAGCAGGCGGGCCGCGTCGGCCCCGCGCAGCGGCGGCAGGGAGTGCACCTCGGCGTCCGCGACCCGGGTCAGCGCACCGGCGGTACGCACCAGCTCCGGGCGGCCCAGCAGCAGCACCAGCACCGGGCCGGTGAGCCGGGACAGGGTCAGTCCGAGGGCGCGGATCGTCTCGGCGGTGGCGTCGTGCAGATCGTCCACCACGATCACCAGTGGCGCCTCGGCGGCGAGCCCGCTGAGCAGGTCGGCGACCGCGTTCGGCACCGCCTCGGCGTCGGCGGTCAACGCGCCCGCGCCGGCCCACTCGCCGTTGTCGGTGCCGGTGTGCGCGGGCAGTTCGGCATAGCCGAGAAGGGCGAGCAACTGGTCGGTGGCGATCGGGGGCACCTCGCCGCCGGCGCGGGTGAGCCGCTGGCCGAGGCGACGCAGCCGCTCCTCCACGGCGGGTCGGGTCAGCGCGGTGGCCGCGTCACCGGGCAGGCCGACAGCGGCGCGGACCAGGTCGGCCAGCGGTGCGAGACGGCGGCGCTCACCGAAGGCGGCGCAGCGCACCGACAGCACCCGGGCACCGGTGTGCGCGGCGTACCGGCCGGCGCCCACGTCGTATCCGGCGGCGAGGCGTTCCACCTCGGCCGCGAACCGGGACTTGCCGATACCCGCCTCGGCCGTCATGAGCAGCACCCGAGGGTCGCCCTGGTCGATCACCTCGGCGAGCCGGCCGGCCACCCGGCCGATCTCGGTTTCCCGGCCCACGTAGGGCGCCTCGTCGCCCAGCCCCGAACGGGTGCCCGGCGCGTCCAGCAGACCCAGCAGCTCGTACGCCTCCACCGGCTCCCGCTTGCCCTTGAGGCGCAGCGGACGCAGTGCCCGCCAGGAGGCCACGTGCCGGGTGGCGGCGGCGGTACGCCCGCCCGCGTAGACCGCGCCGACGGCGGCGGCGTCGGCCAGCCGGGCGGCGGTGTTCACCGTGTCGCCGATGACCGTGTACTCGATGGCGGCCTGGATGCCGGCGATGACGTCGCCGGTGTTGAGCCCGACCCGGAGCCCGAGCGGCGCGCCGCCGCCCCGCTCGTCGTCGAGCACCCGGCGGACCGCCCGCTGCATGGACAGGGCGGCGCGGACCGCGCGTTCGGCGTCGTCCTCGTGCGCCACGGGGGCGCCGAAGACCGCCATGATCCCGTCGCCGGTCAGCTTGTCGACGTGCCCGCCGAAGGTCTTCACCGCGCCGGCCAGGGCCGCGAGCACCCGGTCGGTGACCGCTCCGACACGCTCCGGGTCGAGGTCCTCCGACCAGGAGGTGAACTCGGAGAGGTCGCCGAAGAGCACGGTGACGACCCGGCGCTCGGCCGCCGGCAACGTCGCGGCGGCCGGCAGCGCGGCACCGCAGTTGTGGCAGAACCGCGCGCCGGGTACGGCGACGGTTCCGCACACCGGGCAGGTCACATGTGCTCCAACCCACTGACCCCCGGCGCGGATTCCCCGATGGCGACGCCCAGATACTCCAGTTGGGCACGGACCGACCATTCGGCCGCCCACCACAGCGAGCGGTCCACGTCCGCGTAGACCACGGCGACCACCGCGGCGGGGGTGCGGGCGCCGCCGTCGACAGCCGCCCGGACCTGGTCGAGCCGGGCGCGCCGGTGCGCCAGGTAGAAGTCGGCGGCGGCGGCGCAGTCGGCGAGCGCCGGGCCGTGGCCCGGCAGCGCCGGGATCCCGGTGTACGCGGACAGCAGCTCCAGGCTGCGCAGATAGTCCCCGAGGTGCCCGTCCGGGTGGGCCACGACCGTGGTGCCCCGGCCGAGGATGGTGTCACCGGTGAGCACCACCCGTTCGCCGTCGTGCTCGACGAGGAAGCAGACCGAGTCGGCGGTGTGCCCCGGGGTGTCCAGCAGCTGGATGTCGAGGTCGTACCCACCCAGGCTCTCGCCGGCCGCCGTCAGCGGCTCGCCGCCGATGGTGTGCGCGCGGTCGACGGCGAGGACGTGGACCCCGCCGAGCAGGTCGCTCAACCGGGCGGAGCCCTCGGTGTGGTCGGGGTGGCCGTGGGTGATCAGGACCAGCCCGATCGGGCCGTGCTCGGCGATCCGGGCGAGGTGCCCCTCGTCGGCCGGCCCCGGGTCGACCACGACGGCGTACTCCGCCGACGGGGCGCGCAGCACCCAGGTGTTGGTGCCGTCGAGGGTCATCGGCCCGGGGTTCGGTGCGCGCAGCAGCGAAACCCAGCCGGGCAGCCCGTCGGCAAGCGCCGCCACCGCCCCCGTCACGTGCCCGCTCATGGCTGCGATCGTACGACCCCGCCCCCCATGCCCCGCGACCTTGCACTTGCTGCTGCTGATTCATGCCCCTTCAGGGCATTCGCCGGGCAGCAAGTGCAAGATCGCGGCTTGGTGCGTGGGTCAGGCGACCTCGACGATCAGTTCGATCTCCACCGGGGCGTCCAGGGGCAGCTCGGCTACGCCCACCGCGCTCCTGGCGTGGCGGCCGGCCTCACCGAAGACGGTGCCGAAGAGGTCCGAGGCGCCGTTGACCACGGCGGGCTGCCCGGTGAAGCCGGGGGCGGAGGCCACGAAACCGGTCACCTTCACCACCTTGACCACGGTCTCCAGACCGACGAGCGAGTCGACCGCCGCCAGGGCGTTGAGCGCGCAGCGCTGGGCCAGGTCCTTGGCCTGGTCGGCGGAGATCCCCGCACCGACCTTGCCGGTTGCCAGCAGCTTGCCCTCGGCGATCGGCAACTGGCCGGAGACGTACACGTGCTGCCCCGACTGCACGGCCGGCACGTAGCTGGCCACCGGCGGCACCACGTCGGGCAGTTCGAGACCCAGCTCGGCGAGCTTCGCGTGCGGACCGTTGCTCATGCCTTGGGCCGCTTCAGGTAGGCGACCAGCTGGTCCGGGTTCGGGCCGGGGACCACGGCGACGAGTTCCCACCCGTCCTCGCCCCAGTTGTCGAGGATCTGCTTGGTCGCGTGGACCAGCAGCGGGACCGTGGAGTATTCCCACTTCTGCATCGCTGAAGGGCTCCCTCTCGGTGCGGAATTGTTCGAGGCACAGCCTACGGTCCGCTTGCCGAGCGGGGCGCGGGACGCTGCTCCGGCGTGGCCGGCAGCTCGCCGCACGGCCCCTCGTGCCCGTACCCCTGCGGGCACCGCGAGCGGTCGGGCAGCAGCAGGTCACAGAAGACCCGGTGCCTGTTGTTCTGGTCGTCGGCGTTCGACACGGTGGTCTCGCCGGCGTCCAGCTCCGGCAGGAAGCCCAGGGACACCGCGACCCGACCGGCCAGCACGGTGGCCGCCGCCAGGTCGGGCACCCGGATCGGCAGGTGGATGACGAAGCCCGGCTCGTCCTCGTCCCGGCCCCGCTCGGTGGGTCGGCTGGAGGCGCGGGTCACCTCCGGCGGCTCCGGAACCCGGCGGTACGACCGCTCGTTGACCGGCAGGCTGCCGACCACCTCCCCCACTGCCCCCGTCCGGCGGAGCCGGTCGTTCGTCGGAAACTGGGTGCGAGGGATGTTGTCCGCGTCGCGCATGCACTGCCTCCGGTCGTACCAGTCGGATCACGCTTCCGGCCCGGACGATTCGCCCGTTCCGCCCCCCGCACCGGGACGAAGGTAGGTCCGCGGCGGCAGTCCCGCCAACAGGACGCGCACGATCAGTCACCTAAAGTCACATATATGACACCTTGGGGTTAGGAATCCCGACTGCGGCAGATTCCGCCGCAACGTCGCCCGAACCGGCGGCGCGGATGGCACGGTACGGGCGACACCTGGCCGCTGGTTGACCGCTACCCTTCCGGTCGGACGGTCGCGCCGCGCCCGGCCGCCCGCTCGATCACGCTCGACGCCCCGCCGGCGGCGGGCGGCGCACCCCCGGGGGAAAGCAATGACCCAACCACCAAGCGGCGACCAAGCCGGCACGCCCGCCCGCCCGTCGACCGACCCGGATCACGTCGGCCAGCCCGGCGCCCCGGCCATCCCCGGCCAGGCGGCTCCGAGCGCTCCCGGCCAGGCGACCCCCGCCGCGCAGCGCGGTCAGGCGACCCCCGCCGCGCAGCGCGGCCAGGCGGTTCCCACCGGCCAGCCCGGCCAAGCGGCCCCCGCCGGCCAGCCCGGCCAGGCGGCCCCCGCCGGCCAGACCGGCCAACTAGCCCTGCCCGCCGCGCCGGCCCCGGCCTTCCCCACCCAGGGGGCCACCGCCCCCGGCCAGCCCACCGGACCGGGCGGTCCCGCCACGGCCGAGCCGCCGGCGGGTCCGGGCGGCCAGACCTCCTCGGACATTCCGCCACCCCCGCCCGGCTACCCGCCCTACCAGGGTGCCGTCGTGCCGCCGAAGAAGAAGCGCGGCCTGTTGATCGCCGCCATCGCGCTCGTCGTGATCATGGTGCTCTGCGTGGGCGGCGGTGTGGTGGCGTTCCTGACCCTGCGCAACGCCGAGACCGGCGAGGGTGCCAAGGAGCCGGCCGTCGCCGTCGACGAGTTCCTCACCGCCATCTACAAGGACCGCGACGCGGGCAAGGCCGCGAGTCACGTCTGCGCCGCCTCCCGCGACGACAAGAAGATCGCCTCGAAGGTCGCCGAGGTGCGCAAGTACGCCTCCGAGTACCAGAACCCCCGTTTCCGGTGGACCACCCCGAAGGTGGACAACAAGACCGGGGACCGCGCCACCGTGTCCACCCGGGTCACCATGACCACCGCCGACGAGAAGGTGGCCGACCAGGACCTGCGCTTCACTGTGGTGCAGAAGACGGGTTGGTGGGTCTGCGAGGTCGCGTGACCGGCCGGCCTGGATAGGCTCGACGGGTGCGTGCAGCTGAGCGGCCGTCCGACCCGGCCGGTACCGGATGGTCGGCGCGTCTCCACGTGGTGACCGGCAAGGGCGGCACCGGCAAGACCAGCGTGGCGGCGGCGCTGGCCCTGGCGCTGGCCGCCGGTGGCCGGCGCACCCTGCTGGTGGAGGTCGAGGGACGCCAGGGCATCGCCCAGCTCTTCGGCATCGACCCCCTGCCGTACGAGGAGCGGCACCTCGCGGACGCCCCGGACGGCGGTGAGGTGCGGGCGCTCGCGGTGGACGCCGAGGAGGCCCTGCTCGAATACCTCGACATGTTCTACAAGCTGGGCGCGGCGGGCCGGGCGCTGCGCAAGCTCGGCGCCATCGACTTCGCCACCACCATCGCCCCGGGTCTGCGCGACGTGCTGCTCACCGGCAAGGTGAAGGAGGCCACCACCCGCACCTCGGGTCAGCGGCGCGTGTACGACGCGGTGGTGCTGGACGCTCCCCCGACCGGGCGGATCGGCCGCTTCCTGAACGTCACCGCCGAGACGGCCCGACTGGCGAAGGTCGGCCCGATCAAGACCCAGAGCGAGGGGGTCGCCGCGCTGCTGCGTTCCCCGATGACCGCGGTGCACGTGGTCACGCTGCTGGAGGAGATGCCGGTGCAGGAGACGGTGGACGCCGTGGCCGACCTGACGTCGCTCGGCTTCGGCATCGGCAACGTGGTCGTCAACGGCACCCGCCCTCCGCTGCCCGCCGGCCGGGCCGTCACCGCGGCGGAGCTGAAGCGGGGGCTGGTCGCCGCCGGGTTGCCGGCCGACCGGGAGATCGTCGCCGGCCTGCACGACGAGGCCCGGGACCAACTCATCCGTCGGGAGCTCGAGGATTCGCTCCGCGCCGACCTGGTGGAGTTGGGGCTGCCGATGTTCGAGCTTCCGCTGCTGCCCGACGGGGTGGACCGGGCTGGCCTCGAGACGCTGTCCCGTGCCCTCGTCAGGGCGGATTGACTCACACCTGAGGTCGGCACGGGCGCACGAGCCCACGCGGCCCGATACGCTCGATTGGTGCCTTCCGAAGACGCGGCGCCGCAGCTGGACGTCGACCAGATCCTCGCCGACCCCGGCGTGCGGATCATCGTGTGCTGCGGTGCCGGCGGGGTGGGAAAGACCACCACGGCCGCCGCGCTGGCGCTGCGGGCCGCCGAGCAGCACGGCCGCCGCACGGTGGTGCTCACCATCGACCCGGCCCGCCGGCTGGCCCAGTCGCTGGGCCTGACCGAGCTGGACAACACGCCCCGCCAGGTCAAGGGGATCGACGTCGAGGCCAGCGGCGGTGAGCTGCACGCCATGATGCTCGACATGAAGCGCACGTTCGACGACGTGGTGCTTCAGCACACCGATCCGGCGAAGGCGGCGGAGATCTTCGCGAACCCGTTCTACCAGGCGATGAGTTCCACCTTCTCCGGCACGCAGGAGTACATGGCGATGGAGAAGCTGGGCCAGCTGCACGCCCGCGGCGAGTGGGACCTGATCGTGGTGGACACTCCGCCGTCGCGGTCGGCGCTTGACTTCCTGGACGCGCCGGCCCGACTGTCCCGTTTCCTGGACGGCCGGATGCTGCGCCTGCTGCTGGCACCGGCCCGAAGCGGCGGCCGGAGCATGTTCAGCCTGGTCACCGCCTCGTTCGGGATGTTCTCGAAGGTGGTGCAGAAGGTGCTCGGCGCGCAGCTTCTCACCGATCTGTCCGGGTTCGTGGCCGCCCTCGATTCGATGTTCGGTGGTTTCCGGCAGCGGGCCGAGCAGACGTACCGCATCCTCCAGGCACGGGAGACGGCCTTCGTGCTGGTCGCGGCCCCGGAGCCGGACGCGGTCCGGGAGGCCGCGTACTTCGCCGGCCGGCTGCGGGAGGAGAAGATGCCGCTTGCCGGCCTGGTGCTCAACCGGGTGCACCGCCCGGCGGTGCCGGAGCTGGACGCCGAGCAGAGCCGGGCCGCCGCCGAGCGGCTGACCGAGCTGGGTGGGCACGAGGGCACCGCCGACGTGCTGCGGGCGCACGCCGCGTTGGCCCGCCAGGCGGTACGCGAGCAGCAGGTGGCGGCGCGGTTCACCGAGGCGTTCCCGGCCGTGCCGTCGGTGTCGGTGACGGCGCAGCCCGCCGACGTGCACGACGTCGACGGGCTGCGGACGATCGGCGCGGCGATCAGCCGGCCCTGATCCGCGTCAGTTGGCCGCGCTGACCAGGATCTTGTCCTTGCCGGCCTTGTCCTTGCTGTTCTTCTTCATCGCGGCCTCGAACATCTTGCGCCAGCTCGTCACCTGCGGGTGACGACGGAGCAACGCCCGGCGTTCGCGTTCGGTCATGCCACCCCACACACCGAACTCGATCCGGTTGTCCAGCGCGTCGGCCAGGCACTCGTACCGAACTGGGCAGCTCCGGCAGATCCGCTTCGCCACGTTCTGTTCGGCGCCCTGTACGAACAACGCGTCCGGGTCCCCGTTCTGACACGCCGCCAGCGACGGCCAGTCAGTGATCATGCCCATGTGTACACGTCCCCCCTTGCAGTACCTACCGACCTCGATGCACGTCAGCCGGCAATTCCCCCCGATCGCCCGGCCCGCCTTCCCCAAGGCGGCGCGGACGACATGTGGCGCTGTCGCCGCCCCCATCATGCTCCGTAGTCGACTGATTACGCAACGTTGTCGACGAAATCCATCATTCCGGACACTCCCGGCTTCCCGGGCTCTCAACCGCCGGTTACCCGGCCGAGGTCGGCGAAAACGCTGCGCCGCCTCCACCAATCGGTGGAGACTCGCGGCAGGTCACACGCAACCACGCACCGGGGGTCGTGCGTTTAGCACAACGAGGGCAGCGCGCGCAGGAAATGGGGAAAGAACGCCCCAGCGCCCCTCGTTCCCTACTCGCGTACCCTGTCGAGGTGACCTGGATGCGGAAACGTGACCACAATGTGCTGACCAACGCCGCATCGCTACTTGTGTGCGGCCTGCTGGCCGGCGTGGTGGTCGCTGCGGCGGCCTTCCCCGCGGTGGCGATGTCCGGCTTGGCCGCGAAGGCCGGCGCCGAGACGTTCGGCGCTCTACCCACGGAACTGACGGTGGCCCGCGCGCCACAGATCAGCTACCTGGTGGCTTCGGACGGCAAGACACCGCTCGCGACGATGTACGACGAGAACCGGCGGGACGTGAAACTCCCCGACATCTCGCCGGCCATGCAGAAGGCCATCATCGCGGCCGAGGACCATGACTTCTACAAGCACAACGGCGTCGACATCAACGGTGTCGCCCGCGCGTTCGTCAACAACCAGGCCGAGGGCTCCGGCCGGCAGGGCGCCTCGACGCTGACCATGCAGTACGTCCGGCTGGCCATCGCCTACTCGGCCACCCACCCGGCCGACGTGGTCGCGGCGACCGAGGACACCAGCGCCCGCAAGCTGCGCGAGATGCGGCTGGCCCTCCAGGTCGACAAGGAATTCTCCAAGGACGAGATCCTCACCCGCTACCTCAACCTCGCCTCCTTCGGCAACGGCGCGTACGGCATCTACGCCGCCAGCCAGGTCTACTTCGGCAAGCCGCCGAGCAAGCTCAAGATCGAGGAAGCGGCACTGCTCGCCGGCATGGTGAAGGCGCCCACCACCAACGACCCGACCACCAAGGCCGGCTACCCGCTCGCCCTGGACCGTCGCAACTACGTCATCCAGAACATGGTCGACATCAAGGCCATCACGCAGCAGGAGGCCGACGCGGCCAAGGCGACCAAGCTGGTCGTGAAGGACAAGCGCACGCCGAACGGCTGCGTCGCCGCGAACGAAAACAGCTGGGGCTTCTTCTGCGACTACTTCTACCGCTGGTGGATGCAGCAGGAGACGTTCGGCTCGACCACGTACGACCGGGAGCGGCGGCTCAAGAGCGGCGGCTACACCATCGTGACGTCGATCGACGTGCAGGCGCAGAAGGGCGCGGACAGGGCGGTCCGTAAGGCCAAGAGCGAGAACAGCAAGGAAGCCGCCATGGTCGCGGTCGTCGAGCCCGGCACCGGCCGGGTGCGGGCGCTCGCGGTCAACCGGCAGTTCAAGCTGGACGACCCGAAGAACCCGAAGAACAAGATCTCCAGCGACCCGGCGAAGAGCAAGAAGAACATCCGGGGCAACTACCCGGCGACCGTCAACCCGCTGCTCACCGGCGGCGACGGCATCACCGGGTACCAGGCCGGCTCGACCTTCAAGATCTTCAGCATCGTCGCGGCGCTGGAGAAGGGCATCCCGCTCAGCTACACCTTCAACGCGCCGCAGCAGTTCAAGTCGGAATACATCATCGACAGCAGCAGCCCGGCGGCCTGCAAGGGCACCCACTTCTACTGCCCGACCAACTCCGGCCTCAAGGCCGGCGGCGTGCAGAACATGTGGACCGCGTTCGCCCAGTCGGTCAACACCTACTTCGTCCCGCTGCAGCAGCAGGTCGGCGCGGAGAACGTGGTGGACGTCGCCAAGCGGGCCGGCATCCAGTTCCGGGCCAGCAACGACGCGAAGTTCGCAGCCACCAAGGACGCGGCCCACCAGTGGGGCGCGTTCACCCTGGGCGTCTCCTCCACCACGCCGCTTGACCTGGCCAACGCGTACGCGACCCTCGCCGCCGACGGTAAGTACTGCGAGCCGATCCCGGTGCAGGAGATCCGCGACCCGGACGGCAACAAGCTGGACATCGCCAACCCGCGCTGCGAGAAGCGGTTCAGCACCGACGTGGCCCGGGCCGCCGTGGACGCCGCCCGCTGCCCGGTCGGCGACAACTCCAAGACCAGCAAGTGCGGCAACAGCCGTACCGCAGGCGTGGTGAAGGGCATCGTCGACGCGCCGGTGGCCGGCAAGTCCGGCACCACCGACTCGGAGAAGACCGCCGCCCTGGTCGCGATGACCAAGCAGTACGCGGTGGCCGGCATCATGGCCGACCCGGACTGGCCGCAGACCAACGTCAAGATGAAGCACGCGGAGAAGGACGGCATCAACCCTCCCGTGTACGAGACGCTGCGCGACGCCATGAAGGGCAAGCCGCGGATCAACTTCGAGCCTCCGGGCCAGAAGATCTCCGAAGGTGACCAGCGCAGCATCCCCGACGTGAAGTGCGTGTCGCTGGATCAGGCGAAGTCGCGCATCAAGGGCGCCGGTTTCGAGCCGGTCGTCTCCGACGCGAAGGTCCCGTCCTCCTGCCCGGCCGGCACCGCGGCGGGCACCAGCCCCGACGGGCGCACCATCAAGGGCGGCGTCGTGACCATCCAGGTCAGCAGCGGTGGCGGCGCCACCCCGCCCGACAACAAGCCGAACCAGCCGAACATCCCCGGTCGACCCGGCGGCGGCGGTCGCCCCGGCGGCTGAGCCGACAAGCAACACACGCGAACGGGCGGGCACCCCCTCTACGGGATGCCCGCCCGTTCGTCTGTCCGGACCACCGCTGCGCGCGGGTCAGAGGCCCAGCTGTCGACGTACCTCGGCGGCCACCCGACCACCCTCGGCCTGGCCGGCCACCGCGGCCTGGGCCGCCTTCATCGCCGGGCCCATCTGGGCCTTGCCGGTGAAGCCGCCCGCGGCGAGCGCCCCCGACACCAGCTCGGTCAGGTCGGCGTCGGAGAGCTGCCTGGGCAGGTAGCGGTCCAGCACCTCACCCTCGGCGGTCTCCTTGGCGGCCTGCTCCGACCGGCCGGCGTCGGCGAAGGCGGTGGCCGCCTCCCGGCGCTTCTTGGCCTCCTTCGTCAGCACCGCGAGCACCTCGTCGTCGGTGAGCTCGCGCTTGGCCTTGCCGGCGACCTCGGCATTGCCGACAGCGGCCAGGGCCATCCGCAGCGTGGAGGTGGTCAGCTCGTCGCGCGCCTTGAGCGCGGAACGCATGTCGGCGGTGAGGCGGTCCTTCAGCGTGCTCATGGACGGTCAAACTACCCTGAACGCCATGCGAAAGCGCACACTATTCCGGCTCGCCGCCGGAACCGCCGCCGTCGGAGCAACCACCCTCGCGTACGCGTCGCTCATCGAACGCAACATGTTCACCCTCCGGCGGTACGACGTGCCGGTGCTGCCGGCCGACGCGGAACCGCTGCGCGTCCTGCACCTGTCCGACCTGCACATGATGCCCGACCAGGCACGCAAGCAGGGCTGGGTGGCATCGCTGGCCGCCCTCGACCCGGACCTGGTGGTCGTCACCGGAGACAACATGGCGCACCCCGACGCCGTACCCGGCGTGCTGCGGGCGCTGCAACCGCTGCTCGACTACCCGGGTGCGTTCGTGTTCGGCTCCAACGACTACACCGGGCCGGTGCTGAAGAACCCGTTCACCTACTTCCTGCCCGACCGGGAGTACACCGAGGGCGTCGAACTGCCCTACGAGGAGCTGCGCCAGGTCTTCACCGGTGCCGGCTGGGCCGACCTCAACAACGCCCGGACCACCCTGAAGGCCGGCGGCCGGCAACTCGACCTCGTCGGCGTCGACGACCCGCACATCGACCGCGACGACTACCCCGCCGTGTCCGGTCGGGTCTCCTCCTCCGCCGACCTGTCGATCGCCGTGACGCACTCCCCCGAACCACGGGTGCTCGACCAGATGGCCGCCGACGGCTTCGGACTCCTGCTGGCCGGACACACCCACGGCGGCCAGGTCTGCGTACCCGGATACGGGGCGCTGGTGACCAACTGCGGGCTGCCCCGCTCGATGGCACGTGGCCTGCACCGCTGGCCGGGGTCGGACTCCTGGCTGCACGTCTCCGCAGGCCTCGGCACCCACCCGACCGCGCCGATCCGCTTCGCCTGCCCACCCGAGGCCACCATCCTCACCCTCATCCCCCGCTGAGCTCCGCTGCCGCACGGCGCCGGCGCTCGGGCGCGCCCGGGGCGCCCAGCGCGCCCATCGCGCTTCAAGATCCGCGCAACTTCCCGGATGTAGTGGCTTCAGCGCGCCGTGAGGCCACTACATCCCTGAACTTGCGCGGATCTTGGCTGCGGATCCTGGCGTCGTGCGCCGAGCGGGCGGCGGGGGTACCGAGTTTGACCGGCGGGGTCGGTGGGCTACTATTTGTCGGCACGCCTCGGGGTGTGGCGCAGCTTGGTAGCGCGCTTCGTTCGGGACGAAGAGGTCGTCGGTTCGAATCCGGCCACCCCGACCAGAGGTAGTAGCAGTTCAGGGCCAGTTTTCCGCTGAGGGAGACTGGCCCTGATTTGCGTCTCAGGCCCGTTCCGGGAGAGATCTGGGAGACGATCTTGTGGGGTCACTCTCCCGCTTCTCCCCGCCCGGTCGCCAGCAGCCGATCCAGCGCCGCCACCGGCGAACCCGGTGCCATCTCGCGCCGCTCGTCCAGGGTCGACACCCACACCTCGGTCAGGCCGTCGAACAGCCAGCGGCGCGTCTCCGCCGTGACGTGCGAGTACCGAGCCCGCACCGACCCGTCCTCGTGCCCCATCCGCTCATCCATCAGCTTGGGTAGCGTGCCCAGCTCCTCCATCAGCGTCCTGTGGGTGTGCCGCAGCCCGTGCGGCGTCAGGCCCCGGGCGACCGGTAGCCAGCACGCCTCCGCCTTGGCGTTCCGTCCCCGCACGGGAAGGCCCACCCCGTCGATACGTTCTGGCCCAGTAGCTTGGCTACTCGCTGCTCAATGCGTGACAGATCAGTCTCGGGACGTGGGTGACGCCGCTGGGCCCGGCCGCCCGGACGGTGGTGACAGGCCGTAGTCCTTGGAACTAGCGTCGTACGTCCTCACATGCCGATGATCGGGTGCCGCCAGCGATGTGGGAGTGCTTGCCGGCGCGGGTCACCGTAGGGTCGTGCCCATGCTTGAGTCACAGCGCGAACCCGTGCCGCTCAACGACGACAACGAGACGGATACGGCACTGGCGTTTCTGTCCTTCAGCCGGTCCTGCGTCCTGAAAAAGCTGGAAGGGCTGGACGAGGAGAAGGTGCGACGCCGCCTGGTGGTGTCCGATACGACGTTGCTCGGGCTGGTCCAGCACCTGACCGGCGCCGAGCGGTACTGGTTCGGATACACACTGGCCGGCGACCCCCAGTACGCCAATGCCAACATGGGCATGGTGGTCGCTGAGGATCAGCCTGCCGAACAGGTCATTGCCGACTACCGCGCCGCGATGGCCGACAGCGACGCGCACATCCGCGCGGCTGGTGACCTCGACGTCCGTACGGCCAAGTCCGTGAACGAGGAACCCCGTACGCTTCGTTGGGTACTGGCTCACATGACCAGCGAAACCACCCGGCACGCCGGACACGCCGACATCCTTCGCGAACTCATCGACGGCGTCACCGGCCGTTGATCGTGTGGCGGCTACCAGCTGCCACAACCACTGGTCACCCGGAATGGCCAGCCCCGAGGCGCACACCGCCTTCGGCAAGATCGCAATAGCCTTGAAGCCGGGACTGATGATGGCTGCGGTCGACCATTAGTGGAACGCCTTGGTCCCACGGCCGGAATGTCCTACCGTCCGGATCTGCCTCTGACCGCGCGTCGTCACCCCGACCAGAGGCAAAGGGCCAGGTGAAACCCCTTCTCACCTGGCCCTTTTCGTGTCGCCAGTCTCCTGTGGTCTTCCGTCGGCCGGGGTCACCCGCAGGTCACGGCTCACCCTCGTGGGCTCCGCAGGCGGTGCGCGTCAATGCCCACCGGGCCACGCTCCTCGATCGATCCGCCGTCCCGTCCCCGCGTGACGTTCCCGCACACACCGGCGCTGTACCAACGGCTATCTATGACAAGCCCACGGGGGAACTGGAGATGCGCATGTCATCGCCACTGCGAAGGCTGAATCGCGGCGTGCTGGTCTTACTTACTGCTCTGCTCATGATGCTGGTGCCAGGCACACCAGCGTTCGCGGCAGCCCTGCCACCACCGGCTTCGGTCGACGCGAAACTGGTGTCCGAGAGCCAGGTCGAGGTGAGCTGGCAGGCGGTTGAGGGCGCCAGCAGCTATGAGGTACGGCGCGCGACCGTGTCGGGTGGCCCGTACACGATGCTGGGAATTGTCACCGGGCGGTCGTACGTCGACGAGACCGTCACGGCCCAAAGCACGTACTACTACGTGGTGCGGTCCCGATCCGGCAAGCGCGTGTCAGGCGACTCGTCCGAGGTGTCGGTGCAGACCTCGGCTGCGAAGCCCGTCAACGTACGGGCCACCGCGGCGGAGACGAGCATGACCCTACGGTGGAAGGCCGTGGCCGGCACCGCGCGCTACGAGATCGTCCGCCTGAGTAACGCGGAGCCGGTGGAGACTGTGGTCGGCACCACGACGTCGACCGAGTACGTGGACACCGGCCTCACTGTCGCCACCCGCTACGTCTACTGGATCCGTGCGGTCGCCGCGGGCGGCGCCTCGGCCACGTCCGACGCCGTTCGGGTCTACACCGGACCCGCCACCACAACGACGATCACGGTGTCCCCTGGCTCGGTGGAGCAGGGGCAGCGGATCCTGCTCATCGCGAACGTGCGGTACGCCGACGGCCGAGTTCCCAGCGGTGAGGTGGCATTCATGTCCGCGGCCGGCGCGGTCGCGTTCGCCACTGTCAACGGCACCGTCGGTACGGCAATCGCCATGGTCAACGGCACCGGCTGGACCCCGACCTCGGTGTACGGACAGTTCCAGGGCTCCGACTGGCAACCGGCCGGGGCGAGCGTGTCCGGCGACGCCGTGCCCGTGGTCACCCAGCCCTACGGGTCCGTGGCCTTCAACGGGCCCTCGTCGCTGAAGCTCGGCTCCTGGGAGGAAGCGGTAGCTGCCGGCGACCTGACCGGCGACGGCCTCTCCGACGTGGTGATCACGACGACCGAGTACTCCGACGACGCCAACGACCATTCCGCCTTCCTGTTCGTGCAGGAGGCGGGCAACCAGCTCGTGATGAAGCAGCAGGTGGCGATGTCCACCTCCACCGGCGGCAGTATGTACCCGGTGATCGGCGACCTGGACGGTGACGGCGCAAACGAACTGGTCGTCGCCACGGGCGACGGGGTCGACGTGTTCCGCCGTACCGGATCGGGGCTCTCGACGGCCGAGCACCTCTCGTTCGCCGACGACCTCATCGACCTCAGGCTCCATGATCTCGATGGTGACGGCCGGACGGACATCGTCGCGGTGAGCGACAACGGCGTCCTGGTGCGCTACGGCGACGAGAACGGCGGCTTCGCGCCCGCGACCCTCGTCTCTCCGCACCGCGGTTTCGTGCTGGACGTGGTCGACATGACCAGGGACGGCCGGGCGGACCTGGTGGTGCAGCTCGGGCAGTTGATCCAGATCAGTGCCCAGGTGGAGCCCCGGTCGTTCGCCGACCCGGTGGGGTATCAGGCACCCGCCGGCCACCAGCAGACCGTCGCTTCCATGGCCGTCGGCGACGTGACGGGCGACGGCAGGAAGGACGTCGTCGTCACCGTGTCCGGCAACGCGCCGAACGCCCAGGTGCAGGTGCTCACCCATGACAGCGCCGGCGTGCTCGGACGGTGGATCCGCTACCCGGTCTACGAGACGCCGGACGCTGTCGCCATCGCGGACGTCAACAACGACGGTCGGGACGACGTCGCCATCACGCACGGCGGGTGGAGTGCGGCGAGCGTGCTGTTGCAGCGGCCGGACGGCTGGCTGGGCAACGAGTTCCGGGTCTCCCAGTTGCCGCCGGCCAGCTCCTTCACCCCGCGAGGGCTCGCGGTGGCCGACATCAACAACGACGGCCTGAAGGACCTGCTCATGGCCAACTACAACTACGGGCTGGTGGTGGTGCCGCAACGCCCCGCCGCGATGTCAGCGGCGGCGTCACCGAAGGTCCAGGTGAGTCGGGTCTGAGCGGCGTTGGCGGCGGGCCGCACCCAGGGCCCGCCGCCAACCCGGTAGCTGAAGCCTCGCCCGCGGCTGCACCATGAGGGCTGAGCCAGGCGGCGACCGGTCGGGTGGCAGAGGCTCCCGTGCGCCTGTCAATCCTGCCGTTCGGTGCGTTCGATCTCGGCGAAAGCGGCGGCCAGGTAGTCGGCCAGCGGAACACTTGTCACCGCCAAGAGGTCGGCCACCAGTAGTGGGGCGTGCCGGGCCAGCGCCGCCACGTCCGGAGGCGACTCGTCGCCCTCGGGGTCGTACACCCCGAGCGCGCCTGCCAGCAGAACGAGCACCACGTGCGGGTCCACGTCCGAACGCCACCGCGTCGCGCCCTGCACGCAGCGGGTCAACACCTGGCGGATGTCGTCGCCGGTCAACCCGTCCGGGTGGCTCTCCTCCAGCAACAACCGGACGACCGCGCCGAGCACCAGGCCGGACCGTTCGTCAGCGGTGAGCCCACCGACCGCCTCGTCGTACGCCTGACCGTCGCGTGCCTGGGCGGCGGCGACGGCTGTCGTGGCGGTCACCGCGATGGCGCGGGCGGTAGCGGGCAGATGTCGCCAGGTGCCGGTCATCGGGCCAGCATCGCAGACCCGGCGGACAACACCTGACCGCCGCACGCCGAGTGGATCATCATGGGATCGATCCACCCGGCGACCGGCAGCCAGCGGACGGCGTGCAAAAGGGTTCGCGGGATGTCTCACCCCACGATCAGAATGCCGTCATGCTGCGTCGTGCCCTACCCCGCCGTTCCGAAGCTCGCCGGCTCCTCGTCGGCACCCTGCTGTCGGCGATCGGGCGCGGTCTCACCCTGCCGTTCCTGTTCATCTACCTCACCGACGTACGCGGTCTCACCGACGCACGGGCCGGCCTGGCGATCGGTTGGTACGGCGCGGTCACGCTGGTCCTGTCGCCGCTGGGCGGGACGCTGATCGACCGCTTCGGGGCGCGGCGGGTGGTGCTGCCGTGTCTGCTGATCGAGGCGGTGGGCACCGGCTCGCTGGCCCTCGTCGACTCCAGTGCCTCCGCGTTCGCGGTGATGACGGTGATCGCCGTGGGCAGCTCGGCGATCTGGTCCGGGCAGAACACCATCCTCGCCTCGCTCACCGACGACGGTGAGCGGCAACGCGTCTTCGGGCTGAACTTCGCGCTGCTCAACCTCGGTATCGGGATCGGCGGCATGACGTCCGGCGCGATCGTCGACACCGCCAGGCCGGTCACCTTCCAGGCGGTCTACCTGCTGGACGCGGTGAGCTACCTGATGCCGGCGCTGATCCTGCTCACCCTGCCCGCTGTCGGGCACCGGCTCGGCGCCGGACGGGCCGCTGGCCAGCCGTCGCCGGGCGGCTACCTGACAGTGCTGCGGGACCGCCCGTTCCGCCGACTGGTGATCTTCGGCCTGATCCTCACCACCTGCGGGTACGCCCAGATCGAGGTGGGCTTCGCCGCGTACGCCGTGCGGGTCGTCGAGGTGAGCCCCCGCGTGGTGGCCTGGGCGCTCGCGGCGAACACCGTGACAATCGTGCTCGCCCAACTCCTGGTTCTCCGCCGGATCGAGGGCCGCAGCCGCACCGCCGCACTGGCCCTGGTCGGTACGGTGTTCGCCGCCGCCTGGCTGGTCCTCGGAGCCGGCGGCCTGATCAGCACCGAGAGCGCTGTGCTCGCCGCCCTGTGTGTGGTGGCCTGCTCGGCGATCTTCGGCTTCGGCGAGACGATGCTGTCGCCGATGATGCCGGCGCTCACCAACGCGCTGGCCACCGACGAGCTGCGCGGACGGTACAACGCGATGAGTTCGATGATCTTCGGGATCAGCGGCGTGATCGGCCCGGTCACCGCCGGCCCCCTCCTCGCCGCCGCCAACGGCCGGGTCTGGGTGGCGACAGTGGTCGGCGGCTGCCTGGTCGCCTCGCTGGTCGCGCTCTCTCTGCGCCGGCTGCTCACCCCCGCTCAGGACGGCCGGGTGACGCCAAGCCCCACCTCCCCCGAGCGGACCCCCGCCCCCGCGTGACCGACGCCCGCGTGACCGACGCCCGCGTCGGACGCGCCGTCATCGGAACGCGCCGTCATCGGAACGCGCCGTCATCGGAACGCGGCCTCGGCGGAACGCGCCCCCATCGGGACGCGGCCGCGTCGGGACGGCCAAGATCGTGCTCGATCCTGGATTTAGTGGCCTCCTCGCGGCTGGATACCACTACTTCCATGTTCAAGCACGATCATGGCGGGCGATTCCCCCGGGCGCGATGACCCGGGGCAGTCCCCCGTGCACGACCACCCCGTGCGCGACCACGACCGGGGCGACACCCCGCGCACGACCACGACGGGCGCGACCACCCCTGCACGACCACCCCGAGGGCGACCACAACGGGCCTGACCACCCCGCGCACGACCACCACGGGCGCGACCACGACGGGCACGACCACCCCAGGCGCGACCACCACGGGCACGACCACGACGAGGGCGACCACGAACGGGCGCGACCACGACGGGCGGTGGTCGACGGAACGGGTCGGGCCCCGGAGCACCAGCTCCGGGGCCCGATCGTCGCGGGGTCGTCCGTCAGGTGGCGGGGACCTCGGCGGTGGTGCGGATCCGGTCCAGCGCCGGGGCGGAGACCGGCGACTGGGCGGTCAGGTAGTCGACGAAGGCGTCCAGGTCGATCTGGCCGGTGACCTGGTTAGTGCCGCCGGTGAGGGCGCTGAAGCCGTCGCCGCCGCCGGCCAGGAAGTTGTTCACCGTGATCCGGTAGGTGGCGGCGGTGTCGACGGCGGTGCCGCCGATGGTGAGGCTGCCCCGGACGACGCGGGTGCCGGCGCACGGGTCGGCGGCGGTGGCGCTGGTGCCGTTCAGGTCGACCACGTAGCGCAGGGTGGAGGAGGGGTACAGCGTCCGGCCGGTGACGAACTGCTGCTCGAGGACGCAGTAGAGCTGCGCACCGGTCAGGTCCAGGGTCACCAGGTTGTTGGCGAACGGCTGCACGGTGAACGCCTCCCCGTAGGTGACGGGGCCGGCGTCCAAGGCGGCGCGGACGCCACCCGGGTTCATGAGGGCGGCGACCGCGCCCTGCTCGTCGTCGGTGGCGGCGAGCTGCGCGTCGGCGATCACGTTGCCGATCGGCGATTCTCCGCACGAGTTGGGTACCTGCGGCGAGCAGGTGCCGAGCAGGTTCTCCTGCGTCGTCACGAGGGCGGTGCTGGTGACGCCGACCTGGCGGTCGGCGACCGGGCCGAGCACCGTCTTGTACCGGTCGATCAGCGCGGTCTGCTTCGGGTCCTTGGTGACGTCCCGGGAGACCACCACATTGTTGGCGGACGCGGAGAGCACGTCACCGCTCCGACGGTCGATCTTGAGATCGATGTCGGTGACGAGGCGACCGAACGAGCTGGCGCTGGTGACCAGCTTGCCGTTGATGTCGCAGTTGTACGCCTGGTGGGTGTGCCCGCTGACCACCACGTCGATCGACGGGTCCATCCGGTTGGCGATGTCCACGATGGGGCCGGTCATGCCGACGCAGTCGTTGATCCCACCAGTCGCCGCCTGCGTGCCGCCCTCGTGCAGCAGCACCACGATCGTCTCCACGCCCTTGCGGCGCAGCTCGCGGGCGTACCGGTTGGCGGTGTCCGCCTCGTCGGCGAAGCTGAGGCCGGCGACGCCCTGCTGGCTGACGATCTGCGGGGTGCCCTCCAGGGTCATCCCGATGAAGCCGACCTTGACGCCCTGTACCTTGTGGATCGCGTAGGGGGCCATCAGCGGCTTGCCGGTCGCGGTCTTGAAGGCGTTGGCGGAGAGGTACTTGAAGTCGGCGCCCCGGTACGGGGTGCCGTCGGCGCAGCCGTCGACCGGGTGGCAGCCGCCGTTCTGGATGCGCAGCAGCTCGGCGGCGCCCTCGTCGAACTCGTGGTTGCCGACACTGGCGTAGTCCAGCCCGGCCATGCTCAGCGCCTCGATGGTCGGCTCGTCGTGGAACGCGGCGGAGAGCAGCGGGGACGCGCCGATCAGGTCACCGGCGGCGACGGTGATGGTGTTCTTCTTCTTGGCGGCGGCACGCAGCTCGGCCAGGTGCGTCGCCAGGTATTCGACGCCACCCGCGGCCTGTCCGGCGATGGTGCCGCTGGAGCCGGTCGGCGGTTCGAGGTTGCCGTGGAAGTCGTTGAGCGCCAGCAGGGTGACGTCGACCGGCTTCGGCCGCGCGTCGGCCTGCTCGGGGGTGGTGGCGACCGCGCCGAGCACGGCCACCGCGAGTGCGGTCAGGCCGACAGCGGCCCGACGCATCCCGGAACTGGACATGGAACTCCTTGTGAGAATCGGCGCGTGCGGTGGCCGGCCGGTGGGTCGACCGGGCCGCCGACCGACGCCGTCGAAAGGGTCGATCCCGGTTGGCGACGTTGGGGCCGTCGCCGTCCCGGCCAGCCTCTCATCCGGACGCCGTGCCGTCGACCCGGGCAGTCCATCAGAGCTGCGGATACGTTCGATGTCCCGAAGGTGACCGACGGTTGACGCGATGGGTCCAGTAGGGACCGGTCATCGCCGTGTCAGCCGGCGTCGAGTGCCTCGACGACCAGGGCGGTGACGGCGTCGGGCGACCAGCCGTCCGCGATTCCGGGTCGGCGGGCCAGGTAGTCGACGATTCGTCCGGCCGACCAGCCGTGCGACTCGCGCAGCCCACGGGCGATCATGCCGAGGTAGATCGGCGCTGGTGGGCGGCACCGCACGGCGGACGCCGGCACGGGAGCCGTGAAGGTGAGCATCGGGACTCCGTCGCGGCTGCCCGGGCAGACCAGCGTCTCGTAGCGGCCGGGGCCGAGCGTGGCCCGCCCGTCGGCGACGGCCGCGTCGATCGCCGCGCCGGTCGCCGGGACGAGGTCGGCCGTGTCGCCCGTCGGGCGGTACATCTCCTGGACGGCGATGTCGGTGAACTGCTCGACGGTGACCAGGTAGGCGCGGGCTGCGGCCACTCCCGGGAGCTGCGGGTCGTAGAACGCCATCCCGCCGGTCCAGGCGAGGGACTCGCCGGCGAAGTAGATCCCGCCGGGCAGCGACACCGGCAGTGTCCGGCTGGGCGGTCGGGGGTCCCGGCAGCCGGGGTACGTCCGCCGTCCGCCGGGCGGGCATCCGCCGCCGATGTACCAGGCGAGCCGGGCGGCGTGCATGTTCGAGCCGTACGCGACGTACCAGACGGCGTCGATCATGAGCGGATGCGCTCGGAAACCACAGGGCCGGCGACGAGCATCGGCCACCTCCTGGGGTGCCGGGACCTCCACGCTATCGCCGTGGGCCGCGTCGCGCGGAGTCCTGAACCCACAGGCGTCGTCCACAGCCTGTGGATAGCACATGTGTACGAAGGTCGGTCCGGCGCGGCGTGAGTACGCTTGATCGCGTCGGCCCCATCCCCTACCTGGAACGACGTGCGAGTGGATCATCAGCAAGTCATCCGCGACGTCACCGTCAGCCTGCCGATGGCGTCGACCACGCCGGAAGCCTGTCGGTGGACTGTCACCGCGCTGTCCCGCCACACCTCGGCGACGATCTCCGTGCTGCTGGAGGTCCACGACCGGCTGCGCTGCATCGCGGCGACCGGCGCCTGGCAGGTGTTCGCCACCGTGCCGGCCCGGACCGGCATCGTCGGCCGGGTGCACGCCAGCGGCGCCACGGCGGTCGTTCCCGACGTCACCGTCGACCCGGACTACCTTCCGGTACGCCCCGACGTGACCGCCGAGCTGTGCGTACCGGTCGTCGACCCGAGCGGCCGGACCATCGGCGTGCTCGACCTCCAGTGGACCGACCCGGTCGACCTGGCCCCGTGGCGGGAGGTCGCGCAGGGGCTGGCCGCCCGGCTCGGCGCGCGGATCACCGCACTCGGCGGCCCGCCGGCGGAGAGCCGCAGCGAGAAGCTGCTCCGGCACGCCGCCGCGCTCTCGTCCGCGCCCACCGAGGGTGACGTGCTGGGCGTGGCCACCTGCGCCGCCCGGGAGGTCTCCACCCTCTCCACGGCGGTGCTGTTGATCGCCGACGCGGGCGGCGTCCGGGTCGGGCCGGCGCCGTTGACCCCGCACGGGTTGGAGACCCGGATCCGGGCGGAGTTGACCGGGGCGGAGCCGGCTGCGCTCGCCCGGATGATCGAGCGGGCGCACCGGTACGGCGCCGGCTACACGCTCGGCGAGGCGGGGCACCCGCCGACGGCGGACTACCAGCCGTTGACGCGGGCCGGTGTCCGCACGCTTGTCGCCGTCCCGGTGGGGCCACCCGACGCCGGTGGGGTGCTGCTGGTCGCCGACGAACGGTCCCTGCGCCCGGACCCGACCACCGTCAACCTCATGGAGTTGCTGGCCGGGCAGGCCTGGACGACCCTGGACCGGCTGCGCACCCTCGCCCGCCTCCGGGAGCAGGCCAGCTCCGATCCGTTGACCGGGCTGCGCCACACCGGCCCGTTCGGGCAGCGGATCGCGGCGGCCACCCCGGGCCGTACGGCTCTGCTGGCGATCGACGTGGACGGCTTCAAGACGGTGAACGACACGTACGGCCACCAGGCCGGTGACCAGGTGCTGGTCGGGCTCGCCCGCGCCCTGGAGGGGGCGCTGCGGCACGGCGACGAGCTGTACCGGATCGGCGGTGACGAGTTCGTCGCGGTGATCGAGGTGAGCCGCCCGGAGGAGGCGGTCCGGATCGCCGAGCGGCTGACCGAGGCGGCCCGACGCACGGGTCGCACGATCAGCGTGGGCGTGGCGCTTCCGCATCCCGGCGAGTCCCCCGACCACACCCTGCGCAGAGCCGACCAAGCCCTCTACGCGGTGAAACGCCAGGGCCGCGACGGCGTGCACCTGTCGGCCGCCTAGGGCTGCGAGGTCTTCAGCTCCTTGGCCAGCAGCTCGGCGATCTGGGCGGTGTTGAGGGCGGCGCCCTTGCGCAGGTTGTCGCCGGTGACGAAGAAGTCCAGGGCGCGGGGGTCGTCCAGGGCGCGGCGGATCCGGCCGACCCAGGACGGGTCGGTGCCCACCGCGTCGATCGGCATCGGGAACTCGCCCGCGGCGGGGTCGTCGACGACGATCACGCCGGGGGCGTTGCGCAGTGCCTCGCGGGCGCCCTCGGCGTCGACCTCGGTGGCGAAGTTCGCGTGCACGGCCACCGAGTGGCCGGTCACCACGGGCACCCGTACGCAGGTGGCGCTGACCTTGAGGTCGGGCAGGCCGAGGATCTTGCGCGACTCGTTGCGGATCTTCATTTCCTCGGACGACCAGCCGCCGTCGGCCGTCGAGCCGGCCCAGGGCACCACGTTCAGCGCGAGGGGCGCCGGGAACGGGCCCAGGTCGTCGCCGACCGCCTGCCGCACGTCGCCGGTACGCGAGCCGAGCGCGCGATCCCCGGCGACCTTGGTGAGTTGGTCGTGCAGGATGTCCACGCCAGCCTGACCGGCACCGGAGACCGCCTGGTACGAGGCGAGCACCAGTTCCCGCAGGCCGTACTCGCGGTGCAGCGGCGCGACCGCGACGATCATCGCGAGGGTGGTGCAGTTGGCGTTCGCGATGATGCCCCGGGGCCGGTTGCGGACCTGCTCGGGGTTGATCTCCGGAACGACCAGTGGGACATCCCGGTCCATTCGGAAGGCCGCGGAGTTGTCCACCGCGACCGCACCGCGGGCGACCGCGATCGGGGCCCACTCGGCGGAGACCTCGTCGGGCACGTCGAACATGGCGACGTCGACGCCGTCGAACGCCTCCGGGGTCAGCGCCTGGACGACGAGCTCCTCGCCCCGGCAGCGCACCCGCCTCCCGACCGAACGCTCGGACGCGAGGAGCCGGATCTCCCCCCAGACGTTGCGACGCCCGGTGAGCAGCTCACACATCACGGTGCCGACGGCACCTGTCGCTCCGACCACGGCGAGGGTGGGCAGCGCCGTCATCGGCGCTACCTACCCGTCCCCGCGTAGACCACGGCTTCGGTGTCGCCGCCCAGCTCGAACGCGTCGTGGATGGCGCGTACGGCGGCGTCGAGGTCGGTGTCCCGGCAGACCACGGAGACCCGGATCTCGGAGGTGGAGATCATCTCGATGTTGACGCCGGCCGCGCCGAGGGCGGCGAAGAAGCCGGCGGCCACACCGGGGTGCGAGCGCATGCCGGCGCCGATCAGCGAGACCTTGCCGACGTGGTCGTCGTACAGCAGGCCCTTGAACTTGACCGGCTCCTGGATCTTGCTCAGCGCGGCCATCGCGGTCGGGCCGTCGGCCTTGGGCAGGGTGAACGAGATGTCCGTGCGGCCGGTGCCCTCGGTGGAGACGTTCTGCACGATCATGTCGATGTTGATCTCGGCGCCGGCGACGGTGTCGAAGATCCGCGCGGCGGCACCCGGCTCGTCGGGCACCCCGACGATCGTGATCTTGGCCTCGCTGCGGTCGTGCGCGACCCCGGTGATCAGTGCCTGCTCCACGGAAAGGTCCTCCATCGATCCGGTGACCATCGTGCCGGTGTTGGTCGAGTATGACGAACGGACGTGGATCGGCAACCCCGCCCGCCGGGCGTACTCCACGCTACGCAGGTGCAGCACCTTCGCGCCGCACGCCGCCAGCTCCAGCATCTCCTCGTAGGTGATGTGCCGGATGTGCCGGGCGTTGGGGACGATCCGCGGGTCGGCGGTGAAGACGCCGTCCACGTCGGTGTAGATCTCACACACGTCGGCGTGCAACGCGGCAGCGAGCGCCACGGCCGTGGTGTCCGAACCACCGCGTCCCAGCGTGGTGACGTCCTTGGTGTCCTGCGAGACGCCCTGGAAGCCCGCCACGATGACCACCGAGCCCTCGTCGAGCGCGCCCTTGAGCCGCCCCGGGGTGACGTCGATGATCCGCGCGCGGCCGTGCACCGACGTGGTGATCACGCCGGCCTGCGAGCCGGTGAACGAGCGGGCCTCGTACCCCAGGTTGTGGATGGCCATGGCCAGCAGCGCCATCGAGATCCGCTCCCCGGCGGTGAGCAGCATGTCCAGTTCGCGGCCCGGCGGCAGCGGGCTGACCTGGTTGGCCAGGTCGAGCAGCTCGTCGGTGGTGTCCCCCATCGCGGAGACCACCACCACCACGTCGTCGCCGGCCTTGCGGGCGGCGACGATGCGCTCGGCCACCCGCTTGATCCGCTCGGCGTTGGCGACGGAGGACCCGCCGTACTTCTGCACCACGAGTGCCACGACGGTGCACTCCCTCCCAGCGACCCTGAGCGTGCCGACGCCGCCGGAACCGGGGCCGGCGGCGCGTGTCAGACCCCATGAGGGTATCCGGCGGGTAACGGCGGCGGGTCAGGTGATCCCACCATCCGGCCCGTTCGGGACGTCCCGGCCCTGCTGGCCAGGGCGGCGGTACGCCGGAGCGGCCCGACCCGACACGCCGGGGCGCACCCGGCGTGTGCCGGTCCCCACCGGCGGCTCACACCCACCAGAATGGGCCGGTGCCCGTCCTTCTCCGCTCGGCCGGCCGCGTGCTCGGGCCGCTCGCGTTCGCCCTGCCAGCCTGCCTGGTCGCCTGCACCGGTGAGCAGCCCGCGCCCCCGCCGCCCACGGACAGCCCGCCGGCCCAGGTGGACGCCGCCGGCGCCCGGGACGAGTTGGCCGCGTTGGCGGCGGCGGCCCAGGACCGCCGCCTGGTGGCCCAGTACGTGTACAGCCGGTCCGGCCAGACGGACCGCACCATCGTGTTCACCAGCGCGAACGACGGCAGTTGGCGGGTCGACGTGCCGGGTGGCGCGTCGGGCGGCACCGTGGACGTCTCGTGGGCCGCCACCGGCGACGGGTTGTTCCAGTGCGCCCTGCCGTCGCCGGCTCGGCCGGAGTCGGCGAGCTGCGTCCGGGTCGGCGACCGCGACGAGCCTCTCCCGCGCCGGCTGGACCCCCGGGTCCAGCATCCGTTGACCGACTGGCTGGACGTGCTCACCGACCGGCGCGCCCCGCTCGCGGTCGCCCCGGCGAGCGCGCCGAAGGGTCTGACCGGCACCTGCTACTCGGTGGACTCCACGTCGGCGTCGCTCAACGCCCCGCTGGACGTCGGCATCTACTGCTACGACCGGGACGGCACACCGACGGGCGTACGAACCGGCACCGGGACCCTGCGGCTGGCCGCGCCGCCCGGTCCTCCGCCGGCCACCGTGCAGTTGGCCGGTCCGGTGACGGAGGGCGAGCCGCTGGGCACCGCGGCCCCGCCGACGCCGACCCCTGACCCGTCGGACAGCCCGAGCGCGGGAACGTCCTGATCTTCATCCCGTTACGGGTGCTCTTGACCACATTTGGTCGGCCCGAACTGAGTGGCGAATCGCCCATACAGGACGATCTGTCACATGGCTGACCTCACTCCGCTGCTCGCGTACCGCTGGAGCCCACGGGCCTTCGACCCGGGCGCCGACCTCACCCCGGACGAGGCGGCCTCGCTGCTGGAGGCCGCCCGCTGGGCGCCGTCGGCGGAGAACGGGCAGCCCTGGCGCTTCGCCCTCGGTCACCGCGACGACGAGACCTGGAAGCGGATCCTGATCAACCTCCCGGACGACGACCAGGGCTGGGCCCGGAACGCGGCGACCCTCGTGGTCGGGGCGCACACCGGACGCGACGCCGAGCGGGCCGCGTACGACCTGGGTCAGTCGATCGCCCACCTGACCGTGCAGGCCACCGCGCTCGGCCTGCACGTGCACCAACTCACCAGCTTCGACCGGGCCGGCCTCGCCGCCGAACTCGACCTGCCCGAGGGCGTCCGCCCGCTGGTTGTCGCCGCCGTCGGCCGCCTCGGCGACCCGTTCGGCCTCCCGGCCGAGCTGCTCGCCCTGGAGACCGGTCTGCGCCACCGCCACCCGGTCACCGACCTGCTGCTCGTCTGACCGCTCCGGCTCAGCCGCCGCGGCTGGCCCGGAGCAGGGCGCTCGCGGCATCGGTGTTGCGGTAGATGACGTGCCGACCCTGCCGGAACCGGGACACCAGGCCGGCGGCGTGCAACGCGGTCAGATGCTGGGAGACGTTCCCGGCTGACATGCCGGCGAGTCGGGCCAGGTCGGTGGTGGTCGACGACGTGTCGAGCAGGTGCAGCAGCGCGGCCCGGCCCGGGCCGACCACCCGTGCCAGCGGGTCGCCGGACGGCGTCGCGGTCGCCTCCCAGAGCGTCCCGAGCGCCCGGACCGGGTACGCCCCGGCCGGCACCGAGTCCTCCAGGAGGTTCCACAGCACCCGCTGGTTGCTGAACAGCGCCGGACTCAGCGCCAGCCCACGATCGCGGAGGTCGAAATCCCGCTCGAACGGGTCGTCGCTGACCACCCGGTCACCGAGCCAGCGCAGACTCGGGTGCAGTTGCTCGAAGAACCGACCGGCGCCGTTCTCGGCGAGCTGGGCGGCCCGGTACGCCACGTCGGCGTCGAGCAGTGCGCGTATCCGCGGCCAGTCCGGGGCGATCGCCTCGTCGTACCAGACCCGCACCGCGTCGACGAGCTGCGGCAGCAGCCCGCGAGGGTCGGCCAGAAGCGCCAGCCCGAACGGACCGAGCGGCCGGCGCGCGGTGGTGGCCAGCAGATCCTTGACCACCACAGCCGGCGGCGTCGCCGCGACCTGGTCGAGCTGCTCGGCCATCTCCACGTTCGGGAGGGCCGCCGGGGTGAGGAAGTCGGGCAACGGGCAACCCCGCCAGGTCAGCTCCGTCAGCGGTCGCACCGGGACGGCGACCTCCGGACGGCGCAGCGTCACCCGGGCGCGGTCGATCCAGGGCAGGTGCACCGGGTAGCGCAGCGGGCTGGCCACCGCCCACATGCTCAGGACGGTCTCGTTGACCGGCGACACGGCGAGCCGGACTCCGGCGACGTCGGCCAGGCTGAACCGCAACTCCGACACACACACCCCCGCACGATTCGGTCCAGCCTAAAAGGTTCGACCCGGCGCGTGGAAGCACGGTTCACTCACCAACCATGGGGGCCAGAGACACCATCCGTACCGCCGTCCGAAACGTCGTACCGCCCGCCGGGTTGACCCGAGCCCTGGCCGTGCAGGCCATGGTCTACGCCGTCGGCAGCGGCCTGTTCCACGCCGGCAGCGCGGTCTTCTTCACCCGGGCGCTCGGGCTCAGCGCCGCCCAGGTCGGGCTGGGCCTGTCCATCGCGGCCGGGGTGTCGCTGCTGGGCACGGTGCCGCTGGGAGGGCTCACCGACCGGTACGGACCGCAGCGGGTCTGGACCGTCGGGTTGGTGCTGGACGCGGCGCTCTTCGCCACCTACCCGTTCGTGGGCGGCTTCGCGGGCTTCCTCGCCGTGGTGGTGGCGCTGGCGGCCGTGGACGCGTCGACAGGCGTGGCCCGGCAGGTCTACTCGATCAACGCGCTCCCGCAGGCCGAACGGGTCACCGCGATGGCGTACCAGCGTTCGTCGCTGAACGTCGGCTTCGGGCTGGGCGCGGTGATCAGCGGGCTGGTGCTGACCGTGGACACGATCGAGGCGTACCGGGGGATGGTCTGGTTCATCGCGGCGGTGATCCTGGTCACGGCGCTGTTCGTACGCCGGCTGCCCCGGCTGCCGCAGGTGGCCCGGCCGGTGGAGCCGATGGGTCGGCTCGCCGTGCTGCGGGACCGGCCGTTCATGGCGGTGTCCCTGCTGTCCGGGCTGCTCACCGCGCACGGGGTGCTCTACCTGACGGTGCTGCCGCTGTGGATCCTCACCCACACCGACGCCCCGAAGACGGTGATCGCCGCGCTGGTGCTGCTCAACACGGTCCTGATCGTGCTGCTCCAGGTACGCGCCAGCCGGGGTGCCGACACCGCTCCGGACGCGGCGAGGGCCTCCCGCCGGGGCGCGCTGCTGATCGCCCTGTTCTGCCTGGTCCTGCCGATCTCGAAGGTCACCCGGGGTGGGCTCACCATCGCGGTGCTGGTGGCCGCCGCGATGGTCCTGATCCTGGCCGAGCTGATCGAGTCGGCGGGCACCTGGGGGCTCACCGCCACCCTTCCGCCGGACGACCAGCGCGGCGCGTACGTGGGGGCGCTGCGGCTCGGCGAGCAGGTGCAGTACCTGATCGCCCCGGCGGGGCTGACCGCGCTCGGGGTGACCACCGGCGGCTGGGGCTGGTACCCGACGGCGGCGGTCTTCGTGCTGGTCGGGCTGGCGATCGTGCCCGCGGTGGCCTGGGCCGGACGGACGCCGAGGCTGGGTGCCGACGCCCCGGAGCCGACCATGACGCCGGTCCCATAGTCCGGACCTACCTTCCCACCCCCGGTTAGATCACGTAGGGTGACGTGGTCATGTGGCAGGCGCTGCTCCTCCTTAGCCGCCGCGACGAGGCCTGACCGGCCGGCACCTCGTCGCGGAGTCGCATCGCGCCGTCCAGCACATCTGAGTTTCCTCTCGGCACCGCCGCGCACCGTCGCCCGGCACCTCGCCGACACCTTCCGATCTGCTGACGCCACATGTTCCAGGGAGCACTCTGAGATGGCTCAACCTGTCACCGACGCCGAGACCGATCCGATCGCCCGGCAACGCCCGAGCCGGATGCCGTACCACCGCTACCAGCCCTACCGGGAGCAGTTCCGGGTGGAGCTGCCGGACCGCACCTGGCCCACCCGTACCGTCGAGGCCGCGCCGCGCTGGTGCGCGGTGGATCTCCGGGACGGCAACCAGGCGCTGATCGACCCGATGTCGCCCGAACGCAAGCGCCGGATGTTCCAGCTGCTGGTGCAGATGGGCTACAAGGAGATCGAGGTCGGCTTCCCGTCGGCCAGCCAGACGGACTTCGACTTCGTCCGGCAGCTCATCGAACAGGACATGATCCCGGACGACGTCACCATCCAGGTGCTCACGCAGTGCCGGGAGCACCTGATCGAGCGGACGTTCGAGTCGCTGCGCGGCGCCAAGCGGGCGATCGTGCACTTCTACAACTCGACGTCCACGCTCCAGCGGCGGGTGGTCTTCGGCCTGGACAAGGACGGCATCGCGGACATCGCCACCTCCGGCGCGAGGCTCTGCCAGAAGTACGCCGAGATCCACACCCCGGACACCGACATCTTCTACGAGTACTCCCCCGAGTCGTACACGGGCACCGAGCTGGAGTACGCGCTTGAGGTCTGCTCCCGGGTGATCGACGTGATCGACCCGACGCCGGACCGTCCGCTGATCATCAACCTGCCGGCCACCGTCGAGATGGCCACCCCGAACGTGTACGCGGACTCGATCGAGTGGATGCACCGGCACCTGCCGCGCCGCGACAGCGTGGTGCTGAGCCTGCACCCGCACAACGACAGGGGCACCGGGGTGGCCGCCGCCGAGCTGGGCCTGCTGGCCGGCGCGGACCGGATCGAGGGCTGCCTGTTCGGCAACGGCGAGCGCACCGGCAACGTGGACCTGGTGACGCTGGGCCTCAACATCTTCTCCCAGGGCATCGACCCGATGATCGACTTCTCGAACATCGACGAGGTCCGGCGCGCCGTCGAGTACTGCAACCAACTGCCGGTGCACGAACGGCACCCGTACGCGGGCGACCTGGTCTACACCGCCTTCTCCGGCTCGCACCAGGACGCCATCAACAAGGGCTTCGACGCCCTCACCGCCGACGCGAAGGCCGCCGGCGTACCCGTCGACGAGTTCACCTGGGCGGTGCCCTACCTGCCGATCGACCCGAAGGACCTGGGCCGCACCTACGAGGCAGTCATCCGGGTCAACTCGCAGTCCGGCAAGGGCGGCGTCGCGTACATCATGAAGAGCGAGCACCAACTGGACCTGCCGCGCCGGCTCCAGATCGAGTTCTCCGGTGTGGTCCAGCAGGTCACCGACCACAACGGCGGCGAGGTCGACCCGGCCGCCATGTGGGAGATCTTCGCGACGCACTACCTGCTCGACCACCAGCCCGACCCGGCGGTCCGGTTGAACGGCTACACGATCCGCACCACCGACGGCAAGGTCGACATCGAGGCCGAGGTCGGTGTGGGCGGCGGCGACCGGTCGCTCGCCGCGGTCGGCAACGGCCCGATCGACGCGTACGTCAACGCGCTCCGGTCGGTCGGTGTGGGCGTGCGGGTGCTCGACTACCACGAGCACGCGCTCTCCTCCGGCGGGGACGCGCAGGCCGCCGCGTACGTGGAGTGCGAGGTGGACGGTCGGACGGTCTGGGGTGTCGGCACCGACGCCAACATCGTCACCGCCTCGATCAAGGCGGTCACCAGCGCCGTCAACCGCGCCCGCCACTAGACGTCACGCGCCGCACCCCCGAGGTGGTGCCCCTACTTCGGGGGTGTGGCGGCGGGCATCGAATGGCAGGGCTGGGACGGCGGCGCCTCGCGGGGTGGCCGGTGGACCAGCACGAGGGCCAGCACCGCGCCGGCCACCAGCAGCCCCGCGCACCAGGCCAACGCGCCGCGGAACGCGTCGGTCAGTTCCGCCTTCTGCTCGTAGCCGCTGCCGGACAGTCCCACGAGCAGCGGCAGCGCGGCCACCGCGAGCAGACCGCCGGCCCGGGACGCGGCGTTGTTGAAGCCGCTCGCCACTCCGGAGAACCGGTCCGGAACGGCGCCCAGCACCGACGCGGTCAGCGGTGCCACCACCAGGGTCAACCCGATGCCGAAGAGCAGCACCCCGGGCAGGACGTCCCGCCAGTACGACGCACCCGGCTGCACGCCGCGCAGCAGCAGCAGGCCGGCCGCGGCGATCACCGGCCCGACGGCCAGCGGCAGCCGCGGGCCGATCCGCGCCGACAGCGCACCGGCCCGCGCCGAGCCGACCAACAGCAGCAGGGTCATCGGCAGCAGCGCGATGCCGGTACGGAACGCCGACCACTCGACGACGTTCTGGAGGTAGACGGCGAAGAAGAAGGTGAAGCCGCCGAGCGCCGCGTACACGACCACCGTGAAGATGTTCAGCACCGAGAAGAGCCGGCTGCCGAACAGCCCGGTGGGCAGCATCGCCGTGTCGCCGCGCCGGCGTTCCAGCAGCACGAAGGCCACCGCCGCCAGCACCCCGACGAGCGCCGCGACCAGCACGGGGGCCGAGTCGAACCCGCGTGCCGGCGCGTCGATCAGCGCGTACGTGACACCGGCGAGCGCCAGCGCCCCGAGCAGCGCACCGGCCACGTCGAACCGGCGGCGGGTGCGGCCCGGACCGTGCGTACGGGAGGCGTCCTCGTCGCGGCTCTCCGGCACCCAGCGCAGCGCGGCGAGCACGACCAGCACCGCGATCGGCAGGTTGAGGAAGAAGATCCACCGCCAGGACAGCGCGTCGATGAGCCAGCCGCCGATGAACGGCCCCAACGCCGTGGACACCCCGGAGAGCCCGGCCCACGCGCCGATCGCCCGGCCCCGGTCGTCGGGGTGGAAGCTGGCCTGGAGCACCGACAGCGAGCCGGGGGTGAGCAGCGCGCCGCCCGCGCCCTGGAGGAACCGGGCCGCGATCAGCCAGCCGGTGCCCCGCGACAGGCCGCACAGCACCGAGGCGACGGTGAACCAGAGCACCCCGATCAGGAAGACCCGTCGCCGGCCGAAGCGGTCGCCGAGGGATCCGCCGAGCAGGACGAACGCCGCAAGCGTCAACAGGTACCCGTTGACGGTCCACTGGAGATCGGCCACGTTCGCCCCGAGGTCCTGGCCGAGTCTGGGCAGCGCCACGTTGACGACGGTGGTGTCCAGGAAGACCATGCCGGAGGCGAGCACCGCGGCGACCAGCGTTCCCCGGCCGGCGGCGGTGCCCATCCTCAGCGCTGGTGACGGTAGGGGTGCGGTCATCCCACCAATCTGCCTTGCAGGATGTGGGAGACGCCACGAAACGCCGAAACCATGCCCGGGTACTGTGCGCAATCGCCGGGAGCCCGCAAGCTGGAGAGGTGTCGTCTGTGCGTACCAGATCAGGACAGCGTGCGTCGGTTGCCGCGCTCGTCGCGGCGCTGGCGCTCGGCGTGGCCGGTTGCGTCCCGCCCGAGGAGCCGGATGCGTCGCCACCACCGGGGGACGGCGGCAACGCCGTCGAACAGTTGAGCCAGCTGACCGTCGCCAGCGCCGGCTCGATGAAGGGTTACAGCCGGGACCGCTTCCCACACTGGCGGGACACCGGTAAGAACTGCGACGTGCGGGACAGCATCCTGCAGCGTGACGGCAAGGACGTGAAGCTCTCCGGCTGCAACGTGGTCGGTGGTCGCTGGGAGAGCGTGTACGACGGCCGCAGCGCGACCGATCCCTCCGACGTGGACATCGACCACACGGTGCCGTTGGCGAACGCCTGGCGCTCCGGCGCCGACGAATGGGACAACGCCAAACGTGGCGACTTCGCCAACGACACGACGCGACCGCAGCTCATCGCGGTTTCCGCGTCCTCTAATCGGGCAAAGGGTGACCAGGATCCGTCCCAGTGGAAGCCGGCGAACCGGTCGTACTGGTGCCAGTACGCCAAGGACTGGGTGACGGTCAAGCATCACTGGCGGTTGACGGTGACCCCTGCCGAGAAGGCCGCCCTGACCGACATGCTGGAGGGCTGTTGATGAGCGAGGACGCGGCGACAGGCACCGACAACGCCCCGGCGACCGCCGGGATGACCGCCGACGGTGCTGCCGACACGCCGGCCGCCGTGCCGGGGGCCGGCATGGTCGCGGACTCGGCGGGTGCCGCCGGTCCGCAGAGCCGGACCGCCGACATCGTGCCCGGCCCGGGTGGGGTGATGACCGACGAGGTCGGTGTCGTCACCGGCGAGTTGACCCTGCGCACCGAGTACGCGGACGGCAGGGTCACCCTGCGGGTGCAGTACAAGGACGCGGACGAGTGGTACGCGGTCACCGGCGGTTCGGTCGCGCTGGCCGACCCGGCGGGGCTGGACGCGGTGCACAGTGTCGCGGTGGGGTTGCTGCACCGTCCGGAGGGCTGAGCCGCCCGCAACGAGTGTCGCCGCGGGGGCCGTCCGGTTCGGGACGGCCCCCGACGGCGTCACGGGGTCGGGATCAGCTCGTCCGGCGGGTCGACGGGGCCGGTGCCGTCCACGGGACGGACCAGCTCGACCTCCACCTCGTGCGGCCGGATCCGGCCGGCGGCGATCTCCTCGGCGAAGTGGCACGCCACCCGGTGCCCGCCGACCACGTCGCGCAGTTCCGGCCGCTCCTCGGCGCAGCGGGTCGGCTGCGCCCACGGGCACCGGGTGTGGAACCGGCAGCCCGACGGCGGGTTGGCCGGCGACGGCAGGTCACCGGCGAGCAGGATCCGCTCCCGGCGGTCCTCCACCAGCGGGTCGGGCACCGGCACCGCGGACATGAGGGCGCGGGTGTACGGGTGCATCGGCTCGCGGTAGAGGTCGTCGCTGGACGCCTCCTCCACCAGCCCGCCCAGGTACATGACACCCACCGTGTCGGCGATGTGCCGGACCACCGCCAGGTCGTGCGCGATGATCAGGTACGTCAGGCCGCGCTCGTTCTGGAGGTCCTCAAGCAGGTTGAGCACCTGGGCCTGGATCGACACGTCGAGCGCGGAGACCGGCTCGTCGGCGACGATCAGGTCCGGGTTGAGCACCAGCGCGCGGGCGATGCCGATGCGCTGGCGTTGGCCGCCGGAGAACTCGTGCGGGTACTTGCCGAGGGCGGAGGCGGGCAGGCCGACCGCTTCGAGCGTCTCGCGCAGGCGGCGGTTCGTCTCGGCCTTGTCGTCGGCAAGCCCGTGCGCCTTGAGCCCCTCCACGAGCAGCGACTCCACCGACTGTCGGGGGTCGAGGCTGGAGAGCGGATCCTGGAAGATCATCTGCATGCGGCGGCGGGCCGTGCGCATCGCCTCACCCTTGAGGGCACGCACGTCGATGCCGTCGAAGATGATCTCACCGTCGGTGGGTTCGACGAGCCGCAGCAGGCCCCGGCCCAGCGTCGACTTGCCGCAGCCCGACTCGCCGACCAGGCCGTACGTCTCGCCCTTGCGGATGCTCAGCGACACGCCGTCGACGGCGTAGACGTACCCGACGGTCCGGTCGAAGAGCAGGCCACTCTTGATCGGAAAGTGGACCTTGATGTCGCGCAGTTCGATCAGGGCATCGGTCTGTTCGGTCATCGGGCCGCCACCTCCTCGGAGACGGGGTTGTTGCAGCGGAGGTCGCCGCCGGTGGCGGTCGGTTCGAGCGGCGGCGGCCCTTCCAGGCAGGCGTCCACGACGTTGTCGCAGCGCGGTGCGAACGCGCACCCCTCGACCCACGGGATGTTGTCCGAGACGGACCCGCGGATCGCGTGCAGCCGCTCACCGCGCGGCGAGTCGAGCCGGGGCACCGAGTTGAGCAGCCCGTGGGTGTACGGGTGCCGGGCGTGCGCGAACAGCTCGTGCCGTGGCGCCCGCTCGACCACCTTGCCGCCGTAGAGCACGTTGACCGTGTCGCAGAGCCCGGCCACCACACCCAGGTCGTGGGTGATCATGACGAGCGCGGTGCCGGTCTCGTCGACCAACTGCTTGAGCAGGGTGAGGATCTGCGCCTGGATGGTCACGTCGAGCGCGGTGGTCGGCTCGTCCGCGATCAGCAGCCGGGGCTTGCAGGCCAGCGCGATGGCGATCAGCGCCCGCTGGCGCATGCCGCCGGAGATCTGGTGCGGATACTCGCTGAGCCGCCTGCTGGGGTCGGGGATGCCGACCGCGTCGAGCAGGTCCCGGGACTCCCGCAGCGCCTGCTTGCGGTCCCGGCCCTGGTGGCGTTCCAGCACCTCGGCCACCTGGACGCCGATCGGGATGACCGGGTTCAGCGAGGAGAGCGGGTCCTGGAAGATCATGCTGATCTCCCGGCCGCGCCGGTCACGCAGGTCGTCGGGACGCAGCTTCAGCAGGTCGGTGCCCTCGAACAGCACCTCACCGGTGACCTTGTTACCCCGCTTGGGCAGCAGACCCATGATGGCCAGGCTGGTCACGCTCTTGCCGCAGCCGGACTCGCCGACCAGGCCGACGGTCTGGCCGGGCTCCACCGTGAAGCTGACCTTGTCGACGGCGGTGAAGGGCCGCTCGCCACGCCGCTGGAACACGACGCTCAGGTCACGGACGTCGAGCAGGCTCATCGGGTCACTTCCTCACTGCTGTGGTCCTTCGCCCGCGACAGCGGGGCTCGCGAGCGCACTCCTCGCGCTCGCCCGAGGCGCGGGCCGGCCGTGCTGTTTGCGCGCACCGTGCTCACCGCCGGTTCTTCGGGTCGATCGCCTCGCGCATCGCCTCACCGAGCAGGGTGAAGCCGAGCGCGACCACGATGATCGCGAGCGCCGGGAAGTACGCCAGCTCCGGACGGACCTCGAAGTAGCGCTGGCCGTCCACGCCGAGCATCAGGCCCCACTCGGCCCGGTTGATGTCCGGGTCGCCGAGGCCCAGGAAGGAGAGCGCCGCGGCGTCCAGGATGGCCACCGCGAAGGTCAGCGTGGCCTGCACGATCACCGCGGTCAGCGAGTTGGGCAGCATGTGCCGCAGCACGATGTTGCGCTCCTTGACGCCGAGCGCGCGGGCGGCGAGCACGTGGTCGCTCTCGCGCTGGGCCAGCATCGAGCCGCGCAGCAGCCGGGCGAAGATCGGCACGCTCACGATGGCCACCGCGAAGATGACGGTCCACTGGCTCGACCGGCTGGCCATCGCGACCAGGGTGATCGCGAGCAGCAGGCTCGGCAGGGCGAGCATCACGTCGGTGAGGCGCATCAGCACCACGTCGACCCAGCCGCCGAAGGCACCGGCGATCGCGCCGATCAGTACGCCCAGGGCGAGGCCGATGAGGGTGGCGAGCACGCCGACGAAGAGCGTCTGCCGGGCACCGTGGATCATGCGGGACAGGAAGTCGCGACCGAGCGGGTCGGAGCCGAGCGGGAACTCGCTGCTGCTGCCCGGGATGCTGTCCACGGTCAGGTTCTTGGTCAGTTCGTCGAAGCGCTGCACCGGGTCGTGCGGGGCGATCAGCGGAGCGAAGATCGCCACGAGGACGAACAGCCCCACGATTGTGGCCCCGACGATGGCGACCGGGTTGCGCCGCAGCCGGCGTACGGCGTCCCGGACGAGGCTGATCCCGCCCCGGTCGGACGCGCTCGCGCGGGCCAGCTCGTCCAGCCGCGCCTTCTTGCGGTCGCCGAGCACGCCGATGCTGCGCTCGCTCATGCCGGGGCGTGGCTTCTCGTCCCCACTGCGGGGGGCGGGCGTTCCCGCCTGGATGATCGGATCACTCATCGCACACGCACCCTCGGGTCGATGAAGGCGTAGGAGAGGTCGACCAGCAGGTTGACCACCACGAAGACCAGGGCGGCGAGCAGGATGATCGCCTGGAGCACCGGGTAGTCCCGGCCGCCGCTGATCGAGTCGGTGATCAGTGTGCCGATGCCGCCCCAGTTGTAGACCTTCTCGGTGAGCACCGCGCCGGAGAGGAGCGCGCCGGTCTGCAGACCGATGGTGGTGACCACCGGCAGCAGCGCGTTGCGCAGGATGTGACGGCCCCGGATGGTGCGGTGCCGCAGGCCCTTCGCCTCGGCGGTGCGTACGTAGTCCTCGTTGAGGACGTCGAGCACGCTGGCCCGGGTGATCCGCACGATCACCGCCAGCGGGATGGTGGCGAGCGTGATCGCCGGCAGGATCAGGTGCCACAACGCGTCGGCGCTGGCGTCGAACTCCCGGGTCAGCAGGCCGTCGAGGACGAAGAAGCCTGTGACGTTCGTGTTGTCCATACCGGTGGTGAGCCGGCCCGACGGCGGGAACCAGTGGATGTTCTGCGTGAACGCGTCCTTGAGCAGGTAGCCCAGGAAGAAGATCGGGATCGAGATGCCGAGCAGGGTGCCGGCGATGGTGAGGTTGTCCGGCCAGCGTCCCCGCCAGCGCGCGGCGAGATAGCCCAACGGGATGCCGAGACCAACGGCGATGATCATCGCGGCGAGGGCCAGCTCGATGGTGGCCGGGAAGGCGCGGCTGATGACCTCGGTGACCGGGTCACCGGTCCGGATCGAGTTGCCGAAGTCGCCGGTGACGACCCGCTGCATGAACTTGCCGTACTGCACCAGGATCGGCTGGTCGTAGCCGAGCGCCTTGGTCAGCAGGACGCGGCGCTCGGGCGTGGCCCGTTCGCCGAGCAGCGCCTCGACCGGGCCACCGGGCAGGTTCCGCAGCCAGATGAAGATCAGCGCCGACAGCGCTAGGAGGGTCACCACCAACTGCAGCAGGCGGCGGACTATGACTCGCAACATCTCTCAAACACCAGACTCTCGATGATCGCGGAATCGGCCCGGGCCGGGAGGAGCCCCGGACCCGGGCCGATCACGCCTACGGCGTCAGCCGATGGATGTCACTTGCTGATGCTGACCGTGTTGAATCGCTCGTCGGTCAGCGGGCTGGCCACCAGGCCCTTGACGTCCTTGGTGACGACGATCGCCGGCGGGGCGTGCCACACCGGAACGGCCGGCAGCCACTTGGCGGCGATGTCCCGGTTGACCTGCTCCCAGGCCGCCTTCTTGCCAGCCTCGTCGACGGTGGCGTCGGCCTTGGTGATGGCGTCGAACATCTCGGTCATCGACTGGTCGCCGAACTCGGCCTTGCCCCGGCCGAAGAACGTGCCGACGAAGTTGCCCGGGTCGTTGTAGTCACCGGTCCAGCCGAGGATGTGCAGGTCGTGCTTGCCGAACTGCTGCACGTCGTCCTTGAAGCCACCGTTCCACGGGCGAGGCACACCGTTGACCTTGATGCCGACGGCCTGCAGGTCGTTGGCGAGGACGGTGAAGATCTCCTGCGGGTTCGGCATGTACGGCCGGGTGACGTCCGGCGGGTAGTAGAAGTTCAGCGTCAGACCCTCGGCGCCGGCCTCCTTGAGGAGCTGCTTGGCCTTGTCCGGGTTGTACTCGTACTTCTGCACGTCCGGGGCGTAGCCGAGCACGGTGTCCGGCATGAACTCGTCGGCGACCTTCGCGCCACCCGGGCCCTTGGTCTGCACGAGCTGCTGGCGGTTGAGCGCGTAGGCGATCGCCTGCCGCACCCGCAGGTCCTTCAGCTTCGGGTTCTTCTGGTTGATGCCCAGGTAGAGGATGTTGAACGCCGGGCGGTTGATGACCTGGAAGCCCTCACCCTCGAGCGCCTTGCGGTCGGCCGGGGCCGGGAAGTCGATGCCCTGCACGGTGCCGGCACGGAGCTCCTGCTTACGGGTGCTCTCGTCCTTGATGACCTTGATGATCATCTTGTCGACCTTGGCCTTCTCGCCAAAGTAGTCCGGGTTGCGGTTCAGGGTGATCTCGTTCTTGGCCTTGTCCCAACCACCGAAGGTGAACGGGCCGGTGCCGACCGGGTTGGTGGTGGCGAAGGCGCTGTACTCGAACGAGTCGCCGTTCTGCTTCACCGTGTCGGCGTCGTACTTCTTCAGGGCTTCCGGGCTGGCCATCGAGAGCGAGGTCAGCGCGAAGGCACCCGGGAAGGCACCCTTGTACTGGTTGAGGGTGACGACGGCGGTGCCGTCGTCCTTCGCCTCGCACTTGTTGTAGATCGCCTTGCCGGCGTCCTCGTTGTCGTTCTTGGCGAAGCCCCCGAAGACGTCCATGTAGTAGATCATCTGGGACTGGGCGGCAGCGCCCTTCATGTTGTACCAGCGGTCGAAGTTGTAGCAGACCGCCGCGGAGTTGAACGGCGTTCCGTCGTGGAACTTCACGCCCTGGCGGAGCTTGAACGTCCAGACCTTGCCGGTGGGGTCGCTCTCCCAGCTCTCGGCCAGGCCGCCCTGAAGCTCGGCGGTGCCCGGCTTGTGGCTCACCAGGGTGTCGAACATCTGCCGGACCGGCCGGAACGACTCACCGTCATCGTTGAAGATCGGATCAAAGTTCTTCGGGTCACCGGCACCCGCGAAGATGAAGGTGCCGCCAGTCTTGGCCTCGCCACTGTCACCGTCGCGCTCGCTCTCCGCGCAGCCGGCCGCGCCGACCGCCAGAGCGGCAACGGCCGCGATGGCCACAGCCGATTTAAGCCTTCTCGCCTGCATCTCTCACCTCTGTCATGCGCATGACCACGCCGAGCTGTGGCTCGGTCCGTGTGCGGGAGGCTATGACATGTCACACCGGAAGCGGAACGGGCGTCATGCAATCGCTACCAAGCCGACACCTTGCGCGGGCGTCTGACAGTCGACGGCACGGCGAACACATCGAGCGACACATCGATGCGTGCGGCGCCGGGCACGACGAAGGGGTGGCGCCGTCGTCGACGGCACCACCCCCACGGGTACGACTCAGACGGCCCGACGACCCTCGAACGCCCTACCCAGGGTGATCTCGTCGGCGTACTCCAGGTCGCCGCCGACCGGCAGCCCACTGGCCAGGCGGGTCACCGCGATGCCCATCGGCTTCACCATCAACGCCAGGTAGGTGGCCGTCGCCTCACCCTCGGTGTTCGGGTCGGTGGCCAGGATCAACTCCCGTACCGTTCCGTCACCGAGTCGGATCAGCAGCTCCCGGATGCGCAGATTGTCCGGCCCGATCCCCTCCAGCGGATTGATCGCGCCGCCGAGCACGTGGTACCGGCCGCGGAACTCACCGGTCCGCTCGACGGCCACCACGTCCTTGGGCTCCTCGACCACGCACAGCACCTCGTTGGTGCGGCGCGGGTCGCGGCAGATCCGGCACTGCTCGGACTCGGCCACGTTGTAGCAGGTCGTGCAGAACCGCACCAGGTCCTTGACCTTGCGCAGCGCGCCGGCCAGCCGGTTGACGTCGGCCGGATCCGCCGACAGGACGTGGAACGCGATCCGCTGGGCGCTCTTCGGGCCGACGCCCGGCAGCCGACCCAGCTCGTCGATCAGATCCTGGATGGCACCTTCGTACATCTGCCGGCTCAGAAACCGGGCAGGCCGAGGCCGCCCATGCCGCCGGCGACCGGGCCCATCTTGCGCTCGGTCAGTTCACGGGCCGCCTCGGCGGCGTTGTGCATGGCCGCGACGACCAGGTCCTCAAGCGTCTCCACGTCGTCCGGGTCGACGGCCTTCGGGTCGATCTTGATGCTCTTGAGCTCGCCGGCGCCGGAGACCGTCGCGGTGACCAGCCCACCGCCGGCGGTGCCGGTCAGCTCGGCCTCGGCCAGCTCGGCCTGCGCGGCGGCGATCTGCTGCTGCATCTTCTGCGCCTGCTTCAGCATCTGCTGCATGTTCGGCTGTCCACCTGGGCGCACGGGATGGCTCCTTCTCGCACTCGTCTGCTCGGCCGCCGACCAGCCTAACCGCTGTGACCGACCCCGCCCCGCCCGGTGCGCGCGCCCACGCCGGGGCGTCCCAGCTCCCTGTCGGGTACGGCTGGCACCACCTCGAACCGGCTATCTGCGGGTAGTGCGTCGGGGTCTACCGGACTGGTCTGCTCGACGCATGAACCTCAATCGCACCGGCCGGATCGGCGCGCTGTGCTGGGTCGTGGCGGCGCCGATCTTCCTCGTCGCCAGTCTGGTCACCGGCCTGCGCTGGCGCCAACCGACCTACAGCTGGCGTACCCACAACATCAGTGACCTGGGCAACGCGCACTGCGGCATCTGGGACACCACCCGACCCCGTTACGTCTGCTCACCCTGGCATCCGCTGATGAACGCAACGATGCTGGCGACCGCCGTACTGCTCGCCGCCGGGCTCCTGCTGACCTGGCGGCTCCTGGGTCGCGGCGCGGTGCTGCGTTCGGCGCAGACGCTGCTGCTGCTGGCCACCGGCGGGTACGCCCTGGCGGCCCTGTACCCGGCCGACGTCGACGAGAACCTGCACGTCCTCGGCGCGGTACTCATCATGGGCCTGGGCAACGTGGGGCTGCTCCTGGCCGGCCTCGTGCCGGGCACCGCGCTGCTGGCCCGGTGGCGACGGCTCACCGTCGTCGCCGGGCTGACCGCGCTGGCGGGGACCGTGCTGTTCTTCGCCCAGCAGGGCCTCGGGATCGGGGTGGGCGGCATGGAACGCGTCGCCGTGCTGCCCTTCCCCCTCTGGGCCTGCTGCCTTGGCGTCCTGCTGGCCGAGGCGCCGACTAACGCGCGTCGACCTCGTCGATCTTCTCCGCCCCGAAGGTCTCCCGGAGCAGCCGTACCGCCTGCTCCTCGCTCGACTCCCGAGCGGTCTTCTCGTCGATGACCTCGTCCAGCGGCTCGTCACCCGGGTCGAACCCCTCGTAGACCGGGGCCGCCGGCGCCGCGCCACCCGGCCGGCCACCGCGCAGCGGGCCGTCGAAGTCCGGGTCGTAGGGGGGTTCGCCCGCCCATTCGGCGTCCGCGGTGGGTCGGGCCGCCGCGGGGGTACGCGCACCGCGCCCCGCCGCCGCAGCGCGAGCCGCGGCGATGGCGCTGCTCACCGGGGCACCACCGGCTGACGCCGGCTGCCGGGCCGCCGGTGTCGGGTTACCCCGCCCGCCCGGCTTGTCGCCACTGTGCGCTGCGCCGGAGCCGCCCGGACCACCCGGTGTGCCGCCGTTGGCGCTGCCGCCGTCCGTGCCGCCGCCGTTCGTGCCATTCGGCGGGGGCATCGAGCCGTGGCCTGGCTGGTTTCCGGCCGACGCACCGCCCGGCAGGGCGGCCTCCGGCCAGTCCTCGCCGTCGGTCGCCTCGGTGGTGGCGGAACCACCTCCGGGGCGTGCCGCCTCCGGCCAGTCCTCGTCGTCGGTCGCTTCGGTGGCAGCCGGCGCGCCCGCCGAGCCGCCGACAGCGCCGCCATTCCGCGCGCCGGTGGCGGCGTTGCCGTTCGGCGCGGCAGTAGCGCTGCCGTTCGGCGCGGCAATAGCGCCGCCGTTCGGCGCGGCAGCCGTCGGACCGGCGACGGCACTGCCGTTCGGTGCGGCGCTCGCCGGGCGGGCGACAGCACTGCCGTTCGGTGCCGCGCTCGTAGAGCCGGTGGCGGTGCCGTTCGGCGGAGCGCTCACCGCGCCGGTGGTCGTCATCGGCGCGCCCGTCGGGCCGCCAGCACCCGCGTTCGGCGGGGCGGCCGGGCTCGCGTTCGGCGGGGCGACGGCCGGGGCGGCACTCCCGCCCGGCGCGCCCGTCGGGCCGCCAGCGCCCACGTTCGGCGCGCTCGTCGGGCCGCCAGCGCCCACGTTCGGCGCGCTCGTCGGCCCGCCAGCGCCCACGTTCGGCACGCTCGTCGGGCCGCCGGCGCCCACGTTCGGCGGGGCGGCGGAGTCGGCCGGCGGGGCGGCGGCGGGGCGGGTCGGTTGGGAGCGCGGCGGACCGGACAGCGGCACGCCACCGCGCTCGCCGGCTACCTCGCAGCGGATCTGCCAGCGCCCGCCCAACTCCTCGTAGAGCGCGTCGGTGAGCACCGCCGCGTGGTCGGCCATCATCTTGGCCAGCACGGTGGACTTCACCGTCAGCACGAGCATGTCGCCGTCGAGTTCGCGTACCACCGCGTCGCGCATCAGGGCCGCGATCCGCTTGTTGGTCCGGTTGACCTTGCCGACCACGTCGGGCCAGACCCGGCGGACCGCGACCGCGTCCAGCGCGGCGGCCGGCGCACCCGGTCGGGGAGGCACGGGCGTAGCCGGGTCGGGGAGTACCGCCGACGGCGGCACCACGCGGCGCTGGACCGGCGAGCCACCGGCCGCACCGGGGCCGGCTGGGGAGACGGGGGCCGGCGCGGCGGTGCTCGCCGACGCACCGGGAGACGCCGGAATCGGCGAGTCGGCGGTCGAGGCAGCCGACGCCGGGCCACCCGAGGTCGGAGCGCCCGAGGTCGGAGCGCCCGAGGTCGGAGCGCTCTGGGCTGCGGCACTTCGGGTCGGGGACGTCGCCGGGTCGACCTCCCACGGCGGTGCGGAGGTGGGGGCGTTGACCGGCATCGGGTTGGCTGCGGCAGCGGGGACCGGGGAGACCGGCTGTGGGCGTACCCCCGGGGTGGTGGTCTGGGTGTCGCCACCGCCCAGGGTGAGCCGGCGTTCCATGCGTTCCAGGCGCTGGAGCAGGCCGCCGGTGGAGTCGTCGGCGCCGGGCAGCAGCATCCGGGCGCAGATCAGCTCCAGCAGGAGCCGGGGCGCGGTGGTGCCGCGCATCTCCACCAGGCCGTCGTGCACGATGTCGGCGCAGCGGGACAGCGTGCCCGGGCCGAGCTGGGAGGCCTGCGCGGCCATCCGCTCGATCTGGTCGGCGGGGCCGTCGATGAGGCCCTTCGCGGCGGCGTCCGGCACCTGCTGGAGCACGATCAGGTCGCGGAGCCGCTCCAGCAGATCGGATGCGAACCGGCGCGGGTCGTGGCCGGCCTCGGCGACCCGGTCGACGGTGGCGTACGCGGCGGCGCCGTCCCCGGCGGCCAGCGCGTCGCACATCTCGTCGATCAGCGCCGCGTCGGTGACGCCGAGCAGAGCGGCGGCCCGCGCGTAGGTGACCCCCTCCGGACCGGCGCCGGCGATGAGCTGGTCGAGCACCGAGAGGCTGTCCCGGGCGCTGCCGCCACCGGCGCGGACCACGAGCGGGAAGACCGCCGGCTCGACGGCGACGCCCTCGGCCTGGGTGAGCTGCTCCAGGTACGGGCGGAGCACCTTCGGCGGGATCAGCCGGAACGGGTAGTGGTGGGTCCGCGACCGGATCGTGCCGAGGACCTTCTCCGGCTCGGTGGTGGCGAAGATGAACTTGACGTACTCCGGGGGCTCCTCGACGAGCTTGAGCAGGGCGTTGAAGCCCTGCGTCGAGACCATGTGCGCCTCGTCGATGACGTAGATCTTGAAGCGGCTGCTGGCCGGCGCGAAGAAGGCGCGCTCGCGCAGCTCGCGGGCGTCGTCGACACCGCCGTGGCTGGCCGCGTCGATCTCGATCACGTCGATCGAACCGGTGCCGTCGGTGGCCAGCGAGCGGCACGACTCGCACTTGCCGCACGGCTCCGGGGTGGGCCCCTGCTCACAGTTGAGCGAGCGGGCCAGGATCCGGGCGCTCGAGGTCTTGCCGCAGCCGCGCGGGCCGGAGAAGAGGTAGGCGTGGTTGAGTCGCCCGCTACGCAGCGCCTGCGACAACGGCTCGGTGACGTGTTCCTGCCCGATGACCTCGGCGAAGGTACGCGGCCGGTACTTGCGGTACAGCGCCAGCGTCACTCGTCCCGCCTCCTCTCGACCGAGCCATTCTGCGCCGGTCCGGCGCGGGTGACCACCCACCCCGCCGAACGCGCGGGTTACCGGGCGTTGATCGACGCCAGATCGGCGACGTGGCGGTCTCCACGGCCCGGTACGGCCCCAGGTCAGCGACCGGCTCCGGAGACAAAAAGGCCTCCCGTGCACCCGGCAGAGCTCGCTTATCCTTGCTGCCTTCCGGCCCTGGGGAGGTTCACGAGATACCGCCGCACGGGAGGTGACGCCAAGCCTACCCGACCGCCCGTCGATCTTCAGGGGGTGGTGGGGTGGCCCGGCCGGCGGAGGCCTGTATCCTGGCTCGCGGAGGATTCGCCTAGAGGCCTAGGGCGCACGCTTGGAAAGCGTGTTGGGTTTACACCCTCACGAGTTCGAATCTCGTATCCTCCGCTCGCGGAGCAGCAGCAACGCCCAGCAGACCGATAACCGGTCGGCTGGGCGTTTTTGCTGTGGTCTCATCGACGCCATGGCGGCGTGGGAGTGGGACGAGTCGTTGTACGCGGGCAGCGCGCACCACTACAGCGTGGGCCGGCTGCCGTACCCGCCCGAACTCGCCGACGCCATCCGTACGGCGCTCGGCCTGGACGGCACCGGCCGCCTCCTGGACGTCGGTTGTGGCCCGGGGTCGTTGACGCTGCTGCTGGCGCCCCTGTTCGAGGCCACGGTGGGGGTCGATCCCGACCGGGGCATGCTCGCCGAGGCGCAGCGCAGGGCCACCGAGTCGGGGACCACCACCGTCGGGTGGCGGCACCTGCGCGCCGAGGCGCTGCCGGCCGACCTGGGGACGTTTCGGGTGGCCACGTTCGCCCAGTCGTTCCACTGGATGGACCGGCCGCTGGTGGCCCGGCGGGTCCGCGAGATGCTCGCGCCCGACGGGGCCTGGGTGCACGTCAGCGCCAACACCCACCAGGGCGTGGACGGCGATGACAGGTTGCTCTATCCGCGACCGCCCTGGCAGCGGATCACCGAGCTGGTCGCGCGCTACCTGGGGCCGATCCGCCGAGCCGGTCAGGGGACACTGCCCTCCGGCACTCCCGGGGGCGAGGGGGAGATCATGCTGGCGGCGGGCTTCTCCGGCCCCACCCGACTGACCGTCGAGCAGGGGATGGTCGTGGAACGGTCGGTGGACGAGCTGACCGCTGCGGTGTTCTCGCTGTCCAGTTCCGCACCCCACCTGTTCGCCGACCAGCTTCCCGCCTTCGAGGCTGACCTGCGCGATCTTCTGTCGGCGGCTGCGCGGGACGGCCTCTTCGCCGAGCGTCGGCGGGACGTGGGTGTCGCCATCTGGCGACCCTGACGGGCACGCGAACGCCTCCCCGGCCAGGTTCTCAGCCGCGGGCGCGGGCCCAGGAGAGGAAGCGTTCGGCCAGCCGGGCCGGGTCGACGTCGGGGAGTTGCGCGCTGGCCTCGACGTGGAGCGTCGCGAGGTAGACGGTCAGCGCCAGCCGGTCGTTCCGGTACTCGCCGAGCAGCCGCAGCTTCGCCGCCGAGCAGGGCCAGGCGATGCCGCACGCCTGACATCGCCAGGTGGGGCGGGTGGGCAGGTGGTTCCGGTGGCGACGGCCGGGCATGGGCGGGTCTCCTTCGCCGGTGGAGGAGGGCCGCCCCGCCTACCCGCCGGGGCGGCCCTCCGACTGACGCCGACCGCCGGGCTGCTGCGCCTCCACCGGTCACGCCGTCTTCTGTGGACCACCCTCGGGCGCGTCACCGGACAGGTACACCGCGTAGCGATATGGTCCCCAGATATTTGGGACATCCGATGGAGGGGCCGTGAACGACGCGTTGCGGGTGGCGCTCAGCGACACCGGGCACACCACCGAATCCCTCGCCGAGACCGTCGGCGTCGACCCGAAGACCGTCGGGCGCTGGTTGGCGGAGGGTCGCATCCCGCATCCTCGGCACCGCCTGGCGGCAGCGGAAGCACTCCACAAGGACGTGTCAGACATCTGGCCGGACACTTCGAGACGTCGTGATCCCATCTGGTTTCGTCCGTGGCAGGAGATCGAGCGCGAGGCGGTGTCGCTGCGCTCGTACGAGTCGACGGTCCTGCCGGGGCTGCTCCAGACCGAGGCGTACGCCCGCGCGGTGCTCGCCGGCGCGGGCCTGATCCCCCGGGGTGAGATCGAGCGGCACCTCGCCGTCCGGCTCAACCGGCAGGGCGTGCTCAAGCGGGACGACCCGCCGCAGTTCACGGCGGTCATCGACGAGGCGATCCTCCGCCGGCCGGTCGGCGGCCGGTCGACCATGCGCGAGCAGTTGCTCACCCTCGTCACGGCGTGCGCCGAGCCGCACATCCGGGTGCACGTCGTGCCCGGCACGGTCGGCGCGTACGCCGGCCTGAACGGGCCGTTCGTGATCGCGCACAGTCACGACCACCGCGTCGCCGGCTACCTGGACAACCAACTCCAGGGACAAGTCGCTAGCGACCCGGAGGACATCGCGGCCATGATGGCCGCATGGGAGAACGTGCGCGGCGAGGCGCTGTCGCATTGGCAGTCGGTCGATCTGATCTCGGAAGTGGCGGAGTCATGGAGCTGAACGGCGCGCGGTGGCGCAAGAGCAGCCGCAGCAGCGGCAATGGTGGCAACTGTGTCGAGGTCGCCGACAACCTGCCCGGCGTGGTCGGCGTACGGGATTCCAAGGCCCCGACCGGCCCGGCGCTCGTCTTCGCGCCGGCGGCCTGGCGGGCGTTCGTCGCCCACCTCCCCCGCCGCGCCTGACGCCCGCACAGGGCTCAGCGGAGGGAACCATCGAGTAGGGCGAGGAAGGCTCGGTACGCCTCAGCGGCACGGTCCTGTTCGCCGGTCGCCCGATCGTCGAGCAGAAGACCTCGCGCCACCCCGAGAACCAGCGTGGCCAGCACGTCCGGCCGGGCGTGACCGTCGGCGCTCAGTCCGGCGGCGATCGTCGGCAGCCAGTCGTGCACCGCCATCGCCGGGAAGTCGGGCCACGGCGTCTCGCTCGGCGGCAGGTCGTGCACGACGCTGAACAGGCGTACGTATCGGCGGGCCTCCGGGCCGGAGAGCGTCGTCCAGGCCGCGGCGAGAGTGTCGACGTACGGGGTGTCGGGGCGGTGGCGCAGCACGTCGTCGAAGAGCGCCCGCTGCCGTCGCCGGGCCTCGACCAGCGCGGCCCTTACCAGCCGATCCTTGGTGGCGAAGTGGTAGATCAGCATGCGAGGGCTGACCCCGAGCGCCGTCGCGACCGGGGTCAGCGAGGTGACCGGTAGGCCGTGCTCCAGCAGGTGGTCGACGCACCCGTCGAGCAGTCTGTCGCGGATCTCCGGCTGCGGTCGGCGTCCCACGGAGCCACTTTTTCACGTAACGATCGATACGTCTAACGTCGATGGCGGCGACCCACCGAGGGCTCGCCGGACGGGAGACGGCAATGACCGTGGTCTTCGTGCACGGCGCCTGCGTCCGCGACGGGGAGTGGTGGTGGTCGCGGGTCGCCGCCGCGCTGCGCGCCGACGGCCTGGACAGCGTCGCGGTCCGGCTGCCGAGCTGCGGCGAGGTGGCGGATGCCGAGCCCGGCTTCGCGGCGGACGTCGCCGAGACCCGACGGGTGCTGCGCGAGGTCGGCCCGGCCGTGCTGGTGGGGCACTCCTACGGCGGGGTGGTCGCGACCGAGGCCGCCGACAGCGGCGAGGTCGCCCATCTGGTGTACGTCAGCTCGTTCCTGCCGGACGTCGGGCAGGCACTGGCCCACCTGGCCCCGGCGGAGCCGGCCCCCTACCTGGACTTCTCCCCGGACGGCACGTTCGGCGTACGACGTGAGTCGGTGCGCGAACTGTTCCTTCAGGACTGCGACGAGCAGGCCGTCGAGGGGGCGGTCGCCCGCCTGACCCGACAGGAGGCGTCGGTGCTCACCGCCACGGTCGGGCACGCGGGTTGGCGTCATCTGCCGTCGACGGCTGTCGTCTGCGCCGAGGATCGCGCCACGCCGCCCGCTCTGCAACGCCTCCAGGCCGCCCGCGCGACCCGGACCGTCGAACTATCCGCCGGCCATCACCCGATGCTCTCCCATCCCCACCTGCTCGCCGACACCGTGCGGGCCGTCGCAGGGTCGGGACGGATCTGACCGCTTCGGATCGGCAGCGGCACCGGTACCGTTCCAGGGACCGGCGGCACCCGGAGAACCGTCGTACACATGTTCTATCCACAGGCTGTGGACGGCGGAGGGCTCGATGGGTTACCAGCTCAGCGCGGTGATCGCGGACGCGGACCTGCTCCGCGAGCAGACCGCCGAGCTGGATCACGCGGTCCTCGGCGAGCTGCGCCAGGACTTCGCGTTGCTGCCGGTCACCCCGCAGTTGGTGGTCGAGCTGACCGGTTCCCTACCGGACTACACGGTGGACGACCGCAGCGCCGAGCATCCGTTCGGGCTGGTGTTGTCCACAGCTCTCGTCGATCTGCTGTCGGGTTGGTCGAGGTCGGGTCCGGTGGCGTACGCGGAGGCGGAGTTCGGCGGCGGCGTCGGCCACCAGGCGGCGGCGGTGTGGCTGGGCGGGGAGCTGGCCTGGGGTCCACGGTTCGACGACGTGTTCGACGCACCGCGCGACCAGTGGCCAATCAACGAGGCGTTGACCCGGCTCGGCGTGGAACCGGGCACGTGGATCGACCCGTTCGCCGAGCTGGGGTTGCACCTGGAGCGCAACACCGACGGCTGGTTGGCGCACGGACGGCGGCGACTCAGTGCCGACTACTGGGACGAGCTGGTCGAGCAGTGGGAAAACCAGTAATCCGTCGCCGGGCAGCAACCTGACGGCTCCCGTCCCGTTGGGGACTGGGGGATTCCATGAAATTGCGACAATTCGCGTTTATTGCTGCGCTGATGACGGCTGCCTCGATCGCCGGCAGCGGCGTACCGCCAACCGGGCCGACCCCCGACGGCCGGCCCGCCGGCATCGCCGAGACCATCGACCTGAACGGTCTGAGCAACATCGAGTTCGGTGACACCGAGGACGAGCTGACCCGTCGGGGCGTCCTGCGCACCGGCCTGGACACGTGCGGGCCGATGCTCGCCGGGCACGACACCGTCAGCCCGGTCTTCATCGAGGACAAACTGGTCCTGCTCTGGGTCGGCGCCCCGATGCGGACACCGGAGGGCATCGCGGCGGGCTCGCCCGTCGACCAGGTCTGGGCCCGCTACCGGTCGGTCACCCGCCTGCGCGCTCCACAGGGGACACAACGCCTCGACGGGCTGCTGGCCCGCAGCGGCGACCGCGCGTACCTGTTCCTGCACGACGGGCGCACGGTCCGGAAAACCATCGCAGGGTACGCCGACTGGGCCCGCCGCCTCTTCGACGAGGGCATCGGCCCCTGCTGATCGATCCTTCCCCGGTGTAACCGACAAGCCGATTGTCCGCGATCGACGACCATGGAATCATCTCCCCACTCGCGCAGATCGCGCGACAAACACGGGGGAGACATCGTGCGTACAACCGTGCCCGATCCATTGTGGAAACACGTAGCGAGATGGGCCGCCGTGGCGACCCTGAGCCTCACCGGGGCGGGCCTGCTGGCCGGCCCCGCCAGCGCCGCCCCGACGGCCGAGCCGTCGCCGCGACCGGCACTGACGACCGGGCAACCGCCCACCGTCACCGCACCCTCGAAGCCGACGCCCGCGACTCCCGCTCCAGGCCGGGCCACCGCCGGCCAGACGTCTGCCGTCAGCCCCTCCGCCGTCTGCGGCGGACAGCTCCCGCTGGGCAAGGTCACGAACTGCGCGTCGATCACCGGCGCGACACAGCAGATCTGGACGATCACCTCGACGGCCGACCAGGACACCCTGTACGTCCGGCTCCGGGAGGTCTCCGGTGACGGCGTCAGCGCACAGGTCAAGAACCCCGAAGGCGCCACCGTCTGCTACGTCGGCCCGTACCTCAACGAGTGCAAGCTCGGCGTCGCCGGCACCTACACGATCACGGTGAAGCTCAGCTACGGCACCGGCAACGGCGCGTACTCGCTGTCGGCGGAGTCGATGCGGACCCCGTCCACCTGCGCCAGCCTTGCTGCGGGCTTCTTCTCCTTCACCTCCGCCGGCCGCAGCGGCACGCTGCCCGCCGGCCTCGCCGCGCGCTGCTTCACCTTCAAGCAGCCCACCGGCGCGGTCCTGCACCTGGCCGACCCCGGCGGCGCCGAGGACATCCAGGGCAGCATCCTGGACGCCCAGTTCCAGCCGATCTGCTCGGTGGGGTACCCCACCGAGTGCACCCTGCGTGAGCCCGGGCCGTACCGGCTCTTCCTCCAGGAGACCTACGGCAGCAAGGCCGACTACACCCTGCGGATGCCCCGGATCTCCCAGTCGGTCGGCTGCCCCGCCCTGCCCCTGACCGCGTTCGGAGACCCGGGCTCGGCGGTCGGCACCGGCACCGTCCCGCCGAACCAGGGGATCAGCTGCCAGTCTCTGCGGGTCACCACCCCCGGCCGGCTGGTCGTCCGCCTCAACCAGTTCGCCAACCAGTACCTCGACTGGAAGCTGTACGACGACGCCGGTCAGGTGGTGTGCACGGAGTACGACTCCGCGCGGTCCTGCGTGACGCCGACCGCCGGCGCGTACACGCTGGTGTCGCAGAACTGGAACTGGGAACCGGTCACCTACCAGGTGGCAGCGGCCCGCCTCGACCAGACCGACGGCTGCGCCGCCCCCACCGGGCTCAACTGGGACCAGCCGGCCCTGACGGTGCACCAGACCTCGGCGGTGCAGACCAACTGCCAGCCGTTCCACGGCGAAGCCGGTGAGCGGGTCATGGTCTACCGGGCCCCGGACCGCTACAACGACGTCAACTCCTGGATCGTCGACGAACAGGGTGCCGTGCTGTGCACCGAAGGGTCCGAACAGGACGGCTGCGTCCTGCCCTCCACCGGGACCTACCGCGTCGTCTCCTACCTGACGAACTGGGCCGACGACAGCGTGGACCTCACGTACAAGGTCCAGGTCCGTCGACTCTCCGACGCGGTCGGCTGCCCGACCGTCACCCCGGGCACGTACAACTCGGCACCGGCCGGCGCCCTCGGTGGCATCCGCTGCCGGACCCTGGACCTTCCCAGCGCCGGCGTGTACCGGGTCACGGCTGTGGACGCCCAGAACTACCGGACGTACGCCACCGTCTACGACTCCGCCGGCGTCAAGGTCTGCACCGACACCTGGTGCGAGGTCCCCGCGGCCGGGAAGTACACGATGGTGCTCAACGGGGGCGTACCCGACTCGGTGATCGACAGTGACTTCCTCTACGCCGTCGCGTTGCTGCCGTGGAAGCCGTCGGACTGCACGCCGGTGTCCGACACCGGCTGGCAGGACGCCCCGCACCGGGGCGGGTTCGAGACCGCCGGGCAGCACAACTGTCTCCAGCTGCCCAGCCCAGCAGGGGCCCACGTCGCCGAGTTGCTGGCCGGGGACGTGACCGCCGCGACCTCACCGGAGATCGTCGTACTGAACGCCGCCGGCGAGCAGGTGTGCGACTACTCCTCGCTGCGTCAGTACAGCTGCGAGCTGACCGGCGAGGCGCCCTTCTCCGTGCTGCTCACCGCGGATGCGGGCGCGCCCACCGCCTCGTACGCGTTGGGCTTCGCCCGGACCGACGGGCCGCCGGCCTGCCCGGTCCTACCCGCGGGCGCGGACGGCGCCACGGTGACCACCGGGGCGGACCGCTTCGCGGTCTGTTTCACCGTTCCGGCCGACCAGCGCGCCAGCCGGGAGAGCTTCACCTGGACGCGTACCGCCGGCTCCGGTGACGCCCGCATGTCGGTCTTCGACAGCCAGGGCATCCGGTACTGCGGTCCCACCAGCCAGGCCGTCGAACGGACCCTCACCTGCACCCTGCCGGCCGGTCCGGTCACGGTGCTCCTGGAGACCGATGCCGTCGACGCCTCGTACCGGTTGACCCACCGGGACGGCAGCACCCCGACCGCGTGACGGGCGGCGGGCCGGCCCTCCACCTGGTTGGAGGGCCGGCCCGCCGGTGCGGACGTTCGACCCCGCTCAGGCCGGGTTGGTCGTGTGCTCCGGAAGCCGCGCGCCGGACGCGGCGGCGAAACCGACAAGCGCGATCTCCGCTGTCTGCCGCAGGTCCTCCCGGCTGACTCCGGCGGCGGCGTGTATCGCCTGCCCCTCGGTCACGCTCATGACGAAGCGGGCGAGCGCGGCGGGGTCGGCGTCGGCGGGCAGGTCACCGTCGGCGACGGCGCGGACGAACCGGTCGGCGAGGGCGCGTTCCCCGGCCAGGCGGCTCGCGGCGAGGAACTCGGCGACCGGGGCGTTCTCGGTGGAGCAGGCGGTGCCGCCCTGGATCGACAGGCAGCCGGCCGGACGGTCGTCCCGGGTGACGGCGAGCGCGTTCTCACGCAGCAGGGTGGCGACGACCTCGTACGCGGTGGGTTCGGTGAACGCCCTGCGCGCGTACTCCATGTCCTCGTCGGCGTAGCGGGCCACGACCTTGCGGAACAGCTCCTCCTTGCCACCGAAGGCGGCGTAGAGGCTTGGCTTGTTGATGCCCATCGCGGCGGCGAGGTCGTTCACCGAGGCGCCCTCGTAGCCGTAACGCCAGAAGACCTCGAGTGCGCGCTCAAGCACCTCGTCGGCGTCGAAACCGCGTGGCCGCCCTCGCTGTGGCACCTGTCACCACCTCCCGACCTCCCATCCTAACCGATCGGTACAGAAATTTGCGGACCGGGTCAGCGGTTGCTACGGTCAGCATCAGTACCGATCGGTACAGAATTATTTGGAGGGAATCGAACGTGGGACAGCTCGACGGCAAGACCGCCCTCGTCACCGGGGGCACCACGGGCGTCGGCCTGGCCACCGCCCGCCGCTTCGCCGCCGAAGGCGCGTACGTCTTCGTCACCGGCCGCCGCAAGGGGCCACTGGACGAGGCGGTCGCGAGCATCGGCGCGAACGCCACAGGCATCGCCGGCGACGTCGGCAACCTCGACGACCTGGACCGCGTGATGCGGGCCATCCAGGACCGGGGCGCCGGGCTCGACGTGGTGTTCGCAAACGCCGGGGGCGGAGAATTCCTCGCGCTCGGCTCGATCACCGTCGAACACCTCGCGAACACCTTCGACACAAACGTGCGCGGCACCCTGTTCACCGTGCAGAAGGCCCTGCCCCTGCTCAACGAGGGCGCCTCGGTCGTACTGACCGGCTCGACCTCGGCGCTCGGCGGCATCCCTGCGTTCAGCGTCTACGCCGCCTCCAAGGCCGCCATCCGCTCGTTCCGCCGCAGCTGGGCCGCCGAGCTGCTGGACCGCAAGATCCGGGTGAACACCCTGATTCCCGGCTCGACCGAGACCCCCGGACTCGCCGGCCTGGCGCCCAGCCCGCAGGAGGCGCCCGGGTTGCTCGAGAACATCGCCTCGACCGTACCCATGCGCCGCATGGCCCACCCCGACGAGGTCGCCAACGCGGCGCTCTTCCTCGCCTCGGACCAGAGCAGCTTCATGACCGGCGGGGAGCTGGTCGTCGACGGCGGCGAACAGCAGCTCTGAGCGAAAAGCCCGGTGCGATCCTCGCGGATCGACCGGGCTTTTCGCTGTTCACTGGCGGTGGCGGAGGGATTTGAACCCTCGGAGGGCGTTAACCCTCACACGCTTTCGAGGCGTGCTCCTTAGGCCACTCGGACACGCCACCGCCGACGAGGGTACAGGACCGCCGGTTCGGACGCCGAACCGGTATCGCCGGTGCCGGCCTGGCAGGATCTTTGCCATGAGTACGCACATCGGCGCGAAGCCGGGCGAGATCGCCGAGCGGGTCCTGATGCCGGGTGACCCCCTGCGGGCCAAGTGGATCGCGGAGACCTACCTCGAGGGCGCCACCTGCTACTCGACGGTTCGGGGCATGCTGGGTTTCACCGGCCGCTGGAACGGCGTCGAGGTTTCCGTCCAGGGCTCCGGCATGGGCATGCCGTCCGCCTCCATCTACGCCCACGAGCTGATCAACGAGTACGGCGTGAAGACGCTGATCCGCGTCGGCTCCTGCGGTGCGCTGAGCACCGACCTGCAACTGCGGGACGTGGTGGCCGCGATCGGGTCGTCGACCGATTCGAACATGAACCGGATGCGCTTCGACGGGCTGATCGACTACGCACCGGTGGCCGACTTCGGGCTGCTGCGTACGTCGGTCGAGGTGGCCGAGCGGCGCGGCATCACCATGCACGTCGGGCCGATCCTGGCTGCGGACGCCTTCTACACGGACCGACCGGACCTGTACGACACGCTCGCCGACTACGGCGTGCTGGCGGTGGAGATGGAGTCGGCGGCGCTCTACACGATCGCGGCCCGTTTCAAGGCTCGGGCGTTGACCGTGCTGACCGTCAGCGACCACATCAAGACCGGCGAGAAGACCACGTCCGAGGAGCGGGAGCAGACCTTCAGCCAGATGGTCGAGATCGCCCTGGACACGATCATCGCCTGACCGTCGGGGCGGCGGCACGACAACGAGCGTGATGCCTGTGTGGCATCGCTATGCCGCGCGGGCATCACGCTCTCTGACCTCCGGCCCGCGCCGGCCTCAGCGGAAGAACGCGCGCAGGACGGCGGCCGTCTCGGCTTCGAGCACCCCGCCGTAGACCTCGGGTCGGTGGTTGAGCCGGCGGTCCCGCAGGACGTCCCAGAGTGATCCGGCCGCGCCGGTCTTGGGCTCCCAGGCACCGAAGACGACAGTGGAGACCCGGGCCAGCACCAGCGCTCCCGCGCACATCGTGCACGGTTCGAGGGTGACCACGAGGGTGCAGCCGTCCAGCCGCCACTCGCCGGCCCGCTCGGCGCCCCGGCGCAGGGCCAGCACCTCGGCGTGGGCGGTCGGGTCGCCTGTCAGTTCCCGTTCGTTGCGCCCGACGGCCAGTTCGGTGCCGTCCGGCCCGTACAGCACCGCGCCCACCGGGATGTCGTCGACCGCCGTGGTGGGTGCGGACGCGGCCGGTCCGGTGACGGCGACCTCCAGCGCCCGGCGCATCCACAGCTCGTGCCGTTGCCGTCGCCCGACCTCACCCGGGTCGGCCAGCCCTTCGTGGGCGCCCGGACCGGCGCGACCCGCCGCGCCGGGGGTGGGCTGACCCGGCCGGATCATCTCCAGCGACGGGTCGGTGGCGTCGGCCGGCTCAGACCTCACGCAGCTCCTCGACCTCGTCGACGCAGCCGAGGACCTCGCAGATCTCGGCGGTGACGTCCGCCGGGAGCATCCCCTCGTGCGTGCACAGGGTCAGCAGCTTCTGCGCGGAGATGCCCAGGTTGGCCAGCAGGTCGGCCTCGCCCACCGGGTCGGCCTCCGGGTCGACGACCGGTTGTTCGGTCTCGTCGTCACCGCCGGCCGCCGGGCGGGGTTCCTCGTCGCCGTCGAGGCCGGTGACCGAGGTCTTCAGGTCGCCGACGAGCAGCGAACCCAGGCGGGACTCCTCGGCGAAGGCCGAGTCGGACCCGAACACCCGCAGGTCCTCGCCCTCGTCGAGGCGCAGGATCACCAGGTACGCGTCGTCGGCCTCGACGAAGAGCAGCGAGACGTCGGCCTCCTGGTCGACGTCTCGCAGCCGGTCGGCGACCTCGTCGATGTCGGTGGCGCCGCGCAGGCTGACCTCGGCGGCGGTCCAGCCACTGTCGTCGCGCACCACGGCCGCAGCGAAGTACGACACGGTCCCCCCAATAGCCCCTCGGCACAGCGCCGACTCGTTACGCGTGCACGTTAGCCGGTCGGGTCGGCGGACGACCGGTCAACGCCCCGACGAGCCGGTCATTCCTGACAAAGTCGGATCAGCCGGCTACCCGACGGCGTGTGGCGATGAGCTCGCGCAGACGCTCGGTGCGCTGTCGCTGCGGCCGGCTGCGCTGGCGTACCGCCCGGGCACCCGCCAACTCGGCGAGCAACTGCAGGCGGCGGCGGCTGCGATCCGGGTCCTGCCGCGGGGTGGTCCAGGCCATGGTGCCGAGCGTGCCGAGTCTCGACGCCCACGTCAAGACGGCGTTCGCTACGCAGCCAACCGGGCACACCGCGCAGTCGTCACCGGCCGTCCGGACACGGTCACCACAACGGCCAATCACCGCTGGTGGCCCACCTGACGGCCACCACAGCGGCGGCGATGCTCCAACCACCGGCGGTCACGATGGCCACGCCGGTGGCCACCCCACGGTCGCCGTGCCGGACCAGCACCAGGGCGGTGATCCAGGCCAGCAGGCCGGCGAACACCGTCCACCACGCGTAGCTGGCCACGTCGGTGCCGAGCAGACCGAACAGGAGCAGCCAGCCGGCCGCCGCACCACCGCCGGCGGCGACACCCCCACCGGTGACCGGGTGCGGCTCGCGGTAGGTGGGTCGGGTCGGCGGCCCCGACGGGAAGAGCCCCGAGGGGGCGCGCGGCACCGGGCGGGCGACACCGGGATCCGGGACGGGGTCGGGTCGGGCGATGGTCACCGTCGCTGCCCTCCGTTACGCGCGCCATTCGTGCCCACGGTACCGGCTCTGCCAGGATGACCGGATGCCCTCGCCGACGATCGGTCGCCGCGCGCGGCCGGCGTACCCCATCCTGCTGTTGCTCGCGCCGGTGCTCGCCGCCGGCTGCGCCACCACCCGGCCGGGTGTGCCACCGGAGGGCGCCGCGCCGACGCCGCCGGCGATCTGGTCGACGGCCGAGCAGCCGGCGGCGCCGGCGGCCAGCGGCCCGGCGACCCCGGCACCGTCGTCGGTCGCGCCGTCCGCGGGCGCACCGCGCGCCGGGCTGCGGCATGTCTTCCCGGTACGCGCCGACAACGTGGACTACCACCCGACGCACGGCGCGTACCCGGCGACCGACCTCTTCGCCGACTGCGGTGAGCCGTTCGTGGCGGTGACCAACGGGACGGTGCTTGAGGTGAGTCGCGTCGACAGGTACTCCAAGCGGGGGCCGCAGGGGCCGCAGAACGGCGGCCTGTCCGTCTCCCTGCTCGGCGACGACGGGGTGCGCTACTACGGTTCACACCTGAGTGCGGTGTCCACCGGTGTCGACGCCGGGGTGCGGGTCCGCGCCGGGCAGCAGCTCGGCAAGGTGGGCCGCACCGGCAACGCGAACAACGTCTGCCATGTGCACTTCGGCATCTCGCCGCCGTGTGCCGGCAAGGACGGCTGGTGGATCCGGCGCGGCGTGCTCTGGCCGGCGCGCTACCTGGATTCGTGGCGGCGCGGCGGCAATCGGGAACCGGCCGCCGAGGTAACCGCGTGGCAGCGCAGAAACGGCTGCCCCAAGGCTCCCTGACCGGCGCCGCACCGACTAGGTTCGGTGGGATGAAGGCCCGGGACCCCATCGCCGACCTGCGCCGGATCGCGTTCCTGCTGGAGCGGGCCAACGAGGCCACGTACCGGGTCCGGGCGTTCCGCTCGGCGGCGGCCGCGTTGGCGGGTCTGCCGGCGGCCGAGGTGGCCGAGCGGGCCGGCAACGGCACGCTCACCGAGCTGACCGGTGTCGGCGACGTGACCGCCCGGTGTGTGGCGGAGTCGCTGGCCGGTGAGGAGCCGGTCTACCTGCGCCGGCTGGTGGCGACCGAGGGCAGCGACCTGGACGCGGAGGCCACGGCGCTGCGCGCCGCCCTGCGCGGCGACTGTCACACCCACTCGGACTGGTCCGACGGCGGATCGCCGATCGAGGAGATGGCGTTGGCCGCCGTGGAGTTGGGCCACGAATACGTGGTGTTGACCGACCACTCGCCCCGCCTCACTGTGGCGCGGGGGTTGACCGCCGACCGGCTGCGCCGACAACTCGACCACGTGGAGAAGGTCAACGCGGCACTGCCGGAGGGTTTCCGGATCCTCACCGGGATCGAGGTGGACATCCTCGCCGACGGTTCACTCGACCAGGACGAGGAGTTGCTGGCCCGGCTGGACGTGGTGGTCGGCTCGGTGCACAGCGGCCTGAAGGACGAGCGGGCGAAGATGACCCGGCGGATGCTGACCGCTGTCGCCAACCCGCACCTGGACATCCTCGGACACTGCACCGGCCGGATGGTGTCGTCCCGTCCCGCCGGGGTGAAGGGCCCCGGCGACCGGGCGCACCGTCCCCGGACCCGGGCGGAGAGCGACTTCGACGCGGACGCGGTCTTCGCCGCCTGCGCCGAGCACGACACCGCCGTCGAGATCAACTCTCGGCCGGAGCGGCAGGACCCGCCGAAACGGCTGATCCGCCGCGCCCTGGAGGCCGGCTGCCGGTTCGCGATCAACACGGACGCGCACGCCCCCGGCCAACTCGACTGGCAGCGGTTCGGCTGCGAACGGGCCGCCCTCTGCGGCGTCCCCGCCGACCGGGTGGTCAACACCTGGTCGGCGGAGCAACTGGTCGACTGGACGCGCGCAAAGGGCTGAGAGGCTCAGCGCGGGGCCGGCTCGGCGGCGGGCGTGGCGAGCACGCCGACGCCGACCACCGGGCGGGGCCTGCGACGGCCGACCAGACCCTGCGCGACCGCGACACCCAGCAGCACGATGAGCGCGCCGACCGGCTGGTGCCAGTTGAGCCGCTCGTCGAGCACCACGGCCCCGACCAACACCGCGAAGATCGGAATCAGGTACGTGACGGTGGAGGCGGTGCTCGCACCGGCCATCCGGATGTTGCGCATGTTGATGACGAAGGCGAGCCCGGTGCCGAGCGCCCCGAGGGTCAGGACGCTGGCCACCACCTTCGCCGACAGTTCGGTGGGCAGCGGCGGCACGCCTGCGACGAACGGCGTGACGATTGCCAGTTGAACGGTGGCGAGCAACAGTTGCGCGGCCGAGAGCGACAGGCCCGAGTGTGCGCTGCCGGCGACGAACCGCTTCTGGTACGGGATGGCGAGGCCGTAGCAGGCCGCCGCGCCGAAGCACATCAACTGCCCGACGAAGTGCGCTCCGCCGACGCCCTCCCAGATCCCGAGCACCACGAGCACGCCGAGGAAGCCCAGTCCGAGACCGATCGCGCGGCGGGCGGTCAGCCGCTCGGTGCGGAAGACCAGCACCGCGAGTGGCAGCACGATCAGCGGGGTGGTCGCGTTCCAGATGCCCGCGAGCATCGACTCGACCCGCTGCTCGCCGTACCCGAAGAGGGTGAACGGCACTGCCACGCCGAACGCGGCCACGACCGTCAGGTGCGCCCACACCCGGGGCTCGCGGGGCAGCCGGTCGCGCAGCAGTGCGAGAACGACGAGCAGGGTCAGGGCGCCGGTGCCGACCCGGTAGAGGGTGAGCTGGACCGGGTGCAGCTCGGCCACGCCGATCTTGATGAAGAGGAAGCTGGAACCCCAGATCGCGGCGAGGGCGAGGAAGCCCGGCAGCCAGGCGCGGACCGGCGCTCTGTCAGGAGTGGTATCGGTGGTCACCCCTGACACTCTGCCGCACCCGTACGACAGAGTCGCGCGCGTTTCGGCCGTCACACCCGGTCAGGGTGGGTGACCCCTCAGAGGGCACTGTTCACGTAGGGTCGAAGTGTGGGACAAATCGATAAACTCGCTAACCGCTATGTGGCCGAGTGGGCGCCGTTGAGCCCCACCGGCGCGACCTACGTCGGCATCGCCGGCCATGACGACAAGCTCGACGACCTCTCGCCCGAGGGCTACCGGGCGCGCGCCGAGCTGACCCGACGAACGCTCGCCGAGCTTGAGGTGACCGAGCCGGACACCGAGGCCGAGCGGACCGCCAAGGAGGCGATGCAGGAGCGGCTCGGGCTGGAACTGGCCCGGTACGACGCCGGCGAAACCACGAGCGAGATCAGCGTCATCACCAGCGGGCTGCACGAGATCCGCATGGTGTTCGACCTGATGCCGACCGCGACGTCGGACGCGCAGGCCAACATCGCCGCCCGGCTCAACGGCCTCGCCGGCGCGCTTGAGGGCTACAAGACCACGCTGCGCGAGGCGCTCGCCACCGGTCAGGTCAGCTCGAAGGTGCAACTGGTCGAGGTCGCCAAGCAGTGCGACATCTGGACCGACCCGAACCGGGACAACTTCTTCCACGGTCTGGTCGAGCGACTGGGCGCGGACGGCACGCTCGGCTCCGAGCTGCGTCGGGGCGCGGCGGCGGCGACCGCGGCGACCGCCGAGTTCGGTCAGTTCCTGCGTAACGAACTCGCCCCGTACGGCCGGGACAAGCAGGCCGCCGGCCGGGAGCGGTACGAGCTCGCCTCGCAGTACTTCCTCGGCGCGAAGGTCGACCTGGACGAGACGTACGCCTGGGGTTTCGCGGAGCTGGCCCGCCTCGAGGCGGAGATGCGGGTCGTCGCCGGGCAGATCGCCGGCCCGGGGGCCAGCGTCGACGAGGCGGTCGCCGCGTTGGACGCCGACCCGGCACGGACCATCCAGGGCAAGGAGGCGTTCCGCGACTGGATGCAGGCCCTGGCCGACAAGGCGATCGACGAGCTGAACGGCACCCACTTCGACATTCCCGAGGTGGTCCGCCGCATCGAGTGCTGCCTCGCCCCGACCAGTGACGGCGCCATCTACTACACGGGGCCGAGCGAGGACTTCTCCCGCCCAGGTCGGATGTGGTGGGCGGTGCCGCAGGGCATCACCGAGTTCTCCACCTGGCGGGAGGTGACCACCGTCTACCACGAGGGCGTTCCGGGTCACCACCTCCAGGTGGCGCAGACCGCCGTCCGGGCTGACGTGCTCAACCGCTGGCAGCGGCTGCTGTGCTGGGTGTCCGGCCACGGTGAGGGCTGGGCGCTCTACTCGGAGCGGTTGATGGACGAGTTGGGCTACCTACAGGACCCGGGTGACAAGCTGGGCATGCTGGACGGCCAGGCGATGCGCGCCGCCCGCGTCATCGTCGACATCGGCATGCACCTGGAGTTGGAGATCCCGAAGGACAACCCGTTCGGCTTCCACCCCGGCGAGCGGTGGACGCCCGAACTGGGCTGGGAGTTCATGCGGGCGCACTGCCGCGTGCCGGACGAGAACCTGCGCTTCGAGCTGAACCGCTATCTGGGCTGGCCGGGCCAGGCGCCGTCCTACAAGGTCGGTGAGCGGATCTGGTTGCAGGCCCGCGAGGACGCCAAGGCCCGCAAGGGCGCGGACTTCGACCTGCGGGAGTTCCACCGGCAGGCGTTGGACCTGGGTGCCCTGGGTCTCGACCCGCTGCGGCGGGCGCTGGCCCGGATCTGAGGTGACGTGAGGCCCGAGGTCGGCGGTACGACCAACCGTCGACCCGGGGCCTTCTCGTTCGCCGCGCCGCGCCGCTCAGCCGAGGCGCAGCGCCAGCGCCGGCCGGGCGGTCAGCGTGTTGCTGGTGACGTACGCCAGGTCGATGACCGGGTCGGTGAACGTGACCGCGAGGGGCACCGTGACCGGGATGCCGTCCGGCAACGGCAGGTCCGGAGTCAGTGTGATCTTGATGCCGAGCAGCTTGCCGACGAACCGGGTGGAGTAGAACGCCACGTCACCGCTGACGGTCAGCCGGTCGGTCGCGTACTCCTGGGTGCGCCCCGCGGGACCGTCGGCGCGCAGGAGGAAGTCCTCGGTCACCGCCTCCCGCATGCTGAACTTCAGCACCTTGAGGGTGCCCTTCTCGGTGCGCAGGTCGGTGATTCCGTCGAACCGCAGGCCGGTCATCTTGACCGAGGACCCGGTGAGCTTGGACGGCGTCTGCGCCACCTTCGGCAGGTTCGGGTCGGCGGCGATGCGCGGGAGCATCTTGCCCGGTTCCACTGTGCCCGGCGTTCCCGGCTTACCCGGCTTGGTGGGCGGTGCCGGTGTGCAGGTGCCGGGGTCGGGACGCGCCGTCGGTGTCCCGCTCGGCTGGGCCGTCGGGCTCGGCGACGGCGACGGGCTCTCCCGACGGTCTCCGCCGGTGAACAGGTCACCGATCCCGTCCAGGATGTCGCCGATCAGGTTGCCACGCCGCTCCGGACTCGGACTCGGGGTCGGAGTCGGGGTCGTCGCGCTGCGGCTCGGCGAGGGGGTGGCGGTCCGGGACGGGGTGGGGCAGGCGGTGGTGGGGCGGTTCGGCGCGGCCTGCACCGCTCCGGGCTGGGCGGCGAGGCCGACGGCGGCGAGGCCGAGCACCACCAGGATGATGCCGAACACCCGCGGATCAGCCGCCCGCCCCGGCCACTCGGGGGGCGGACCCACGTCGGCGAACGCCCTCTCCGGAACGGGCCGCTCAGGGCCGACCTGCTCAGGAACGACCTGCTCGGGGTCGGACTGCTCGGCGACGGGCGGCTCGGCAGAGCCGTCCTCGACGACCGGCTGCTCCGCGGTCGGCTCGTCGTCCTGGACCGGCGCGGGTGCGGCCGGGCCGGTCGGCGTCCAGGCGAAGGCGAGCGCGCTGCCGACGATGCCGAGCAGCAGACCGACGAAGAAGCCGCCGAGGTTGAGACCGATCAGCGAGTAGACGGTGGTGACCGCCGCGACGATCGAGTAGAACAGCCGCTGCGCCGGGCTGAACCACAGCAGCAGGCCGCAGGCCACCAGGATGACCGGGATCAGCAGGGAGAGCAGACCGGTGGCGCCGCTGTGGAAGCTCAGGCCGTTGAGCGTCATCCGGGTGGACGCGAACATCTCCACTCCGGCCAGGGCGGTGAGAAGGCCGCCCCAGAACGGACGACTCCGCTGCCAGATGCGGAAGTTCCGCCACGCCTGGGCCAGACCGTCGAGTCGGGCGTGGGACGGGTTCGTGGTTGTCACGTACTCCTCCTGGCGGAGCGGGGACGGGGACACGGGCTGGCCCGCGGTGGTCGACCACCGCGGGCCTCACCTCAGAAGCACTCCTTGCCCTTGGCGTCGTCCCCCACGTTGACCTTCAGCCGCAGCCCGACCAGGTTGAAGGTGGCCGCCGTGGTGTAGCGGGACACCTGCTGGAGGTTGGTGATGGTGACGTGCTCGGAGTTCTGGCCGAACGATCCGGCCTGCGCCGTCGGGTTCAGGTCGGTCGCGTCCCGGCCGATCTTGATGTTGGTGAAGGTCGCGTCGCCGCCCAGCGAGTCCATCGCGATCAGCAGGTCCTTGGCCCGGGCGGGTTCCTTGCCGTCGCCGGCGTTGATGGTGAGCACCACCGGCAGGCCGGGCAGGTCCGCGCGGACCGACTGGCAGAGCTTGTACAGCTCGGCGCTGCTGATCTCGGAGAGGGCGACCGGGTGGACCTCACCGGCCTTTCCGTCCTTGCCCTTCTCCCGGACGATGCCGCCGTACTGCTTGAAGCCGTCGCCCTCCAACCGCTCGGCGCCGATCTTGAAGGTCTGCCCGGAGACCGTGATGTCGGACGCGATCGCGCCGGTCGACATGCCGAACAGGATGGCGCCGGCGGCCGCCGTGGCGGGCACCAGCATGGCGGCGAAACGCCGCCAGCGGGTACGGCCCTGATTGTCCAACCGCTTCTGCACGGATTCCTCCTCAGTGGATGCGGGCGGGTGGCGGTTCCGAACTGGCGGCCCCGCACTCGGCCCGTCATCTGTTACCGGCGGGTAACGATCGAGCTTGATGGTGCACCCGTTGCGGCGCAGGTCACAACCCCCCAATTACCGAGCGGTAACACTCGCACCCCCGTTCGATGCCCGAGCGTCACGAAGCGTTGATTCACCGGCAGCAGAAAGCACAAGAAGAGATGCCAAAACCGGCACAACTTCCGCCATGCGCCACGCAGAGTCACAAACCATCGACCAATTACAATCGGGTAACAAATGTAAAGTGCGCACGTCTCGGGACGACTGAGGGGTGGACCGCAGCGCGGTCCACCCCTCAGTCGTACAGCCGGTCGTACGCGCGTCAGCGCTGCTCCACCTCGCCGGGGGCAGGGCGCTGGGTCGGCACCGTCGGGTCGTCGGACTTCCAGTTCGTCGACGCCGGCGGGATCTCGTCGGTCAGCGGACCACCCACGGGCTGGGGCCGGGGCTGCTCCACGGTGTCCGTGTCGCGTACCGGCTCCTGGTCCACCCGGGTCGCGGTGGAGTCGGCGGCGGCCGGCGCGACAGGAGCCGGCTCGGCGCGGTGCCGGGCGGCACCACCATCGTTCCGCCGCGTGACCAACCACACGCCGGCGATGAGGGCGAGCAGGCCGAGGACACCTGCGGCGATCGGACCCCAGAGACTGATCAGGCCGATCTTGAAACGGTTGTCCTTGGCCGTGTCGGCGCTGCGGGTCACCGTCTCGTCGGTGTAGTTGAAGTCCGCGTCCAGCAGCACGGTCGGAGTGCCGGTGTTCGGGCGCAGCTCCTTGTGCTGCTGCTCCCGGACGTTGATGTAGGAGCCGGTCACCGGGTCGACCCAGACCGTCCGGGTGTTGCTGTAGACGATCTGACCGCTGGTCGCGCCGGGGGCGAACTTGCCGACCAGCGTCTGGATGCTCGCCTCCGGAGTGGCCAGCACCTCGTTCTCGATCCGCTGCTCGAAGCGGTACGTCTCGATGCCCTTGATCTTCTCGGTGCCGGTGAACTTCGCCGGCAGCGCCCGCTTCAGGTCACGGTCGAAGACCTGGTAGTCCCGCTTGCCGGTGCCGAACGGGAACTTGTAGAGCTGACCGGAGTAGCTCACGTTGCCGACCGGGGTCTCGTTCGCCCCGCTCTCGTTGAGCCACTGGTCCTTCCACGGGGCAGCCGCGCCGGAGATCCGGTAGAGAGCGAACTCGGTGCTGTACTGGCTGACCACCTCCTCGGTGTCGACACGCTTGACGGTCTGGAAGACGTCCCAGATCACCGCGTCGCCCTTGAGCTCCTTCGGGAGCCGGTTCTTCGTGTCGTCGGGTTGCGGAATGACCTCGACACTGGACCGCAGGTTGCCCTGCGGGACCTCGATGCTCACCGAGCTGCCGCTTGCGGTGATCTTCAAGAACTTCGCGTCCTTCGCCTCGGCGATGGACGTCGTCGGTTCGAGGTCATAGGGGAGCTTGGACACGGCGGGCGCCACGTAGAACGGCAGCCCAGCCGCGAAGACCAGCAACAAGACGCCAAGCCCAAAGAGCGCGGCGCCCACGCGTAGCTTCACTCATCCTCCTGTAACCTGCCGCCCTACGACCTGTTGTCCGGGGCTCCCGATCCTTAACATGGCGGGAGGTTACTCCCCGGTCACCTTCAAAGCGACCCCCTGGATGTCCAGATGTCCGCAGCCGCCGCGCCAACAGTTTCGGAGCCTTCGGTAGCTGGCCGGCTCCCCGCCCTCGACGCGCTGCGAGCGATCGGCGCCGTGGCGGTCGTCGGCCACCACGTCGGTTTCCAGACCGCCGTCACCATGAACACCACCTGGGGCGGCTGGTTGGCACGCCTCGACGTCGGCGTCGCCATCTTCTTCGTACTCTCCGGATTTCTGCTGTTCAGGCCGTGGGCGCTGAGCGCCGCGACGGGCCGGCCCCGGCCGCGCACCGGCCGCTACCTGTGGCGCCGCGCCCTGCGGATCCTGCCCGCCTACTGGCTGGCGGTGGTGGTCTGCCTCGTCGTCCTGCCGCAGAACCGGCCGGCGTCCGCGGGCGACTGGATCCGCCACCTCACCTTCACCCAGATCTACCAGCCCGGCGAGTTGCGCTACGGGCTCAGCCAGACCTGGAGCCTCGCCACCGAGGTCGTGTTCTACCTGATCCTGCCGCTGGTCGCGGTCGCCGCCGTGGGTCGGTCCTGGCGTCCCGTGCGCACCATCGTGATCGTCAGCGCGGGGGCGCTGCTGACCGCGGGGTGGCTCACCCTGATGGGGTTCGGCCTGCTCAACAGCGCCCTGCACACCATGTGGCTCCCGTCGTACGGCGCGTGGTTCAGCGCCGGCATGGCCCTGGCGGCGGCGCACGTCGCCCTGCGGACCGGGACCGCTCCCGCCGCCCTGCGCGTGCTGGACGACCTCGCCTCCGCGCCGGTCGCCTGCTGGGGCGCGGCCGTCGGGCTGATGGCGATCGCGACGACGCCCGTCGCCGGCCCCCGCGACCTGGAAGGCCCGACGGCCGCCGAGTTCGGCGTCAAGCTGGCCCTGTACCTCGCCATCGCGGCCCTGATCCTGATCCCGGTGGCCTTCGGAGGGCCGAGCCGGGTCAAGGAGATCTTCGGCAGCACCTCCGCCCGGTGGCTCGGCACCGTCTCGTACGGCCTGTTCCTGTGGCATCCGCTGGTCATCGAACTCATCTACCTGCTCGACGACCGGCCGCTGTTCACCGGCGGGCTGCTCAACACCTTCGCCCTGACCATGGCCTTCGGCCTGGTGTACGCGGCGGTCAGCTACTACGGCGTCGAGCGGCCCCTGCAACTGCTCGGCACGCAGCGTCGACGGCGTCCACGGGTCGGACCGGGACAGGCCGGCGGGCCGTCGGTCGAGGCGGCACCCGTCTCGCCGGCCGTCGTCGCGGGCACCCCGGTGCCGACGGCCGGCGCGTAGCGGGGTCGACAAGCGCTGGGCCACCCAGGCATTGCCGGGCGGCAGCCCAACCCCTAGTGTGACGCGCGTCCCTAAATTACTTGAGAGTAGGGTTCGCGTGGAGCGTCGCTTCGGCATGCCCGGAAACGTGCTGTTCCTCAACTGGCGGGACACCCGTAACCCCGAGGGCGGCGGTTCCGAGGTGTACGTGGAACGGATCGCCGCCGAGCTGGTGGCGCGTGGTTTCCGCGCCACCCTCTTCTGCGCCGCGCACAGCGAAGCGCCCGCCGACGAGGTCAACGAGGCCGGCGTCCGGCTGGTCCGGCGCGGAGGCCGGCACACCGTCTACGCCTGGGCTGCGCTCTGCTACCTGGCCGGCGCGTTCGGTGTCGGTCCGCTCGCGGCGCGGCGGGGCGGCCGGCCCGACATCCTGGTCGACGTGTGCAACGGGCTGCCGTTCCTCTCCCCGCTGTGGGCACGGCGGCCGGTGGTCAAGCTGATCCACCACGTGCACCGCGAGCAGTGGCCGGTGGTCCTTCCCCAGTGGGCCGCCCGGTTCGGCTGGTGGATCGAGTCGTCCCTCGCCGTACGCGTCTACCAGCGGTGCCGTTACGTCACGGTCTCCGAGGCCACCCGCCGCGAGCTGGCCACCCTCGGCGTACCGCCCGAGCAGGTGACAGTCGTGCACAACGGCACCCCGGAGTTGCCCCGCACGGACGCCGAGCGGGCGCCGTTCCCGCTGCTCGTGACGTTGAACCGGCTGGTGCCGCACAAGCGGGTCGAGGTGGCGTTGCGGGCCGTCGCCGCGCTCGCCGACGAGCTGCCCCAGTTGCGGCTGGTGGTCGCCGGCCAGGGCTGGTGGGAGCCGCACCTGCGGGAGATGGCCGCGGAGCTGGACATCACCGAGCGGGTGGACTTCCGGGGCTTCGTGACCGAGGAGGAGAAGGCCGCGCTGCTCGCCTCGGCCTGGGTGGCCCTGACGCCGTCGCTGAAGGAGGGCTGGGGCCTCACGATCGTGGAGGCGGGAGCGGCGGGTACGCCCACGGTGGCGTTCCGGGAGGCCGGAGGCGTGGCCGAGGCCGTCGTCGACGGGCGAACCGGCCTGCTGGCCGACGACATCGACGACTACCTGATGAAGGTGCGCACGCTGCTGCACGACGACGAGACGCGGCTGGAGATGGGCGCCCAGGCCCGCGAGCACGCGGCGAGTTTCACCTGGCAGGCCGCGGGTGGACGGTTCGCGGCCTTGCTGGAGGGTGGGGAGTCGCCCCGCCCGGTGCAGCGGCGGGGCGAACCGTCCTACCTGTTGCCGTAGACCTCAGGGGCGTACGGGTCCTGCTTTCCGTTGCGCTTGGCCGCTTCCGAGACGTTCTTGGCCTCGGTGGCGGCCTCCTCGTCGGTGGCGGTCGCGGCGGCCGAGAGCCCACCGAGGGCAAGGATCCCCAGCAACGCCGCCACCAGGCCGGACACGACCAGGGTCAAAGCTCTACGCATGCCAATCCTCCAATGGCGAGACGTGCGAGCGGACGTTACCACGCGGTAGCTCGCCGGTGTAGCGCCGAAAAGCTGGCAGCGATGACCACCAGGAGGGCGACGACGAGCGCCACCACGACGGCCAGCCGGGCCGGTCCCGACGCCTCGGGTCCGGGCACGATCGTCGGATTGCGGTACAGGCTCAGGACCGGCCCCTGGTGGATGAGTTCCATGCCGTCGATACTCCCGGGGGGCAGGTAGCCGGAGACCTGGTGCTGCACGAGGACCCAACGCACCCCCGTGGTCCAGACGGGTTGGTCCCCGGCCAGCGCACGGCGCACCTCGCGGACCCGCGGATTCTCGCCGGCCACGGCGACGTCACCGACCCGGAGCGTGTCGTCGATCAGGACCGTGCCCGGCAGGTAGCGGGGCGCCGGGTCCAGGACGACCCGTCCGGGATTCCACGGGTACGCCCGGTAGGCGTTGAGCGGCAGCGAGAGGACCTCACCCGGTTCCTCCTCGATGATCCCGGCGACCGTCCGCCAGTCCGCCGGGTAGCTCACCGGACGGACGCGGCCGGCGCCGCCTAACGCGAGGTCAGGCATGACGGCCACCGGCAGGAGCAGCAGCCCGGCCAGCACCACCCCCGCCACCTCCCGGTCGATCCGGCTCACCAGCCGCTCGGCGCCCAGCGCCGCGCACACCACAAGCAGCAGGGCGTACGGGGCCAGGAACTTCTGCCCGTCGCGGAGCAACCCCGCACCGGGCAGGTGCACCACGGCCCAGCGCAGCAGCGCGTCCCCACCGGGAAGCACCCCGAGTGCGGCGAGCAGGTAGCCGCTCCCGGCCAGCACGGCCAGCCGCAGCGTCGTACCGGCGGGCAGCCGGCGCCGCAGCAGGCCGACGCCGACACCGGCGAGGACCAGCAGCACCAGGGTCGCCAGGGGCACCAACGGCGCGGCGCGACTGCCGGGGGTGGCCTGCGCGTTCCAGATGCCACCGGTGCCGGCGAGCGCCACCAACGGGCCGGCCCAGTTCTCGGCGCGGGCCGCGAACGCCGAAACCCCCGCCGGGTCGGACGACCCACCGGCGCCGGTGACCAGGGCCGCCACCACCCAGGGGGCGTTGAGCAGCGTCAGACCGGCCACCGCGTACCTCATCCCGCGCGCCCGCTTGGCGCTCAGGAGAACCGGTCCGGTCAGCGGGCGGCCCGGGGTGCGGCGCTGCGGCACCAGCAGGACCACCACACCCAGCGCGATCAGCCCGCCGGTCGGCGTGATCGCGGCGGGAGCGGCGGCGAGCACCACCCGGGCCAGCGCTCCGTCACGGCCCGCCCGCAGGTCCAGCGCCGCCCGCACCAACCAGGGCAACGCGGCGTACGCGAGCAGCAGCCCCCACTGCCCGATCAGCAGACGCTCGGCGAGGTACGGCGTCCACGCGTACGCCACTGCGGCGAACAGTCGCACCGCGCTCCGGTCGGTCGGCACCAGCCGGCCGGCCCCGACGGCGGCCAGCAGGACCGCGCCGACGAGCACCGAACGCTGCACCACCCAGCCCGGCACGACCTGGGTGACCAGGGAGACGAGCGCGTCCATCGGCACCGCGCGGGGCAGGCTCTGCGCCGGGGCGATCAGATCCCAGGTCAACGGCTGGCGGGGTACGAACACCATGTCGTACAGCAGCGCGTACCCCGGCGCCGCCAGCGGAGCGAGCACCAGCACCGTGACGGTCACCGCCGCGGCGTACAGCGGCAGCGTGTCCCGCGTCCACCGCCGCGGGGCGTCGACGTCGGCGGGTCGGTCACCCATTCACGGCGCCGGCACCGCCCGGCCAACGGTGATCAGTTTGGTGCACAGCCCGACCCCCGGGTTCGCCACGGTGATCCGGACGGCGTCGCCGGAACCCTGCATCAGGAAGAACACCTCGTTCAGGCCGCGCCGCAGGGTGAGCTCCCGGGTGGCGTCGCCGAGCTGGAACAGCGCCGTCGAGTCGGCCGAGCTGAGGTAACCGAAGTGCACCACGTACGGCCACTCGTCCAGGTACGCCTCCATCGGGATCCGGGTGGTCCGGCCGCCCTCGGCCAGGTGCCCGCAGTCCGGCACCCGGCCGGGCACGATGTTGCGCCCCTCGACGACCACCGGGCGGATCCGGCCGGACTCGTCGAACGTCGACGGCCGCTCGGCCACCTCGACGAACGTGGGCCTGCGCTCCGCCGGCCGGAAGAAGTGCGACTGGAGATTGTCCGGCCAGAAGTACCCGGCGACCACCCGCTCCGGGACGGCGGTGTCCAGAAAGACGGTGCCCGGCGGGGCGGCGGCCAGCTCGGCCTGCGCCGTGGCGAGGTAGTCCCGCCCGTGCTTGGTGCTCCAGTTGTCCCCGAAACGGGCAGTGCTCCACAGCGTGCCCACGCCGATGCTGGCCAGCAGGACGATGATCGAGACCAGGCCGACCGCGAAGGCGCCCGGCTCCCGCAGGACCGTCGGGACCGGCCACGCCGAGACGTCGTCCTCGTTGACGTCCTTCGTCCCCAGCAGGGCCGCGCCCACACAGATCGCGGCGACCAGCACCACGTCGGCGACGTACCGGGGGATCACGCCCACCAGCGGTCCGAGCGGCCCACCGAGCCGGGTCACCGCGAAGAGCGCCGCGACCAGCCCGAGGTAGCACAGGAGCAGCAGCCAGGCCCGCCCCGCCGACGGGCGTCGCCGCACGGTGACCACGACGAGCGTCACCAGCACCGCCCACGACAACCACTTGGCGATCTCGTACGGCTCCACGAGCGGCGGCCCGTCACCGGCGTACGTCCACCGCCACGGTCCGCCGAGCAGACCCGGTACGACGGTGTCGCCGACCAGGTCACCGAGGAACGTCAGGACCTGACCGACGGACGTGGGTTCGTCCAGCTCGCGAGCGGGACGGTTCAGATAGAACGCCAGGTACGCCCCGGAGAGCACCCCGAGCACCAGCCACGCCGGCCAGTACCGACGCACGGTCGTCACCAGGCTGCGCCAGGCGCGCCCCGAGGTGAACAGGAACGCGGTCAGCAGGAACAGCAGCGGCACGATCAGCAGTGCCTTGGTGTCGAAGAGCAGCCCGAACACCACCCAGAAGCCGACCGCGACGAGGTGCCACAGGCGGCCCGTCCGCACGTACCGCACCTGGGCCGACACCGCCAGGACCAGCGCCAACTGCGTCGGCAGCACGAGCAGCCCGACCAGCCACAACGACGACACCTCGAGCGTCAGTGGGCTGAACACGAACAGGCACAGCGGGATCAACAGCCCCCAGCCCGGCCGGAGCAGGTCACGCAGCAGCCGGTACAGGGCGAAGCCGACCGCGGCCTGACCGACCGCCAGCAGCAGCACCCACGGCCAACTGGCGAACCCGGCCAGCCGCACCATCCCCCACGCCACCAGCAGACCGCCGGGCATCAGGTGGTTGTTGAAGGTGCCCAGCAGGTAGTCCGCGTCCAGCCTGGTGTCGAGGACCTGCGCGGCGATGACGAACTCGTCCTGGGAGAACCAACCACGGGCGGCGAGGCCGGCACGCCAGGCGACGGACACGATGATCAGGGCGACCGCGACCGCGCGAACCCGGTCGGCCCGGAGCCATCGGCCGAGCGGCCCCGGCCCGTCGCCATCGCCGGCGACGCCCCCCGGACGCGTCCCGGCCTCAGCTTCTGGCATTGACATGGTCGGCAGCCTGCCACACGCTTACACGCCATGGGGACGGCCGTTCTCCCGATAACGCCACCGCAGCGCCCCAGGTCGCCCGTCCGTGCCCGGTCCGGATAACGTCGCGCGACACACGTCGGCTGCGTGTGCGTGTCCGGCCGGCGGAGACAGGAGCCGAAATGCGTGCAGAGGAGACCGGTGCCGTCGCCCCGGCGTCCAGTCGTACCCGCCGTACCGCGCGGCGGTTCCGGCACCTGGCCATCTGCATCGCGCTCACCGCCCTCGCCTTCCAGCAGGCCCCGGGGCTGATCGTCCCGGACACCAAGGTCGACCTGAACGTCAACCCGGCCGGCTGGCTGCTGCGCTCGCTGCACCTGTGGGACCCGACCGGCACGTTCGGCCAGCTCCAGAATCAGGCGTACGGATATCTCTGGCCGATGGGTCCGTTCTTCCTGCTCGGGTCGGAGGTCGGTCTCGCGCCGTGGGTGGTCCAGCGGCTGTGGTGGGCACTGCTCTTCTGCGTCGCGTACCTCGGTGCGGTGCGGCTCGCCGGCCGGCTCGGCATCGGCACGCCGGCCGGACGCATGATCGCGGGTGTCGCCTTCGCGCTGTCGCCCCGGATCCTCACGCAGCTCGGCTGGTCGTCGGTGGAGGCCTGGCCGAGCGCCATCGCACCGTGGGTGCTCATCCCGCTCGTGGGTCTCGCCCGGGGCACCACCCCGCTGCGGCGTGCGGTCGCCGGGTCGGCCGTCGCCGTGGCCTGCGCCGGCGGGGTCAACGCCACAGCCGTGTTCGCGGTGGTGCCACTCGCCCTGCTCTGGCTCGCCACCCTCACGCCCGTACGCCGTCGCGTCACCGCGCTGGCCGCCTGGTGCGGCGCGGTCGCCCTGGCCACGGCGTGGTGGCTGGTGCCGCTGCTGGTCCTCGGGCGGTACAGCCCGCCCTTCCTGGACTACATCGAGACCGCCCGGAACACCACGAGCGTCACCGACGCGGTGACCACGCTGCGCGGCGCGTCCTACTGGGTCGCCTACCTGGGCTCCCCGTTCGGACCGACGATCCCGTCCGGTTCCCGGCTCGGGAACGAGCCGCTGCTGGTCGTCGCCACCCTGACGGTCGCCGCGCTCGGCATCCTCGGGCTGTCCCGCCGCGGCATGCCGCACCGCCGGTTCCTCGTCACCGGTCTGGTGCTCGGCGCGGCGCTCGTCGGCCTCGGCCACGTCGGCGACCTGCCGAACATCCTCGCCGGGCCGCAGCAGCAGTTCCTCGACGGCATCGGCGCACCGCTGCGGAACGTGCACAAGTTCGACGTCCTGCTGCGCCTGCCACTGGCGCTCGGCATGGCGCATCTGATCGGCCTGGCCGTCCGCGCGGCCCGTACGGCGCCCGAACGGCGGCGGCCACGCACCGTCGCGCGCGCCTGGCTCACCGCAGGCGTTGCCCTGGTCGCCGTGGGGGCGGTCGCCTCGCCCGCGCTCGCCGGTGGCCTCGCCACACCGGGCAGCGTGAAGGACGTCCCCGGCTACTGGCACGAGGCCACCGACTGGCTCGACGCGAACACGGGCCGGGGACGGGTCCTCGTCGTTCCCGGCGCGCGCTTCCCGTCGTACGACTGGGGCAGCACCACCGACGAGATCACCCAACCGCTGCTGGACAGCCGGTGGGCCGTCCGCAACGCCATCCCGTTCACCCCACCCACCACGATCCGCCTGCTGGACGCCATCGAGACGACGCTGGCCACCGGCGCCGGCTCGACCGGCCTGGCCGACCTGCTCGCCCGGTCCGGGATCAGCCACGTCCTGTTCCGCGCCGACCTCGACCACGGCCGCTCCGACACGGCCCGCCCGGCGGTGGTCCGGCAGGCCCTGGACCGCTCACCGGGGCTGACCCGCGTGACCTCGTTCGGCCCGGTACGCGGCGGACCGTCGGCCCCCGACGAGTTCCGCGACCAGGGCCTCGACGTGCCCGTACGCGCGCTGGAGGTCTACCGGGTCGACCGGTCCGTCGCGCCGGTGGTCGCCTACGACCGGGACCAGGTGACCACTGTCGTTGGCGGCCCGGAGTCGCTCCTCGACCTCGCCGCGGCGGGTCAGTTGAGCGCGGCGCCCACGGTGCTGGCCGGCGACGCGCCGTCCGTCGACGCCGCCGGTCCGGTCGCCATGACCGACGGGCTCCGCAGGCGGGACGTGTCGTTCGGCCGGCTGCGCGACAACTCGTCCCAGACTCTCACCGCCGACGACACCTTCGACGTGTCCGCGCCGGCGCACGACTACCTGCCCGAGTGGGGCGCGGAGCGGTCCACCGTCGCCCGTTTCGAGGGCATCAGCGGGATCCGCGCGTCGACGGCACGCTCGCAGGTCGACTCGCCCGGCGGCACCCGTCCCGAGCACCAGCCGTACGCGGCGATGGACGGCGACCGGGCGACCTCCTGGCAGTCCGCCCCGTACGCGCCGAGCGACAGGCAGTGGATCGAGGTGGCCCTCGCGAACGCGACCCGGATCACGAGGGTGGAGGTGTGGTTCGACCTGAAGGCCGACGCGCTGCCCACCACGGTGACCGTCACCGCCGGGTACGAGAGCCGCACGATCAAGCAGTTCACCGATCACATGGTCTTCGAACTGCCAGGCGTGCACGCCACCCGCGACGTCCAGGTCTCGGTCGACGGCGCGTACGACCTCCGCCCGTTCGGCAACGGGTCGGTCGGCATCGCCGAGATCAAGATTCCAGGGATCACGACGAGTCGGACCCTCGTGCTTCCCGCCGCGCCGGCCACCACCCGACCGGCGACCGTGGTGATGTCGGCCGCCCCCAGCACACCTGCCTGTTTCTCGGTCGACGCACGCCCCCGCTGCTCCACCGACGCCATCCGGGGCTCCGAGGACGCGTCAACGGTCGACCGGACGGTGACCCTGCCGACCGCCGGCGCGTACGACGCCAGGCTGTGGGCGCGCCCGACGCCCGGCCCGGACCTGGACGCGACCCTCGACAAGCTGGTGGCCGACGCTCAGCCGCTGCGCCTCGCGCCGCAGATCAGCGCCTCCTCGACGGCGGTGCCCGACCCGACCGGCCGGGCCGGGGTGGTGCTCGACGGGAACCCGGCGACCAGCTGGTCGCCGGCCGCCAGCGACGAGGCCCCGATCCTGCGCCTCAAGTGGCTCAAGCCGCAGACCATCAGCGGGCTCCGCCTCTCCGTCGACGACGAGGTGGCCGCCACCCGCGTCGGCAGCGTCCGGGTGGTCGGCGACGACGGTTTCCGCAGCAGCCTGCTCGGCGACGACGGCCTGCTCCGCCTGGACCCGCCGATGCGCACCGACGAGATCACCATCCAGTTCCTCGACAAACCGTCAGCCACCAGCACCGACCCGTACAAGCTGCGGCTGCCGGAACCGCTGCCCGTCGCAGTCGGTGAGGTGACCGTGCTGCCCGGGGCGTCCACCGTCGCGCCACGCCTCGACACGCCCCTGAAGCTGGCCTGCGGATCGGGGCCGACGCTCACCGTGGGCGCGGCCCGGGTCACCACCACGCTCAGCGGCACCCTGCGCGACCTGCTCGAACTGCGCGACATGCCGGTCACCCCGTGCGGCAGGGAGACACCGCGACGCCTGGACCTGGACCGCGGCGAGCACCGCGTCGTCGCCACCGCCGGCACGCTCGCCGCACCCACCCTGGTCGCCCTCGTGCCGCAGACGGCCACACCCGCCCCGGCGGCGGCCGCGAGCACCATCGAGGTCGAGTCGTGGGGTGCCACCGAACGACGGGTACGCGTGGACGAGCGCTCCGTCGAGCGGGTGCTCGCCGTCCGGGAGAACACCAACACCGGCTGGCAGGCCACCATCGGCGGGCGGACGCTCAAGCCGCTCGTGGTGGACGGCTGGCAGCAGGGCTGGATCCTGCCCGCCGGCGCGTCGGGCGAGGTGGTGCTGCGCTTCGCCCCGGACACCACGTACCGGGCGGGCCTGCTGCTCGGCGGGATCCTCCTGGCGGCGGTGGTCCTCCTCGCGGTGCTGCCGCAGCGCACGCCGACCGGGAGCACCGCCGCACCGCGCGGCCGGCGCCGACTCACCCGGTCCCTGCCGCTGCTGGCCGTGGGCGCCGGCGCGCTGGTGCTGTCGAGTGGACTGATCGGCGGCCTGCTCGTCGCGGCCGGGTTCATGCTGGCCGTACCCGGTCCACGCCGCCTGCCCTGGACGACCGACCCACGGCGGGCCCGGACGATCAGCCGGGCCGTCGAGACCTGGCTCCCCGGTGCGCTCGTCGTGCTCGCCGGATGGCTCTACCTCGAATCGGCGCACCGGCACACCGACGCCGCCTCGCAGCTCGCGATGGTCGTCGCACTGGGCGCCCTCTGGATCTCCACCGCCGCCCGCCGACGACCCGTACGCCGGACCAGGCCGACCCCCGCGCCCGCCGTGCCAGCCGTACCCGCGCAGCGCACGACCCCTGACGAGCAGCCGGAGCCGACCCTCAGCGAGATCACGTGAGCCGTCCCGAGCCGACGACCGGTACGGCGCCGACGGGCGCACGCGGCACCGGCCTGGGCGCGGCGGGAGCCGCCGTCACCCTGGCCGGCGTTCTCGTCAACGGCCTGGCCTACCTGGTGCCGGTACTCGCCGCCCGCCGGCTCGACCCGGCCGGCCTCAGCGCGCTCGCCACCGCCCTGGGTCTGGTGGCCATCGCCGCCGTACCGGGCCTCGGCCTGCAACTGGCCGTCGCCGTGCACCACGCCCGGCACGGGTCGTCCGACACCCGACGACTGACCGCGGTGACCGCCGCCGTGAGCGCCGCGGCGCTGATCCTGGCGACGCCGCTGCTGGTCACCGCACTGGACCTGCCCGTCGAGGTACCCGCGCTGCTGGCGGTCACCACCGCCGCCGTCGTGCTGTCCTCCCGCTCGCTCGGCGAGTTGCAGGGCAGCCAACGGTTCCTGCGACTGGCCGCCGCGATGGCCCTGCTCGCCGCCGGCCGGTACGGCGGGGTGATCGCCGGGCTGCTGCTCGGCGCGGGACTGACCGGCGCGCTCACGGCCGGCGCGCTGACCGCCGCGCTCACCCCGGTCGTGCTGGCCCGGATCGCCCGCACAGCCGACCGGCCGACCGGCACGCCACGACTGACCGTCGCCCAGGTGACCGCCGGCTGTGGCGCGACCCTGGCGATGCTCGTCGTCTCCTACGCCGACCTGCTCCTGGCCCGGCAACTGCTTCCCCCGTCGGGGTCCGGGGCGTACGCGGTGGGCACGGTCCTGAGCAAGGGCGCGTTGTGGGCGCCGCAGGTCGCCGCCGTTCTCGCCCTGCCACGTCTGGCACGCGGTGACCGCCGCAGCCGTACCGTGGCGCTCGCCGTGACCGGTGGCTGCGGCCTGGTGCTGGTGCTCGCGTCGACGCTCGCCGGCGGGCTGGCCTTCCGCCTCGCCGGCGGACCGGACTACACCCACCTGGGCCGGTACGCGCCGGTCTTCGCCGCTGTCGGCGGGCTCTACGCGGTGACGTTCGTGCTCCTCAACGACCGTCTCGCGGCGGGCGTACGGTGGCCGGCGGCACCGCTGTGGGTGGGCACGGCCGGCCTCGTCACCGTCGCCGCGATCACGCGACCCCGTACCGTCTCCGATCTCCTCCTGCTCGCCCTCGGCACGGCTCTCGTGACGACCGTGCTGATGGCGCTGCCCGCCCGCCGAGCACGATCGGCATGACGGGGTCAGCCGTCGGCGAGCCAGTCGTGCAGCAGGCGGTGGTCGATCGCGTCGACCCGGCCGAGGGTGCGACCGGAGGCCACCCGCTCCCGCAGGTCCGCCCGGGTGAACCAGCGCGCCTCCAGCAGCTCCTCGCCGTCGACACGTACCTCCTCGGACGTGGCGGTGGCCCGGAAGCCCACCATCAGTCCGGCGGGAAACGGCCACGCCTGCGAGCCCTGGTAGGTCACGTCGGTGACGGTGATCCCGGCCTCCTCGGCCATCTCACGGCGGACCGCGTCCTCCAGGCTCTCGCCGACCTCGACGAAGCCGGCAAGCGTCGAGTACGCGTCCGGGGCCGCGCCGGCGTGCCGGGCCAGCAGGCAGCGCCCCGGCGGGCCGGGCGCCTCGACCAGCACGATGACCGCCGGCTCGATGCGGGGGAAGAGCAGCCGGCCGCACTCCGCGCCGGTGCACGTCCGGACGTGTCCGCCGCCGCCGACGGCGGCCGCCGCACCGCAGGTGCCGCAGTACCGCTGCTGCCGGTGCCAGTGCAGCAACCCCCGCGCGTACGCCTGCACGGCGGCGCCGTCCGCGTCGAGCCGACCGACAAGCGCCCGTACGTCGGTGGACCGCACCGCGCCGGCCATCTCGACGGCGGACCGCTCGTCGAGCCCGGACAGGTCCACGGCGAACACGGCCGTGTCCCCGTCGAGGCCGAGGAAGACGGTCTCACCGGCGGCGGACCGGGCGAGCGACGCCCGCTCCGCGCTCAACCGGACCGGGCCGTCCCCGTCGACGAGACAGCGGTCCCGCCACAGCGGCAGGACGACAGTTGTCGGCTCACCGAGCAGCGCGTCCAGCCGGGTCGCGTCGGTGCGCAGCGCACCCGCCCGGTCCAACCGACCACCGCCGTACGCCAGCATCCGCTCCGCAGTACCCACCCCGTCACCGTGCCAGGTCGACGGCACGTCGCGGGCACCGCCCCCGACCCGGCGCGACACGCCGGACGACACGCCGCACCCGCGCAGGTGGGCGCAGCCCGTGACCACGGCCGGGCATTCGTTACCGTAGGTGTCCTCCGGGAGGGTGGACCTCCCGCGGCATCCTGGCGATCGAGGTTGTAGTGACGCTGTACGGCGAAAAAAGTCCACCCGCCGACGACCGGCCCACCGTGCAGGTCACCGCGGTCACCTGGCCCGACGACGGCCCGGCGACCGTGCCCGCGCCAGCGGTCGGTGAGCCGGAGGACACGCCCCGCCGTGGCCGCCGGATGCGGATCCTCCTCGCGGCCGGCGTGACCGGTGGCGTGTTCGCCGCCGTGGCCGGCGCCGGTGCCTGGGCGTACGCGGGAGACGTCCCCCGGGGCACCACAGTTCTCGGCGCCGAGCTGGGCGGCCGGAGCCGCACGGACGCGGACCGGGCGCTGCGCGCGGAGCTGGACCGGCGCGCGGCGGCCCTCGCCGCGCCGCTGCGGGTCACCGTCGGGCAGCGCACCGCCGAGATCAAGCCGACGGACGTGGGGCTGGCCATCGACGTACCCGCCACCGTCGCGGCTGCTGCCGAGGCCGACGCGCACCCGGTCAGTCGGCTGGTCGGCTCCCGCACGGTCGACCCGGTGGTCACCGTCGACGTGGACCGGCTGGACGCCGCGCTGGGCAGGGCACTCGGCGACGAGGCCCGCGGGATGACCATGCCGGCGATCACCTTCAAGGGCACCACCCCGAAGGTCGTGCGGCCCAAGCCGGGGCTGGCACTCGACCCGCAGCGCTCGGCCGACCTGGTCCGCGCCGGCTGGCTGGCCGGTGACCCGATCACCGTGCCGCTGGTGGAGAGCCACCCGGCGACCACGGCGGAGGAGCTGGACAAGCTGGTCACCGAGTTGGCGAAGCCGGCGGTGGCGGCGCCTGTCACGCTGCGAACCGGCAAGGGCTCGGTGCAGGTGCCGCCCGCCGCCATCGCGAAGAGTCTGCGGTTCACCGCCGACAGGACCGGCAAGCTGACCCCGACCGTGGACGTCAAGCGGCTGCGCACCGCGCTCGGCGACGACCTGAACGCCATCGAGGTACCGCCGAAGGACGCCACGATGACCATTTCCGGCGGCCAGCCGAAGGTCGTCGAGGGCCGGCCCGGCCAGCAGCTCGACACGGCCGCTCTGGGCCGCGACCTGTTGGCGCTGCTGCCGAGGTCGGAGGGACGCGAGGTCACCGGCGAGCTGAAGCCGACACCACCGGCACTGACCGCCGAGAAGCTGGCCGGCCTGGGCATCAAGGAGCGGGTGTCCACCTTCACCACCCGGTTCACCGGCGGCATGGCGTCGTCGCGCAGCCAGAACATCGCCACCATCGCCAAGGAGGTGGACGGCACCGTCGTCCTGCCGGGCAAGACGTTCTCGCTGAACGGCCACACCGGCGAACGGGGCTACGCGCAGGGCTACCGGGACGCCCCGGTGATCCTGGACGGCAAGTTGGTGCCCGGCGTCGGCGGTGGCACCTCGCAGTTCACCACGACGCTGTTCAACGCCACCTACTACGCCGGCCTGGAGGACGTCGAGCACAAGCCGCACTCGTACTGGTTCGACAGGTACCCGGCGGTCATCGAGTCGACCATCTTCTGGCCGGACCTGGACTTCAAGTTCCGCAACAACACCGAGTACGGCCTGCTCATCGATACGTCGTTCACGTCGAGCTCGGTGACCGTGTCGATCTGGAGCACGAAGATCTACGACAGCGTGAAGACGGAGTACGGCCCACGCCGCAACATCACCACGCCGAAGGTGATCCACCTCGAACCCGGCCCGACGTGCATCCCGAGCAACGGCATCAACGGTTTCAGCCAGGACGCCTTCCGGGTCATCAAGAAGGGCGGGGTGGTGGTCAAGCGGGAGAAGTTCAGCTGGCGCTACGACGCCGAGCCCCGCTACGTCTGCGGTCCCAAGCCGTCCTGAGGTCAGAAGGTCGCGATCGGGTTGACGGGGCTGCCGGAGGTGCCGGCGAAGCGGACCGGCGCGACGGCGAGCTGGAAGTCCCACTGGCCGAGTTCCGCGGCGGTGGTGGCGCACGCCTCCAGGTCGCAGTTGTCGAGCAGCCAGAGGCCCATCGCGACGAGACTCACGGCGTGCACGGGCATCAACACGTCGTCGTACCCCGACGGCTGGACGTCCTGGGGGGAGTCGGCGCCGATCAGCGCGACGCCCCGTTCGTGGAGCCACGGCAGGCAGGACGCGTGCCAGCCGGCCTGCGTGAAGCCGCCGGCGGTGCGGGCCTCGTGCCGGGCGCGGCCGTGGCCGGTGCGCAGGAGCACCGCGTCGCCGGCCCGCACCTGTACGCCCTGGCGACGTTCGGCCTCTTCGAGGTCGTCGGGGTGCACGCCCTGCCCGGGCTCCAACCACGGCACACCGCGTACCGCCGCGACGTCCAGGAGGACACCACGGGTGACGATCCCGTTGGCCGCCGCCGTGACGGCCGCCCACCCCGAGCCCGTGGTGGCGTCTACGAGTGAGTGCGACCGTCCGTTGTACATCGTGCCGTCCCAGAAGATGTGGCACGGCGAGTCGAGGTGGGTGATGGTGTTGCCGTGGAACGCGATGTCGAGCCGCTCGGACGAGAAACCCCAACGCCGGTCGGCGTGGAACGCGGCAGGCATGGTCTCGGCACCGGGCATGTCGACGGCGTACGGGCATGTCGTCGTCGACCGCTCCATCTCGTCAGCGACCTCCCACGCGCAGGACACACTCCTACCGTGGCGTACCGCCCGCGCCGCCGACAGCCGTACCTCGTCGGTGATGTGGTTCAGGGTGCCGCCTTCGTCGTCGTCGCCCCACCGACCCCAGTTCGACAGCGTGTCGAAGTATCCGAGCACGTCGTCCTGCGTCGGCACCGGTCGCCCAGCCGTCATCCGACCATCATCTCCCCGGGAAACGCAGAAAGGGTCACCCTGACGGGTGACCCTTTCTGGAAAGATTGTCCGGCGGCGTCCTACTCTCCCACACCCTCACGAGTGCAGTACCATCGGCGCTGGAGGGCTTAGCTTCCGG
>NZ_JBEXGP010000015.1:0-142631 GCF_040607375.1 Micromonospora sp. NPDC005298
ACCACTCTCTTCCGATCCCCCTCCCCCGGGTCGCCGGCCGCCTCGCGGTCGCCGGCCGCCTCGCGGTCAGCGGCTCGCCTCGGTTCGGCGGCCAGGAGCCGGTCGGTGGCCGACTCCCGATCGGTGACTCGCCTCGGTTCGGCGGCCAGGAGCCGGCCGGTGGCCGACTCCCGATCGGTGACTCGCCTCGGTTCGGCGGCCGACTCCCGGCCTGCGGCCGGCTCGGGATCGGCCGGCGGCGTGTCGTCGGCGGCCTGGGCCGCCCGCACGCAGTAGAACGCCCCGGAGCGGTAGTGCAGCAACGCCGGGTCGGTGGGGCGCAGCGCGGCGGCCACCGCCGCGTTGCCCTCGTGCCCGGCCGAGCCGATGGTGTAGAAACCCTCCCCGAAACTGCGCAACCACCGACCGGCGAGGTCGAGCTGACGGCTGGTCACCTGCGCGTCGAACAGTTCCAGCAGGCGCGCGCCGGTCAGCGGGGCGTCTTCGGTGACCGGGTCGGCGGGGTCACGCCTCCGCTGCGCGGCCGGCAGCGCCGCCAGCGTCTCCCGGAACCGGTCGTCGAGATCTTGCGGGGTGGTCACGTCCGACAGCATTACCGACGCGGGCCATGCTCGCCCAGTGGGACACGGCCGGCGCCTGTCGACTCACGCCGGGTCGCACGGCTCCGGACAGCCGCCGTCGGACACCTTCCACACCAGGTCACGCAGGGTGGACAGCTCCCGGTCGCTCAGCCCGGCCAGGAGTCGGGAGTCGGACATCACCTCGGTCACCCGATCCCGCACCCCCCGGCCGTCACCGGTCACCACGAGCGTCTTCTGCCGCCGGTCGGCCGGGTCGGTACGACGCTCGACCAGGCCGGCCTGCTCCAGCTTGTCGACGAGCGCCGTCACGTTGGACCTGTCGCAGCCCAACCGCTCGGCGAGGTCGCGGGCCGGCAGCGGCCGGTCCGGGTCCAGTTCGTGAAGCGCCCGGGCGGTGGCCGGGGTCAACCCCAACTCGGTGAACGCGGCGCCCTGCCGGTGTCGCAGCGAGGCCGTCAGGTGTGCCATCCGGCGCACCACGTCGGCCGCGAGGTCGGACCGGTCCACCGGTCGACCCGCCGCGGAAACCACCTCCGGTGCCACCGCCACATCGTACGCACCACGACGGCCGCCCAGCTCAACGATCAGGTTGGACCCCGCCGCCCCTCGGCCGATCATCAAAAGGGGGCGGGCACAGCCGGCGGATCGCGCGCACCGCCTCGGCGAGGCATCGGCGCAGGCGTGGAATCGGCGCAGGTGCGGCCCCGGCCAGGTACGACCCGGCGCAGGTGGGGCCTCGGCACGCGCCGGGACCGCACTTCCCGGGACGTTGCGCGGATCTCGGGGCGGCACGGCGGCCATGATCGCGCTGCGACTTGAGGCGGCACGGTGGTCCTGATCGCGCTGCAGGTCGGGCGGCACGGCGGCCATGATCGCGCTGTAACAGGGAAATAGTGGCCTCCTCTCCGCCTGACACCACTACATCCAGGATCGAGCACGATCTTGGCCGGCGGAGCGCAGGCGCTGGTGGGAGCCTGAGGCGCCAGCGCGCGTGGAAGCGGGCGCGGGTGGAAGCGGGCGCGGGTGGAAGCGGGCGCGGGTGAAAGCGGGCGCGGAGCGGAAGGCGCCAGGCGCGAGCGGGAGCGGGAGCGTCAGGCGTCAGGCCGGGAGGAACGAGAAGCGGACCTGGCGGGTCGGGTTGTCGCCGTTGGTGTCGACCAGGCAGACGGACTGCCAGGTGCCCAGGGCCAGCCGACCGCCGAGCACCGGAAGCGTCGCGTACGGCGGGACGAAAGCGGGCAGCACGTGGTCGCGGCCATGGCCGGGTGAGCCGTGGCGGTGCCGCCAGCGGTTGTCGGTGGGCAGCAGCGCGTCGAGTGCGGTGAGCAGGTCGTCGTCGGAACCCGAGCCGGTCTCGATGATGGCCAGGCCGGCTGTGGCGTGCGGCACGAAGACGTGCAGCAGGCCGTCGCCTTCGCCGGAGACGAACTCCTGGGCTTCGGCGGTGATGTCGCGGACGGTCGGCCGGGAGCCGGTCTGGACGGTGATCACGTCACTGCGCATACGTCGCATTCTGCCGCAGTGCGGGTCGGACTTCGACGGCGCGGCCGACGCTCGGCGACCCACACCGACCGTCGCGTTAAGTTACCGACGGGTACCTGTGTCGCTCATCGCGTCGGGGGGACCTAGACGTGACGAGGGGTGCCACCAGGGGGCAGGATGGCGCTAGAGACCTATCCCACACACAACCGAGGGAACGCCTGTGGCTACGGAACGCAAGCGCCCGGTGATCAGCGACGGCCTACCGAGCCAGCTTCCGGACATCGACCCTGAAGAGACAAGCGAATGGGTCGAGTCGCTTGATGGTGTCATCGACGAGCGAGGCGCCAAACGCGCCCGGTACGTCATGCTGCGCCTGCTGGAGCGGGCTCGCGAACGCCAGGTCGGGGTGCCGCCCCTGACCACCACCGACTACATCAACACCATCACTCCGGAACGCGAGCCGTGGTTCCCGGGCGACGAGCACGTCGAGCGGCGGATCCGGGCGTACGTGCGCTGGAACGCGGCCATGCTGGTGCACCGGGCGCAGCGCCCGGAGATCGGCGTCGGCGGGCACATCTCCACCTTCGCCAGCTCGGCGTCGCTGTACGAGGTGGGCTTCAACCACTTCTTCCGGGGCAAGAACCACCCGGGCGGCGGCGACCAGATCTACTACCAGGGCCACGCCTCCCCCGGCATGTACGCGCGGGCGTTCCTTGAGGGCCGGCTCAGCGAGCACCAGCTCGACGGGTTCCGCCAGGAGCTGTCCCACCCGGGCGGCGGCCTGCCGTCGTACCCGCACCCGCGGCTCATGCCGGACTTCTGGGAGTTCCCCACGGTCTCGATGGGTCTCGGCGGTCTGAACGCGATCTACCAGGCCCGGTTCAACCGGTACCTGCAGCACCGCGGCATCAAGGACACCTCCCAGCAGCACGTGTGGGCGTTCCTGGGCGACGGCGAGATGGACGAGCCGGAGACGCTGGGCGCCATCGGCGTCGCCGCCCGTGAGGAGCTGGACAACCTCACCTTCGTGATTAACTGCAACCTCCAGCGGTTGGACGGCCCGGTCCGTGGCAACGGCAAGGTCATGCAGGAGCTGGAGGCGTTCTTCCGGGGCGCCGGCTGGAACGTGATCAAGGTGGTCTGGGGCCGTGAGTGGGACCCGCTGCTGGCCGCGGACACCGACGGCGCGCTCGTCAACCTCATGAACACCACGACCGACGGTGACTACCAGACGTACAAGGCCGAGTCCGGCGCGTACGTGCGGGAGCACTTCTTCGGCCGTGACCCGCGTACCCGCAAGATGGTCGACCCGCTGAGCGACGACGAGATCTGGAACCTCAAGCGGGGTGGGCACGACTACCGCAAGCTCTACGCGGCCTACAAGGCGGCCACCGAGCACACCGGTCAGCCCACGGTCATCCTGGCGAAGACGATCAAGGGCTGGACCCTCGGCTCGCACTTCGAGGGCCGCAACGCGACCCACCAGATGAAGAAGCTGACGCTCGAGGACCTGAAGACCTTCCGCGACCGGCTCTACCTGGACATCCCCGACTCGGCGCTGGAGGAGAACCCCTACCTGCCGCCGTACTACAACCCGGGTGAGAAGTCCGAGGAGATCCAGTACCTGAAGGAGCGGCGCCAGCAGCTCGGCGGGTACCTGCCGTCCCGGCGGACCAGCACCAAGCGTCTGGCCATCCCCGGTCCGGAGCGGTTCGCCGACGTCAAGCGCGGCTCGGGCAAGCAGAAGGTGGCCACCACGATGGCCTTCGTCCGCCTGCTCAAGGACATCATGAAGGACAAGGAGTTCGGCAAGCGCTGGGTGCCGATCATCCCGGACGAGGCCCGTACCTTCGGCCTCGACTCGATCTTCCCCACCGCGAAGATCTACTCGCCGCACGGCCAGCGCTACACCTCGGTCGACCGGGAGCTGTTCCTGTCGTACAAGGAGTCGACGACCGGGCAGATCCTGCACGAGGGCATCAACGAGGCCGGCTCGGTCGCCTCGTTCACGGCGGCGGGCTCCGCGTACGCCACCCACGACGAGCCGATGATCCCGATGTACATCTTCTACTCGATGTTCGGGTTCCAGCGGACCGCCGACGGGCTGTGGGCGGCGGCCGACCAGATGGCGCGGGGCTTCCTGCTCGGCGCGACCGCGGGCCGCACGACGCTCAACGGTGAGGGCCTTCAGCACGAGGACGGCCACTCCCTGCTGCTCGCCGCCACCAACCCGGCGGTCGTCGCGTACGACCCGGCGTTCTCCTTCGAGATCGCGCACATCATGGAGAACGGCCTGCACCGGATGTACGGGGACGCGCAGGAGAACGTCTTCTACTACCTGACGGTCTACAACGAGCCGATCCTCCAGCCGGCCGAGCCGGACGGGGTGGACGTGGAGGGCCTGCTCAAGGGCATCTACCGCTACTCGCCCGCGCCGCAGGTCGACGGCCCGAAGGCGAACGTGCTCGCCTCCGGCACCGGCATGCAGTGGGCGCTCAAGGCCCAGCAGCTGCTCGCCCAGGACTGGGGGGTGGCCGCCGAGGTCTGGTCGGTGACCTCCTGGACCGAGCTGCGCCGCGACGCGGTGCAGGTCGAGGAGTACAACCTGCTCAACCCGGGCGCCGAGGCGAAGGTCCCGTACGTCACGCAGAAGCTCGCCGAGGCCGACGGGCCCAAGGTCGCGGTCAGCGACTGGATGCGGGCCGTACCGGACCTGATCTCCCGCTGGGTGCCCGGCGACTACACGTCGCTCGGCACCGACGGCTTCGGCATGTCGGACACCCGGCACGCGCTGCGTCGGCACTTCCACGTCGACGCCGAGTCGATCGTGGTGGCCACCCTGCGGCAGCTCGCCCGCAGCGGCGCGGTGCCGGCCACCGTGCCGGCCGAGGCCGCCAAGAAGTACGCGATCGACGACGTCAACGCGGCCCCGGTCGGAGAGACCGGCGGCGACAGCTGACACCCGCACGACACGAGGGCCCGGCGCGGTGCGCCGGGCCCTCGTCCGTACCCCTCCCGTGCGCCCCGCCCGTGCGCGCGATCAAGGGGTTGTGGTGGGGGACGCGGTGGTGAAGTCACCTCGTTCCGGGCACCACACGTCCGTGACCGACGCGCACGGGGACGGGCAGGGTCAGCCCACGGCTGCCAGGTCGGTCAGGCGGGCCAGCGAGTCTTCCAGGTCGGCGCCCACCCGGCGCAGGCCGAGGCGCAGCAGTGCCGCCTTGACCGGGCCGGCCGGCCAGCGGACCACGATGAGCCGCACGATGGTCCCGCCCTCCTCCTCGTCGGGAGTGAGCTGGACGTAGATCTCGGTGCGCGCCTCCGCACGGGCACCGGCCCCCTTCGCCCGTTCCCGCCAGCCGATCAGCGTCGGCTCCTGATAGGCGATCACCTCGGCCTCATGCGCCGAACCGCGCCCCGCCTGGACCAACTGCCGCCGCCCGAAGCCCTCTCCGGAGAGCACTTCGGCCGCGCGGACTCCCGCCAGCCAGGCCGGCAACTGCTCGGCCCGCTGGACGACGTCCCAGACCACTTCCATCGGCGCCGCCACGTGCGCACTGCGTTCCACGAGGATCATTTCCGTCTTTCCTCCAGTGAGGACATCCCACGATATCGGCACTCTATGCGCTAAATCGGACTTACCTGGACGGGTTCGGAAAAAGACACGCCGATCAACCATTGCGGAATGCGCCAGCCCGGCCTATGGCGCATTCATCGACAGCGCCCTAGAGTCCCGAACACGTTTCACATTGACCGGGAGGGCGCATGCCGACCGCACCGATGCCCGAGTTCCCCGCCGGCTTCCGTTGGGGCGTCTCCACGTCCGCCCACCAGATCGAGGGCGCCACCACGGCCGACGGACGCGGACCGTCCATCTGGGACACGTTCGCGCACTCCCCCGGCCGGATCGGCGACGGCAGCAGCGGCGAGGTCGCCTGCGACCACTACCACCGGTACGCCGAGGACGTCGCGCTGATGGCCGGGCTCGGCGTCTCCGCGTACCGGTTCTCCATCGCCTGGCCCCGCGTGCAGCCCACCGGCGCCGGCCCGGCCAACGCCGCCGGCCTGGACTTCTACGACCGGCTCGTCGACGAGCTGCTGGCCGCCGGCATCGACCCGGTGGCGACGCTCTACCACTGGGACCTGCCCCAGCCCCTTGAGGACGCCGGCGGCTGGCTGAACCGCGACACCGCCGCCCACTTCGCCGACTACGCCGACCTGGCCGCCACCCGTCTCGGCGACCGGGTCCGGCTCTGGATCACCCTGAACGAGCCGTTCGTCCACATGAGCATGGGGTACGGCATGGGCGTGCACGCCCCCGGCCGGATGCTGCTCTTCGACGCCTCCGGCGTCGCCCACCACCAACTCCTCGGGCACGGGCTCGCGGTCGCCGCGCTGCGCGCCCGCACCAGCAGCCCGGTGGCGATCGCCAACAACTACTCCCCCGTGCGGGTCCTCGGCGACAGCGACGCCGACCACGCCGCCGGGGCCGCCTACGAGGCACTGCACAACCGCCTGTTCACCGACCCGCTGCTCGGCCGCGGCTACCCGGACCTGCCCGGCTTCGACCCGGGTCTCGTCCACCCCGGCGACCTCGACACCATCGCCGCCCCGATCGACGTGCTGGGGGTCAACTACTACAACCCCACAGGTGTACGGGCCGCCGAAGAGGGCTCGCCACTGCCGTTCGACCTGGTGCCGCTGGACGGCTACCCGCGCACCGCCTTCGACTGGCCGGTGGCCCCCGACGGGCTGCGCGACCTGCTCGGCTGGCTGCGCGACACGTACGGCGACGCGCTGCCGCCCATCGAGATCACCGAGAGCGGCTGCGCGTACGACGACGTACCGGACGCCGACGGTCAGGTGGCGGACCCGGAGCGGATCGCGTACCTCGACGGGCACCTGCGCGCCGTCCGGGCCGCCATCGACGACGGGGTCGACGTGCGCGGTTACTTCGTCTGGTCGCTGCTCGACAACTGGGAGTGGGCCGAGGGGTTCACCAAGCGCTTCGGCCTGGTGCACGTCGACTACGCCACCCAGAGGCGTACGCCCAAGTCGTCGTACACCTGGCTGCGGGACATGATCGCGGCCAGCCGGCCGGGGTCGGCGCGGTGACCACCCTCGACCCGACGGCGTCGCTGCCGGCGGCGCTCGCCGAACCGACCGTGCCGGTGCGGCGCGGCTGGATCGGTTTGATCTTCGCCGCGAACCTCGGCGTCTGGATGGCGTTCTTCACGCCCATCCAGGTGCTGCTGCCGCAGCAGATCGAGCAGATCGCGCCCGGCGACAAGGAGAACATGCTGGCCGTGGTCACCGGCCTGGGCGCGCTGGCCGCGGTGCTGGCCAACCCCCTGGCCGGAGCGCTGTCCGACCGGACCTGCCTGCGGATCGCCGGCCGCGAGTTCGGCCGTCGGCACGTCTGGACCGCGGGCGGGGCGCTGATCGGCGCGGCGGCGCTCGTCCTGCTGGCCCAGCAGCGCACCATCCTCGGGGTCGCCCTCGGTTGGGTCGCCGCGCAGGTGTGCTTCAACGCGATGCTGGCCAGCCTCAGCGCCGCCATCCCGGACCGGGTGCCGGTGACCCAGCGCGGTGGGGTCTCCGGCTGGGTGGGCATCCCGCAGGCGCTCGGGCTGGTGCTCGGCGCGGTGCTGGTCACCGCCGTGGTCACCGGCAACGCGGCCGGCTACCTGGCGATCGCGGTGGCCATCCTGCTGCTGTCGCTGCCGTTCGCGCTGTTCACCCCCGACGAGCCACTGCCGCGTACGCACCGGCCGGCGCTGCGCGCCCGGACGCTGCTGGCCTCGATGTGGATCAGCCCGCGCCGGCACCCGGACTTCGCCTGGGCGTGGATCACCCGGTTCCTGGTCCAGCTCGGCAACGCCCTGGGCACCCTCTACCTGCTGTACTTCCTCACCGACGGGGTCCGCTACCCCGACCCCGAGGGCGGCCTGCTGGTGCTGATCCTGCTCTACACGCTCGGCATGATGCTGACCGCCGTGGTCGCCGGCCGGCTGTCCGACCGCTCCGGGCGACGCAAGATCTACGTGATCACCTCGGGACTGATCATGGCGGTGGCGGCAGTGCTGCTCGCGGTCGCCCCGGTCTGGCCGATGGCGATCGTCGCCGCGCTCCTGCTCGGCGCCGGCTACGGCGTCTACCTCTCGGTGGACGCCGCGCTGATCACCCAGGTGCTGCCGAGGGCCACCGACCGGGCCAAGGACCTCGGCGTGATCAACATCGCCAACTCGGCGCCCCAGGTGCTCGGCCCCGCGCTCTCCGCGCCGCTCGTCGTCCACCTGGGCGGCTACCCGACGCTCTACGCGGCCACCGCCGCGGTCACCCTGCTCGGCAGCGCTCTGGTCGTCAAGATCCGTTCAGTGCCCTGACGTGTAAGGAAGGGCACCTTGTACAACACCAGGCGATAAGAAGGGGCCCTTCCTTACACGGTTGTCCGTCGCCGTAGGCTGGGGGACGTGACAGTACGTGTGCGTTTCGCCCCCTCCCCGACCGGTATGTTCCACGTCGGCGGCGCCCGCTCGGCGCTGCAGAACTGGATCTACGCCAAGCAGCAGGGCGGCGTGTTCGTGCTGCGCATCGAGGACACCGACGCGGCGCGCAACAAGCCCGAATGGACCGAGGGCATCCTCTCCGCGCTGGACTGGATCGGCATCTCCCGGGGCAGCTACGAGGGGCCGCACTTCCAGTCGGAGAACGCCGGCGAGCACCGCGCCGCCGCCGCCCGGCTCTACGAGTCGGGCCGCGCCTACTACTGCGACTGCACCCGCGAGGACGTCCAGGCCCGCACCGGCTCGCAGTACCAGGGCTACGACGGCTACCACCGCGACCTCGGCCTCGGCCCGGGTGAGGGCCGCGCGCTGCGCTTCCGTACGCCCGACGAGGGCCTGACCGTCGTGGTCGACCTGATCCGCGGCGAGCCCACCTTCGAGAACAAGCTCATCGAGGACTTCGTCATCGCCCGGGGCGACGGCTCGCCGGTCTTCCTGCTGGCCAATGTCGTCGACGACATGACCATGGGGATCACCCACGTGATCCGGGCCGAGGAGCACCTGCCCAACACACCCAAGCAGCAGCTCCTCTGGGACGCCCTCGGGGTCAAGCCGCCGGTCTGGGCGCACGTGCCGGTGGTGGTCAACGAGAAGCGGCAGAAGCTCTCCAAGCGCCGGGACAAGGTGGCCCTGGAGGCGTACCGGGAGGAGGGCTACCTCTCCGGCGCGATGCGCAACTACCTCATGCTGCTCGGCTGGGCGCCCTCCGGCGACCGGGAGATCGTCCCCTGGTCGGTCATCGAGGAGGAGTTCCGGCTGGAGGAGGTCAACCCCTCCCCCGCGTTCTTCGACGAGAAGAAGCTGCGCGCGTTCAACGGCGAGTACATCCGGGCACTGCCGGTGCCCGAGTTCATCGACGCCTGCCAGCCATGGCTGACCGGCACCGGGACCATCGCGCCGCCGCCGTGGCAGCCGCAGGAGTACGACGCCGACGCGTTCGCCGCCGTCGCGCCGCTGGCCCAGACCCGGATCGCGGTGCTCAGCGAGATCGTGCCGAATGTCGACTTCCTCTTCCTCGCCTCGCCGCTGATCGACGAGGCGGCCTGGACCAAGACCATGAAGGACGGCTCGGCGGAACTGCTGGACGAGGCCGTCGCCGCTTTCGAGGCGCTGGAGTCCTGGGACGCCGAGTCGCTCAAGTCGACGCTGGAGGCGGTCGGCACCGCCCGTGGCCTCAAGCTCGGCAAGACGCAGGCGCCGGTCCGGGTCGCGGTCACCGGCCGTACCGTGGGCCTGCCGCTGTTCGAGTCACTCGAGGTGCTGGGTCGCGAGCGCACCCTGACCCGAATCCGCGCCGCCCGCCTCCGCCTGCCCTGACCAGCCCTGACCAGCCCTGACCAGCCGCCGCGCCCGCCCGCCAGGGCGGGCGCGGCGGCTGGGCTTAGCGGGCTTGGCGGCGGCGGAGGATCAGGGCTGCCGTCAGTGCGGCGAGCACCACGAGGCCACCCAGCGCCCATAGCCACGGTCGTCCGCCCGAGTCGGACTGCTCCCCGGCTACCGGGGTCGTGGATGGCGTCGGGCTGGCGGGTGCGGCCGACGGCGGCACGGCGGACGGGTTCACCGCCGAGGGTGATCCGGCAGGGTTCGTCGGCGGGCCGGCGGCCGACGGCGTCGCGGACGGGTCGGCGGCGGTGCCGGTGGTGAGGGTGAACCGCACCTCGCCCTTGACCGGGTGCCCGTCGGCGGAGGCGAGCTGGTAGCCGACGATGTAGAGCCCCGCGGCGGCCGGTGTGAACGGCACCCGCACCCGGCTGCCGTCGAACGCCGGCGTCCCACCGGCGACCACATTGTCCGGTCCGGTTACTGTGATCTTCGTCGTAGTCGGTGCCGGCTTGGCCAGGAACCGTAGCTCGATCCGTGCCGGTGCCGTCGCGACGCGTGCGCCGTCACGCGGGTTGCTGCCGGTCAGCTCGTTGTGGGCGGCGGCCGGTGTCGCCGGCACCATCAACGACACACCGAACGCCACGCCGAACACCACTGGCACGACCCGTGCCAAACGTGTAACCCTGCCCCCCATGAACCCCTCCGTAAGGGTACGATCCGCCCGCTGATCAAACCGCTCCTCATTAGTCGAGCAGAGATCGCAGATAGTTCCAATTACTTGTTCCACAAGCTGCACTTCATCGACGTTCTGCGAGTGTGTGGGAGTGCGCCCGACCGTTCGGTCGGTGTCGCACCGGCAGACCGATCCGGACGTCACGACGAAGCCATCCATCGAACGGGGCGAGGAGGCGGGATGGTCCGACAGATGAGGCGGTGGGCCGCCGTACTGGCGGGCACGCTGGCGGCGGCACTGCTGTCGCTCGGCACCGCCGGACCGGCCGTCGCGGCACCGGCGCCGGCTCCCGCCGGGGTGGACATCGCCGGTGCGGGGCTGCCCGAGTCGCTGCGGCTGCGCGCGGACTCGCAGCCCGACCTCGTGGTCGCGGTGATCGACCAGGTCAACTTCCTCGGCCGTACCGGCGCTTCGGCCGGGCCGAAGGCGGCCGACCTCGGTCCGAAGTACACGGTCGTGGTGCTCGTCGGGGACACGCCGAAGCAGACGTACGACCTGTACCCCGAGGCGGTGGGTGGTCCGCGGATCTTCCGGCCGGCGAAGCAGCCCGACGGGCACAAGACCAGCGCCGGCTGGTTCCTCGGCCGGCTCAGCATGTCCGAGACGCTGCGTACCGCAGGGGTGCCGCTGGAGCGGCAGTTCGACACCGTCAGCGGTGGTGTGGGCGGCGGCGAGCGGGTGCTCCCGGAGGACACCCTCGATCCGGCCAGGGACCTCGACGAGGCACTTGGCGAGTTGCAGCGCCTGCTGCTGCTCAACGTCGCGGTGATGCTGACCATCACGGTCGGCCTCGCCGGGATCGCGCTGCTGATCCGCCGCCGCACCCGCTGAGTCGACCGGGCCGATCAGCCCACGTCAGCCGCTGGAGGGGTCAGCACCAGCGGCGCGGCGGGCGCTCGCGGCGGGTGATCCGCTGCCGGGGCCGGACCGGGCCGTGCCGGTGTGCGCCGGCCCACCCGGGCTGTTCGCTGAGGCAACCGGGCGGGACGTCCGCCTCCGACTCGGCGAGGGCCGCCGGCTCGCCGGAGCGCTGGCGCGGAAGCGGGGACTCGTCGTCGGGCCGGCCGGCGAGCGGCTCCACCGGGTGCGACGGCGCACCACCGACCGCCCGGCGGTGCTTGGCGGCCGACTGCGGGTCATGGTGCCCCGGCCGGCAGGGCTCGCCCTGGGCGCAGCCGTGCTCGGCCTCCCCGTGCGCCATCCCCGGTCTCCTCACGCTCACGCTCACCCGCGGGTGCTCCCCCGACGTGCCCTGCCACCGTACTGGCCGGGACCGACGGGCTTGCACGGCGTACCCCGGGGTCAGTGCTTCGCGCGGCGCGGGAAGATCGTCTCCCAGACGGGGAAGGCGACCAGCCAGATCACGATGGCGACGGTGAGCTTGTGGATCCAGCCCAGCAGCTCGCGGGTGCGGTCCGCGTCGCCCACCCAGAGGATCGCGGCGCCGAGCAGACCGCACGCGACGACCCAGCCGAGCAGCGCCTTGGCCCACTCGCGCCACTCGTAGCGGGTACGGGCCCAGCCGTGGCGGGGCGGCCGGACCGGCGGCGGGCCGCCGGCGAACCGGTGGGCGAAGCGCTGGTCCGCCCACCGCACCATCGAGTGACCGAACGCCACCGAGAAGCCGAGGTAGGCGGCGGCGAGACCGTGGCTGAACCCGGCGGTCGCCCCTCGACGCAGGTCGAGCACCGACGCGGCGAGCAGCGCGAGGTCGACGAGCGGTACGGAGACCAGCAGCGCCGCCCCGAGCCGGGGCCGTCGCAGCGGATAGCGGGCCACCAGCCCGGCGCCGAGCAGCACCCAGAACGCGATCTCGCATCCGATGATCACAGCGACCAGCACGTCGACCTCCCCGTCTTTGCGACCAGCGTGGCCGACCGGAGAGGCGTCGGCCTCGACGTGGGAGAGGAGATCGGGGTCCGCCCTTCGACGGACCCGCCTGATCGGCGCGCGGGCTCGCGTACCTCTTTCGGTGGATGGCGGGGCCGGCAGGTCCTCCCCCGGTGGGAGCCCGCGGGCCGGCGGCTGTGGTGGGATCGGAGCATGCGACCGCCATCGTGGCTCGGCTCCGGCACACCCGGCCGGGACCTCACGCTGGCGGGCGCGTCGCTGGCCGGCGGCCTGCTGCTGTACGGCCTGGGCATGCAACCGCAGATCAATCCGCACCCGGACGTGCCGCCCGCGGTCTTCCTGGCGCCCCTGTTGGCGGTGTGCGTCGCCGTCGGCCTCCGGCGGGCCGCACCGCGCGCCAGCCTGGCGGTGGGTACGGCGGCGCTGCTGGTGGACACGGCGCTGGGCAACTCGCTGGGCACGGTCGTGGTGTACACGCAGGTGCTCTACGACGCCTGCGTGTACGGCCCGCCCCGGCTGTGGCGGTGGCTGCTGCGGATCACCGTGGCGCTCAGCCTGGTCGGTGTCGTGGCCGGCGTGCTGGGTTTCGGTCAGTGGCGCGGTGCGGCGGTGGGGGTCCCGGTGGTGCTCGCCGGCCTGCTGCCGGTGCTGACGGGGATCAGCGTGCGGCAGTACCGCGACCAGGCGGCCGCCGAGCGGGCCCGGGCCGAGCAGACCGCCCGGCTGGTCGAGTTGGACCGTCGGCAGGCGGTCAGCGCGGAGCGGGCCCGGATGGCGCGGGAGTTGCACGACGTGGTGGCCAACCACCTGAGCGCGGTGGCCATCCACGCGACGGCCGCGCTGTCGGTGCCCGGGTTGGATCGTGTCCAGGTCGAGTCGGCGTTGCGGGTGATCCGGGAGAGCAGCGTGCAGGGCCTGGCCGAGATGCGGCAGATGATCGAGGTGCTGCGTGATCCGGGCACCGGTGGCGTGCCACCCGACGACGCGTTGGCCGAGACGGTCACCGCGCGGCTGGCCGAGGCGGACCGGCTGGTGGAGGGCATCCGGGCCGCCGGCCTCGCGGTGCGGGTCCGTACCGACGGGACTCCGGGTCGGCTGCCGGTGGGGGTGGACCTGGCGGCTTACCGGATCGTGCAGGAGTCGCTGACCAACGCGCTCAAGCACGGTGCCGGCGACGCGGAGCTGACCATCGCGTACCGGCCGGCGGAGGTCGTGGTGACGGTGGAGAACCCGGTGCGCCGCGACGGCGCCGGGCTGCCCGGCGCCGGTGCGGGGTTGATCGGGATGCGGGAACGCGCCACCCTGCTCGCCGGGCGGTTCAGCGCCGGGCCGCGGGACGGCCGCTGGCGGGTCCGGGCGACGCTGCCCACCGGGGTCGACGGGTGAGCGGGCCGGCCGGCGTCGGCCCGACGGAGCCTGCGGTACGGGTGGTGCTGGCGGACGACCAGCCGGCGGTCCGCGCCGGGCTGACGCTGATCCTGGCCGGCGCGCCCGGCGTCGACGTGGTCGGCGAGGCGGCCGACGGCGACGAGGCGGTCCGTCTGTGCCGGGAGCTGCGCCCGGACGTGGCGGTGCTCGACATCCGGATGCCGCGCCGGGACGGGATCTCCGCGACCCGGGCCATCGTCGCCGAGGGGCTCGCCGACGTGCTGGTGCTCACCACGTTCGACCTGGACGAGTACGTCTTCGGCGCGCTGCGCGCCGGAGCGGCCGGTTTCCTGCTCAAGCACACCGACGCGGCGGGACTTGTCGACGCGGTGCGGACGGTGGCGCGCGGGGACGGTGTCATCGCCCCCGCGGTGACCCGCCGGTTGATCGCTGCCTTCGCGTCGACCGCGCCGGGCGCGTCGAGGGCCGCCCACGCCGCGCTCGACACGCTCACCCCACGCGAACGTGACGTGCTGGCCTGCCTCGGGCTGGGGTTGTCCAACCAGCAGATCGCCGAGCGGCTGACGATGGCGGAGAGCACCACCAAGACGCACGTGAGCCGGATCCTGGCGAAACTGGACCTGCGCAGCCGGGTGCAGGCCGCGATCCTCGCCCAGGAGGTGGGCCTGCCCGCGCCGCCGTGACCGCGTCCACCCCGGCCCGACGGCGAGATCCAGGTCAGGGCGTGTCAGGCTAGGCCGGTGAGTACGCCGGGCGGTGGAGAGCTGACGGCCACGCTGCGCCGGATCGAACGCGCGGCCGGGGCTCTGGCCACCGCGAGCGTGGCCCGGATGGATGACAGCCTGCCCTGGTTCCGCGCGCTGCCGGCCGACCAGCGCTCCTGGGTGATGCTCGTGGCGCAGGCGGGCGCGCGGTCGCTCGTGCAGTGGCTGCGCGACGGCGGCGGCACGGCGGACAGCACCCAGGAGGTCTCCGACGAGGTCTTCGCCGCCGCCCCGCAGGCGCTGGCCCGGTCGATCACCCTTCAGCAGACCGTGGCGTTGATCAAGGTGACCATCGACGTGGTCGAGGAGCAGGTGTCCCACCTGGCCGCCGAGGGCGAGGAGCAGGCACTGCGCGAGGCGGTGCTGCGCTTCTCCCGGGAGATCGCGTTCGCCGCCGCCCGGGTGTACGCGCGGGCCGCCGAGTCCCGTGGCGCGTGGGACGCCCGGTTGCAGGCCCTGCTCGTCGACGCGCTGCTGCGGGGCGACTCGCCCGACGTGCTGGCCAGTCGCGCCGCCGCGCTGGGCTGGACGGACGCCCCGCCGGTCGCGGTGGCGGTCGGCCGCTCCCCCGGCGGTGAGGTCTCCGCCGTCCTGCACGTGGTCTACCGGCAGGCCCGCCGGATCGGCGTGGAGGTGATCGGTGGGGTGCACGGCGACCGGCTGGTGATCGTGCTGGGCGGCGCACCGGACCCGTTGACGGCGACGGCCAATCTGCTCGAGGCGTTCGGGGACGGTCCGGTGGTGGTCGGTCCGGCGGTGCCGAGCCTGGACGAGGCGACGGAGTCGGCGCGGGCCGCGCTGTCCGGCTTCCGGGCGGCACCCGCGTGGCCGACGGCCCCCCGGCCGGTGCCGGCCGCCGACCTGCTGCCCGAGCGGGCCCTCGCCGGCGACGCGGAGGCCCGCCGCCGGCTGCGGCACGACGTGTACGCGACGCTGGTGCGCGCCGGCGGGGAACTGCTGGGCACCCTTGACGCGTTCCTGGCCGCCGGTGGCACGCTGGAGAGCGCCGCGCGGGCGCTGTTCGTGCACCCCAACACCGTGCGGTACCGGCTGCGCCGGATCGCCGACGTGACGGGCTTCTCGCCGCTGGTGCCCCGGGACGCGTTCGCCCTCCAGGTGGCGCTGACCGTCGGCCGCCTGGATCCGGTCCCGGTGACGTCGGCGGTCCCGATTCAGACAATGACGCCGGGCACCCAGAAAACACCCCAAACAGATGACGACCGCCGACGATCTTTGTAGGAACCCTCCAAGGGTTCTAGTGCGGTTTGGTCGAGGCCGGCACCGCGTCGGCGGCGCTTATCCGGGAGAGTCATAGTCGTGCTCGCCGTACTTAGTCCCGGCCAGGGTTCTCAGAAACCCGGCTTCCTGACCCCCTGGCTCGACCTGACCGGCACCGAGGCGCGCCTGCGCTCGTGGTCCGCGCTGGCCGGGGTCGACCTGACGCACCTGGGCACCACAGCCGACGCCGACGAGATCAAGGACACCGCCCGCACCCAGCCGCTGCTCGTCGCCGCGGCACTGCTCGCCGCCGACCACCTCCCGCTCGACGGCGTGACGCTCACTGTCGGCCACAGCGTCGGCGAGCTGGGCGCCGCCGCGCTCGCCGGGGTGCTCACGGCCGAGGCCGCGATCACCCTCGCCGGCGTACGCGGCCGCGAGATGGCCGCGGCGTGCGCGCTGGAGCCGACCGGAATGGCGGCAGTCCTCGGCGGCGACCCGGACGAGGTGCTCGCCGCCATCGAGGCGCACGGGCTGCACGCCGCCAACCGCAACGGCGCCGGCCAGATCGTCGCCGCCGGCTCCCTGGACGGGCTGGGCAAGCTCGCCGCCGAACCGCCGACGAGAGCCCGGGTCATCCGGCTCCAGGTGGCGGGGGCGTTCCACACCCCGTACATGGCACCGGCCGAGACCGCGCTGGCCGCGGTCGCCGCCGGGATCACGCCCGCCGACCCGGCGCGGGTCCTGCTGTCCAACCTCGACGGCGCCGTCGTCGAGGACGGCCAGGAGATGGTGCGGCGCCTGGTCCGCCAGGTCACCGCCCCGGTCCGGTGGGACCTGTGCATGCGCGCGATGGCCGACCTCGGGGTGACCGGCGTGATCGAGCTGCCCCCGGCCGGCACGCTCGCCGGGCTTGTCAAACGCGAACTCAAGGGCGACGGAGCCCCGGAGATCGTCACCCTGAACACCCCGGACGACCTGCCCGCCGCCCGCGACCTGATCGCCCGGCACGGCACGCCCGCTCCCATCGGAGGTCTCTCATGACTGGCAGTCGCATCGTCTCGATGGGGCACTACCAGCCCGCGCGGGTCGTCACCAACGACGACATCGCCCAGCTCGTCGACACCAACGACGAGTGGATCCGGGACCGGGTCGGCATCGTCAGCCGCCGGATCGCCGACAGTGAGACCGTCGCCGACATGGCCGCCGCCGCCGCCGGCAAGGCGCTGGCCAACTCGGGCCTGAGCCCCGCCGACATCGACCTGGTCGTGGTGGCCACCTGCTCCTCGATCGACCGCAGCCCCAACGTGGCCTGCCGGGTCGCCGCGAAGCTGGGCATCACCGCCCCGGGCGCGTTCGACGTCAACACCGCCTGCTCGGGCTTCGCGTACGCGCTGGGCATCGTCGACCACGCCATCCGGGCCGGCTCGTCGCGCAACGCGATCGTCATCGGCGCCGAGAAGCTCTCCGACTTCACGGACTGGACCGACCGCTCGACCTGCATCATCTTCGCCGACGGCGCGGGCGCCGCGGTGGTGACCGCCAGCGCCGAGGACGAGCCGGCCGGCATCGGCCCGGTCGTCTGGGGTTCGGCGCCGGAGAAGAGCGACGCGGTACGCATCGAGGGCTGGCGCCCCTACATCCAGCAGGAGGGGCAGTCCGTGTTCCGGTGGGCCACCACCGCGCTGGCGCCGCTGGCCCTGAAGGCGTGCGAGCGCGCCGGGGTGGCCCCGTCGGAGCTGGCCGCGTTCGTGCCGCACCAGGCCAACTCCCGGATCATCGACGGCATCGCCAAGCGGCTCAACATCCCGGACGCGATCATCGCCAAGGACATCGTCGAGTCGGGCAACACCTCGGCGGCGAGTGTCCCGCTCGCCCTGTCCAAGCTCGTCGAGCGGCGGGAGGTGCCCTCGGGCGCACCGGTGCTGCTGTTCGGCTTCGGCGGCGGCCTGACCTACGCCGGTCAGGTCGTCCGCTGTCCCTGAGATCCCCTCGGGCGCGTACGCGCTCCAGGAGTGGCGGTCGGCGACGCCGGCCGCCGGACAACCCCCCGATGAAAGGAACCAACCGCAATGACCCGTGACGAGATCACCACCGGCCTCGCCGAGATCCTCGAAGAGGTTGCCGGAGTGAACCCGGACGACGTGGCCGAGGGGAAGTCCTTCACCGACGACCTCGATGTCGACTCGCTCTCCATGGTCGAGGTCGTCGTGGCGGCCGAGGAGAAGTTCGGCGTCAAGATCCCGGACAACGAGGTGCAGAACCTGAAGACCGTCGGGGACGCCGTCAGCTACATCGAGGCGCAGTCCTGATCATGAGTCGTCCTGACGTCGTCGTCACCGGGCTCGGCGCGACGACCCCGCTCGGCGGGGACGTCGCGTCGACCTGGGACGCCATGCTCGCCGGCCGCTCCGGGGTGAGTGCGCTCACCCAGGAGTGGGCCGAGCAACTGCCGGTCCGGATCGCCGCACAGCTGGCCGTGGAGCCGTCCGAGGTGCTGGACCGGGTCCGACTGCGCCGGCTGGACCGTTCCGAGGCGATCGCCCTCATCGCCGCCCAGCAGGCCTGGGCGGACGCCGGCCTCACCGACTCCGGCATCGACGGGGAGCGCCTGGCGGTCAGCGTCGGCTCCGGTATCGGCGGTGCCACCACCCTGCTCGCCCAGGACGACATCCTGGAGGCGTCCGGGCCGCGGCGGGTCTCCCCGCACACCATCCCGATGCTGATGCCGAACGGTCCGGCCGCGTGGGTCGGGCTGGAGCTGGGCGCCAAGGCCGGCGTGCACACGGTGGCGAGCGCCTGCGCCACCGGCGCCGAGGCGATCGCGCTGGGCCTGGACATCATCCGCGCCGGCCGGGCCGACGTGGTGGTGGCCGGCGGCACCGAGGCGGTCATCCACCCGCTGCCGATCGCCGGTTTCAGCTCGATGCGGGCCATGTCGACCCGCAACGACGAGCCGGAGCGGGCCTCCCGTCCGTGGGACACCGCCCGCGACGGCTTCGTCCTGGGTGAGGGCGCCGGCGTCGTGGTGCTGGAACGGGCCGACCACGCCGCCGCCCGGGGTGCCCGGGTGTACGCGCGTCTGGCCGGCGCCGGCATCACGTCCGACGCGTACGACATCGTCCAGCCGCACGCCGAGGGCGAGGGCGCCATCCGGGCCATCGCCAAGGCGATCGCGGACGCGGACGTGGCCAAGCGGGACATCGTGCACGTCAACGCGCACGCCACGTCGACTCCGGTCGGTGACATGCTGGAGATCGGCGCGCTGCACAAGGCGCTCGGCGACCACCCGGTGCTGGCCGCCACGAAGTCGATGACCGGTCACCTGCTCGGTGCGGCCGGCGCGCTGGAGTCGATCGCCACCATCCTGGCGATCCGCGACGGCGTCGTCCCTCCGACGATCAACCTGGACGACCCGGAGCCCGGCCTCACCCTCGATGTTGCCGCGCACAAGGCCCGGCACATGGAGATCCCCGCCGCGTTGAACAACGCGTTCGGCTTCGGCGGGCACAACGTGGCTCTCGTGTTCACGCGTCCCTGAGCCTGCACCGCGACGGGTCCCCTCCGCACCGGAGGGGGCCCGTCACGCGTTCTCATCCCCGGTTGCGGGGGTGTTGCCGCGCGACGCGCTCGTTGCCCCGGCGGTAGTTGCCCGTCCAGCGGGCCATCACCAACTGCGGGTCGTCGTCGACCTCGGCGAGGAACTCCGCCGCCCGGGCACCGCGCAGTGTGCTGGCCACCCGCCCGTGATGGGTGATCACCACCGTGCCGTCCGTACGGTGCACGAACCGGAATCCCTCTGCCACGCCCATCCGCTAAGGGTGTCAGAGCGACCGGGGGCGGGGCGACCCGATTCGGCCTCAGGCGCGGACCGCGTACCCGATTGACGTCCCCGTGCCGTACGGCTTTGATGGGCCCGACTGAAGATCGACTTACGGGGACTCGACACCATGGACACTCGTACCCGCGTCGCCGCGCTGGGCGCACTCACCCTCGGCCTGCTGGCCGGCTGCGGCGGGGAGGCCGGTGCGCCCGCCGGGCGGACCACCGGACAGCCGGCCCCGCAGGCCACCGGGGAGCCCTGGTACGACGAGGTGGCTCCGGCCCCGTCCAGCGGCACCGCCGGCGGTACCGGGTCGCCCTGCCCGGTGCCGGTCTCGTTTCCGCTGGCCGACGGGTGGACGGCGGAGGCGGTCACGGTCCCCGAGGGCGAGTTGGCCGAGCTGGTCGGCGCGGCGCTCACCAGACAGGGCGGCACCACCGCGCGCTGCGAGGTGGACGGGCGTCGTGCCGGCGGCGGATTCCTGCGGATCTGGGCGGCCGACTCGCCGACGGTCCCGCCGCGCGCCGTGCTGGAGGGGTTCGCCGCCGGCACCGGCGACACCGTCAGCGGCCAGCAGTTCCGCGACGTCCGGGCCGGCGCCTTCGACGCCACCGAGACCAGCTGGCTCACCACCAGCGAGCTGACCGGGGAGACCTCCCGGGCCTGGGCGCTCGCCGTCCGGTCGGCGGGGCAGACCCTGGTCTTCACGGTCAACGAGGGCCTCGTCACCGAACGGGACGACGTGCTGCCGGCGTACCGGCTCGCGGTGCGGGGCCTCGCGGCCACGACGTGAGGACGCCCGGGGCGGGCCGGCTCAGTCGCTGACGCAGGTGGTGGCGGGCAGGCCGGGCACCGTCACCGGTGAGCGGCCGCCCGGCCGGGCCTTGCCGGCCAGTACGGCGGCGAGCGCGGTCATCGACGCCCGGGTGGAGGAGTACGTGGCCAGCAGCGTCGGCGACGTGGCCTTGCCCAGCACGTACGGGGTGTCCATGGCGACAGTGACGGCGGCGTCGGCGCGCAGGTCACCGGCACCGTCGCCGTAGCCCACCAGGTGGACCACCGTGCCGCCACTGGGCTTGACCGACACGCCGGCCGCGGTCAGCGCGGCGGTGAGCGCCGCCCGGGTGCCGTTCCGGCCGTCCGAGGAGGTGACGGTCACCGGTCCGCGTACCGCGCCGCCGCAGGCGCCGCGCAGCACGGTGACGGCGCCGGCGGCCAGCGCCTCGGCGGCCGCGCGGTGCTCCGGGGTGTTGAGCGTGGACATCGGGGCGGCCGGCAGCGCGCCGAGCCGGAACTTCATGGTGAGCACCCGGGTGACCGCCTCGACGAGCCGGGCCCGGGGCAGCGACCCGCCGCGCAGCGCGGCGAGCAGACCGTCGTACGCCTGGCCGACGTTCGGGGTCATGAGGATGAGGTCGTTGCCGGCGTTCAACGCGCGGACGGCGGCCTCGCCGGGCGCCCAGCGCTTCGCGGGGGCCATGTTCATCCCGTCGGTGATCACCACGCCCTGGAAGCCGAGCTGGCCGCGCAGCACGTCGGTGAGCAGTTTGTGCGAGAAGGTCGCCGGGGTGCCCGGGTCGATGGCCCGCGCGTCCAGGTGCCCGGACATGACGGCCATCGCTCCGGCGTCCATGCCGGCGGTGAACGGCGGCCACGCGCCGCTCTTGAGCGCCGCCGCGGACTGGGTGAGCACCGGCAGGTCCTGGTGCGAGTCGTCGGCGCTGTGGCCGTGGCCCGGGAAGTGCTTGAGGGTGGCCGCGACGCCACCGGACTGGAGGCCCCGGACGGCGCCGCCGACCTGGGCCGCGGCGCGCTTCGGGTCGGCCCCGAACGACCGGGAGCCGATCACGGTGCTGCGGGTGGCGAGCACGTCGGCGACCGGGGCGAAGTCGACGTTGATCCCCATGGCGGCGAGTTCGGTGCCGGCGGCCCGCCAGGCGGCCTCGGTGAGCTTCGGGTCGCCGGCCGCGCCGGCCGCGAGGGCGCTGGGCAGCACGGTGACGCCGTCGCTGATGCGGGTGACCACGCCGAACTCCTGGTCGGTGCCGATCAGGAAGGGCGCCGGCCCGGTGGTGAGCCGGCCGGCGGCGGCGCGCAGTCCCGTGGTCAGCTCGTGCACCTGCTTCGGGTTGTCGACGTTCGTGGTCTCCTGGTTGCCCTTGGTCGGGTCGTCGGCGCTGAAACCGACCAGGATCAGCCCACCCAGCCGGTACTTGGCGATCATGTCGGCGGGGGTGTCGACACCCGCGAGGGCCCGGTTGCCGGCGGCCGAGCCCGGTGAGACCTTCGTCGCCGAGCTGCCGTACGCGTACGGCATCAGCACCTGGCCGACCAGATCCTCGTCGGAGAGCGTGGCGACAAGCGCGGCGGCGCGGGCGGCGGGGTCGCCGGACGGTGTCGTGGCGGGGGCGCCGGGGCCGGCGGACCTGCCGGTCGGGCCGGGCGTCGGCTCGGGACTGTCCGGGGTACCCGTGCAGCCGGAGACGAGCAGGGCGGTCAGGGCGGCGACGGCGACGCTGGCGCGTAGCGGGCGAATCGGCACGCCGACCATCCCACCAGTTCCCCCTTATCGGGGCAACTTGACCTTACCGGTCGGCGTCGGCGCCGCCCGGTGAGCGCCAGGGACGACCTGGTCAGCCGACCCTGGTGAGCAAGGTCACCGGCGCGCCGTCACCCGCGTACCGGTAGGGCTCCAGGTCGGCGTCCCACGCGGTGCCGAGCGCCTTGTCCAGGGCGTGCGCCAGCGCCTCCGGCGCACGGGAGCCGGCCATCAGCGCCCGCAGCCGGTCCTCGCCCAGCTGGATGTCACCGGCCGCGCCGACGGTCGCCCGGAACAGGCCACGGGCCGGCACGTACATGAACCGTTCACCGTCGGCGCCGGGACTCGGCTCCTCGGTGACCTCGAAACGGATCATGGGCCACTGCCGTAGGGCAGCAGCCAGCTCGGCGCCCGTCCCCGGACGACCGGTCCACCCGCATTCGGCCCGGCGGGCGCCGGGATCGACGGGCTGAGCCGTCCACTGCAGGTTGACCGGCGCGGCTAGGACGCGCGCGATCGCCCACTCGACGTGTGAGCACACGGCGAGCGGGGTCGAGTGGACGTATACGACGCCACGCGTTGGCACGGTGACCTCCCGGAGAGCGAGGTGCGTCTTCCCCTACGACCTCGTCCACCCGAGTGGTTGCTGCAACACATGATGACTCCTGTGACGGATGGTGCGCCAGGGAATCGGAAAAAACGCCGGGTGGAATAGCCGGACGGGTGGTCTCCGTTGCCTCTCAGGACACCGCGACGACCAGCCTGATGTCGTGGTCGTGTACAGTTCCACCGGCGGCTTCTGCCGCGTCACACCTTCGCGGGCCGAGTCAGAGTGGCCCGCACACAGCCCCCGGACGTTCAGTCCTCCCGTACGTCTTGCAAGGAGTACCTCCGTGGCGAGCAACACCTCTAAGACCGCGCGCGCGTCCGTCCGGGCCGGCCAGGCTGGCCAGGGTGGCGCCCTCAGCGTGCTGGGCGAGTTCAAGTACCTCATCCCGCTCAACGGCGGCAAGCACGCCTACGTGCGGAACCTGACCAACGGCAAGACCGCGCACCTGCGCACCGACTCCGACGCCTTCGTCGAGGAGATCCGGGTGCTGGCCGCCGCCGGTCACGCCGCCAAGATCCGGGCGGAGATCAACAACCTGGCCACCACCCACCCGAACGACGGCTGGGAGGCCACCGAGAAGCGTCTGGTCGCCGCCGGCGTCTTCGAGGGCTGATCTTCCCCCACCACAGCACCGCCGAACCGCCCGCCGGGATGACCCGGCGGGCGGTTTCGCGTCCGCGACCCGCCCCCGGGCCGTACCCGGAGCGGTCGACGGCCGCGCGGGTTCACGCCGGGTCGATCAGGGCGACCTCCCCGGTGGCCAGGTCGTAGAGGCCACCGACCACGGCCACCCGACCGGCGCCGATCGGCCCGGCCAGCAGGTCGTCGACCCGGAGCGCGTCCACCGTCCGCCGGACGTGCCGGCGGACCGCCAGGGCGAGCACCGCCGGGTCGTCCAACCCCACCTCCAGTACCGCCGGGGCGATCTCGTCCACCAGGTGGGCGAGCGAACCTCCGGGCCGCTCGCCGGCGCGCAGGGCGTCCACCGTGGCGCCCACCGCGCCGCACCGCTCGTGGCCGAGCACCATCACCAGAGGTACGCCGAGCTGACCGACCACGTACTCGATGGAGCCGCGCACCGCGCGGTCGAGCACGTGCCCGCCGGTGCGGATGACGCAGATCGCGCCGAAGGTCTGGTCGAAGATCGCCTCCAGCGGCACCCTTGAGTCGATGCAGCCGAGCACCACCGCGTACGGCTGCTGGTCGCCGGAGGCGGTCGCCGCGGCGGCCGTGACGTCGTGTCCGTGGATCGGCTGGCCGCTGACGAACCGCCGGTTGCCGCTGAGCAGGTCGGCCAGCGCGGCGCGGGGCGTGCCACCGGCCAGCCGCCCCGGCGTCGCGCCCGTGGGCGCTTGCGACGACCCCATGCCGTTCAGCTTGACCGCCGTCCGTGCTCCGCGGGCGGGGTCGGGAATGTTCGCCAGGGAGCGATTGACGTGGTCTGATGGCGGGTAGCCGGTGTTACCGCCGGGTATCCCGGTGCTGATGGTGGCGGGCGGCCCTGGGGAGGTGGCGATGCCGGAGCGTTTCGAGGTCGGTATGCCGGACGGTGTACGGCTGCACGTCGAGGCGACGGGGCCGGCGGACGCCCAGGTCACGGCCGTCCTGCTGCACGGTTGGACGCTTGACGGGCGCGCCTGGCACCGGCAGGTCGAGGCGCTCGCCGCCGACGGGGCGGTGCGGGTGGTTACCTACGACGCGCGGGGGCACGGGCGGTCCAGCTGCATGGAGCTGCCGACCGCCACGCTGGCCCAGCTCGGCGACGACCTGGCCGCGGTGCTCGACACCGTGGCGCCGACCGGGCGGGTCGTCCTGGTCGGGCACTCGCTGGGCGGCATGACGATCATGGAGTACGCGCACCGCCACCCCGCACACTTCGCCGCCCGCACGGCCGGGCTGGTCTTCGTCTCGACGACCGCCGAGGGGCACACGCACACGGCGTACGGGCTCTCGCCGCGCATCACCCGGCTGATCCGGCTCGCCGAGACCACCGGCGCCGGGGTGCTGGCCCGGTGCGGGTCCTGGCGGGCGCCCCGGGCGCTGCTGCGCGCGCTGCAACCGAGCATCCGGTGGATGCTCTTCGGCGACCGGTGCGAGCCGGCCGACATCCGGCTGGTCACCTCGGCGGTGGCCCGCGCCTCGCTGCGCTCGATCGGCGGTTTCCGCGCCTCCATCGGCGCCCAGCACCGCCTGGACACCCTCGCCGCGCTGGCCCACCTGCCGGCCGCCGCGCTGGTCGGCGATCGGGACCGGTTGACCCCGCCCCCGTGCGCCGAGTCGATCGCCGCGGCGCTGCCGGCCACCGAGCTGACCGTCTGCCCGGGCGCCGGGCACATGCTGATGATGGAACGCGCCGACGAGGTGAACTCCGCGTTGACCGGGGTCCTACGCCGCGTACTCGCCGGGGGGCCGTCCCCGACGCGGGGCGCGACTCCCGCCGGCGCGGGCGCCTGAGCCGCGTTCACGCACCTCGCGCGCGGCGGGCCGGGCCCGGGGCCGTACCCTTCTGCGGTTGGCCCGCGCGGTTCGCGCCGTCTGCCGGCGACATCGAAGGAGCGTGCGTTGACCGACCAGACCGCCCTGGAGCAGGAGATCGCCGTCGAGCAACGGCACCTCGACCGGGTGTACGCCCGACTGGCCGAGCTGCGCCGGTCGGCGGTACGCGCCGAGCGGGACGGCTACCGGATGGCGCGGGTGGGTACGTTCGGCGCGCTCGTCGAACGCGACGCGATGGTCTTCCACGCGGCGCAGCGGCGGCACACCCTGGACGCCGAGCACGAGGGGCTGGTCTTCGGCCGGCTGGACCTGCGGGACCGGCAGACGTTGCACGTGGGGCGACTCGGCATCCGCGACGAGGACGCCAGCACGCTCGTCGTGGACTGGCGGGCGCCGGCCGCCGCCGCCTTCTACCAGGCCACCCCGAACCAGCCGCTGGGCGTGGTGCGGCGACGCACCATCCAGTCCCGTGGGGAGCGGGTCACCCGCATCGAGGACGACCTGCTGGACCCGACCGCCGCGCCGGAGGGGATGACCGTCGTCGGTGACGGCGCGCTGCTGGCCACCCTGTCGCGGGCCACCGGCCGGGGCATGCGGGACATCGTGGCGACGATCCAGCGGGAGCAGGACGAGGCGATCCGCTCGCCCGGTTCCGGTGTGACGATCGTCGCCGGCGGTCCGGGCACCGGCAAGACGGCGGTCGCCCTGCACCGGGCCGCGTTCCTGCTGTACTCCGATCGCAGCCGGTACGCCGGCGGCGGCATCCTGGTGGTCGGCCCGTCGTCGGTCTTCGTCGAGTACATCGCCTCGGTGCTGCCGTCGCTCGGTGAGGACACCGCGACCCTGCACTCGTTGGGCACCCTCTTTCCCGGCATGACCGCCACCCGCACCGACCCGCCGGAGGTGGCGGCGGTGAAGGGTTCGCTGCGGATGCGCCGGGTGTTGGAGCGGGCGGTCCGCGACGCGGTGCCGGGCGGCCCGGGCGAGCTGCGGCTGCTGTACCGGGGTGCGCTGCTGCGGCTGGACCGGGCCGAGCTGGACGCGATCCGGGACCGCGCGCTGAACCGTGGCGCCCGGCGCAACGAGACCCGGCGGGCGGGCTTCGACGGGGTGTTCGCCGCGCTCTGGGCGCAGGCCCGCCGGCTGAACATGGGTCGGTTGCCGGAGCAGCGGGCCTTCGAGGACGAGATCGCCGAGCGTCCGGAGTTCCGGGAGTTCCTCAAGGCGTGGTGGCCGCGACTGCACCCACGGCACGTGCTCGGCTGGCTGGCCCGGCCGGACCGGCTGCGCCGCTACGCGGGCGGGATCCTCTCCGGCGCGGAGATCCGTCTGCTGGGCGCCGCGTACCGGGACCTGGACTCGGCCGGTCTGACCATCGCCGACGTGGCGCTGCTCGACGAGTTGGACGCGTTGCTGGGCAAACCGGTGCAGCCGGCGCGGGCGCGGCGCGACCCGTTCCAGCTCGCGGGCGGGGTTCGCGAGTTGAGCACCTTCGCCGACCGGCAGCGCGCCGCGCGGGCGGCGGCCCGGGAACGGCCGGCGGACTACCGGGAGTACGCGCACGTGGTGGTCGACGAGGCGCAGGACGTGTCGCCGATGCAGTGGCGCATGATCGGCCGGCGGGGCCGGTTGGCCTCCTGGACGGTGGTGGGCGATCCGGCGCAGACGGCGTGGACGGGTGACCCGGATGAGCTGACGCGCGCGCGGGACCAGGCGCTGGGCCGGCGCAAGCGGCACGATTTCACGCTCACCACCAACTACCGCAACTCGTCGGAGATCTTCGCGGTGGCGGCGGCGGAGATCCGCCGGCTCTACCCGGACCTGCCGCTGCCGACGGCCGTACGCTCCACCGGGGTCGACCCGGTCGAGTTGGTGGTGCCCGCCGCTGGGCTGGAGACGGCAGTCGTGGAGGCGGCCACCGGCCTGCTGGCGGAGGTGGACGGCACGGTCGGCGTGATCACGCCGGTCCCCCGCCGCGACGAGGTCGCCGGCTGGCTGGGCACGCTCGGCGCACCGCGCCTGCAGGTGGTGACCAGCCTGGAGGCCAAGGGCATGGAGTACGACGGGGTGGTGCTGGTCGCGCCGAGCGAGATCCGGGCGGATCCGGGTGCCGGGGTACGGACGCTCTACGTCGCGCTCTCCCGGGCCACCCAGCGGCTCACCACCGTCGACCCGACCGGCTGATCCGGCCCCGATGAGCACCGCCGGGGCGGCCGTCGCCGTACACTTGCACACATAGCAATGTGCGCATACATTTGACCGGGTCCCGGCTGGCGACGGAGGGTGGGTTTCGTGGGCGCAGGTCATGACCACCACCACGCGTCGGTCGCCAATGCCGCACACCAGCACCGGGGCCGGCTCTGGGCAGCGTTCGGGCTGCTCGCCGCCCTGATGGTGGTCGAGGCGGTGGCGGCCCTGCGCACCGGCTCGCTGGCCCTGCTCTCCGACGCCGGACACATGTTCACCGACGTGCTCGGCATCGGCATGGCACTCGCCGCGATCACCGCCACCCGCCGGGCCACCGGCGATCCGCAGCGCACCTTCGGGCTGTACCGCCTCGAGGTTCTCGCCGCCCTCGCCAACGCCGTCCTGCTCTCCGGCGTGGCGGTCTACGTGGTGGTCGAGGCGATCCGCCGATTCGGTGACCCGCACGAGGTGCTGGCCGGCCCGATGCTCGCGGTCGCCGTGCTCGGCCTGCTCGCGAACGTGGTCGCCTTCGCGCTGCTGCGCGCCGGCGCCCGGGAGAGCATCAATCTCCAGGGCGCGTACCTGGAGGTGCTCGGCGACCTCCTCGGCTCGCTCGGCGTGATCGGCGCGGCGCTGCTCATCACGGTCACCGACTGGTGGTGGGCCGACCCGCTGGTCGCGGTCGCCATCGGCGTGTTCATCCTGCCCCGCACCTGGCGCCTCGGCCGGGCCGCCGTCCGCATCCTCGTGCAGGCCGCCCCGGAACACCTCCAGGTCACCGCCGTACACGACCGGCTCGCCGCCGTACCCGGCGTGGTCGAGGTCCACGACCTGCACGTCTGGACGCTCACCTCGGGCATGGAGGTGGCCTCCGCACACCTGACCATGGAGCCCGGCGCGGAGGTCGGCACGGTCCTCAGCGCCGCGCGTACCGCCCTGCACGACGACTTCCGGATCGAACACGCGACGCTCCAGATCGAGCCGGCCGCCGCGCCCGGCGCCTGCGGTTCGGTCGAATGGTGACGGTGTTTCGAGAGGTACGCTCGCCTTTGTCCGAGTTTTTGGTGATGACGCACGCACCGTCCGTCACAACGGCTGCAGGCGCCCCACCGGCCCCGGTAGGCTCGGTCCCGGCCTCCACCAGGCGGCGCCCTCCCGGCGCCGGTGGCGGCCGCCGCCTAATCGCCCGAGCGGGCGAACCGGGGAACCACGTTCCTGGGGTGCATCCGCGTCAGCGGTAGGGATCTTCCGTCCCGAACCCGTCAGCTAACCCGGTCGGCGGCTGACGGAAGGACATGCGTAGTGGCACCAGCACGACCACCCGCCGCCCGCCTGGCGGCCCTGATCGTCGCGATGCTCGCCCTCGGCGTCGCACTCCCGGCCGGCGCGACGGCCGCTCCCCCGAACACCCAACGGGCCGCCGCGGCACCCGACAGCGACGAAGAGGGCGGCACCCCCGCGCTCCGCGCCCAACTGGAAGCCGCCAGCAAGGGATACCTGGACGCCAAGCGCGCCCTGGACACCTCCGTGCAGCGGCAGCAACAACTCACCACCCAGCTCAAGACCACCGAAGCCGAACTGGACGCCCGCAGCGGCAAGGTCGGCGAGATCGCCGGCGTCGCCTACCGCACCGGCCGCCTCGGCGCGATGTCCGCGCTGCTCAACAGCAACACCCCCGAAGGCTTCATGGACCGGGCCGCCGCCCTCGACGCGGTCGCCGCGAACGAGGACCGGGTGCTACGCGACCTGATCGCCACCAAGGACGAGGCCACCCGCACCCGCGTCGCCCTGGACGGCGAGATCCGCGAGCAGCGCAAGCAGGTCGCGGTGATGGCCAAACGCAAGGAACAGGCCGAACGGGCCCTGACCGTGGCCACCACACCCAAGCCGCAGACCACCTCCGACAGCGGCTCCAACCGGGGCACCTCAAGCGCGAACGCCACGGCCGCCCCGCGCAACTCCGACGGCTCCTGGCCCTCGGAGTCGTGCAGCGTCAACGACCCAACCCCGGCCAGCGGGTGCATCACCCCCCGCACCCTGCACGCGCTCAACCAGGCCAAGGCCGCCGGCTTCACCCGGTACGTCTCCTGCCACCGCTCCGGCGGCTCAGGTGAACACCCGAAGGGTCGCGCGTGCGACTTCGCCGCGCAGAAGAACGGCTTCGGCGGCGACGCCACCGGCGGCGACAAGACGTACGGCAACAACCTGGCCGCCTACTTCATCCGCAACGCCGACCGGCTCGCCGTCCTGTACGTGATCTGGTACCGGCAGATCTGGCTGCCCAGCAGCGGATGGAAGTCGTACAGCGGGGCGGGCGGCGACCCGTCCAGCGACCACACCAACCACGTACACCTGTCGGTGTACTGACCCCACCCGTGGCCGGCGTCCCGAACCGGGGTGCCGGCCACGGCTACGTCAGCGGGCGTACCCCGAATGCCGCCGACGGTCGGACGACCCGGCGGACGCCCGGCGGCAGCATCGTTCCCATGCGACTTCCGCCCACGGCCCGCAAGGCGCTGCTCACCCTGCACCTGGTCACCTCCCTCGGCTGGCTCGGCACCGACCTGGTGCTGCTCACCCTCGGCGTGGCGGTACAACGCGGCGCCGACCCGGCCGTCGTCTACCCGGTCACCGCGCTGCTCGGAACCGTGCTGTTCGCGCCGCTGAGCGTGCTGGTCTGGCTGATCGGCGTGGCCAGCGCACTCCTCACGCCGTGGGGACTGTTGCGCTACCGCTGGGTGCTGGCCAAGCTACTGATCACCACGGTGATGGTCGGGCTGGTCCTGTTCCTGCTCACCCCGAACCTGCGCCACGCTGGCATGCTTGGTGCCGCCCTCCCCGCCCGGGACCGCGCCGACCTGGTGATCGCCCCCGCCGTCTCGACCAGCCTGATGATCATCGCGACGGTGCTCTCCACCTACAAGCCGTGGGGCCGCCGCCCCACCGGCGCTGGTCGCGCCGGCCGGGCCGGCCGTGATCGCGCCGGCCGCGCACGACCCGCCACCTCTGCAGGATCCTTCGGACCCGCCGTAACCGCCGGTCCCACCGCGCCCGCCGACCATGATCGCGCTACATCCGGGATGTAGTGGCCTCGGCGTTGCGGGATGCCACTACTTCGTGGATCGAGTGCGATCTTGCGGGCTGCGGGTGTTCGCGGGGCGCGGAGCGGCGGGCGCGAGGGGCGCCGGGCCCGGGTGTTCGCGGGCGCGTAGCGGCGGGCGCGGGCGCGGAAGGCAGGCGCGGACAGCGGCCGCGGGCAGCGGGCGGGGGTCAGGCGGGGGTTGGGGGGTTGCTGGCGCGTTCCAGGGCCGCGCCGAGGCGGCTGGCGAGGGCGAGGTGGGCGGCGCGGGCCTGGCGGAAGGCGTACCGGAACAGCGGGGCGGGTGCGCTGAGGGTGATTTCGACGTCGACCCGGAGGAGGTTGTCCGGTTCGGCGCGCAGCCGGGTGTGGTTGTGCACGGTGGTGGCCGGCCACTGGCGCGCCACCATGATGATCTCGTCGGTGTCGCTGGTGAGCACGTCCGCCTGATACGTGGTCCGGAAGCGTAGCGGGCCGGCCACCAGCCGGTCGCTGATGGCGTAGCTGGCCAGGGCGCCGGGTCGGGGCGGCAGGCGGCGGACGTCGACGATCAGCGGATGCAGCTCGCCCTGCCGGGTCAGGTCGCTGAGCAGCGCGGCGGCGTCGGCGGGTGAGCACCGGGCTTGGACGGTGTAACCGAAGGTATCGCGCCTGAGCACACCGTCTCCCGCCGTCGCTGGTCGCCCGATCGTCCCGTACACCGATCGGGCTGGCAACGCCCGTCCCGACACCGACCGATGCCCGGTGATCAGCGACTTGCCCCATTAGGGTCGATTGATAGGGAATCACCGACGGTGACGGAGGGGCGGACTCGTGAGCGGTGACGAGCGATGAGTGGACACGTGATGGTCTTCGCGCCCACTCCTCAACTGACCGTGACCGTCGACCAGCCGAACGACCACACCGAACTGCACCTGCACCCCGGTGGGCAGGGGGTGTGGCAGGCCCGCATGGTGCTGTCGCTGGGGGTCGACGTGGTGCTCTGCGCGGCCCTCGGCGGCGAGATCGGCCAGGTGCTGGAACCGCTGCTGGTCAGCGAGGGGGTGGACCTCAAGGTGGTGGTCCGCGACTCCGGCAGCGGCGGGTACGTGCACGACCGCCGGGGCGGATCACGGCAGGAGATCGCCGACGTGCCCGGGCAGCCGTTGAGCCGGCACGAGCTGGACGAGCTGTACAACCTGGCGCTGGGTGAGGGTCTGCGAGCTCCCGTGAGCATCCTCAGTGGACCGAACGCGCCGTGGCTCGTACCGCCCGACCTGTACCGGCGCTTCGCCGCCGATCTCGGGGCCAACGGTGGTCAGGTCGTCGTCGACCTCTCCGGCGAACACCTCGGCGCGGTGCTGGACAGTGGGGTCTTCTTCCTCAAGGTGAGCCACGAGGAGCTGATCCGTGACGGCCGTGCCCGCAGCGACGAGATGCCGGACCTGACCCGGGCCATGTACGACCTGCACGCCTCCGGCGCCGAGACGGTGGTGGTGAGCCGGGCCGACCAGCCGGCGCTGGCGCTCATCGACGGCGAGTTGTTCGACGTGGAGATGCCCCGGCTGGAGGCCGCCGACCCGCGCGGCGCGGGCGACTCGATGACGGCCGGGGTGGCCGCCGTGGTGGCACGCGGTGGCGACATCCGGACCGCCATCCGTACCGGCGCCGCCGCCGGGGCGCTGAACGTGACCCGGCACGGCCTGGGCACCGGCCGCCTGGACTCGATCACCGGCCTGGTGGAGCGGGTGCGGCTGGTGCCGGCCGACAGCCGTCCGCAGGAGCGCACAACACCTGACGAGCTGGCCGACCGGGTGGTCGAACGATGACGCTGCGGGTCCTCGTCACCAACGACGACGGGATCGCCGCGCCGGGCATCCAGGCGCTGGCCTGGGCGGCGACCCAGCGAGGGCTGGACGTGGTGATCGCCGCGCCGCTGGAGGAGGCCAGCGGCACAAGCGCCGCGATGAGCGCGACGGAGCGCGACGGACGGGTGGTCGTGCACGAGCACCCGCTGCCCGACCTGGACGGCGTGCCGGCGTACGGGGTCGGTGGCACGCCCGGTTTCATCACGCTGATCGCGCTGCACGGGGCGTTCGGTCCGCCGCCGTCGGTGGTGCTCTCCGGCATCAACCGGGGCGCCAACGCCGGTCGCGCCGTGCTGCACTCCGGCACGGTGGGCGCCGCGTTCACCGCCGCCACGAACGGCTGCCGGGCGATGGCCGTATCCCTGGACGTCCTCACCGCCGGCGAGGCCACGGCCGCCAGCGGTGGCGCCGCCGTGGACGCCGCCGCCCGGGTACGTGACGCCGAACGGCACTGGAGCACCGCCGCGCGGGTCGCCCTCGACCTGCTCCCCCGGCTGACCGCCGCGCCGATGGAGAGCGTGCTCAACGTGAACGCCCCGGACCTGCCGCACGAGCGCCTGCGCGGGGTACGTCGCGGGACGTTGGCCAGCTTCGGTCAGGTGCAGATGACGGTCGCCGAGTCCGGGCACGGGTTCGTGCGTACCGCGTTGGAGGAGCCGGGTCAGGCCGCGCAGCCGGGCACGGACGTGGCGTTGCTGGCAGCGGGGTACGCGTCGGTGACGGCCATCCGCGCGGTGAGCGAGATGACCGACGTGGACCTGACCGGTCTGGAGGAGGAGCGCTGACGGGTCGCTCAGGCGCCGGGAAGCACCTCGGGGGTGGCGGCGCCGGCGAAGTAGGGCTCCGGGGCGCCGAACAGGCCGAGCAGACCCGTCACCCAGAGCTGCCGGTGCACGAAACGGCTCGGCTCGGTGACCACGAGCCTGACGCCACTGACCTCGGCGGTCTGGAAGCCGGCGACCATGGCGCTGATGCCGACGGAGTCGATGAAGGTGACCAGCCTCATGTTCAGTTCGATGCGGAGGGGGCGGCCCTTGGCCAGCACCTCCGCGATCGCCTCGCGCACCTCGTACGCGGTGTCGACGTCGATCTCACCTCGCGGGGCGATCTCCACCACACCACCGGACAGAACCGACTTCACGATCGACAGGCTCACGCGAGCACCTCCACCCGCCCGTCCCCCGGGCGCCTCATCAGTACGCGGGCCGCGACCGAGAGTATTCCTCCGACGGCCTCGGTCGCCACCCCTCGGGATGAGCAATTCGCGGATCTGGGCACATCAGGGCTCCCAGTTCCGAAATTTCTGTTATTCGATCATTCGGCGGCCGGTCGGAGCCGACGCGCCGCCGAACCAGGGTAGCGGTCCCGGTCCGCGCCGCCCGCCGACCCGCCGCCGCCCGCGTCCGCCCAGCGTGCCGCCGGCGTGTCGGGGGCCACGTGTCCGTACGGACGACCGCGGGGTTGCCGACCGCACCTAGCATCGGCCGGGGACACCCACCGTGACGGAGAGGACCTTCAATGATCAAGAGACTGGCCGGGCTGGCCGGCGTCGGCGTTCTGCTCGCCCTCGTACTGGCCTGCGGTTTCGGTGGCGGTGGCGACGATGACGACGACGATGACGACGACTTCGCCCGTGGCGCGGCCGTGGTGATGGTGCGCTGAACGGCGGCGAGCAGCGGACCGGGTTTGCGCCCGACCGGCACGGGGCACTGCCAGGAAGGCGAACCGTGACGCGCTGAACAGACGCCGAGGTCCGAAGTGGCCGGCGGATTCGGCACCCGAGGAGGTAACCACGATGTTCGGAACCAACCTGCTGGACCGCCGCAGCAAGCCGGAGCGGATCGCGGACCAGGCGTGGGAGCACCTGGTCTCCGCCGTCAGCTCCGCGGGGGACAGCGTCCGTGACACCGCCCGTTCGGCTCGTCGCAGCAGCGGCGACCTCGCCGACGGGGCCGGTGACCTGGTCGGCTCCGCGGCCGAGGAGGCGCGGCGCCGTGCCTCGCTGGCCTTCGACGCGCTCGCCGGGCGTCAGCCGGCGCTGCCCTGGACGCTGCTGATCGGCGCCGCGCTCGTCGGCGCGGCGGTCGGCTGGGCCGTCGGCTCCGCCGCCCGGGCCGCCGGCAGCCGGGACGACCGCGCCGTCGACGACGTGGAGTTCGTCGACGTGGACCGCCCCAACTCCCCCGCCGTCTGAGACAGGCCTTCCGCACGACACGCGTGAGCCCCGCTGCGACCACGGTCGGAGCGGGGCTCGTTCGTGCCCCGCTCCGACCCCTCCCCGGTCGCGAGCGGAGGGGGACGCGACGCGGGTTGGTCGGATGGGCCGGTCCGCCGGGTGCCGGACCCCTCAGGCGGCCCGGCGGACCGGTGATCTGGGTCGGTCCCGGCACACGGACGCGCTGACGAGACCTCTGCGCGGTTGGTGTCTTCTCGGAATGAGGGCCCGGGGGACGGGTCGAACTCCGATGGTGGCGCCGTGGCCCGGGGGACGGGCACGGCGGCGGGGGCACGACGGGGAAGGCACGGAGCTGCCCTTGCTCCCACCCGACGCGACGGCTCCCGATGTGGAGGAACTCGTTCACCGTAACCGATCGGCAACAACTTTGGAAGCGCTCCCACGATCGATGTCCATGACCGTCGTGGCCGCCCCACCACCGGCTGTGGGCAGCGCCGTCACCCACACCGGGCGAGGGCGGCTCACCCCGTCCGGCGGCAGGATCACATCCCGGCGGGCCTGCGGCCACGGTCGTCGGCCGGTCCGCCACCCGACGCACCGGAGGAGGGACAGATGGCCACCGCGACGATCAGCCGCACCGACCAGGACATCCAGTCCGCCGTACTCGACGAGCTGACCTGGGAACCACGCGTGCAACCGCACGAGATCGGCGTGACCGTCGGCGAGGGCGTCGTAACCCTCACCGGCCGGGTGGACAGCTACGCGAAGAAGTGGGCCGCCGAACGGGCCACCCACCGCGTCGTCGGAGTCCGGGCGGTCGCCAACGACCTGGCCGTCCACCTGCCCGGCAGCGCGGAACGCGCCGACCCCGACCTGGCCGCCGCGGCCGGCCACACCCTGGAGTGGGATGCGTTCGTACCCGTCGAGAAGCTCCAGGTGACCGTCTCGGCCGGCTGGGTGACGCTGCACGGCGAGGTCGAGTGGGAGTACCAGCGGCGCGCCGCCGAACGGTCGGTCGGTCGGCTCACCGGCGTACGCGGGGTGAGCAACGGAATCAGTGTGCGCCCGGCCGCGCCGCCGGACGGCCAGAACCTCGCCGACCGGATCGTCGACGCGCTCGCCCGCGCCGGAGCCACCGAGGCCGAACGGATCACCGTACGGGTGCACGGCGACACGGCGGTGCTCGCCGGGCTGGTGCACTCGATGCCCGAACGGGCCGAAGTGGAGCAGGTGGTCTGGTCGGCGCCGGGCATCCGTGAGGTGCAGAACCACATCGCCGTCGCCCCGGTGCTGCGCTGAGGCGTACGCGGAACCACCCGGGACGGGTGAGCCGACCTCACCCGCCCCGGGAGCAGGCTGGGGGCATGAGTGATCCGAACGGGCTGATCCAACCGGGGAGCCCCGCCCCCGGCTTCACCCTCGCGGCTACACCGGACGGGCACCAGATCGGGCCGGAGCAGTTCCGCGGCCGGCCGGTCGTGCTCGCCTTCTACCCCGCCGACTGGAGCCCGGTCTGCGGCGACCAGATGGCGCTCTACCAGGCGGCGGCGCCGGTGTTCGACCAGTACCAGGCAGCGGTCCTCGGCATCTCGGTGGACAGCATCTGGTCACACCGGGCGTTCGCGGAGGCCCGGGGCATCGAGTTCCCGCTGCTCGCCGACTTCGAGCCCAAGGGCGAGGTGGCCCGCCGCTACGGCGCGTACGCCCCGTCGGGTGAGGCGCAGCGCGCCCTGGTGGTGCTCGACCCCGCCGGGACGGTGGCCTGGAGCCTCCTGTCCCCGCCGGACGTCAACCCGGGCGCGGACGGCATCTTCGACGCCCTGGACCGGCTCCAGCAGGGGGTGATGGCGCGATGAGTACGCCACTTCAGGTCACCGCCCGACTCCGGGACCCGGTGACCGCCGAGGACCACGCCCGAGGGCCGGTCGACGCGCCGGTGACAGTCGTCGAGTACGGCGACTTCCAGTGTCAGTTCTGTGGCGCGGCGTACCCCAACCTGCACGAGATGCTGCGGCAGCGGGCCGACACGGTACGGCTGGTCTACCGCTACTTCCCGATCGCCAACGTGCACCCGTACGCCGAGCGTGCCGCCGAGACCGCCGAGGCGGCCGCGACCCGGGGACGGTTCTGGGAGATGCACGACTGGCTCTACGAGCACCAGGACCAGTTGGACCCGGTGCACCTCTCGCTCGGCGTCGAGCAGGTGGGCCTGCCGCCGGACGAACTGAACGCCGAGGTGCAGAGCCGGGCACACGCCGACCGGGTCCGCCGCGACTTCGTCGGCGGCATCCGCAGCGGCGTGAACGGCACCCCGACGCTCTTCGTCAACGAGATCCGGCACGAGGCCGGGTACGACCTGCCCGACCTGTTGGCCGCGGTGGACGCCGCCGCGAACGCCTGACCGCCCGACGGCTCAGAGGAGCCGCAGCTCGCGCGCCCGCCGGACAGCTTCACGCCGGCGGGTCGCGTCGAGTTTGCGGTAGATGTTGCGCACGTGCGTCTTCACCGTGTTGACCGACAGGGACAGTTCGCTGGCGATCTCCACGTTGGACAGGATGCTCTGTAGGTACCGCAGGATGGTCAGCTCCCGCTCGGTGAGCGGCTCGTCGAGCGTGCCTCCCGGCTCGGCGGGTGGTCGGGTCGGGGCCGGTTCGGCGTCCCGTACCAGGTCGCTGACGAGGGAGAAGTGCGCGGTGCCGGCGTCCAGGTGTGCGGCCAGCAGGTCGCGTACCGGCGTCTCGGCGCGGGTGAAGACCCGCCGGCAGCCCTGCGGGCCGGCGAGGTCGAGCACCTGTTCCAGGATCCGACCGGCGCGTCGGAGGTCTCCGCCCCGCTCGGCGAGGACCGCGTCCAGCAGGCCGGCGTCCAGGCGTACCGGTAGAGGCCACGCCTGGGCGTGCGGAGCCTGCCAGTCCGGCAGCGCCCGACCCGCGGCACCGGCGTCGCCGGCCCGCAGCTCCACCCGCGCCAGGCCCACCGCGAGCGTCGGGTCGTCGCCGGCCAGCAGCTCGCGGGCACCGTCCAGGTCGCCCCGTTCGGCCCGCAGCTCCGCCTCGGCGGCCCGCAGCAGGGCGGCAAGTTCGGCGGCGTCCGGCAGCTCGGTCAACGCCTCCCGCGCCCGCACGAGCAGCCGTTGGCCGGCCGCCGGGTCACCGGCGTCACCGTGCAGCCGCGCCCGGCACAGCGCGGCCACGGCCGCCGCCACCGGCTCGCCGTCCTCCGACTCCGGGCCGCCGGTCGCCGGGGTGGCCAGAGCGAGGTTCGCGGCCACCTCGTCGGGCTGGTCGCGGTGCAGCGCCACCACGGCCAACGCCAGGTACGCGTAGCCGCAGTCGAGGCGGCAGGACCAGCCCCGGCACGGCGGCATGCCCAGCGCGTCCCGGGCCGCCCGCTCCGCCGCGCGCAGGTCGCCGCGCACGGCGAGCAGCAGCGCGCAGCGGCTGGCGTCGACCAGTTCGGTGCGGGCCCGTCCGGCGTCCCGGGCCGCCGAGCGGGCCCGGACGAAGCGCACGTGGGGCAACGCGCCGGCGGCCAACTCCATCAGCCCCAGCGCGGTGCCGGTGAACGCCCGCAGGTCCGCGTCGTCGGGTGCGCCGCCGCCACCGCTCGTCGGCGCGGCGTCCGGCGTCCCGCTCGGGTCGGCCCCGGCGGGACGGGTCCGCAGCAACCGGGCTGCGGCAGCCCGCGCCCGCACCGGGTCGGCTTCCAGCCGGGCCACGGTCAACTCCAGCGCGGTGGCGAGCCGCAGGAACCGGTCCCGGCGGGGCACCGGCAGACCCCCCGCGTACGCGGCCGCGGTGCGCAGGTGGCCGGTGGCGGCCGGCAGGTCACCGGCGTACGCCCGCTCGGCTGCGCAGGCCAGGGCCACCTCCGGGTCGGCGCGGACCACCTCCGGCGGTGGAGACGGCGGCGGCGCAACGGCCGGCGTGTCCCGGTCGTAGCGGGTCAGCTCCGGCCAGTACGCGACGAACAGGTCGCCGGCCAGGTCCCATCGGCCGGCGGCCAACGCGTGCCGCAGACCGTCGGCCGGCCGACCGGCGTGGGCGTACCAGTCGGCGGCCCGCACGTGCAGCTCGCGCAACTCGTCGGCGGGCAACCCGGCCAGCTCGGCCCGGAGCAGGTCGGCCAGCAGCGGTTCGAGGCGGTACCAGGGTGGGCGGCCGTCCTCCCGGCGCAGCACACCACCCGACCCGGCCAGGTCGGCCAGGACCCGGGCGGCATCGGTGCGGCCGGTCAACGCCTCGGCCAGGTCGGCGCAGACCGTCTCGGCGAGGGTTGTGCGGCGCAGCAGGTCCCGATCGGTCGGGTCGATCGCCGCGAGCACCTCCTCCTGGAGGTAGCCGGCGATCTCCGGCTGGTCACCACCGAACTGGCCCACCCAGCGTTCCGGGTCGGCCTGCCCGCGTACCGCCAGGGCGGCGATCCGCAGCGCGGCCGGCCACCCGCCGGTGCGTTCGCGCAGCCGGTGCACCGCGCTCGCCGGCAGTGCCGCTCCGTGCGCGGTGAGCAGGTCGGCCACCTCGTCGTCGGTGAACGCCAGGTCGTCGGGGCCGATCTCGGTCAGCTCGCCCGCGAGGCGGAGCCGGTGCAGCGCCAACGGCAGCCCCGCCCGCGCCCCGACCACCAGGCGTAGTCGCTGCTCGGCGTGCCGCAGCAAGAACTCCAGGCCGGCCAGCGCCGCCGGATCGGTGATCCGGTGCAGGTCGTCCAGGACCAGCAGGACCGGCCGGTCCGCGGTGGCGAGGGCGGCGGCGAGGGCCTCCAACTGGTCGGGGCGGGGCGGCCGGTCGGGCACCGGGCCGTCGTCGTCGGGCCCGGTGGCCGCCCGCAGCGCCGCCGCGAGGTACGCCCACAGCCGCTCGCCGTCGTCGCCGGTCTCCACCGACACCCACGCCGGCTCCGGTCCGGCCACCGCCGGGGCCGCACCGGCGTCGGGCACCACCGGACCCGGCCCGGTCTCCTGGGCGGCACCGGTCAGCCGCACCCACGAGGCGAGCAGCGTCGTCTTGCCCCAGCCGGCCGGCGCGGCGACCAGGGTGACCGGCCCCGTGCTGCCCTCGTCCAGCAGGCGCAGCAGACGGGGGCGGGCCACCACCGACCCGGGTGGCGCGGCCGGCGTCAACCGGGACGCCAGCAACGGCCGGTCCGCCGTACGCCCCGGTGCCGTGCCGACCCGCGCGTGATCCTGCTGTTCCGGCACCCGGCCCCACCCCCAGCGACGCGTCCCACCCCCGGTCGGCGAGCGGTTACCCGACCGGGGCCGGTTCACCCCTTCCGGGCGAGCCCGCTTCACCCGGACGGGACCGACGATCGGGAACGTGGAACGGGAGGACGGGTGGGACCGATGCGACGGCTGACGCGGGTGGGAACCGCCCTCGTCGGCTCGACGCTGCCGGGGGCGGCGCGTCTGCTGCGCGTACCCCGGCGTCGCGGCCGGTCCGGCGCGGACGGCGACCCCGCCGCTAAGGGCCGGTGGGAGGTCGTGACCGTCGACCGGCCGCCGGACGAGGTGCTGCCCGGCGGCCGGTGGCCGGAGCCGCTGCGCCGCCTGGACGGCGCGGTCGAGGTGCGGGTGCGCCCGGCCCCGGGTGACCGGGGCACCGAGCTGGCCGCCCGCCCGCTGGTCGGGGCTACGCCGACCGTCGGGCTCGCCGCGCACCTGGTGGGCGACGACCCGAGGCTGCTGGTCCGCCGCATGTTGCGCCAGGTCAAGCAGCACGCCGAGACCGGCGAGGTGCTGCGCGCGGACCGCTCCGCGCTGGACCGGCCCGAGGCCGCCGGGTGAGGGCGCTGTGCTGGGTGGACGCGGGCGAGCTCGCGGTACGCGAGGTGCCCGACCCGGAGCTGCGCAACGAACGGGACATCATCGTCCGGGTTCGCCGGAGCGCGACCTGCGGTGCCGACCTGCCGTTGCTGGCGGGGCGGGATCCGCTGCTGCGCGGTGGCGACGTGCTCGGGGCGGAGTTCCTCGGCGAGGTGGTCGAGGCCGGCCCGGAGGTACGCCGGCACCGCAGCGGCGACCGGGTGGTGGTCGGCGCGGGTGTCGCCTGCGGCGGGTGCTGGTACTGCCGCGCTGGCCTGCACGCCTGCTGCGACAACGGCAGCGCCGACCCGGCGACCGTCGACGCCGGTTGGGGACGGTCGGACGCCGGCTGCTTCGGGCGGCCCCGCGCGGCGGGCGGCTTCGCCGGTGGCCACGCCGAGTACGTGCGGGTGCCGTACGCGGACGTGACCGCCTTCCGGGTGCCCGACGTGGTCGGCGACGACCGGGCGCTGTTCGCCGCCGACGCGGCACCGGCCGGCTGGCTCGCGGCCGAGCTGGGCGCGGTGCGGCCCGGTGACGTGGTGGCGGTCTGGGGCGCCGGCGCCGTGGGCCAGTTGGCCGCCCGGGCGGCGACGCTGCGCGGCTGCGCCCGCGTGGTCGTCGTGGACCGGCACGAGGAGCGGTTGCGGATGGCCGAGCGGCACGCCGACGCGGAGCCGCTCAACTACCGCCGCACCGACGTGTCGGCCGAGCTGCGGGACCGCAGCGGAGGGCGTGGACCGGACGTGTGCGTGGTGGCGGTCGGCGAACCGCACGCCCGGTCGGTGGTCGACCGTTTCGGCGCCCGGACCGGTGACCGCCCGGACGCCCTGCGCGAGGCGGTGTACGCCTGCCGCAAGGGCGGCACGGTGGTGGTGCTCGGCGGGACGGACGGGTTCGTCGACGCGTTTCCGCTGGGCGCGGTGACCGACAAGCGGCTCGCGGTGCGCGGGGCGCGGCGGCCGGACCTGCGGGACGTGCCGATGCTGCTGGACCGGATGGCCCGCGACGAGCTGCGGACCGAGCATCTGGCCACCCACCGGCTGCCACTGGAGGACGCCCCGCACGGGTACGCGCTGTTCCAGGAGCGGGCCGACGGTTGCGTCCGGGCGGTCTTCAGCCCGTGACCGTTGGGCCATCGGCGCGGGCGGATGGCAGACTCGCAGGATGGCTGGGGAGCGAACGTACGACGTGGTCCTGTTCGGGGCGACCGGGTTCACCGGTGGGCTCACCGCCGAATACCTGGCCCGCAACGCCCCACCCGGGCTGCGCTGGGCGCTGGCCGGGCGTAACCCGGACCGGCTCGCCGCCGTACGGGACCGGCTCACCGCGATCGACCCGGCCCTGGCGGACCTGCCGCTGCTGAACGCCGACGTGACCGACACCGACTCGCTTCGGGCGGTGGCCCGCGACGCGCGGGTGGTCGCCAGCACCGTCGGCCCGTACGTCCGGCACGGTGAGCCGCTGGTCGCCGCCTGCGCCGCGGCCGGCACCGACTACCTGGACATCACCGGCGAGCCGGAGTTCGTCGACCTGATGTACGTCCGCCACCACGCCGAGGCCGCCCGCACCGGCGCGCGGCTGGTGCACGCCTGCGGGTTCGACTCCATCCCGCACGACCTGGGTGTCTGGTTCACCGTCAAGCAACTGCCCGCCGACGTGCCGATCACCGTGGACGGTTACGTGCGCGCCGGTGGCCGGTTCTCGGCCGGCACGTACCACTCGGCGCTCACCGCGTTCTCCCGTACCGGGCAGGCCAGCCGGGCCGCCCGGGACCGCCGGGCGGTCGAGCCGCGCCCCACCGACCGCAGGGTGCGGGCGGTGCCCGGCCGGATGGGCCGCTCGGCGGAGCTGGGCATCTGGACCGTGCCGCTGCCGACCATCGACCCGCAGGTGGTCCGCCGCTCGGCGGCGGCCCGCCCGGAGTACGGCCCGGACTTCCGTTACCGGCACTTCGCCGCCATGAAGCGGCTGCCGACCGTGCTGGCCAGCGCGGTGGGGCTCGGCGCGGTGGTCGGCCTGGTGAAGCTGCCACCCACCCGACGGTGGCTGCTCGGTCGGCTCGCTTCCGGGCAGGGGCCCACCGCCGAGCAACGGGCGGCGTCCTGGTTCAAGGTCCGCTTCGTCGGCACCGGCGGCGGGCGGCGGGTGGTCACCGAGGTGGCTGGCGGTGACCCGGGCTACGACGAGACGGCGAAGATGCTCGGCGAGTCGGCACTGTGCCTGGCGCTCGACGAGCTGCCGCCGACCAGCGGCCAGCTCACCCCGGTCGCCGCGATGGGCGACGCGCTGCTCGACCGGCTCGTCCGGGCCGGGCTCACCTTCCGGGTGCTCAAGCAGGAGACGCTGGCACCCTCGGCTTGACCCTCGACCGGGTCGAGGGGGCAGGATGCCGGCGTGAGCGACCTGCACAGCATCGGTGAGCTGGCGAGGGCCAGTGGCCTGACCGTCAGCGCACTGCGCTTCTACGACTCGGCGGGGGTGCTGGAACCGGCCCTGGTCGACCCGGTGACCGGCTACCGCTGGTACACCGACGAGCAGATCGCCCCGGCCCGGCTGGTGGCCGGGCTGCGCCGGATCGGCATGCCGGTGCCGGAGATCGCCGCGGCGGTACGCGCCGAGCCGGCGGCGGTGCACCGGCTGCTCGACACCCACCTGCGCCGGTTGGTCGACGGGCTCGCCGACGCCCGCCGTGAGGTGACCCGGCTGCGGGCCATGGTCGACCCGGCCCGACCGGCCACCACCACGCTGCTCCTCTCCCCCGCCGACCTGGCCGGCGCGCTCGACGCGGTGCGCTTCGCCGTCGGCGTCGACCCGGAGCTGCCGATGCTCTCCGGCGTGCTCCTCGACGTGGAGCCCGACGGTGTCCGGCTCGTCGCCACCGACAGGTACCGGCTCGCGCTGGCGCGCTCCCGGGCCGATGTCGACGGTCCGCCGGTGCGGGTGTTCGTCCCCGTTGCCCTCGTCGACCAGCTCCGGCCGCTGCTCGACGCCGCCGACGCCTGGCCGGTGTCATTGACCGTGGCTGGCGCTGACCTGCGGGTGGTGGTGGCCGACCGGACGGTGACCGGCACCGCCCTGCCGTACGACTTCCCGGACTACCGCCGGCTGCTGCGCAAGGCTGTCGGCGAGCGGCCCACCGCCCGCCGGATCCTGGTCGACGTGGCCTCGCTGCGCGCCGCGTTGGCCGACCCGGCGGCCCCCACCGTCGCCCGCGACCACGACGGGACGGCCCACGAGGTCACCGTGCTCGGCGTCGACGACCAGGGCGGGCTTCGGCTGCTCCCCGCCGCCGACCTGGGCGCCGACGCGCTGCGGGTCGGCGTCAACGGCGGCTACCTGCTCGACGCGTTGGACGCGGCCGGCGCCCCCCAACTGGTGCTGGAGTTGGACGGGCCGGTCGCCCCGCTGGCCGTCCGGCGGCCGGACGACGCGGACACCTTCTCCGTGCTGATGCCGATCCGGCTGTAGAAGCGCGGTCGTCACTCCCCGTCCCGGGCCGAAAGGGGCACGACGGTAGCATCTGGTGGTTCACCTGTGACCCCGGACGGAGGCGTACGGAGCAGCATGCTCGACATGGAGTTGATCCGGAAGGATCGCGAGGCGGTGGCGACCGCGCTGGCGAAGCGTCTGGATCCCGCCGAGGTCACCCGTGCCCTGGACGAGATCCAGCGGCTCGACCAGGAACGACGCGCCCTCATCACGGAGATCGACGCCGAGCGGCAACGCCGCAAGGCCGAGGCCCGGGCGTACGCGCAGGCCAAGCGCGCCGGCGAGGAGCCGCAGGCCGCCGCGCCGGACGCCGAGCGTAAGCAGCTCGCCGAGCTGGAGTCCCAGCTGGACGAGGTGCAGGCCCGGCTGCGCGAAGCGATGAGCGAGCTGCCCAACCTGCCCAGCGACGACGTGGTGGCCGGCGGCAAGGAGGCCAACCGGGTCGTCAAGACCTTCGGCGAGCCACCGGCCATCGAGAAGGTCCGCGACCACGTGGAGCTGAGCCGCGCACTGGGTCTGGTCGACTACGAGCGCGGCGTCAAGCTCGGTGGGTCCGGCTTCTGGATCTACACGGGGCTCGGCGCGCGGCTGGAGTGGGCGCTGCTCAACTACTTCGTCGACCAGCACATCAGGGCCGGGTACGAGTTCCTGCTCCCGCCGCACCTGCTGCTGGACTCGGCCGGCTTCGCCGCCGGGCAGTTCCCCAAGTTCTACGACGACGTCTACCACCTGGACGCGGCGTCCGCCCCGCGCGGGCAGTTCCTGCTGCCCACCTCGGAGACGGCGATCCTCGGCGCGTACCAGGACGAGATCCTGGAGACCCCGAAGCTGCCGCTGAAGGCGTTCGCGTACACCCCGTGCTACCGGCGCGAGTCGGCCGGGTCGCACTCGGACGAGCGCGGCACGGTGCGCGGGCACCAGTTCAACAAGGTGGAGATCTTCCAGTTCACCCTGCCGGAGCAGGCCGACGCGGCACTTGAGGAGATGCTCGCCCACGCCGAGAGCCTGGTCGAGGGGCTGGGCCTGCACTACCAGCGCACCCTGCTCTCGGCCGGTGACGCCAGCGCGTCGATGAAGAAGACCCTCGACATCGAGGTGTGGATGCCGAGCACCGGCAAGTACAAGGAGGTGTCGTCGGTCTCCTGGGCCGGCGACTACCAGGCTCGTCGGGCGGCCATCCGTTACCGCGAGCCGGGCGGCAAGCAGACCCGCTTCGTGCACACCCTCAACGGTTCGGCGCTGGCCACGAGCCGGCTCTTCCCGGCCATCCTGGAGCAGTACCAGCAGGCCGACGGCTCGGTGCTCATCCCAGAGGTCCTCCAGGACCGCCTGGGAACAGACCGCCTAACCCCCCGCTGACCCACCCACCCCGCCCGTCGATCCTGCAGTTTCGGACCCGTTCTCTGCTGCTCTTGTCGCGGCAGAAACTGCAAGATCGCGGGATGGGGGGCGGGTTCGGGCTGCGTGTAGGAGCAGCAGGGCAACTAGGGCCGCCAGGAGCAGCGCCGGGCCGAGGCTGTCCAGGAACTGCGCCAGGGCGTGTTGCAGTCGGGACGCCGCCTGGATCACCGGGTCGTGCAGGGCGTCGCGGCGGCCGGCGGCCAGCCTCGCCTCGTACCAGCCGTACCAGGCGACGTAGCCCCCGGCGAGCAGCAGCACCAGGCCACTGAGCCGAGGCACCAGCGCGCCGGCGCCGCGCAGCCGGGCCACCAGGCCGTCGCGCAGCAGGGCCACGCCGAGCGCGGCGACCGCGACCACCAGACCCATCCCCAGGGCGTACGCCCCGAACAGTGCCAGCCCTCGCCCGGCCGACCCGGCCTGGAGGCTGGTCACCACGATGGCCAGGAACGGCGCGATGGCGCAGCCGAGCGACGCCAACGCGTACGCCGCGCCGAACAGCGCCATGGACGGCCAGGACCGGGTCAGCCGGGGCGCGCGGGCCGACCAGCCGGGGGCGGGCAGCCGCCGGCCGGCGAGCAACCAGCAGCCGGCCACCACCAGCAGCACCCCGAGCGTCACGGTCAGCCACGGCAGCCGGGGCCGCAGCCAGCCGGCAAGCGGCGCGAGCGCCAGGCCGAAGGCGCCGAAGACCAGCACGTACCCCAGGGTCAGCCCGGCCGCCGCGGTGAGCGCGCGGCCGACCGCGCCGCGCGTGTCCGTGGCACCGGCGACCAACAGCGAGAGGTACGCGGGCAGCAACGCGAAGCCGCACGGGTTGACCGCGCCGAGCATGCCGGCGGTCAGCGCGAGCAGCAGTGCGGCGGTCACGCCCCGGCCAGCGCGGCGACCTTGGCGGTGAGCGCCTCACCGTCCAGGAATCCCTGGTGCACGACCCTGCCGTCCCGGTCGATGATCACGAAGATGCTCTGTTCGGTCACCTTGAACCGCTTCCAGAGGGCGCCCTTGCGGTCGTCGATCTGCGGCGTTCCGGCGAGGTCGAACTCGGCGACGAAGTCCTTCATGGCCCGCTGTTCGCCGAGCCCGGCGACGCCGATGATCGGCACGGTGTCCCGGTAGCGGGGTGCGACCTCGGCAATTGTCCAGGCCTGGCTGGCGCAGGTGGCGCACCACGGCGCCCAGAACCACAGCACCACCGGCTTGCCGGCGAGCTGCGCGGCGTCGAACGCGGCGCCGGTGAGGGTGGTGCCTGTGAAGCGCAGAATGTCCGGGACCTGCGCCGCGGCGGCGCTCGGAGCGCCGGACAGTGCGGTGGTGGCAGGTGTCGCGGTGCCGGCGGCTGCCGGAGGGGGTGCCGCGGTGCCGGTGCAGGCGGCCGCGGCGAGCAGGGCCAGGAGCGGCACGACCGCGGTGCCTCGGCGTGGCCACCTTCGTGAGCGGCGCATCGGTCTCCCTCCACAGTCGTAAGGAAGGTGCCCTTCCTATACATGAGGCGTTAGAAAGGTGCCCTTCCTTACTCGGCCTTGGCGAGGCGCAGAGCGAGTTCCGGGCACACCTTGACCGCCTTCAACGCGCCCTCCCGCAGCCAGGTCGGCACGGGGGTGGGCGGGAACGCGGGGTATCCGTTCGCGTCGAGCCGGATGAAGTCCGGTACCACGTGCGCGCAGAGCCCGTGCCCGTCGCAGCGGGACCAGTCCAGGGTGAGTTTCTGCGGGTTGGCGTCGGGTGCGCCCGGCAGCCCCATCACGCCCTTGACCCGCCGGCCACAGCCGTCGCCGGTGCTGTGCAGCCGCAGGTCCTCGGTGAAGACCTCGATGGCGGAGAGCGCGAAGCGGGCGGTGCCGTCGGGGTGGCTGCACGCGCCCCGGCCCTTCACCTCGCCGGCGGCTGCCCGCACCACGTCCGCCGGTTGGCTGCCGGCCACGGCCAGGTCCACCGCGCGGGCCAGGTCCGGCAGGCCCATCTTGCACGGTCCGCACTGGCCGGCGGACTCGCCGGCGAGGTAGCGCACCACCTGGGCGGCCTCGCCGAGCGGGCAGGTGTCGAGCCCGAGGGGGACGATGATGCCGGCGCCGAGGGTGCCGCCGACCGCGGCGAGTCCCTTGCGGGACACCTCGGCCTTCTCCGCGGCCTCCGGGGTGATCCACTTGCCGTGGTAGCCGCCCATCAGGATGCCCTGGACGTCCGGCACTTCGCACAGGTCGAGGACGTCGCGCAGCGGCATGCCGGCGGTGCACTCCACCACGGCGGGTCGGCCCGCCGCGCCGGTGACGGTGAGCAGCACGGTGCCCGGCTCGTCGTCGGTGCCCAGCGCCGCGTACTCGTAGGGGCCCAGTCGCGCGCCGACGGCGAGCTGGGCGTACGTCTCGGCGTTAGACAGCAGGGTGGGCAGTCCGCCGACGCCGGAGTCGCTGGAACGCTTCTTGGTGCCCGGCGGGATGTGCGGCAGCCCGTTGATCCCGTTGACAAGCGCGCCGCCCTCGCCGGAGATGAACCGGTGCGGCACGGTGACGATCGTCGTCTGCACCGGCATCCGACGCTCCTCGAGGGCCTCCATCAGCGAGTCCCGGCCAACCCCGTCATCGGCGACGCCGATCACGATCTCGTCGGCGTCGAGCGCGTACGCGGCGAGCGCCGCGCCGTCGAGGATCAGGTGCGGGGCGCGGGTCAGCAGCACCTTGTCCTTCCAGCTGGCCGGCTCCCCCTCGGTGGCGTTGACCACCACGACGGCGGCGAGGTCCTGCCGCTCGCAGGACTCGAGTACGGCGCGCAGCTTGCGGGCGAACGGGAAACCGGCCCCGCCCTTGCCCTTGAGCTGCATGCCCTCGGCGAGCCGGAGTAGCTGCGCCGGTTCCATCGGGCCGACCGGTCCGTGCACCTCCTCGTGCGCGGCCAGGTCGAGCCGCCCGAACTCGGCGAAGCCGGCGGTCAGCCGGGGTTCGCCGACGCAGGCGACCGGGGGCACGGTCGTCCGCATCACTTGGCCTCACCCCGCAGCCCGGCCCAGTACGCCCCGTCCACGGCGTCCGCGTTGGCCTTGCGGCGTTTGGCGGAGCGGCCCTCGGCGCGGCGGGCGCGGCGGGACGCCAGGTCGACGAGGGTCGGGGTGTCGTCGACGGGAGGCGCGATCTCGTCCGGCACGTACCGGGCCGGCGGGCGCCAGTAGTCCGGCTCCTCCGGCAGGTCCTCCTCGACGCTGTGCCGACCGCTGCCGCTACGGGGCGCGGCCGAGATGGGGCCGGCGGAGATCGGCTCGGCGGAGACCGGGCCGGCCGAGATCGGGTCGGCGGCCTGCCACCGGCGCGGGCTGTCCCACGGCTCCTCGGGCTCGGCGACCGTCCGTTGTGGCGGCGCCGAGTAGCGGGTGCCGTCGTCCTCGGAGCGGGATCGGCGGCTGGCCCGCTCGGCGGCCGGCTCCTCGGCGCGGCGCCGCCGGGGCGGGGCCGTCTCCTCGTCCCGGTCGCGGGTACGCGACCCGCGTCGCCGGGTCACCGGCTCCTGCTCTTCCTCGTCGCGTCGACGGGTGACGGTCTCGTCCACGGCTCGGCGGGCCGAGCGGCGGGCGGCGGGTTCCGCCTCGTCGCGCCGGCGGCGGCTGGGCACCGGCTCCTCCTCGCGGCGGCGGCTGGGCCGCGCGGGCTCGGCGAGGGAGCCGGGTTCGGGCACCACCGGGACGGTGAACCGCTCGGGGTCGCGCCGCCGGGCGGCCGGTGGGGCGGTCCACGTGGCGGTGGTGGCCTCCGCCCAGGCGGGACGCTTGTCCGCGGTCGACTCACGGCGGCGGCCCAACCCGGCCAGCAGCGACCGGCCCCGGCTCTCCGTGCCGGGCCGGGCGGCCATGGCGGCGTTGCGCAGGGCCGCCTGGTGCTGTTCGCGGCTGCGCCGGCCGATGGTGACCGAGAGCCGTACCAGCAGCGCCAGCACGACCAGCAGGATGCAGCCGAGGTAGCTGAGGACCACCCAGGACTTCGCGGCCCGCCCGGCGTTGAGGCCGTGCAGGATCGCGAAGGGCCAGGACAGGTACGCGGTGGAGTGCAGGGTGCGCCACAGCCACTTCGGACCGACGCCGGCGAAGCGGGCCCGGATGATGCCGGTCCAGATCACGCTGACCATCAGCAGGGCGGCGACCGTGCCGAGCCCGACGTAGAGCCCTCGGCCGCCGACGAACGGCACCAGGGCGTCGGTGGCGGCGGCCCGTCCGGTGGCGATCTTGGTGAGGACGTGGAAGCCCAGCCCGGCAACGCCGAGTACGCCGGTGGCCCGGTGCGCCGACTGCATCAGCACCCGGTGCGAGATGCCCAGCACCAGCCGGTCGGTGGCGAGCAGGCCGAGCATCACGGTGAGGCTCAACGACACCAGGGCGATCACCCCGGCGAAGAACTCGGTGAAGAAGAAGCCGTACGCGTACGCCGTCTGACCGGCGCCGGTCAGCATGGTCGCCGCCCAGACGGCGGCGAGCGCCGACGCGATGAGCGCGGCGGTCGCGGACCGCGACCGGGTGCGTACGCCCCGACTGCTCTCGCTGGTCCGGACGGTGGCCGCCTTCTGGTTCTGCTGTGCCCGGGCCATCTGCTCCTCGATCGTCTCGCGGCGGCGTACCACCGGCCGACCCCTGCTCCCCCATCCAGTACGGACGGGCGGGGTCGGCGGATCACCGGTGGGTGAAAAATTCTGGGTCGCGATCGAACCGAGGGGCGTCGCCGTGCGTTGTGTCCGCCCAGGCGGTCGGGACTGGACAGCGACGGATGTCCATGCATTGACAGCCGTTGCAACACGCTTGTAATCTTTCGGCAAATTTCAGTCTGGGTTGCAAGATTCCGGCAACGTCAGGCTCTCCCCCGCAGCGCCCCACCCCCACCCCCGCTCCCGTCAGGAGTCCCGATGCACCGACGTCGACGCGGCTCGGCGATCCTCGCCCTCGGGCTGATCGCCAGCCTGCTCGTCCCCACCGCCGTGACGGCACCCCCGGCCGTCGCCGCCCCGTCCGGCACCAAGAAGGTCATCGTCCAGCTCTTCGAATGGAACTGGCCGTCGGTGGCCAGCGAGTGCCAGAGCACGCTCGGCCCCAAGGGCTACGGCTACGTCCAGGTCTCACCCCCGCAGGAACACGTGCGGGGCAACCAGTGGTGGCTGGCGTACCAGCCGGTCAGCTACCGGATCGAGTCCCGCAAGGGCACCCGGGCCCAGTTCCAGTCGATGGTGAACACCTGCCACGCGGCCGGGGTCAAGGTGATCGTCGACGCGGTGGTCAACCACATGTCCGGTCAGGACAACGGCGGCACCGGCTGGGCCGGGTCGCCCTACTCGCACTACGACTACCCGGGCATCTACCAGACCCAGGACTTCCACCACTGCGGCCGCAACGGCGGCGACGACATCGCCAACTACAACGACAGGTACGAGGTGCAGAACTGCGAACTGGTCAACCTCTCGGACCTGAAGACCGAGTCGGACTACGTGCGCACGAGGATCGCCGCGTACCTCAACGACCTGCTCTCCCTCGGCGTGGACGGCTTCCGGATGGACGCCAGCAAGCACATGCCGGCCGCCGACATCGCCGCGATCAAGAGCAAGCTGTCCCGCTCGGCGTACATCGTGCAGGAGGTCATCTACGGCGCGGGCGAGCCGGTCCAGCCGACCGAATACACAGGCATCGGTGACGTGCACGAGTTCCGCTACGGCAAGGACCTGGCCCGCGTGTTCCGCTCCGAGCGGCTGGCGTACCTGAAGAACTTCGGCGAGGGCTGGGGCCACCTGCCGAGCGCACCGGCCTCGGTGTTCGTCGACAACCACGACACCCAGCGCGACTCCGGCGGGGTGCTCACGTACAAGGATCGCGGGATCTACGCCCTGGCGAACGCCTTCATGCTGGCCTGGCCGTACGGGTCGCCGACGGTCATGTCCAGCTACACCTTCAGCAACCGGGACGCCGGCCCGCCGTCGGACGGCGCCAACAAGACCCTCAACACCACCTGCTACTCCGGCTGGGAGTGCGAGCACCGCTGGCCGGTGATCGCCAACATGGTCGGGTTCCGCAACGCCACCGAGGGCGCCGGCGTCGCCAACTGGTACGACAACGGCAACAACCACATCGCGTTCAGCCGCACCGGCAAGGGTTTCCTCACCGTCAACGACGAGGACTCCGCGGTGAACGGCCGCTCCTACTACACCGGCCTGCCTGCCGGCCGGTACTGCGACGTCATTCACGGCACGTACAGCGGTGGCACGTGCAGCGGCCCGGTGATCACGGTGGACGGTAGCGGCTGGTTCGCCGCGAACGTGCCAGCCCACGACGCGATAGCCGTCCACATCGGCGCCCGCGTCTAACCCCGCGCAAGGAAGGGCACCTTCTTATCGCTTTTTGTATAAGAAGGTGCCCTTCCTTGCATCCCTGCGTCCGATACAGTTGTTTCGTGTCGTTTGACCGGATTACTCCGTACCGCCGCCGCGCCGGCCTCATCGCCGCCGCCATCGCCGTACCCGCGCTGCTGATCGTCGCGCTGCTGGTCGGCAAGGCTCTCACCCCGCGCTCGACGGCCCCCGACGACCGACGCGTGGTGGCCGCCGATCCGACGCCCAGCAGCGTCGAGCAGAGCCCGGAGGAGTCGGTCCCGCCGGCCGCGCCCGCCCCGGACGGGCTGCCGGTGGTCGACTACGACCCCGCGCCCAAGGGCTTCCCCGCCGACCCGGCCACCATGGACACGACGCCGCTGACCGAGGGCGTGCACCCGACCCGGCGCGTCGCCGCGTACGACGCGCCCGGTGGACGTCCGCTGGCCTTCCTCGAACCGACGCTCGCCGGTGTCGAACTGACCGTGCCGGTCGCCGAGAAGCGGGCCGGTTGGACGGCCGTCCTGCTGCCGTCGGCCAACCGGCGGCTGGCCTGGCTGCCGCCCGGCGGGTTCGCCACGGTGCCGCTGCGCGACCAGATCGTGGTGGAGCGCAAGGTCCACCGGCTCACCTGGTACCGCGCCGGCAAGGCGGTGCGCTCCTGGAAGACCAGCCTGGGCCAGGAGGGGCAGGAGACCCCGCTCGGCCGCACGTTCGTCCTGGGCCGCACCCCGCCGCCGGAGCAGGTGTACGGCGGCGTGGACATCTACGCCCTCGGCTCGGTGCCGGACGACCCCGAGGCGGTGCCGACCGGGCTGCGCGGCGCGCACATCGGCCTGCACACCTGGTACAACGACGATGAGCTGGGCGAGAACACCACCAACGGTTGTATCCGGGTGACCCGCAGCGGCCAGCGGGAACTGCTCGCCGAGGTGCGTCCGGGCAGCAGCCTGGTGGTGGTCGATCAACTGCCCACGCCGCCGCCAACGGCCTGAGCGGCGCCGCCAACGGCCTGAGCGCCGCCCCGACGGCCTGAGCGCCGCCGCCGACGGCATGAGCGGCGCCCCCGACCGCCTGAGCGGCGCCGTTCACTCGCCGAGCAGCCAGCCGTTGCGCTCGGCGACGCGGACGGCGTCCGCCCGGTTGCGGCCACCGGTCTTGCCGATCGCCGCCGAGAGGTGGTTGCGCACGGTCCCCTCGGACAGGTGCAGTGTCGCGGCCAGGTCGGCGACGGTGCCGCCGCCCCGCGCCGCGCGCAGCACCTCGGTCTCCCGCTCGGTCAGCGGGCTGGCGCCGGTGGCCAGGGTCTCCGCGGCCAGCGTCGGGTCGACCACCCGCAGGCCGGCGTGCACCCGACGGACCGCGTCGGCGAGCTGCCGGGCGGGGGTGTCCTTGACCACGAAGCCGTTCGCGCCGGCCTCCATCGCCCGGCGCAGGTAGCCGGGCCGGCCGAAGGTGGTGACCACCAGCACGCGGCAGGTCGGCAGCGCGGTCCGCAGCGCGGCGGTCGCGGCGATCCCGTCCAGGCCGGGCATCTCGACGTCGAGCAGGGCCACGTCGGGCGTGTGACGCAGCGCCTCGGTCACCACCTCGTCGCCCCGGCCGACCTCGGCCACCACGGTCAGGTCCGGTTCCAGCGAGAGCAGCGCCGCCAGCGCGCCCCGGACCAGCGCCTGGTCGTCGGCGAGCAGCAGCCGGATCGGTGCGCTCACCGGGAGTCCCCCGGCGCGTGAACCCGCAGCAGGAAACCGCCGGACGGTCGGCGACCGACGGTCACCACGGCGTCCAACCGCCGCGCCCGCTCGCGCAGACCCACCAGCCCGTGGCCGGTGGTGTCGGGAGTGGACGGGCCGCGGCCGTCGTCGGCCACCTCGATCCCGTCCTGGTCCACCCGGACCGTGCAGCACCGCGCCCCGCTGTGCCGGACCACGTTCGTCACCCCTTCCCGCACCGCCCAGCCGAACAACCGGTCCCACTCCGCCGGCAGCGGCGGCACGTCGGCCGGCAGGTCCGCCGCGATGCCCGCCGCGGCCAGCGCGGAACGGGCGCCGGTCAGCTCCGCGGCCAGGGTCACCTCGCGGTACGCGCCGACGGTCTGCCGCACGTCGGCCAACGCGGCCCGGGCCAGCCTCTCCACCTCCGCGATCTCGGCGGCGGCACGGCCGGTGTCCACCTCGATCAGCCGCCCGGCCAGCTCGGCCTTGATCGCCACCACGGTCAGCGAGTGCCCGAGGATGTCGTGCAGGTCGCGGGCGGCGCGGGCCCGCTCCTCGGCGACGGCGAGGCGGCCGATCTCCCGCTGGGCGGCCTGGAGTTCGCTGTTGCGCTGGGCCAGCCGGGACACCCCGAACATGGCGAACGAGGCGAGCAGCACCGCCCAGACGATGCCGGTCTCGGTCCGCCACCCCGGTACCAGCCAGGAGGCCAGCGCGGGGGTGACCGCGCAGACCACCACGGCGGCCAACGCCTCCCACGCGGGCAGCAGGAACACCGCCGCGGCGGCCACGTAGACCAGGGTGGCCAGCCAGTCCCCACCGGTGCCCGGCATGCTGGCCAGGCCCACCGCGAGCAGCAGCGCCAGCCCGGACCGCGCCCGGCCCACCGGGATCGGCAGCAGCGACTGGCGCAGCCGGCGGGCCCACTCGAACAGCAGCACGTAGCCGACGCTGAAGGCGATCAGCGCCGCGACCCCGACGAGCCGGCGCCACAGCTCCGCCTGGTGCAGTGCGGTGGAGAGCGGCACGTTGAGGAAGAACAGCCACACCGCGGCGAGCAGCCAGCCGGTGAGCCGCCAGTGGCGGCTCACCGGCCGGGGCTGCCCGGGCGAGAGGTCCATCGGGTTCACGCTAACCGTCCCGCCGGTCAGACCCGCGCGGTGTCCCGGCGGAACAGCCGGGCCGCGCCCACCCCGAAGACCAGTGCCCAGACGACCAGGTTGGCCACCGCCGCGAGGCTCACCCCCTCGCCGGTGAGCGGGGCACGGGCCAGCTCGCCCATGCCGTACACCGGGGTGAACGTCGCGACCTGCTGGAGCACGTGCGGCAACACCTCGACGGGTACGAAGAGCCCGCCGAACATGGCGAGCACGGCCAGGATCGGTCCGAGGAACTGCATGACGTTCTCCGCCGGCACCAGGTAGCCGATGAACAGCCCGAACGCCGCGAACACCAGCGATCCGAGCCAGGCGGCCACACCGGACAGCAGCCAGACGTACGCCGGGATGCGGACGCCGGCCACGGCGCCCACCAGGAACTCGACGGCGACCGCGAGCAGGCCGAGGGTCATCGCGGTGATCAGCTTCGTCGCCACGTACGCGGTCGGGCGCAGCGGGGTGAGCCGCAGCTGCCGGCTCCAGCCCAGGGCACGTTCGGTGGCCACCGCGCCGCCCGCGCTCGTCGTCGCCACCATGGCCGCGTACACGGCCAGGCTGATCATGATGTACGCCGTCACGGGCCGGCCGTTGTCCAGGTTCTGCCCGCCCTGCGGCAGGCCGAAGATGAGGAAGAAGACACCCGGCATGATCAGCGTGAAGGCGAGGGTACGGCGGTTGCGCAGCACCCGGCGCAGCTCGATGCGCAGGACGCGCGGGGAGAAGCCGCCCAGCACGGGCAGCCGACGGTCCGGCTCGACGGTCGGGGTGGGCGTCGCCGACAGGGTGGTCATCTCAGGCTCCGGTCTGCGCGGTGGTCAGGGCGATGAAGGCGTCCTCGAGGTTCCGGGAGGTGATCTCCACGTCCCGGGCGTCGGTCCTGGTGAGCAGGTGCCGGGCGATCGCGTCCGAGTCGCCGGTGCGCACCAGCACGGTGTCACCACGTACCTCCACGGCGTCCACGCCCGGCAGCGCCGCGAGCGCGGCCTGGTCGGCGCCGGGCAGGGTGGCGCGTACCGTGCGGCCGGCGGCCAGGTTCTTGATCTGGGCGGTGGTGCCGTCGGCGACGACGCGTCCCTGCCGGACCAGCACGATCCGGTCGGCGTACGCGTCCGCCTCGTCGAGGTAGTGGGTGGCGAAGACGACGGTCCGTCCGGCGCGGGCGTCGCGGCGCAGTGCCTGCCAGAAGTCCCGCCGACCCTCGACGTCCATGCCGGTGGTCGGCTCGTCGAGCACCATCAGGTCCGGGTCCGGCAGCAGGGCCAGCGCGAACCGCAGTCGCTGCTGCTGACCGCCCGAGCAGCGTCCGACCATCCGCCCGGCGATGTCGGCGATGCCGGCCCGCTCCAGCACCTCGACGGCCGGCCGGGTGTGCCGGTAGAAGTGGGCGGTCATCTCGACCGTCTCGCCGACGGTCAGGTCCTTGAGCAGTCCGCCGGTCTGGAGTACGGCGGCGACCCGACCCCGGGCCACCGCCTCGTCCGGCGTACCACCGAGGACGCGGACGGTGCCCGCGTCCGGCCGCGCCAGCCCGAGCAGCATGTCGATGGTGGTGGTCTTGCCCGCGCCGTTCGGGCCGAGGAAGGCCACCACCTCGCCGGGCTGCACCCGCAGGCTCAACCCGTCGACGGCGGTGACCGCGCCGAAGGTCTTGGTGAGGCCGTCCAACTCGACGGCCGGATGCGTACTGGTCATGTCACTGATGCTCCGGCGGCGCGTACCCCCGTGCCCGGAGCGGCCGTCACGTCCCGACCGTGACATTTGTCAGGGGCGGTTCCCCGGGGTTTTTCGGCCCCGCAGCGGGTAACCGCCGGGCCGGACACGCGACACCGGGGGGAACGCGATGGGTGCCACGCCGCAGGGCCGGGTCGACACGGTCGTGCTGATCCACGGACTCTGGATGACACCGCGCAGCTGGGAGGGGTGGATCGAGCGGTACACCGCCCGCGGCATGCACGTGATCGCGCCCGCCTGGCCCGGCATGGACCGGTCCGTGGAGCAGTTGCGCGACGACCCCGGACCGATCGCCGAGCAGGGCATGGCCACGATCGTGGCGCACTACGACAAGATCATTCGGGCGCTGGCCCGACCGCCGATCATCATGGGGCACTCGTTCGGCGGCCTGTTCGCCCAGGTCCTCGCCGACCGGGGCCTCGGCGCCGCGGTGGTGGGGGTGCACCCCGCGGCGATCAAGGGCGTGCTCAAGGTGCCGCTGAGCCAGCTCCGCTCCGGCTTCCCGATCCTGCGCAGCCCCGCCAACCGGAGCAGGGCCGTCCCCTTCACCCCTGACGACTTCGCCTACACCTTCGGCAACACGATGAGCCGAGCCGACTCCGACCGGGCCTGGGAGCGCTACGCGGTCCCGGGCGCCGGGCGGGTGTTCTTCGAGGGCGCCTTCGCCAACATCGACCCGCGCTCACCCGCGCGGGTCGACGTCGGGCGCAACGACCGCGCCCCGCTGCTGCTGATGGCCGGCGGACTCGACCACGTGGTGCCGGCGTCGGTGGTCCGCTCCAACGCCGGGCTCTACCAGAAGTCCCGGGCGCTCACCGCGTACGAGGAGTTCCCCGGGCGGTCGCACTTCACCGTCGGGCAGGCCGGCTGGGAGGAGGTCGCCGACTACGCGCTGGACTGGGCGCTGCGCGCTGCGGCCCTGCCCCGGGAGGCGACCATCGCCAGCGAGAGCCCCCGCAGGTACGGGGCCTGATTCACGGCATGCCCGCGACCTTTGGGGGTATCTCCGTGGGATGAGGGCGAGTTTCCGGCTTGGCCGGGTCGCGGGGGTGCCGGTCGGCGTCAACTGGAGCGTGCTGGTCATCTTCGCGCTGATCGCGTGGGGGCTCTCCGCCAACCAGTTCCCCCGCTCGTACCCCGATCGCTCACCCGTGGCGTACGCCCTCGCGGGTCTGGCCGCCGCGGTGGTCTTCTTCGTCGGCCTGCTGGCCCACGAGGTGTCGCACGCGATCGTCGCCAAGCGCAACGGGCTGGAGGTCGACGGCATCACGCTGTGGCTGTTCGGCGGGGTGGCGGAGCTGCGCGGCGAGCCGCGCGACCCGGGGGCCGAGCTGCGGATCTCCGGCGTGGGCCCGCTGGTCAGCCTGGTGATCGGGGCGTTCTTCGGTGCCATCGCGCTGCTGCTGGCGTTGGCCGGGCAGGGCGGACTGCTCTTCGGGGCGGTGGCGTGGCTGGCCGGCATCAACGTGCTGCTCGCCGTCTTCAACGTCCTGCCGGCCGCGCCGCTGGACGGCGGTCGGCTGCTGCGCGCCGCCGTGTGGAAGGCCACCGGCGACCGGACCCGGGCGTCGGTGGTCGCCGCGCGGGCCGGCTGGGTGCTGGGTGTACTGCTGATCGGTCTCGGGCTGTGGCAGTTCCTGGCCGGGTTCGGCTTCGGTGGCCTGTGGCTGGCGCTGATCGGCTGGTTCCTGATCGGGGCGGCCGGCATGGAGGAGCGCCAGGCCCGCGCCGGCAGCGCGCTGCGCGGCATCCGGGTCGGCGAGGTGATGACCCCGCAGCCGCAGACCGCGTCGGCGGACATGACGGTCGGCGACTTCGTCGACCACTACCTGTTCGCGTACCGGCATTCGGCGCTTCCGCTGACCGACCAGGGCCGGCCGACCGGGCTGGTCACCCTGGACCGGGTACGCGGCGTGCCGGCCGACCGGCGGGGGTCGACCAGTCTGGCCGAGGTGGCCTGCCGGGCCGACCAGCTCGTCCTGACCCGGCCCGACGAGCAGCTCAACGACCTGCTGCCCCGGCTCAGCGAGTGCGCCGACGGCCGCGCCCTGGTGGTGGACGACGACGGCCGCTTGGCTGGCATCGTCTCCCCCAGCGACATCAGCCGCGCCGTCCAACGCGGCGCCATGCGCACACCGACCGGTCAGCGGGGCAGGTAGCGGTCCAGCAGGTCGGTGCGGAACTTGCCGGTGGGGTCCATGCGCGTCAGCAGGGCGGCGAAGTCGTCGTACCTGGGGTAGCGGGCGGCCAGCTCCGCCGGATCGGTGACGAAGACCTTGCCCCAGTGCGGGCGGGGAGCGAACGGCGCCAGCCGCTCCTCCACGGCGGCCAGGACCGGGAGCACCCGGGCGGCGTCGTCGATCCAGGTGAAGTGCACGACGAAGCTGTCCCGCCTGTGGTTCGGGCTGAGCCACAGCTCGTCCGCCGCGACCGTCCGCAACTCGCACACGTGGAGCACCGGGGCGATCAGGTGCGCCACCTCGTCCAGCGCGGCCAGCGCCTCGGTGGCCACCGAGCGGGGCAGGTGGTACTCGGACTGGAGTTCGTCGCCGCTGCTGGGCGTGAAGCCGAGCTTGAAGTGCGGCAGCCGCTCGTGCCACGGGCCGGGCACACCGAGCTGCGGTGTGCAGTTCTCCGCCGGCATGCCGAGCACCGGATGCCGGGGCTCGTCGGCGGCGGTGGTGCCGAGCCAGTCCGCGTCCGGTGGCGCCTGGTCCACCGCCTGCTTGCGCCACACCTCCCGCAACCGGGGCGTACGCCAGTCGGTGAAGACGCTCACGCTGTACGCCGAGCCCAGCGCCTCGTCCAGCGCCTCCCGTGCCAGGTCGAGGCGGACGTACTGGCGCAGCTCGAAGGCCGGCACCAGGTCCAGGGTGACCCGGGTGACCAGGCCCAACGTGCCGAGCCCGACCACCATGCCGGCGAACATGTCCCCGTCGGTGTCGCGGTCCACGTGCAGCAGGTCCCCGTCGGCGGTGACCAGTTCCAGGGCGGCGACGGAGGTGGCCAGGTTGCCGTGGGTCTGCCCGGAGCCGTGGGTGGCGGTGGCCACCGCGCCGGCCACCGAGATGTGCGGCAGCGAGGCGAGATTCGCCAGCGCGTACCCCTGGGTGTGCAGGTTCTGGGCGACGTCGCCGTAGCGCAGCGCGCCGGCGACGGTGACCCGCCGGCGCTGCGGGTCCACGTCGATGGTCGGCGGCAGACCGGCCAGGGAGACCAGGTCACCGTCGGTGTCGCCGAAGCGGTTGAAGGAGTGCCCGGTGCCGACCGCCCGGATCCGGTCGCTGCCGGCGACGAGTCGGCGCAGCTCGTCGGTGGACGTGGGCCGGTGGAACGCCCGCGCGCCGTAGCGCACGTTCCCGGCCCAGTTGCGGCGCGGCGCGTCGGCCGACGTGGCGTCCTGTCCCTGCGCGATCATGTGGCGGTCTCCCGGTCGGTGGACTGGTGGTCGGCCAGCACTGTGGCGAGGGCGTCCAGGGCGGCGTCGGCCTGGTCGGTGCCGTACCCCCGCTGGGCGATCGGCAGGCCGGCGGCGCGGACGCGGTCGATCTCGGTGCGGGCCGCCCGGCGGGCCGACGCGTCCTCAGACACCAGGGCGTCCTGGCCGCGCCGGATCAACCGGTCGACCTGGTCCATCCGGTATCCGCGCAGGCCGGTGGCCAGGTCCGGGTCGGCGAAGGCCGCGCGGCGCAACGCCTGCAGGTCCAGGAAACGGTCGCCGGCGTAGTGGGTGAGCGCGGCGGACACCTGTTCGGGCTGTTCGCGGACCTGGTCGAGGACGAGCAACTCGACGGCGGGCCGGCCGTCGAGCGGGTGCCGGGCGGTCGCCGGCCCGATCGTCACGTCCGGCGCGGGCACCAGCAGCAGCCGCGGCGGCTGCGGACGGCCGTCACGTCGGGGCGGCTCGTCGAGGACCAGCGCGCCGACCTCGGCCCACGGCAGCGTCCGGCGCAGGCCCGGCCGCCGGACGGTGAGCCCGTCCGCGCCGATGCCGAACCGGAACGGCCGCAGGGCGCTGACCAGCGCGACGCCGCCGAGGGCGATGGCGCCGACCGCGACGATCGTCCGGAGCAGGGCCCCGTCGCGGGGCAGGGCCAGCAGGACCACCCCACCGAGTACGCAGACCAGGGCGAGCACACGGGCGCCCCGACTCCGGCGCAGTTCCACGCTCGGACCCCCGTTCATGACCGTGGCGTCGGTCCCAGCATCCTCCGACAGACCGGGCGCCACGGACACCGGACGATCGGGCACGGTTGTTCTCGCCATCGTCGGGGAACCCTACGCCCATGAGCAGCTACCGCGATCCCGCCCCACGGGGCGACGTCTTCCCCTCGGAGGAGGAGCTGGACCCGACCGGCAGCGGGGTCGAGCAGGCCAGCGCGCCGCCGGCCGACGTGTCGGCGAGCCATCCGGCGCCCACTCCCGGGCCACGACCCACGCCGGCGCCCGCGCCCGCTCCGACGCCGGTGCCGGCGCCCGGACCGCCGCCGCGCTCGGGCGGCGGCGGCTCGCAGTCCATCGTGACCCGGCACCTGGACGGGTCGGTGGAGGTGGTCACCGACCTGGACGGTGACGGCGTGGCCGACATCGTCCAGATCGATGTGGACGGCGACGGGGTTCCGGACATCACCTACGTGGACAGTGATCGGGACGGCCGGCTGGACACCGTGCTGAGCGACCCGGGCGCGGTCGGCGCCCACCGGGGCGCCTGACCGGCCGCTCGGCTCAGAGCTTCGCCATCACCTCGCTGGCCACCAGTTCCAGGTGCGCCAGGTCGGTGAGGTCCAGCACCTGGAAGTAGATGCGCTGGCTGCCGGCCTCCGCGTACCGGCCGATGGTGTCGATGACCTCGGCGGGCGTACCGGCGACGCCGTTGGCGCGCAGTTCGTCCGGCTCCCGGCCGATCGCGGCGGCCCGACGGGCCACCTCGGCGTCGTCCCGCCCGCAGCAGAGCACCAGCGCGTTGGACCAGATCATCTCGGCCGGGTCGCGCCCGATCTCGGTGCACGCCGCGCGGACCCGGTCGAACTGCGCCACCGTGTCCGGCACCGACGCGAACGGCAGGTTGAACTCGTCGGCGTAGCGGGCGGCCAGCCGGGGGGTGCGCTTCGGTCCCATCCCGCCGAGCAGGATCGGCGGGCGGGGCTGTTGGACGGGCTTGGGCAGTGCGGGTGAGTCGACGACCGGGTAGTACCGGCCGTCGTACTGGAACCGCTGCCCCGCCGGCGTGTCCCAGAGCCCGGTGATGACGGCGAGCTGCTCCTCCAGGCGGTCGAACCGCTCCCCCAGCGCCGGGAACGGGATGCCGTACGCGGTGTGCTCCTCGGCGTACCAGCCGGTGCCGATGCCCAGCTCCACCCGGCCGTCGCTCATCTGGTCGATCTGCGCCACGGTGATGGCCAGCGGGCCGGGCAGCCGGAAGGTGGCCGCCGTCATCAGCGTGCCGAGTCGGATCCGGTTGGTGTCCCGGGCCAGGCCGGCCAGGGTGGTCCAGGCGTCGGTGGGGCCGGGGTCGCCGCTGACGTCGCCCATCTTCAGGTAGTGGTCGGATCGGAAGAACGCCCCGTAGCCGGCGTCCTCCGCGCAGCGGGCCACGGCGAGCAACTGGTCGTAGCTCGCGCCCTGCTGGGGTTCGGTGAAGATCCGCAGTTCCATGATCCCGAGCATAGGTAGCCGACCCGGCGCGCCGCTCCCGGACGGCGGGCCTCGTTCATATACCTTGACGGTCATATGAACGAGGAGGCATATTGGCCGGGTGTCCACCGACGCCTTCACCGTCCTCGCCGAACCCACCAGGCGCCGGATCCTCGACCAGCTCCGCGACGCCGAGCGCAGCGTCGGCGAGCTGGTCGACGGGCTCGGGGTCAGCCAGCCGGCCGTCTCCAAACACCTACGGGTGCTCCGCGAGGCCGGCTTCGTCACCTGCCGCACCGCCGCCCGGCAACGGATCTACCGCCTCGATGTGGGCCCACTGCGGGCCGTCGACGGCTGGCTCGACCCGTACCGCCAGCTCTGGACCCGGCACCTGGACGCCCTCGAACGTCACCTCGACAGTCAGGAGCAGTGAATGGACCGCGACGCGTTCCGCCCGAGCCCACCCGCCGACGCGCACGCCGACGGCACCACCCTCGTCCTCGTCCGCGACCTCCGGCACCCGCCGAGAACCGTGTGGGAGGCGCTGACCGACCCGGAACAGCTCGCGCGGTGGGCACCGTTCCTCGCCGACCGTGACCTCGGCGCCCCCGGCGCCGCCGTGCTCACAGTCGTCGACGGCGAGACGACCCAGCAGACCCCGGCGACGGTACGCCGGGCCGAGCCACCCCACCTGCTGGAGTACACCTGGGGCGACGACCTGCTGCGCTGGGAACTGGACCCCCTGGGCACCGGCACCCGGCTCACCCTGCGGCACACCGTCACCGACCGGGGCATGCTGCCGATGGTCGCGGCGGGCTGGCACCTCTGCCTCGACGTGGCCGACCGGCTGCTCGACGGCGACCCGGTCGGCCCGATCCGTGGCAGCGAGGCCAAGGACTTCGGCTGGTCCGAGCTGCGCGACGCGTACGCCGAACGGCTCGGCGAGGGCTGACGGCGGCCCCGGGCGAACCGGAGCCGCCGGGACCGCTCAGACGTACGGCCGGGTGGCGTACGCCGTCCGCAGCGCGGCCAGCCCGGCCGACTTGGGCGAGAGGGTGCCCCACCCGGAGTTGAAGTAGTTGGTCCGGACGATCCGCGGCCCACGCTCGGCGTTGAGCTGGGCGATGGCCGCGGGAACGGTGGCGATCCAGGCCGGCTGGTCGGGGATCTCGGCGGAGCGCACCCCCCACTCGGCGATGATCGCGGGTCGGGACAGCGCCACCGGCCCGAGGTCCGCCACCGCCCAGTCCTTGGTGCGGCGGAACCGGGACAGCGCGGTCTGCCCGGCGGCCGTGGCGTAGACGTTCCACTGAAGGAAGTCCAACCGGGACATCAGGGCCTCCGGGTGGGTGCGCTGGAAGCAGGCCCGGTCGAAGCCGGCGACCCCGACCGAGAAGGTGGTTCTGGGCGGCAGCGTCCGCGCCTTGAACCAGGTCAGGATGTAGTTCATCGCCTGCACGGCCCGCGCGTCCGACTCCGCCCAGGTGTACGCCTTGCCGTCCTCGGTGGTGCCGAACTCGTGATCGGTGTCCAACTCCGAGGCGAGCTGGATGTTCACCCCGAAGCCGAGGAACCGGTACTGCGCCAGGGCGCGGTGCAGCAACCCGTCGCACTGGCCCTTGAGCACCTGGCCGTACCCGTACGCCTTGGGCCAGGTGGTGCCGGGGCGCTGCTGGATGGTCATCGACGGCGCCGGCACGGTGTAGTCGGTGACGTCCACCCGGAAGCTCTGCGGCCCCGCGTTCGGGGCGCCGTAGTGCTTCAACTCCAGCACCATGTTCATCTGCACCCCGGCCTTACCGAGTTCGATCAGCCAGGGCCGGTTGTAGCCGGGGAAGATGTAGCCGTCGGCGAAACTGCGGTACTGGGTGAGCGAGCGGAAGTTCCCGCCGGCCATGTCGGCGGTCGGGTCGGCACCCCCGGAGAGGTAGTAGCCGCCGAGCACCGGCTGACTCAGGGCGTACTCGGCGGCGGCGCTCGCGGTGTGTCCGGCGGAGTCACGGACCTGCACGGTGACGCGCGGCATCACGCCACCGCCCGGTACTCGGCCACCGAGCCGCTGTCGGAGACCCGGGTCCAGGTACGCCCCGAGTCGTCGGTGACGGTCACGGTCAGCGGGTCGATGACGGCGGCGACCTTGACCGGTGCGCTGCTGTTGCCCTGCGCGTCGGTGACCACGATGGTGACGGTCAACGGCGTGGTGTCGGCGTCGGAGTAGGTGACGGTCAGCAGCATCTGGTCCCCCGGTGCGTACACCGGTTCGTTCAGGGCTGCGGTCACTGTCGGATTGGCCATGTCGGACCCTCTCTGCTTGGGTCCGCCGTGGGTCGGGGCGTACGGATGGACGACGCCGACCCCACGCGGAGTCCACGGTGGCGAAAGGCCGGCAGGCGCGGGGTGCGGCGGCGTGACCGCGAACGCGGCGGAGCCTGACTGCCGGGGTGATGACGTCCTTGTCCGGGTGGGCGGTGGCACCGCCGCGGACGCGCCCGCAGCGGGTGGAGGGCAGGCTGGGCCGGGGCGGACGATGCTGTCCGCGGCGTGCCCGAGGAATGGGATGTGACCCGACATCCGTCCGCCTCTACCCCCGCCTCAACAGTGCTCCACCAGGGGCTTTACCGTCTTGTCCGGTTTGCGACACTAGTGCCGACTTGTCGATAAAGGAGGGTCGACGGTGCGGCGCGGCGCCCGACCGGCGGACACATTCGTAGACTTGGACGGCAACTCGGCTGGATTGTGACGCTTTCCGTCGCCGATACCATGCGGTCGTCTCCGTCAGGCGCGACCGGAAAAGGTGCCGAGTGCTCAGGACGGCGAGAAGAGTCACCACGACGATGAGCATCTGGCGGCAGGGCCTCTGGCGGTACCGCCTGACCACCGCCGGCGTCGGCCTGGCCGCCCTCAGCGTGGCCACCGCCATGCAGAGCCCACCGCTGGCGCTCAGCGTGGTGGCGGCCACCGCCGGCGCGGTGGTGTCGACGCTGGAGATCCTCGCCAACCGTCGGCGGGCCCGACAGTTCCGCTTCCACCCCCGCGACGGCGACGACTACCGGGACATCGCCGAGCAGGTCCCCGAGCCCAGGCGGGTGCTGGAGAACGCGCACAGCACCGGCGTGCTGCACCCCGAGGTGAACGCCCGGCTGCGCGGGCAACGAATCCGCTGCGCGGTCGCCCCCACGGGTTACGTGCTCGGCCGTGACCTCCGGCGCTGGTCGTTCGACTTCCTGGCCCGACACGCCCGCACCGCCGCCATGCACAACGCGGCGGTCCTGGGCCTCGCCAGCGACCTGCCCGGCGGCTCCGACGACCCCGTGGTCACGCTGCGGCCGGCGCAGTACTTCGACTTCTTCTGCAGCAACCTCCTGGCCCCCTACGACGTGTACGAAGCCGGACGGGACACGTTGGCGATGCGCGGCCGGGACCTGATCCTCGACCATCGGGGCCGGCTGCGGAGGTTCGCCGACAGCCGCTTGGCGAACGTCGTGGGGGTGTCCACCCTCGCGTTCACCATCGACGGTCGCCTGCTGCTGGTGGCGCAGACCCGCGACAACGTGGGCAGCCCCGGGCTCCTCGCCCCGTCCGGCTCGGGCTCGCTGGAACCGCAGGACGCGACGGGGACATCCACGGCGCCGAGCCTTCAGGAGGTCATCGTCGGCGGTGCGCTGCGGGAGCTGCGCGAGGAGTGCCACCTCGAACCGCACGAGATCGCCGAGAGCACGGTCCTCGGGTTCGGACGATGGATGAGCCGCGGTGGCACTCCGGAGTTCTGCACCGTCACACTGCTCAAGGTCACCGCCGAACAGGTGTTGCGGCGCAGCGTTCGATGGGCCGAACGGCCGTACGTGGGCGAGGTGCTGGCGGTCCACGTGCCACCCACCGACGAATGGGACGTGGACACGCCGTTGGCGCTGCTACCCGCCGAGAAGCGGCACACCGCCTCCTGGCCGCTGGCGTTCAGCCTGGCCTGCCTCGCCGAGTGCATGACCGACGAGACGTGGCCGCAGCGCACCGCCGTGGCCGCGCTCGTCGACCAGTGACCGTCCCCCCGGGCACGCCGTGCGGGCGACCCTGGAACGGCAGGACCCCGTTCCGCCGCTCGGTGAGCACCGGCGGCGCCGATCGCACGGCGCTCGCGCCAGCGAGGATCCGGTCGACGTCTTCATGATCCGAAAGCCGATGTCAACGTAACGTTGACATGTGATGGCGGAGCTGGCCGAGCTGGCCGACGTCCAGGCCACCCGCGTGGGCCTGGACGAGCGGGAGTTGGACCTGATCGACCGGGCCCGGCACGGCGGTGCCACGTGGGCGCAGGTGGCGGCGGCGCTGGGTCTGGGCAGCCGGCAGGCCGCCGAGCAGCGCCGTCAACGTCTGGTGGTCGCGCGCAGGGCGCGACGGCAGCACCTCGACCTCGGCCTCCCGTCGCAGATCGTGGTGCTGCGCACGGCGGTGGCCGACCTCGACCGGTGGATCGCCGCGGACCGACGGTGGGACGGCCGGTTCCGGCGTGCGGCGCTCGTCCGCGGCACCGTGGACGCCGCCCTGGATGCGGCTCCGGGTCCGCTGTACGCGTTGGCCCTGCACCTCGTCGCCGACCTGGCCGGGGCGCACCAGCGGCTGCCGCCGCCGGTCCAGGCCGTCGAGGCACAGCTCGACGCCGCACTGTCAACTCTTCGTTGACAGCACCGCTGGCGTATTGCCCTCACCAGACTCAAGAGCCAGGGTGTGAGTCATCCCGGCTCACCCTGGAGGGCTCGTGCGCCGTAACGCGGGGGTGTTCGTGGCGATCTCGCTCCTGTCCGGCTTCGGTGGCAGCGCCATGTCGCTGGTCGCCGGCATCTGGATCCTGGACCTGACCGGCTCGACAAGCCTGGCGGCGCTCGCCGGCCTCTGCGTGTACGCCCCGGTGCTCGCCGGCCCGTGGCTCGGCGCGGTGGTGGACCGGGTGCCCCGGCGTCCGCTGGTCATCGGCGTCAACCTCACGCTGGCGGCCGTCCTGCCGGCACTCCTCGCGGTTCGCGGGCCGGGCCAGACCTGGCTGATCTTCGCAGTGTCGTGCGCCTACGGCGTCAGCTACGTCCTCATCGACGCCGGCGAGACCGCACTGCTGCCGTCCGCGCTGTCACCGTCGGAACTCGGTGACGTCAACGGGTGGCGCTCCAGCGCGCAGGAGGGCATGAAGCTCGTCGCTCCGCTGGCCGGTGCGGGCCTGTATGCCTGGCGCGGCGGTCACGCCGTCGTCGTGCTCAGCGCCGCGACGCCGGTCCTGGTCGCCCTCCTGTACGCGGCGGTCCGCCTGCGCCGGACGCCACCGGAGGGGCCGAGCCGCCCGGACCGGGGCCTGCGGGCCGGCCTGGCCGTCCTGGCCCGGCAGCGGGTCACCCGGGTACCCGTGGCGCTCGCCGCCGTGTCGATCGCCGTGTCCGGCTTCTCGACCGCGGCGATCTACGCGATCGTGGTCTCCGAGCTTCGCCTACCCACGACGTTCCTCGGGGTGCTGGCCAGCGCGCAGGGCGCCGGGTCCATCGCCGGTGGCCTGGTCGTCGGGCGGCTCATCAGACGTCGGGGGCCGGTCGGCGTCGGCGTGGCCGGTACGGTGCTGTTCGCCCTCGGCTGCCTGGCGCGCGGCCTGCCGTGGTGGCCGGTCACTGTCGGCGGGGCGGTCCTCGCCGGCGTCGGCCTGCCCTGGACCCTCGTCGCCGCGGTGACCGCCGTGCAGACGCACACGCCGACGCCACTGCTGGGGCGGGTCGCCGCGACGGCCAACACCGCGATGTTCGGACCGCTGGTCGTGGCGATTCCCCTCGGCTCAGCGGCCGTCCACCTCGGCGCCCGCCCGACGCTGATCGCCGCCGTCGTGATCTGCCTGACGGCCGCGGCCGCCGCGTCCCGTCGTCCGTGGCGCGACGGATCCGGAGTCACCGGCTGGCGGATCCGACCGGTCGCAGCGGGCGGTCCGGATTGGTGGCGAGGGCTACGCTGTGCCGCACTGGCGTCAGGAGGGCCAATGGTGACACGCGGTCTGCGACAGGTCGCGGTGGGCGTGCTCGGCGCGGTGCTGCTGGGAACGGCCGGCCTGAGCCTCGGTTCCTGGTACGGGGGCCGTGGCGTCACACCGCTCAGCCCCGACCAGGCGAAGAGCACGGCCGGCGAACTGCTCCCCGGCAGCGAGCCGATGGGCTCGTCCATCACGCGTGGCTACGGTTACGGCATCGTTCCGGCCGCCACCGACTTCGGATCGACGTCGATCGACTTCGACTACGACGGCGCCGCCGACTGCGCGCTCGCGGAGTCGTTCCACCGCAACGCCGCAGCGCACGGCTGGCAGGATCTGCGTCGTCAACCGGGCGAACCCTGCGACGGTTGGCAGGCCCGGCGTGGCGGACAGACCGTCACGCTCGACCAGCGCGACGACCTGACGAGGGTACGGATCGAGCCGGCGCCGCCGGACGGGTTCCGTGCCGCCACGCTGATCGGCATCGTTCTCGGCGCTGCCGCCGGTGCCGCGCTGTTCTGGTTCCTGGCGCGCCGACGCCCGCCGCTGTCCCGGTTCACCGGCACGCTCGTGGCGCTCACCCTCCTCCCCGGCGCGGTCCTCACCTGGCAGGCCCTGCTGCTGCACGGGCTCTCCCGGCCGGTGTGGCCGATCTGGCGGTCCCTCGCCCCCGTACTGGTCCCGTTGTCAGTCGTGCTGCTGCTGGTCGGGCTGCTCGTGCACCTGACGCGACGGGTCCCGGACGACGCCGGGGAGACCGTCCCGGCCGAACCCGCCCCACCCGCCCGGACACCGGCGGTGGGAAGCGACGCGTAACCGCGTCGGCCGGCTGGGCCACCCCTCAGAGGAGTCTGGCCAGGGCCTGCGCGGCGGGGGTTCCCGGAGCCGCCTGATAGGCGATGATCACCTGGCCCTCGGCGCCGGCGACGGCGAGCGTTTCCCGCCGCAGCGTGAGCGGCCCGACGACCTCGTGGTTGAAGCGCTTGACCTCGTCCCGCGTCGGCCGTACGTCGTACCCCGCCCAGACCTCGCGAAAGAGGCTGTCGGCCAACAGCGAGGAGATGAGCGCGGCCGTCGCGGGGTCACGCGGGTCGGCTTCGGCGCGCAGCGCGGCGGCGCTCTGCGCGGCGATCTCCGTCCAGTCGGGAAACAGCGTCCGCACGGCGGGATCGAGGAACATGCCGCGGACCAGGTTCCGACCGGGCGTGTACAGCGGGGACAGCGCCATGGCGAGCTTGTTGGCCGCCAGCACGTCGAAGCGGCGGTCACGGACGTACGCGGGTGTCTGACTCCACGAGTCGACGAGCTGCCGCACCGCGTCGGAGACCGCGGTGTGCCCGACCCCGGGCGGCGGCGCGGTGGTGGCGAGAGCGGTGAGATGTGCCCTCTCGTCACGATCGAGCCGTAACGCGTTCGCCAGGGCGTTCAACACCTGCGGTGAGGGGTTGCGGTCCTTGCCCTGCTCCAGCCGGGTCAGATAGTGCTGGCTCACACCCGCCAGGCGCGCCAGTTCGTCGCGGCGCAGCCCCGGTACGCGTCGACGCCCGAACGACGGCGCCCCGGACTCGTCCGGCCGGACCCGCCCGCGACGTGCCTTGAGGAAGTCGCCGAGCGCGTTCTCGCCCTTCATTCCCGCCAGCCTAACCCCGTCAGGGTGCTGGCAGCCCGGGGTCGGCCGACGCATGGTCGAGTCATGAAGACATGGTTCATCACCGGCGCGTCCCGCGGCTTCGGCCGCATCTGGGCCGAGGCCGCGCTCGCCCGCGGCGACAAGGTCGCCGCCACCGCACGCGACGCGAAGGCACTACAGGATCTGACCGAGGTGTACGGGGACCGCGTTCTGCCGCTGACCCTGGATGTGACCGACCGCCCGGCCGTGTTCGACGCGGTGTCCCGGGCGGCGGAGGCCTTCGGCCGGCTGGACGTCGTCGTCAACAACGCCGGCTTCGGACTGTTCGGCATGGTCGAGGAGACAACCGAGGAGCAGGCCCGCGCGCAGTTGGAGACGAACTTCTTCGGCGCCCTCTGGGTCACCCAGGCCGTCCTGCCGGTGCTGCGCGCGCAGGGCAGCGGTCACATCCTCCAGGTTTCCAGCATCGGCGGGGTGGGCGCCTTCCCCACCCTCGGGCTGTACAACGCGTCGAAGTGGGCACTGGAGGGGCTCAGCGAGGCGCTGTCCGCCGAGCTCGCCCCACTCGGCCCGAAGGTGACGATCGTGGAGCCGGGACCGTACGGCACCGACTGGTCCGGCGACTCGGCAGTGCACACCGAGCCGATCGCGGCCTACGAGCCGGTACGGCAGGCACGCCGGGCCGGGGCGACCGCCCGCACACCCGACGATCCCGCGCTGACCGCCGGAGTCGTCCTGCAACTTGTCGACACCGAGGAGCCGCCACTGCGCCTGTTCCTCGGGCCGTACCCGTACCTTCTCGCCGAGACGTTGTACCGGGACCGGATCGCCACCTGGAACGACTGGCGCTGGCTGGCGGAGCAGGCAGCGCCGGGCCGCGAGAACAACCCGGCCTGAGTGCCGCTCCCGTTCACCCCGTCGTGGCTGGCCGGACCGCCAGGGTCGCCCGGCGTGCCGCGCCCCGGGCTCCGGCCAGCGCGCGACTTCACGATGGCGTTCGGCATGCCTGGCGCGGGTGGTTAACTATCAGGCCATGCCGCTGCGTACGGACGAGGTCGAGTTGTTCGAGCGCTCCAGGCCCCGCCTGGAGGCGATCGCCTACCGTCTGCTGGGCTCGGCGAGCGACGCCGAGGACGCCGTCCAGGACACGTTCCTGCGCTGGCAGGCCGCCGAACGGGAGCACGTGGAGACGCCCGAGGCGTGGCTGACGAAGGTGCTCACCAACGTGTGCCTCAACCAGCTCACCTCGGCGCGCGCCAGGCGGGAGACCTATGTGGGCACCTGGCTGCCCGAGCCGGTCCTCGCCGGGGACCGGATGCTCGGCCCGGTCGACACGGTGGAGCAGCGCGAGTCGGTGTCGATGGCGGTGCTCACCCTGCTGGAGCGGTTGTCGCCGAACGAGCGCGCGGTGTACGTGCTGCGCGAGGCCTTCGGCTACCCGCACACCGAGATCGCCGACATCATCGGCGTCACCGAGTCGAACTGTCAGCAGATCTACCGCCGCGCCAAGCAGCACGTCGCCGCGGGCCGTGCCCGCACCGAGGTCGACGAGGCCGCCGCCCGCCGGATCGTCGCGGAGTTCCTCGCGGCGGCCAGCAGCGGCGAGACCCAGCGGCTCGTCGCGTTGTTGACCGACGACGTGACGAGCATCGGCGACGGTGGCGGCAAGATCCCGGCCCGGACCGCCCCGATCGTCGGTGCGCTGGCGGTGGCGAAGTTCCTGCGGGGCCTGTTCAAGCCCAGCGACGTCAAGCGGGACCTGGTGGGAGGCCGGCCGGCCCTCTACGTCCAGGTGGCCAACGGCAGCCCGGCGGTGGTGGTCGTGCTGGACGACCGGGTCGTCGGCGTCATGTCCCTGGAGGTGACACCGCAGGGCGTCGCGGACATCCGCAGCCAGGTCAACCCCGACAAACTCGAACGGGTCACCCGCCACTGGTCCGCCTCCGAGCACGGGGAGCCCCTCCTCCAGGTCTGGTGACCCAGGTCTCAGCCGACTCCTGTCAGCAATCGCGTCGCTGTCCGGTTCAGGAAGCGACCACGACCGAGACAGGAGTGCCACCATGAAGCACCGCATCGTCGTCCTCGGGGCCGGATACGCCGGAGCCACCGCCGCCGGTCGCCTCGCCCGGCGGCTGCACCCGGACGACACCGAGATCACCGTCGTGAACGCCGACCCCGACTTCGTCGAGCGGGTCCGCATGCACCAGCTCGCCACCGGGCAGGGCCTCAAGACCCACGAGCTGAGCAGGGTGTACGCGGGCACCGGCGTGCGGGTCCGCCAGGCCCGGGTCACCGCCGTCGACGTCGACCGCCGGACCGTCGCGCTCGTCGACGGCGACGGCGCCGACGAGCTGGCGTACGACACTCTGGTCTACGCCCTGGGCAGCGCCGCCGCCGACCACGGCGTGGCGGGCGTCGCCGAGCACGCGTACGACATCTCCGGCAGGTCGGCGGCGCTGCGGCTGCGCGACCGCCTCGCCCACCTCGGGGCCGGCGGGACCGTGCTCGTCGTCGGCGGCGGCCTCACCGGCCTGGAAGCGGTCACCGAGATCGCCGAGGCCCGGCCCGACCTCGACGTCGCGCTCGCCGCCCGCGGCGGTCTCGGCGACTGGCTCACCGCGAAGGCGCGGCGGCACCTGCGCGGGGTCTGTGACCGCCTCGGCATCACCGTCCACGAAGACACCGACATCGCCCGGGTCGACGCCACCGGCGCGGTCACCGCCGACGGCCGGGTGATCCCGGCCGAGGTGACCGTGTGGACGACGGGCTTCGCCGTCCACCCCATCGCCGCCGCGACGACCCTCACCGTCGCGGACACCGGGCAGATCGTCGTCGACGCCACGATGCGCTCCGTCTCGCACCCCGACGTGTACGCCGTCGGCGACGCCGGACTCGCCGAGGGGCCGGGTGGCCGGCCGCTGCGGATGTCCTGCGCCTCGGGCGTCCCGATGGCCTGGCAGGCCGCCGACGCCATCGCCGCGCGCCTGACCGGGCAGCGGAAGTACGCGAAGGCGCCGCTGCGCTACTTCAACCAGTGCATCAGCCTCGGCCGCCGCGACGGCATCATCCAGTACGTGACAGCCGACGACAGGGCCAAGCCGTCCTTCCTCGCCGGCCGGCTGGCGGCCCGCTACAAGGAGGTCGTCTGCAAGGGTGCGGCCTGGGGCATCGCCCACCCGGTGCTGTACCCGGTGCGCCGCCGCCGCATCGTCGCGACCCGGACGGAGACCGTCCCGACGATGTCGTGAGGTGTCAGGAGAACGTCCGGCGCGCCCACGTACGGAAGTCGGTGGTGGGCAGGCCGAGGGCGCGGGTCATCTCCGGTCGGGCGGACTGCCGTTCTCGTTGATCTGCTCGACCGCGGTGACCATGGCGGGCAGCAGGCCGTGCTCGACGGCCTGCTGCGGGGTGAGCACGGGCGCGGTGACCGCCCGGCCGGCGACCTGGCCCTCGCCCTGGAGGGAATACGCGGCCACGCCCACCGAGCGTGATCAAGACGGACGCGGTCAGTCGCGGCGCTCGACCCACAACGGAGCGGGGACTGCTCACGCGTCCCGTTCCGCCGACCTCGGCGCTCCGGCGGCCCGGAGGGTCTCGTTGGGGTGGCACCCGTACGCCTCGTGGTACGCCTGCGCGAACCGGCCGAGGTGCGCCCAGCCCCAGCGTCGGGCTGTCTGCGCTACCGTCTGGCCCGGTTCGGGATGTCGCAGGTCCCGGTGCGCCTGGCGCAGGCGGACCGAGCGCAGGAACGCCATCGGGGACTGACCCTGGTGCCGCCGGAACGCAGCCTGCAACGCGCGTTGGCTGATCTCGCAGGCGGCGGCGATCTGACCCACGGTCAATGGCTCGGCGGCGTGCGCCTCGATGAACTCGGCAGCCCGTCGCACGACGACGTGGCCGACATCCGACTGACCGGGAAGGTAGTGGATGGTCATTGTCGTGTTGGGAAAGACCGCGACGGCAGTGTTCGCCACGAGGTCCACCAGACCGGAGCGGGCCAGCGGGCTGGCGAGAACGGCGTCGACACCGAGTTGCTGCCGCGCGAAGGAGGCCACCGACTGCCACAGCAGGTCCATCTCCGAGGAGAGGGGCGCCAGCGCGGTGAACCGGAAGTTCGTGACGGGCAGACCCGTCCGGGCGGCGGCCCCGGCCGCGATCCTCGTCATCGGCATCCGGACCACGACGGACGTGATGTCGTCCACCATGTGCGACGCCCCCACCTCCGGGTAGCGGCCGGTCATGCCCGGTCCGAGGTGCAGTTCCTCGTTCATGGTGCGGACGGCGTACCTGCCGTGCGTCACGGTCACCGTGGCGAAGTCCGGATAGGGCGAGGACTCGGTACGGTTGCGCATCGTGTAGCGGGTCTCGCTGATGTCCAGGTCGTCGGCCCGCAGGGTGACCCGCCGGTATCGGAAGCCGGCCCGGGGCCCGGTGATCCGGGCCCGGTGTTCCCGGAACCTGAGGGCGATCAGATGGTGCCCCCTCTCCGGATCAGAGGTCTCCACCACGTCACGCGTCACAGCCTCGGGTCTGCCCTGGTCTGCCATCGCTGGCATCAGCCGTCACCTCCGGTGGACCGTCGCGGCCCAACCTGATTGAACGTGGCGATGAGGGTTGCGACCGTCCGAGTCGACGCGACACGCCGATCGACGACCCGATCCACTTTCCGTACGGGCCTGGCCGTTTCACGAAGGCGGGGTCGGACACACGACATTTCCGCGTAACAATCGCAGTCGATGCCCTCGCCTCTCTCGCTACCTCGGAGCCATCCGCCCGTCGACGGATCGGTGACTGCGTCGTCCGGGTTACCTGCCACCGGGCCGGAGCAGTCGCGTTCCCGACACAATGGCACGCCGGGCGGGCTCCGCCTCTCGGCCCTAACCTCTGCCTGTCCGAGCCACTCACCCTGGCACGGCGCACACGGCCGGCCGATCGGGGTCCGCGACGCTGCGACCCGATCGGCCGGTCCCATGTCCGTTGGTTCCGCGGGTCCGGTTGCCCGTCGGCCACGTTCGGGGAGGCAGACGTGCGGAGGTCCGAGAGGGCGGGGGCGGGATCGCCGAGCGGCAGCGAAAGTCCCCACCATGGAGGTGCCGAAGTGAGCTCCGAGCCATCGACCGTGTATCGCGTCCGAGGTGAGCGCGTCACCTGGCGTGCGGCCGGTGACCAGACAGTGCTGCTCGACATCCGCAAGTCCGTCTACCTGGCGCTGGACCGTTCCGCCGCCATGCTGTGGCCGCACCTCATGGCCGGAGCCACCGAGACGGACCTGGTCAAGGTGCTCACCGACAGCGGGACTGTGGAGCCCGCTCGCGCCCTCGCCGACGTCCGGGGGTTCCTCGCCGAACTTCAGGACATCGATATCATCGAACGCCTCGACGCCAGCCCCGGGGGCGGTCCGTCGCCGGCCTGACCAGGTCAGCACGGCCGCGTCACTCCCACCTGGGCGACAACCAGTCCACATGTCGACAATGCCTGGTACGCAGGGACCACGTCGGCCGACCCCCGGCTTCGTTGAGAGGAAGCAGCGCCGTCACGTCTCTTCCGCCCGGCTCACGTGGCCGGATGGATGTCACTGGTGGCGCTGTCTTGTCTGGGCAGGAGGGAGACACCGTGCAGCAGAACGCCGACACAGCACCCTCGATCATCCAGCACAGATTCTCCACAGACGAGGTGTCGCAGGCGCACGACGTGATAAGTCAGCGATGCGCGGGCCTCGCGCTACGACTGCGGGGCGTCGCCACGCCGTTCTCGTTCCGGGAGGAACTGATCGACGCCGGCCCGGTTCTGACCAGTCGGGTGCGGTGCGGCATGGACTTCGAGTTGCAGCTGGAACCGCTGAAGGACCTGCTGCTCGTCGCGGTCGTGAACGGCCGGACGGTGGTGCGGGACGGCCGGGATGAGGCACAGGCCGGCCCCGGAGGCGTACTCCTGCAACGGACCGGCCGGCCACTCACCAACGTCTGTGACCGATCCGAGCTCTACAACATCAGCCTGGACGCGCGCACTGTGACCGAGGCGGCCGTTGACAAGACAGGCATCGCGCAGCACCTTTTCCGGTTTGAGGCGATGACACCCGTCTCGGAGGAGATGGGCCAGTTCTGGCACGACACCGCGACACATCTGCATCGCCTGCTCACCGGCCCGGCGGAGCCGCTGCGAAGCCCGCTGGTGATCCACGCCGCCGCCGACCTGGCCGCCTCGGCCGCGCTGGCCGCGTTTCCGCACTCCGCGATGACCATGACGCACCGGCTACGGGTGGGCCAGTTGCCCGTCGGGCCGGTACGCCGGGCCGTGTCGTTCATCGAGACGCACTGCCGCGAGGCGATCACCCCCGTACAGATCGCCGAGGCGGTCCGCGTCACCCCCCGCGCGCTGCGGACGGCGTTCCGCCGGCATCTAGGCACCACACCCCGGGCGTACCTGTGGCGGGCGCGACTCGACGGCGCACACCAGGACCTACTCGCCGCCGATCCGGCCCGGGGTGACACCGTGGCCGCGATCGCGCACCGCTGGGGGTACCTGCGCCCGAGCCGGTTCGCGTCCGCTTACCGGGAGGCGCACGGCCGATCCCCCAGCGACACCCTGTACTCCTGATCCGGTCGGCCCGACTGCCTGGTGGCGCACCCGCCACCGGGCAGTCGCCTCAGCCATCGGTGGCGCAGAGCGCCGTCTCGACGCTCCGGTTCACCGCGCCCAGCATCTCCTCGCCGGTCGGCAGGCCGGTCACCGCGACGACGGCACTCCGGCCGTCCCGGGTGGCGAGGTTGCGGGTCTCGAAGCCCTGGATGTCACCACCGTGGCCCCAGGCGTAGCCGCCGCAGGGCAGCTCGTACCGGGCGACACCCAGCCCGTACGCGTACTCCCCGGTCGGCTCGAAGCCGGGCGCGGGCACCGTCGTCGTCAGGGCCGCCTGCTGCGCGGGCTTGAGCAGCCGGCCGCCCACCAACGCGTCGAAGAAGGTCCGCAGCTCGTCCGGGGTCGACACCAGTTGACCGGCGGACCAGCCCAGGGACGGGTCCATCTCGGTGACGTCCACCCACGGCGCGCCCGGAGCCACGGCGACGTAGCCGTGCGGGTGGGTGCCGCGCAGGCGCTGTTCACCGACGCCCGGCCAGTAGGTGTTTCGCAGACCGAGCGGCCTGATGATGCGGTTGGTGATCTCCTCGCCGATCGGCCGTTCGGTGACCTGCTCGACGACGAGCCCGGCGAGGACGTAGTTGGTGTTGCTGTACTCCCACTTCTCCCCCGGCGCGAAGTGCGGTGCGCCGGTGAGCGCCGCGTCGACCAGCCGGCGCGGCTCGTAGTACGAGTGGCTCTTGTCGACCAGGTCCTGCGGCCTGGTGAACAGCACGTCGTCGTAGTCGGGCAGGCCGCTCGTCTGTTGCAGCAGCTGCCGTACGGTGATCCTGCCGCCGTCGTTGCCGTTGCCGCGCACGACCCCGGGCAGGTAGTGCTCGACTGTGGTGTCCAGGTCGATGCGGCCCTCGCCCACCAGTTGCAGGACGACCACCGCGGTGAAGGTCTTGGTGTTGCTGCCGATGCGGACCTGGCCGTCGCTGGGAACCGGGCGGCGGGTCTGGAGGTCGCCGACCCCTGCGGTGTAGTCCCGGACCCGCCCGTCGGCCCCCCGCACCGAGGCGAGTACGCCGGGGAAGCCGCTCTCGCGGACCAGGCCGTCCAGGTGTCGCTGCACGACGTCGCGCGGGCCGCCGCGCCGGCCGGTGTCGGCCAATGCCGACGGGCCGGTCAGGGCGGCGCCGACCGTGACGGCGGCCACCGCGGCGGCGGCCATCCGCGCGGTGCGACGGCGGCGGGAGGGATCGGTCGGTGTCACAGGCATGATGACTCCTCGGTATCGGCAACGCTTGACACCATCAATGGTTCAAGAAGTCCGATACCTGGACGATCCCCCCTGCTGCCCTCCTTCGGTACAGCCTGCGCTACCCCGGCCGGCCGGTGATCAGTACCTGACCGCGTCGGGGGTGAGCCAGGGCGACGCGCCGCTCTGCCGGCCGTCCACTGTGGCTCCCGCGAAGGCGAGCCTCGGCGCGAGGAGCCGGTTGTTGTCGGCGGGGAAGTTCAACGCGGGTGTCGACACCTCGTCGAGTCGTTCCGTCTGCCGCGGCGACAACCGCACGTCCACCGCGTCCAGGTTGGCCCTGAGCTGGTCGAGGCGCCGCGCGCCGATCAGCACCGAGGTCACGCCGGGTCGAGCGCCGACCCAGGCCAGCGCCGCCGCCGCCGGGGTCACTCCCGCCTCGGCCGCCACCTCGTGCAGCACGTCGATGACCTGCCAGTCACGCTCGGCGGGGCCACCCACCAGCGCGCCACGCTTCGTGTCCACGGCGTCCTCGCCCCGGACGAACTTGCCGGAGAGCCAGCCGCTCTTGAGCGGGCTCCAGGGCAGCACTCCGAGGCCGTGCTCGGCCGCCATCGGGATCAGCTCCCCCTCGACGGTCCTCTCGAGCAGCGAGTACTCGAGCTGCAACCCGATCGCCGGCGTCCACCCCCGGAAGTGGGCGACGATCTGCGCCTCGGCCGCCTTCCACGCGGGCAGATCCGACAGGCCCACGTACCGGATCCTGCCGGCCGTGACGAGGTCGTCGAGGGCACGCAGCGTCTCCTCGACAGGTACGCCCCGGTCCCAGTTGTGCAGCCAGTAGATGTCCAGGTGGTCGGTGCGCAGCCGGCGCAGCGACTCCTCCACCTGGGCCACCACGGCCTTGCGCCCGGCGCCTCCGCCGTTGGGATCGCCGAGGAACAGGTTTCCGAAGAACTTGGAGCCGAGGACGATCCGGTCGCGCAGGCCGGGCCGGGCGGCCAGGTAGTCGCCGATGATCTTCTCGGAGTGGCCGTTGGTGTAGATGTTGGCGGTGTCGATGGAATTGCCGCCACGTTCCAGATACTCGGTGATCATCGCCTCCGACTCGGCGACCGAGGCTCCCCACCCATGGTCCTCCCCGAATGTCATGGCACCGAGGGTGTACGGGCTGACGCGCAGGCCGGAGCGGCCCAGTGTGACGAAGTTGTTCAGTGGCATGCGTCCAGTGCACACCCGCGTGCGCCGATGCGGGTAGATCGATGCTGCCAGCGCGTTGCCTGATCCTGCCAAACTGGGCAGGATGGGCACCATGAGTGCGCTGCCCGAGATCCGCGACCTGGTGCGGCGCCACGCCGGCCGGCCGACGCCGGCCGGGCTCGCCCTGCACCGCAGCGACTCCCCCACCGAGCCGGTGCCGGCTCAGACCGCGCCGACCTTCGCCATGGTCGCGCAGGGCGCGAAGCGCGCGGTCCTGGGCCGGAACGTCTTCGCGTACGCGGCCGGGCAGTTCGTCGTCGCGTCGGTGGAACTGCCGGTGATCGCCCACGTCACCCGGGCCACTCCCGACGAGCCGTACCTGGTGCTGGGCCTCACGCTGCGCCCGCCGCTGATCGCGGAACTGCTGCTGGACGCACCGCCGGCGCGGGGCGAGCAGGCGGCGGGCATCGCGGTCAGCACCGCCGGCGACGACCTGCTCGACGCGGTGGTACGGCTGCTGCGACTGCTCGACCGTCCCGAGGACCAGCGCGTGCTGTGGGCCGGCCTGGAGCGCGAAGTGGTCTGGCGGCTGCTCACCAGCGAGCAGGGTGGCACGGTCCGGCAGATCGGGCTGGGCGACGGTCACGTCGTGCAGATCGAGCGGGCGATCCGCTGGATCCGCGACCACCACGCCGACCTGTTCCGGGTCGAGGACGTGGCGCGCGTCGCCGGGATGAGCGTGACGTCCCTGCACCGCCACTTCCGGGCGATCACCACGATGACGCCGATCCAGTTCCAGAAGCTGATCCGGCTCCAGGAGGCCCGGGCTCGGCTGCTCGTGGAGCCCGGTGACGTGGCGGCCGTCGGCTTCGCGGTCGGTTACGAGAGCGCGTCGCAGTTCAGCCGCGAGTACCGCCGACTGTTCGGACTGCCGCCGGGCCAGGACGCGGCCCGCCTCGCCCGGCTCGACCCGTCGCAGCTCGCCGACGTATGAGCCTCATCGCAGCAGTCGGAAGAAGGCCCGCAGGTCCGCGATCAACAACTCCGGCACTTCGAGCGCCGGGAAGTGCCCCCCACGGTCGTGCTCCTTCCAGTACCGGATGTCCGGGTAGCGACGAGCCGCCCACCGCCGGGACGGCCGAGGCAGCTCGGCCGGGAAGATCGACGCCCCGACGGGTACGCGGATCTGAGCGGTGTCCTCGCCACTGATCCACGCCGACACCTGCTCGATGCTCTCGGCGTAGAGGCGTGCCGAGGATGCCGCCGTGCCGGTCAGCCAGTACAGCGTCACCTGGTCGAGGACCTGGTCCCGGGTGAGGCCACCGGGTCCGGAGGGCGTGGGGTCGGCCCAGGTGAGCAGCTTCTCGGCCATCCACGCGCACAGCCCCACCGGCGAGTCCGTGAGGGCGTACCCGGCGGTCTGCGGGGCGGTGCGGTGCACCTCGGAGTACGCCGAACTGGTCCGTCCGCGATGGTGCAACTGCTCCAACGCCTCGCGCTCGGCGTCGGTGAGGTCCCCGTCGGCGGACGGGTCCGGCCCGGCGAGGGGCGGGACGAGGTGGATGCCGGCCACGTGCTCGCCGTCCCGGGCCGCCACCATGCTGGAGATGCTGGTGCCCCAGTCGCTGCCCGTGGCGCCGTAACGGCTGTACCCGAGTGCCGCCATGATCTGTGCCCAGGCGGCGGCGATCCGGTCGATCCCCCAGCCGGGCCGGGTGGGCTTGCCGCTGAAGCCGTACCCGGGCAGCGACGGGATCACCACGTCGAAGGCGTCCCCGGCGGTGCCGCCGTGGCGCACCGGGTCGGTGAGCGGGGCAACCAGGTCGACCAGTTCCAGTACCGATCCCGGCCAGCCGTGGGTGAGGACCAGCGGCATCGCACCCGGATGCGGTGACCTGGCGTGGAGCACGTGGATGTCCGCTCCGTCCACGCCGACGAGGTACTGCGGGAACGCGTTCAGCCGCGCCTCGGCCGCTCGCCAGTCGTACCCCTCGGCCCAGTACCCGCACAGATCCCGCATCACGGGCAGGGGTATGCCGTCTGCCCACCCGGGGGCCGGCGCCGCCTCCGGCCACCGCGTACGCGCCAGCCGGTCACGCAGGTCGGCCACCTCGGCACCCGGTACGCGTACCCGGTAGGGGCGGAACTCGATCGACACGGGTCTCCCTTCGTCAGCCCTCCACTGTGCCCGGTCCGGGCCGAGCAGGCACCAGTCCCGGCCGCGGCGTCGTCCCCGCCCCACCCTCTGCCTTACCAGGCGGTGAATGCGTTCGCGGGGTGTCGCCGCGGTGTGGCAGGGTGGTCGTCATGACTGACCCCCGAAAGGTCCATGGCGCGTAGATCGCCAGGTGCGCTGCGCGCACTGTCCAGGACGCCCCGGTGGAACGCCGGCAGGATCCGCCCCATCGATGGCCTGTCCAACGGCGCGAACGCGGCGATCCTCAGGTTGGAACGCGAGAACCCCGGCCTCGGCTCGACGGCGGCAGCCCTGGCCGACTACCGCCATGCGGTTCGGCGATCGGGACGGTGGCTGGATCTACCGCCGGACTACTGCACCTGTGACACCTGCGACGTCGTGGACCAGCGGGATGTCCTGGGTGTCGCGTTGCGCCGACTGCCGCCCGCCGCCCGCCGGGAGTTGCAGCGTCTCGTCGACCCGTTGGACGAGGAATTCCTCCGCAAGACACTCCCTGACCCCCTGGCCGCTGTGCGGAGCGATTGGCACGCGCAGGCGTGGTGGCGACAGCGGCTGTGGGAACGCGACCAGTAGGGCCGTGACGACCAGACCCGTACCCCGTTTCAGGCCGGGCGGCGGTGGTCGTCTCACTCCGGGTGCCCGCCCGTGGACGGCCCCTCGGACCGGGCCTGCTGACGGGCCAGCCAGATCGCGTGCCCCTTCAGCAGATAGCCGACCCAGTAGATCGTGAACAGGATCAGGAAGCACATGAAGAAGACCCCGGAGACGATCACCGCGAGCACGAGGGCCGTTCCACCGTCTGCCATTCCATTTATCGCGAAGCCGACCAGGCCGAGCAGGAAGAAGAGGACCATGTACAGCGGGAGCGTCGAACTGTCGGCGGGATGAGGCACGCGGGACAGCCCGGGTACACCGCGGTCGTTGTCGATCATGCCGCGAGTATCCCGGACGTATTCGAACAAGTCACTGGAAGAGATCGTCACGCCTCAGAATCCCGTCCATGACGCCGCCCGGTTGCTCAGCCGCGTTAATGTGCCCCGTGATCGTATGGCTCAACGGCACCCATGGCGCGGGCAAGACGACGACGAGCGCGCTCGTGCAACAGCTGATCCCGGATTCACGGGTGTTCGACGCCGAGAAGGTCGGCGAGACACTCATGGACATCACGCCGGGGCTGCCCGAGACCGACAACTTCCAGCACTGGCCGCCGTGGCGGCAGCTCGTCGTCGAGACGGCCCGCCGCGTGCTCGACTACACCGGCGGCACTCTGGTGATGCCCATGACCGTTCTGGTGGAGCAGTACTGGCGCGAAATCGCCGGCGGCCTCGCCCTGCACGCCATACCTGTGAGGCACTTCGTCCTCCACGCCGACCAGGACACCCTCCGCAGGCGCATCGAGGGGGGACACCCCGTCCCTTCCTCGTTCCGCCTCCAATACCTTGAGCCCTACGCCGAGGCGGCCCGCACGTGGCTACATGCCGAGGCCGAGGTCGTCGACACCACGCACCTCGCGCCCGCCGAAGCAGCCCAGCAGATCGTCCTCCGAGTTGCCGGGGGTGGCTCAGACACTCCGGGCCAGATCTGACGACTGCTGTTGGCGATCGTTGCTGCGGCCACAGCCCCTCGAACTCGCATCACACCGATACCAAGGCTGCCAGTCAGCGTGGCTGGCCGGCCCGGCCGATGCCGGCCGGAGGTCGCCAGCGGGCCCGAGGCCAGGCCCGTGCGGCCGTCCGCGGGGACGCCTTGATGAAGACGACACCTGCCCGTGGTTAATGGATCGACCCGGCTCTCTCGCGGGTACGGCTACCGCGGCTCGCGATCGTGGATCCGGCGCAGGGTCTTCAGCGCCGTCTTCGCCGCGGTGCTGACACGGGCACCGGATCGGGTGGTGCTGTGATCGTCCGAGGCCAGGCGGGTCAACACCTCAGCAGCCCGCTCGTCACCGCTCGCGCCGAGAGCCCGGGCAGCCCAGAACCGCATCTCCGGATCGGGATGGCTGGTCGCCCGTACCAGTCGCTCGAAGACAGCTGGACCGAACGAGGCCAGGACGGACGCGAGATAGCCCGCCCGCGCGAATAGCTGGGACTCGAACGCGGCCCACAGGGAGCGAGAGCATCGTCGCTTCCGATGTCGGCCAACGCCTCACTCGCGGCGGCCCTGACGAACTCCGCCGGATCGTCGAGGCGGCGCGTCAGCGGCTGGATCGCCGCCGAACTCGACAGGCTCCCCAACGCCTGACATGCGCTTTCCCGTGTCAGCCCATCCGGATGCTCCAGCAGGTCGATCAGCAGCGGCTCGGCTGCGCTGATCCCGAGCTGTCCGCAGGCTCTGGCCGTCCACGCCTGGCAGCCGTACTGCTCATCGGCCAGAGCGACGAGCAGCGGCTCCTCAAGCGTCGCGTCGCCGAACAGCCACAGCCTGTTGAGCGCGCGGGTGTAGATCTCCGGGTCGAACTGCCGGTACCCAGCAACGACGGTGCGCAGCGCCCGCACAGCGCGCTCGTCGCCGCCGGCCGCGAGGTCCACGAGTCTGTCCAGTGCCTCTCCCCGCAACACCCGATCCGGGCCGGTGAGCTGTTGCAACTCCTCTGGCACCCGACCAACCTACGACCTGTCAGCGGCCCATCCCAGCGCCGCACGGACCTTTTCAGCTAGGGCCGCCAGCCGGCCTGCAGATACGCGGGCCCTTGGACCCTCCGTTCGGGTGTCCGCTTTGGTGGGGTCCTAGCAGCGGAAACGCCTCTCGACATCTCACACCACTCCCCCCGTCCGTCGACCTCCTGCGGACTAGATGCGGACCGCACGTCCAACTGACGGCCGGCGCTACTCCTCCGCCGGCAAGTCGTCAAACCACCGCCGGGACGACGCGGGCACCAGCAACAGGCCAACGAGGACTGACGCACCAACGATCTGCAGCAGCCCGAACGCATCAGCCCTGGTGATCGCGACGACGCCGTACACAATGCCGGCGGTCGAGAAAACGGTTGTCCAGAACCGGGCCCGTCCGCTACCACGCCACAGGCCGTAAGCCAACGCTAGGAGAAGAAGTACCCCTATCAACCCGGCGGCCATCGATGGACCACTCGAAAACATCATCGTCGCCGCGAGCGCGGCCGCCACGAGCAAAATCACCGAGGCGGCGGCAACCGGCATAGGCACGTGTCGCTGACTTTGCTCGATCATCGGCTCATGGTAGGCATCGTTCGCCCGGTCCACGAGCCCACTGGCCGCCCGCTTGGACCAGGCGCTGAGTCACGTGCCAACGGAGCACCTGACCCGCGTTGGATTTACGGCTCTGCCGACGGCAGCAGGGGCAGGGTGTTCAGGTCCAACTATGTGATGCCCCTGGCGAACAGCGCCACCACGGTCGGGTTGTGCGTGCTGAGGCCGATTCGCTCGGCCCAACGTCCGAGGCCGACCAGTCCGATCTCGTGGGCCTCTTGTTCGGTGACGGCCGCGACTGCCGCGCTCAAGGTGGTCGCACGATCGCCAAGTTTGGAGATGGCGATCGGGTTCACCCGTGAATCATCCGTGTCACCGTCACCCTCGCACCAAGCGGGCGACACTCCGGCGTACTCCACTGTCATGACCCACGTCAGGGTGGCAGCTGATTCCATGGCTGTCCTTTCCGGCTTGGTCCTCGCACTCCCGCCGAACACAACCCCGGCGTGGGCGCAGCAGGGACCAGTGTCGCGGATCTGTGTCTGGTCAGAGCTTGGGTTCGACCGGTGAGGGCAGTTGCCACGGGTCGGGCACGCCGAGATGGTGTTTCTTACGCACGGCCAGGTGGGCGAGCTGGCGGCAGCGGCGAAGCCGCACGGGCTGATCTATCCGCGTGCTCGCCTACACCGGTCTGCGCTGGGGTGAGTTGGCGCCTGGACCTGGTGGCGGATCGCCTCGACCGGGCGGCGGGTCGTGCGGCTGCGGACTCAGTGCGGACTGAGAGCGTCGGTCTGGACCTGGATGCGGTGCGTCCGGGTCGTCGGCAGCATGACTGACCAGGTAAAACGGTTGGTGGGCCGGAGGTACCACCATGCGAACCACGCCGCCACCATCCCTGGTGATCCGCTGATCCTGACTCTTCCCAGGGCGCGGCGTCTGGCGACCTCGACCCCGAGCAGCCCAAGGCCGCTGACGCATGCGGCCAAGCAGGCTAAACTAATCCCTTAGCTAAGCGAGGAGGTCGCGTCATGTCGGCTGAGGCCGTGCACTACAACATGCATGATGCCAAGACCCATCTGTCGCGCATCATTGAACGGGTGGAACGCGGCGAGGAGATCATCATCGACCGGGCGGGCACCCCGGTGGCGAAGGTCGTACCGCTGGTCCGGCGGGCCAACCGCACCGCAGTCGGCTCCCTCGCCGGACAAGTGGACCTCTCCGGTGACTGGGACTCAGCACAGACCAACGCCGAGATCGCCGACGACTTCGGCATCGGCGCATGAACCTGCTGCTGGATACTCACGTCGCGCTCTGGGCCATCACTGGCGACCCGACTCTCGGTGCCGAGTTGCTCGACCGACTACGCCACGAGCCGGACATCTTTCTCTCCCCGGTCACCCTTTGGGAGATCACCATCAAGCAGAGCACCGGAAAACTCACCGGACCCCCTGACCTCGCAGAGCGGGTAAGGGACATGGGCTTTCGAGAACTCCCGGTGACCTACGCCCACGCCATAGCCGCCGGACGCCTGCCATCGCATCACCGCGATCCCTTCGACCGCATGCTGGTGGCACAGGCAATTACCGAAGGTCTGACCCTCGCCTCCCGCGACGCGTCGATAGCGTTGTACGACGTGGACGTCCTCAAGGTCTGACAGACAACTCGGTCCACGCCTGATACCTGCGAGAGGCCCAGGCCCAACTCGCCCACTGGCCGCCGAGCGGCGTCGGTCGCTTAGCCCCGGCGCACGCCGTGGCCTGCATCTTCTCGGGTCTCCGACCCCTCCGATTGGGTATCCGTTTCGGTGGGGCGGGCGGGACTCGAACCCGCGACCGAGGGATTATGAGATCAAGATGGGCGACCCTACGACCTGCCCGATTGAGCTCCTAGCAGGGGAAACGCCTCTCGTCATCTCTCACCACTCCCCCGCCGCCGGTCAGCCTCTTGCGGACTAGATGCGGACTGCGGGGTCGGATGGTCGGGAGCGGCGAGTAGGCGCAGGCGATACCAGGCCACCGTCACAGTCGCCCCGATCTGCACTGGCTATGACCCGCTGACGACCCCACCAAAGTTGTCGTCCAGAGCCCCGGCCCTCACGATGGCGCCAGAGTCGCGATCACCGCGTCGCCTGGCACAGACGGCAAACGCGAGGACCAAAACGGTGGCCGTCGCGGCGGCGCCCCAGACGGTCAGCATGACCGAATCCGCCACGGGGCTCTCCGCTGGCGGTGGCAGCACCACCATGTTGAGAGCTGCACCGACGGGAGCGACGAGTGTCGCGAGAATCCCGACCGGGCCGGGACGCCGGATGATGGCCCCCACCGCTCCGAGAGGCAATCCCAACACCACGCTTGCGACCAACCAGAATGGCATTTGCCCCCACCCGAAGCCTTGGTGGAACGGGAACAGCATGGGAACGACTTCGTAGACGACCGTGGCGTCGATAAGCGCGACGCATCCCGCCAGTGCCCCGGCGAGCACCCCAACCACCGGTCGGAGGCCCCTGCTCACCAGCCAACCCACGGCCACAGCCATAGTGGCCCACGCCCAACCTGAGTCGAGGATCAGGCTGGCGAACTCGGCCGTTTGCGACCAGGCGCCACGGTCCGCACGCGCCCTGCCACCCTCACCGAGCAGCAGCGGCACACTGTTGACGACAGCCGCGGCGGCACCCATTGCCGCACCGACGGCCAGACTGGCCGCCATCCCCCGAATCAATCGCATTCGATCACTCTAGATGCCGTCAGAGGCCATGCCGCTGATTCCCGCCCACGCAACGGCTCCTCCGCCTAAAGCCCATCTCCGCCGTGAGTCCGCACATCGTGGAACGGGCCTGTTGCCCGGTGTCAACACAACGATCCACCGTGTTGACACCGGGCAACAGGTCTGTTCGGCTTCGCCCGGACTCACGGTGGAGGTGGGCGGCCCCATCTCTGTCGAAGATCCCCGCCGGAGGCATCGCCTGGGCACTTGGCGCATCTGCGAGTATCGGCCGGCGCGCCGGCCGATGCCGGCGCTTGCGCCGCCAGCAGGCCGAGCGCGGCCCGCTTGCGGGCCGCCTTGATTCTTAAGGGGTCAATTCGGCAGTAGTAGCCGCTCTCGCAGCTGAGTGCAGTGCGCGAGGGTTGCGTCATCGTGAGTCTTGCCGCGCGGCCACTGTGCACCGTAGGGATCGCCTGTCTCTGCTTCCCGGACGCGGCGAATGATCTCGGTCGGGCCAGCAGCGTCGAGTAGCGCGAGGACCTCAGGCCATTCAGCGAGTCCGAATCGATCGGTGATGCGGCTGGCTCCGTCACTGAGGAGGACCGCGCTGGCGAGGTCTCGGATGCGGCGACTCCCGGTCAGCGCTTCGGATGCTGCTTGTGGGTTGTCTGCGGCGACCCAGAAACCGCCGGGCTGGTTGCGATGGGCTCGGAGAGCTTCCACGTACTCGCGCCGGGCCTGGTGGTGCTCTGGGGTGTCATTGACGGCGGCATCCATGGCTGCGCGGTAGCGGCGCCCGATCGTCGCTTCCCGGTCATCGGCGATAGCGAGCGGTACGTCTCCGGCTTGATCGAGCACGAGGACCGAGTCTGCGAGCACGAGGTAGTCGGCGCGGTCGTCGTTGACGCGGAAGATGATGACGGTTGCGGACGGGCTACTCGGGTCGCTGATGTCGCAGGTCCCTCGGTGCGCGCCGGCCACTTGGTCGATGGCCTGGCCGAGAACGGTGGTGAGGTCCTGGCTGTCGTCGGCCGCCAGCTGGGCGAGCAGCGCCCCGCCAAGTCGGCGCGTGTACCACGCGACACCATGAGTGCAGGTCGACTTGGTCCCGGACAGGCCAGCGCCGTCGAGCAGAACAACGGCATTCGGTACGGCGCCGGTGAAGTCTTCGTTGGGCTGGTCGGGCTTCGCAGGACTGGTTGCCATGCTGACCTGCATCAGGCTTCCTCCAACTGGTAAAGCGGGGTCAGTAGCTCAACCTGGCGGGGCTCGTTGGTACCTGGCTCGTATTGGGTGCCGACCAAGACGGAGAAGTTGCCGGTGTTGACCTGCGCGTAGAGCTCGCTGATCTGGGTGCAGATCAGGTGAACGGCACCGAGTGAGCCAGGCGGATGGATGCCGGTAAACACGATGAGTGACCCCTGCCCGTCGGGGCGGGGCAGTCGGCCAAGGTAGGCCACGTCAGAGGTAGTCGGCGGATTCTGATCCTGGCCGGAGCGGTAAACGGTGTCGGTCCTGCGGTCGACCAGCGTCCAGGGGCCGTCGCTGGCTCGCTCGAACTGGAGTACCGGGTCCTGGGCGAGGACCTGGGCGACGGGTTCGGAGATGCGCGGCCCGCAGATCACCACGAGGTTCGGGCGGTTCAGGTCGATGGCGCCACCGACCGGGACGTGCTCGAACGATGGTTCCAGCCCGAGACTTCTAGCCAGCTCGCCCAAGCGTTGGGCTGCGGCGACATCTTCAATCGCCACCACGGGTCGGGCCTTGATCGCTTCTTCCTTGAGTGGCGTGGCGATGATGACGCTGCCCGTACCGAGGAAGGCACCTTCGGGTGCTGGTCCGCCGTGGCGGATCTGGTGGATGCGCCCGCGCGTCAGGCCCACCTTCTGGGCTATATGCGCGTACGACATGCCCTGGTCATGCAGCTCTTGGATGACCCGACGGCGAAGGCGGGCAAGTTCGGTCACTTCCTCCTGAGCTGCCGACATGCGAGTTGTCGCCTGTCGTAACAACTCGAACGGATCGCGTAGCGCCGCGATCCTGTCCACTTCGCCCGTCATGCCGGTCCTCGCAGTTGACGTAGGAGTGTCTAGCCCCCTTGACGCTCTCACGGTACCGCCGTAGCTTCTTGTCTATCCCCCTATACATCACTCACGAAGCCAAGCCGCGACTGTCTAGGGGGGTAGACAGGCGGCCGGAAGGACAGAGCGATGTCGATCCCCAATGCGATCAAGGTGCCGGTTCCGTTCGAGTACGTGTTCCCGCAGGGGGCGCTGTGCCTGGGTGTGGAGCCGGTGACAGATTTCGACAAGCGTGGCCAGGGCGACGACCAGGCCCGTGACAAGGACACCGGCGAGCGCCTGTGGGTGGTCAAGGTCCTCGACCTCGACCCGGAGGCCGGCAAGTTCGGCGGCACCAAGGAAGTCAAGGTGAAGATCGCCGCCCCGGTGCAGCCGGTGCCTCCGGCGTCGAAGATCCCCGGATACCCGCCGGCGGTGACGTTCACGGACGTGACCCTGACGCCGTACGTCGACAGCCAGCGGTGCAAGGGCTCGGGGAAGTGCCGGGCGCGTCAGGCGTGGTCGGTCCGCGCCGGGGCCATGACCGAACCCGCCGCCGTGAAGCAGGCGGCCTGACCAGATCTGGACGCGCGGGGCGGGAATCGTCTTGGCGGAGGAAGCCCGCCCCGCGCATCACCCGTTCTCCCTGGAAGGAGTTGGGCTGATGCCCACGCTAGCTGACGCTGCCCGCATCGTCGGGAACCCGCGCCCCGCCCCCGCCCGTCGCACTCACCGCCGCACGGTGATGCGCCTCGCCGGTCCTGGTATCCGGGCCGCCCGCGAGGTCTACACCACCGTCCCGTCCGACGCGGTGCGCGTGGCCGCGCTGGTGGAGATCTCCGCCGCCGCTGCCGCTCTGGCCCGCACGGTGGTGAAGCTGCGCCACCTCGACCCGGACCTGATCGCCCCGCACGTCTCCGATCGGGTCGACCTTCGAGCGGTCCTCGGTCGGGGCCGGTGGCTGCCGACCATGACCCGCCACGTCCCTGCCCCGGACTCCGGCCCGGTGGACCTGGCCGCGTTGCTGCCTGCCCGCCCGCCGGTGCGTCGTCGGGTGGTGCGTCGTCGTCCCGGTACGCCGGGTCAGGCCGTCCTGTTCGCCGCTGCGGGTGGGGAGGGCTGAGCCGTGCCGCTGGTCAACGTGATCCGGGGTGAGCGGATCGACTCGGCTCCGATCAACGTGCGGACCCCGTTCGTACGTATCCCGATGTGGCTGGCCCTGACCTGGTGGACGCTCAAGGGCCTGGCCCGGCTGGTGTTCGTGGCGGTGCGGTTCTGGTACGTCACCGCCCCGGTCGTGTTCTTCGCCTGGCTCTACGGCCGGTTCGGGTGGGCTGGTCCGGTCGGGTTCGTCGCCCTGGTCGCCGCCGTCGCCGCTGGGTGGGCGTTCGGGCATCGGCCGTCGTTCCTGCGGTTCGGGTGGTGGCCGGTCCTGTCCTGCTACCGGCGGATGCTCTACCGGCGGAAGTGGATGGCGGCGATGGTGACGGCCAAGCTCGCCGTGTCCTTCGACTCCCACACCGTCCTGCCGGTGCTGCGTCGGGTGCGCTGCGGCGGCGGTATCGACGTGGTGGTCGTGCGGATGGTGACCGGGCAGATCCCCGACGACTTCGCCAAGGTAGCGGAGAGGTTGGCGCACACGTTTGGGGTCCGGCAGGTCAAGGCCGCACCCGGTCCGCGCCCCGATGTGGTGCTGCTGCACCTGTTCCGCGGTGACCCCCTCGCCAAGCTCGTCCGCCCGATGCCGGTCCCGGCCGTGCCGGAGTTCACCGCCCTGCCGGTCGGTCGGCAGGAGGACGGCGACGGCTACGAGCTGCGCCTGTTCGGCACACAGGTCCTCGTGGTCGGCGCGACCGGGTCGGGCAAGGGCTCGGTCATCTGGTCCGTGGTCCGCTCCCTCGCCGCCGGCGTCACCTCCGGGCTTGTCCAGGTCTGGGGCCTGGATCCGAAAGGCGGCATGGAACTCGGGATGGGTGCGCCGATGTTCACCCGGTTCGCCCGCAAGGACTACACGGCGATGTGTGAGCTGATCGAGGAAGCCGCGACCGTTGCCAAGGACCGGGCCGGGAAGCTCTACGGCCGCACCCGCCAGCACACCCCGACCCCGGATGAGCCGCTGATCGTCCTGGTGATCGATGAACTGGCCAACCTGACCGCCTACCTCACCGACCGTCAGCTCAAGGACCGCATCAAGGCTGCGCTCTCGATCCTGCTCAGCCAGGGTCGCGCGGTCGGCGTGCACGTGGTCGCCGCGATCCAGGACCCCCGCAAGGAGGTCCTGCCGTTCCGCGACCTGTTCCCGACCCGCATCGGCCTGCGCCTCGCGGAAGCCGCACAGGTCGACCTCGTGCTCGGCGAGGGGATGCGCGATCGCGGGGCGCTGTGTGACCGCATTCCGCAGTCCCTGCCCGGTGTCGGCTTCGTGGTCATCGACGGTGACCCGACCCCGATGCGGGTCCGCTTCTCCTACCTGACCGACGCGGAGATCCGCGACATGGCCCAGACCTACGGCCGGCTGCGCGTGATCGACGGCGAGATCCTGGACGGTGCCGCATGAAGCCCCACCCCGCCAACACCCGCGCCGACCGCATCGACGCCCTGGTCCTCGTCGTCATCCTGCTCATCGTCGCCGGCTTCGCGGGCGCCGCGTCGTTCACCCACGTCAAGGACTGGACCCTCGACAACTCCCCGGCGGGCACGGGCGAGTGGTTCGGCTGGGCCAACGCCGTCATCAGCGAACTCATCCCCGCCGCCGCGCTGCTGACCATCCGCCGCCGACGCCGCAGCGGCGGGCCGATCGGCTACCCGATGTTCCTGCTCGTCGCCGCCGTCGCCCTGTCCCTGGCCGCGCAACTCGCCGTGGCGAAGCCCGGCCTGTCCGGGTGGCTGCTGTCCGCCGTCCCGGCGCTGGCGTTCATCGGCCTGTCCAAGCTCGTCCTGTCCACCGCCCCGCCCTCCGCCGACCCCGCGTCGGTCCGCCCGTTCGAGCAGCCCGCCCCGGCCCGCCCGGTCGAGCAGCCCACCGCGCCGGCTCCTGCGCCGGCCGTGGCTGAGCCCGTCGGCCTGGTCCCCGTCGAGCCGACCAACCCGGCACCGGTCGTTCCGGTGGCTCCGGCTGCCTTCGTTCGCCGCAATGGTGTTCCGCTGATGGGAGAGGTGACCCGATGACTGACGCACTCCTGTCTGGCCTGTTCCTCGTCGGCGTCCTTGCCCTGCTCGCCTGGGATCAGTACCGGCTCTACGTCGCCCGCTACGAACTGGCCGCCCTGCAACGGACCACCCTCCGGGACCCGCTGACCGGCCTGGCGAACCGCGCCGGCCTGGCCGACGCATGGACCCAGCTCGCTCCGCTGCGCCCGTGGGTGGTGGTGGTCGACCTGGACGGCTTCAAGCCGGTCAACGACACCCACGGCCACGCCGCCGGGGACCTGGTCCTCACCGCCGTCGCCTCCCGCCTCCGCACCATCCACGGCGTGCCCGCCCGCCTCGGCGGAGACGAATTCGCCGCACTGCTCCTCGACCCGAACCCGGCCGCTGCCGCCCGGCAGCTCGCCGCCACGATCGCAGCCCCCGTCCGGCTGCCCTCCGGGATCACGGTGGCAGTGACCGCCAGCATCGGCCTCGCCCCCGCCAGCCCGGCCGGACTCGCCGCCGCCCTGGCCGACGCTGACGCGGCCATGTACCGGGCCAAGACCACCCGAGCCGGCGTCGTCGCGTTCGACCCGCTGCGCGATGACCACGCCACCACCGACCCCCGTCCGGTCGTGCGGGTCCGCGATCTCACCCCGACTGTGGGGGTGGGCCGATGACGCTCACCCCGACGCTGCCCGGCCTCGAACCCGCCCCCGTGGTGGAGCCGAGGCCGGGCTCCCGGGCCGCCCGGATGCTCATGCCCCGCTCCGTCGACGTGGTCAAGGACCTGGCCGCCGACTACGGCGTCTGCACCCGGCCGGTGTCCCTGCGCCGCACCGACCTCGACTCGGGCCAGACCGAAGTCGTCGACATGCCGTGCGGCGCTACCCAAGAAGCCAAGTGCCCCGCCTGCGCCACCAAAGCGCGCAGGCTGCGCCAGCAGCAGATCCGCGAGGGATGGCACCGCGACGACGAACCCGACCCCGGCCCGGAGCCCGCCACTGACGCGCAACGCGGCCTGATCGTCGCCCGCGCTCACCTTGAGTTCGCCCGGGATGAGGCGGCCCGTGTTTCCCAGTGGGATCAGGTCGCGGACCTGGACGACGCGATCGCCGAACTGGAATCACAGATCACCACCGAGGGCATGCGCGGTCGCCCCGCCCCACCTCACGCCACCGAGGACCAGGAGGACGACGACGGCAAGCGGCGAGTTCGGTCGACCAAGCGTCGGCAGGATGCCCCGGACCTGCCTCGACTCCCGGTGGAGAACCGGACCGTTGGGCGGACCTTCGAGGGTCGCGGCGGACAGGTGTTCCGGCCGTCGATGTTCCTCACGCTCACTCTCGGCTCCTACGGCCGCGTCCACAGCGATGGCACGCCGGTCGACCCGGACAGCTACGACTACCGGCGGGCCGCCTGGGACGCGGTGCACTTCCCCCGGCTGCTCGATCGGTTCTGGCAGAACCTGCGCCGCGCGGTCGGCTGGAACGTCCAATACGCCGGTGCCGTCGAGCCACAACGCCGGCTCGCCCCGCACGCGCACTTCGCCATCCGGGGCACCATCCCCCGCGCCCTCGTGCGGCAGGTCGCCGCCGCGACCTATCACCAGGTGTGGTGGCCCTCGGTCGACGTGCGGGTCTACGAACCGGGGCGCGCGCCGCAGTGGGACGCCGACGCCACCGGTTACATCGACCCGGAGTCCGGCCGGCTGCTGCCGTCGTGGGATGACGCCCTGGACCTGGTCGACGCCGACCCCGACGCTGCCCCCGTGCACGTCGCCCGCTTCGGCGCCCAGATCGACGCCAAAGGCGTCATCGCCGGCACGAAGGACGCTGATCGGTGCGTCGGTTACATCACCAAGTACCTGACCAAGCAGGCGGCCGACTGCCACGAGGTGACCACCGGACGGCAGCGGGCGCACCTGGAACGGCTCTGGCAGGAACTGCGGCACACGCCCTGCTCGGAGCGGTGCGCTAACTGGCTGCTCTATGGCGTCCAGCCGAAGAAGGCCAAGCAGGGGCTGCGGCCGGGCAACTGCAAAAACAAGGTCCACAAGCGGGAAACCCTCGGCATCGGCGGCCGACGTGTCCTCATCTCCCGCCAGTGGTCCGGCAAGACACTCACCGACCACAGGGCCGACCGCCGCGACTGGGTCAAGGCGCTGCTCGGCGTGACCACCGACGCCGACACCGCCCCGGCCGGCGGCGAACAACGCCACGCCTGGGAGTTGGCCAAGCCGACCGACCCGGACGTTGCCCCGCTCGGGCATCGAGTCCTGCGGGCCATCTCCGAACGCATCCAATGGCGCGTACAACTCGACGCCGCAAGACGGGCCGCCGCCGACCCGCCCGATGTTTCGGCAACCGCGACTACTCGGGAGGGAGCCGCATGAAGGCCCGGACGATCGAACCGCTGTGGACGGCCGAGGACGTGTCGACCTTCCTCGGCATCCCGGTCAGCACTCTCTATCAGTGGCGGTACCGCAGGATCGGGCCGAAGGCGTCTCGGGTGGGCCGGCACCTGCGGTACAACCCGGCCGACGTGCGGGCGTGGCTCGACGAGGCGGCAGACCGATGAGCGTGGTCAAGCGCCCGAACGGGAAGTGGCGTGCCCGGTACCGGGATGCTGCCGGCAAGGAGCACGCTCGGCACTTCGACCGAAAGGTCGACGCTGACCGGTGGCACGCCTCGATGAAGACGGCACTCGCCCGCGGTGAGTGGGTCGATCCGGCTCTCGCGCGGGTCACGGTTGGGGACTGGGCCGCTCGGTGGTTCGCCAATCAGGTGCAGCTCAAGCCGTCGACTCGCCAGCGGTACGGCAGTCTGCTGCGGAGGCAGGTGCTTCCGGTGTGGGAACGCGTCCCGCTTTCGGCAGTCACGCACGCCGACGTTGGCGAGTGGGTGCGCCGCATGACGCAGGCCGGTCTTGCGCCCTCCACCGTTCGGCAAGCCCACCGGGTGTTCTCGCTGCTGCTGGCCCTCGCCGTTCGGGATGGCCGGTTGACTCGCAACGTCGCGGCGGGTGTGCGGCTGCCCCGAGTCGGACGGTCGGAGAAGGTGTTCCTGACGCACGGCCAGGTGGGCGAGCTGGCGGCGGCGGCAGAACCGCACGGGCTAATCATCCGGGTACTGGCCTACACGGGGCTGCGGTGGGGCGAACTGGCCGCGCTTCGGGTCCGCCGGGTGGACCTGGTGAAGCGCCGGCTGTTGGTCGCGGAGTCGGTGACCGAGGTCAACGGTCGGGCGGTGTTCGGCACGCCCAAGACGCACCAACGCCGGTCGGTGCCGCTCCCCCGCTTCCTGGTCGAGCCGATCGCCGCGCAGATCGCCGGCCGCACAGGTGACGAGCTGGTATTCACCTCCCCGGCCGGCGACGTGCTGCGCAACAACAACTTCCGTCGCCGCGTCTTCGATCGGGCTGCGGAGTCGATCGGGCTCGCTGGCCTAACTCCGCACGAGCTGCGGCACACGGCGGCAAGTCTGGCGGTGGCCGAGGGCGCCAACGTCAAGGCGGTGCAGCGGATGCTCGGCCATGCCTCGGCAGCCATGACGCTGGACGTGTACGCGGACCTGTTCGAGGACGACCTGGACCAGGTGGCGGACCGCCTCGACCGGGCGGCGGGTCGTGCTGCTGCGGACTCAGTGCGGACTGAGGGCGTCGGTCCGGACCTCGACGCGGTGCGTCCGGGTCGTCGGCAGCATGGCTGACCAGGGAAAACGGTTGGTGGGGCGGGCGGGACTCGAACCCGCGACCGAGGGATTATGAGTCCCCTGCTCTAACCGGCTGAGCTACCGCCCCGAAACACCGCGCCGGATCTTATCCCGCCCGGCGGTCAGCAGCCAGCACCGCGCCGGTCGGCGCCCACGCCTGCACCAGCACGAAGGGCTACAGGAATATAACAGCGTGCTCGGGTACGGCGGTCAGCCGGCGCGCAGCCCTTCCAGCACCGCTCCGGCGGCGCGCCAGCCGCTGGCGAGGGCGCCCTGGATCGATGGGCTGTCGCGGTGGTCACCGGCCACGAACAGGCCCTCCCCCAACGAGACGGGCTTGCGCAGCCGTCCCTGCGGTGGTGGTGCGGCGGGCAGCGCCTGCGATACGGCGACTGTGGTGAGGTGTGTCCAGTCGGCGGTGGATCGACCGTACAGGCGGGTCAACTCGGCCCGGATGGTCGGCTCGGGTGGGGCCGTCGGACCGACCACCGACGTGGCGACGAGGTGCCGTCCGGCCGGCGCGTACGTCGGGGCGGCGTTGCTCAGCACCACTGTGTTCGCCACGATCTCCCGCCGGTCGCCGTCGACGAGCAGGATCGGTTCGGCGAGGGGTGGTTCGGGCGCGCTGTGGTAGTAGGTGGTGTAGCTGTGCATGCGTACCGTCGCCAGGGCCGGCAGCAGCGCGGACGCGGCGGGTGGGTCGACGGCGACCACGACGGCCCGGCAGCGGATGTCGCCGGCCTGGGTGCGGACCCGGCCGGGGACGACCTCGGCGACCGGCATGTTCAGGTCGAGCAGGTCGGCGGGGAGTGGGTCGGCGATGGCCCGGGGCAGCGCGGCCATCCCTTCGGCGGGCAGGCCGATGCGACCGCGGGCGAAGGACCGCAGCACCATCGCGAGGACGTGGCTGGAGGTGGCCAGTTCCCGGTCGATGAACACGCCGGACAGGAACGGTCGCAGCAGCTCCTCGATGATCGCGTCGGAGAGGCCGGCGCGGCGCAGCGCCGCCTCGGCGGTGGTCTCCGGTGCGGCGAGCAGCCGGGAGGCGGGCAGTGTGGCGCAGCCGGTGGCGAGCGCCGCGAAGCGCAGCCGGTCGCGCAGGGAGCCGATGGCGGCGAGCGCGGTGCCGGGGGCGCCGGTGGGTTCGCGCAGCGGGTTGACCAGCCGCAGCAGGTCGTCGCCCTTGCGGACGAGCACGCCGGAGGTGAAGTGGCCGAGGTCGAGCCGGTCGGTGTCGAGCAGCGTGCCGAGCCGGGGGTAGGCGGTGTTGAGCACCTGGAAACCCCTGTCGATGAGGTAGCCGTCGACGACGTCGGTGGCGACCCGGCCGCCGAGTCGGCCGTCGGCCTCCAGCAGCCGCCAGGGCACGCCGGCGCGGTGCAGCCGCCGGGCGGCGGCGAGCCCGGCCAGGCCGCCGCCGACGATGACGACGTCGGTCTCAGCCAGCATCGCGCGCCTCCCGCTCACCGTTCGCCCGGGACAACCGGCCCGGCCACCACACCTTCGGCCCGATGTCGTACGCCAGTGCCGGCACCAGCAGCGACCGGACGATGATCGTGTCGATGAGTACCCCGATGGCGACGGCGGTACCCAGTTCGACGAGTACCACGAGGGGCAGCACGGCGAGGGCGGAGAACGTCGCGGCGAGCACGATGCCGGCGGAGGTGATCACGCCGCCGGTGACGGCGAGGCCGGCGAGCACACCGGCGCGGGTGCCGCGCTTGACGGACTCTTCACGGACCCGGCTCATCAGGAAGATGTTGTAGTCGATGCCGAGCGCGACCAGGAAGACGAACGCGAACAGCGGGAACGACGAGTCGACGCCGGGGAAGTCGAAGACGTGCCGGAACAGCAGCGCGCACAGGCCGAGGGTGGCCGCGAAGCTGAGCAGCACGGTGGCGATCAGCAGCAGCGGGGCGAGCAGGGCGCGCAGCAGCAGGGCCAGGATGACGGCGATGACCACCAGCACGATCGGGATGATGACGTTCTGGTCGCGTGTCGCGGCGTCGGAGGTGTCCACGTTGATCGCGGTGAAGCCGCCGACCACGGCGTCCGCGTCGGGCACCCGGTGGACGGCGACCCGCAGCTCGCGGATGGTCCGCTCGGCGCCGTCGCTGTCCGGCGGGTCGGCGAGGGTCGCCTCCAGTTGCACCCGCCCGTCGACGACCTTCGGTGCGGCGTTCTCCCGGGGTGGGCCGGTCTGCGGGCCGGCGGTGAGCGGGCGGACGTCGGCGACACCGGGTACGCCCTGCGCCACCTGGGCGACCTGCCGGGCGGCCTGTTCGGTGGTGAAGATGGTGGCCGGGCTGCCGGTGCCGGCCGGGTAGTGCCGGGCGATCACCTCCTGCCCGTCGACCGAGTCGGTGCGCTGGGTGAACAGGTCGGACTGGCCGAGGGTGGTGGCGCCGAGCTGGGTGAGGCCGAGCGTGAGCAGGGCCAGCACGACGGCGGTGCTCAGCCAGATCGGCCGGGCGTGCCGGGCCACGAAGCCGGCGATGCGGCTCCAGATGCCGTGTTCGGCGCGCGGGTCGGCCTGGTCCTCGCGGGGCCGCCGGGGCCAGAACGCCCACCGTCCGCCGAGCACCAGCAGCGCGGGCAGGAAGGTGAGCATCACCAGCAGGGTGGCGGCGATGCCGATGGCGGCGACGGGGCCGAGCGCCCGGTTGGAGTTGAGGCTGGACAGCAGCAGGCAGAGCAGGCTGACGATGACGGTGCCGCCGGAGGCGATGATGGCGGGTGCGGCGCCCTTCCAGGCGGTGCGCATCGCGTCCCACGGTCGGTCGTGCCGGTGCAGCTCCTCCCGGTAGCGGGCGATGAGCAGCAGCGCGTAGTCGGTGCCGGCGCCGAAGACCAGCACGGTGAGGATGCCCTGGGCCTGCCCGTTGAGCTTGATCACGTCGGCGTCGGCGAGCAGGTAGACGAAGACCGAGGCGAGCGCGTACGACATTCCGGCGGCGAGCAGCGGGAAGATCCAGAGCACCGGGCTGCGGTAGACGATCAGCAGGATGATCAGCACCACGACGAGGGTGACCAGCAGCAGTGGCCCGTCGATGGCGGCGAACACCTCGATCAGGTCGGCGAGCAGGCCGGCCGGTCCGGCGACGTCCACGGTAAGCCCGTTCCGGCCGCCGCCGGTGATGTCGCGGAGCTGTTCGACGACCGTACCGATCTCCTCGCCCTCGGCGTCGTCCACCGGGACGACGACCTGGAGGGCCTGGCCGTCCGCGCTGGGGATGGGCGGGGGCAGCGGGGTGACCACGCCGGGCACCTGGGCGAACCGTGCGACGTCGGCGGCGGCCTGCTGCCGGTCCGCGTCGGTGATGCCGGAGGGCCGCTCGTAGACCACGAGCGCCGGGACGGTCTCCCGGTCGACGAACCCGCCGGCGAGGTCCTGGGCGCGGGTCGCCTCGGCGTCGGTGGGCAGGAACGCGGCGTTGTCGTTGGTGGCGACCTCACTGAGACGCCCCGCGTACGGGCCGGCCACCCCGCCGATCACCAGCCAGGCCAGCACGACCGCCACCGCGATCAGCGTGGCCCTGCCGCCTCGTCCGGCCATCCGCACTCACCCCAAGAATCGACGCATCAATCGACGCAGCGGGAGTCTAGGTCGACATCGACCATCCTGCCGGGCGAGCGCGGCGCGGGAGGGCGAAACCGGGGCCATACGCAACGAAAACGCCCGTCGGCCGGGGCCGACGGGCGTGGGTGGAACTCTGGCTCCCCCGATTGGACTCGAACCAATAACCTGCCGGTTAACAGCCGGCTGCTCTGCCAATTGAGCTACAGGGGATCGTGCACCGCCCGGAACCGGATCTCACCGGTGCCCTGCGACGGGACAAGAGTACAGGACATACCCGGGTGGTGGTCCAGTGGGTTCCCTCCCGACCCGGACCTCGACAATCGGGGTAAATCGTCATCCCGGCACAAGCATGCTTGAGCGGAGAGCAGGATGGGTAGTTAGCTGCGGACAGAGGACGCAGGCGCGAATTGGTCGCCTTCCGACGGGGCAACCCGCCGGGGTGACGGCGCGTCAGGTACGGAAGGAGCCGCCATGCGCGGAAAGATCATGTTTCTTGGCGGGCTGGCTGCGGGATTCGTCCTGGGCGCCCGTGCCGGCCGGGAGAAGTACGAAGAGCTCGTGGTCCGGGGCCGCAAGGTGCTCGACCACCCGACCGTCCAGGAGGCGGCGGGGGTTGCGCAGGCCCAGGCCAACAAGCTCTACAGCGAGGGCAAGGACAAGCTCGGCCAGAGCAAGCTGGGCGAGAAGCTGGGCACCGGCAACGGCAGCACCGGCAAGCAGGAACTGACCGCCGCCGACGACGCGTTCGCCGGCACGCCCGCCACCGTGGGCGCCAAGGCGGGCAGCAGCCCGGTCGGCACGACCTCCGGGTCGCCGTCGGCCACCAACCCCCGCACCAAGCCGTCCGGCTCGGGCACCAACGCCAGCACGCTCTGATTCATCGCACGTAGACCCATCGCACGTCGACGGGCCGGTCGCCGAGAGGCGACCGGCCCGTGGTCTGTCCGCGTACGGTCAGTCCTTGCTGCTGAACGCCGCGTCGAAGGCGGCGCTCGGAGCGTCGAAGGCGAGCCGACGGACGAACTGCAGCGCCTCCGGAGCGCCCAGCAGACGGTCCATCCCGGCGTCCTCCCACTCGATCGAGATGGGACCGGTGTAGCCGATCGCGTTCAACGCGCGGAAGCAGTCCTCCCAGGGCACGTCACCGTGGCCGGTGGAGACGAAGTCCCACCCGCGGCGCAGATCCGCCCAGGGCAGATGGGAGGCGAGCCGGCCACGCCGGCCGTCCCCGGTCCGCACCTTCGCGTCCTTGCAGTCCACGTGGTAGATCCGGTCGGCGAAGTCGAAGATGAAGTTCACCGGGTCCAGTTCCTGCCAGACGAAGTGCGACGGGTCCCAGTTCAACCCGAACGCGGGCCGGTTGCCGATCGCCTCCAGCGCCCGCTTGGTCGTCCAGTAGTCGTACGCGATCTCGCTGGGGTGCACCTCGTGCGCGAACCGCACCCCCACCTCGTCGAACACGTCGAGGATCGGGTTCCACCGGTCGGCGAAGTCCTGGTAGCCGCGCTCGATCATCGACGGCGGCACCGGCGGGAACATCGCCAGGGTGTGCCAGATCGACGAGCCGGTGAAGCCGACGACGGTCTTCACGCCGAGCTTCGCCGCCGCCCGCGCGGTGTCCTTGATCTCCTCGGCGGCCCGCTGGCGTACGCCCTCGGGCTCCCCGTCGCCCCAGATCCGGGCGGGCAGGATGTCCTGGTGCCGCTCGTCGATCGGGTGGTCGCAGACCGCCTGACCGACCAGGTGGTTGGAGATCGTGAAGACCTGAAGGTTGTGCTTCGCGAGCGTCTCCCGCTTGCGATCGACGTACGAGTCGTCGGCGAGCGCCTTGTCGACCTCGAAGTGGTCGCCCCAGCAGGCGATCTCCAGACCGTCGTAGCCCCACTCGGAGGCGAGCCGGCAGACCTCCTCGAACGGAAGGTCGGCCCACTGGCCGGTGAAGAGCGTGATGGGTCGCGCCATTGTCCTTCTCCCCTGTTGTGATGGGGATTCCATGTGCGGGACCAGGGCGAGGGTGACCGGTCGGGCCGGTGCGCGGCGTCGGGGCGGTCACCGGTGGGTGCGGAGCACACCTGGGCCCGGCGGGTTGCGCCTCCCACCGGATCACCGGCCACCGTCACGGTCGCCGGTCCCACCCTATTTGCGGCGCACCCCATCGGGGAAGCCCCGGAGCGTCACTGGACCGCTTCTTCGGGTGCCGGCAGGACGGCCCGGACGGTGAAGCCGCCCTCGGGTCGCGGGCCGGCCGAGAAGGTGCCGCCGAGGCGTTCGGCACGTCTGCGTACCGCGATCAGCCCCTGGTCGGCGTCCCACGGCTCCCCCACGGCGTCGGCGCCGTCGACGCCGTCGACGCGTACCTCGATGGTGATGCCCTGGGTGTCGTAGCGCAGGCGGACCGCGACCGGCGCGCCCGGGGCGTGCCGGCGCGCGGTGGTCAGTGACTCCTCGATGATCCGGTACGCCGCCACGTCGACCGCCTCGGGCAGCGGACGGGGCGCGCCGGCCAGCGCCCAGCGCACCGACTGGCCGGCGGCGACGTCGTCCACCAGCGCGTCGAGACGGTTCAGGCTGGGGGGCGGCCCGGTCAACGGATCGGGCTCGTCGGCCCGGTGCAGCAGCCGGTGCCCGTGCGCCAGCACCATCCGGCGCCACTGCGCGAAGACCCCCACGACGTCCACGGTACGGCAGCGACCTGTGCGCCGGGCTGCGCCCTCACCCCGCCGATCTTGCACTCTGTGGTGCCGAAACGGCCGGTGTTGCGGCACTGATCCCCGCGGAAAGTGCGAGATCGGCCAGGAAGGGGCCAGGCCCGGCCGAGCGGGGCACGCTCGGCCGGGCCTGGTCGCGCTCAGCCGGTCAGGGCAGGGTCCACTTCTGGTTGGCCGCGTTGAGGCAGGTCCAGAGGTGCACGATCGTGCTGTCTGCCGAGTTGTTGCCGGAGACGTCGAGGCACTTGCCCGACGACGGGTTGCGCAGCGTGCCGTCGGACTGGGCCGCCCAGTTCTGCGCCCCCGTGCCGTTGCAGGTCCACAGCTGGATCTTGGTGCCGTCGGCGGTGCCGCTGCCGGACACGTCGAGGCACTTGCCGAGGGCCTTGATCGTGGAGTTCGGCGTCACGGTCCAGGTCTGCGCCGCGCTGCCGTTGCAGGTGTAGATCTGGATCTGGGTGCCGTCGGCCGTGGCGCCGTTGCGCACGTCCAGGCACTTGCCGGCCAGTCCCTTGACCGGGCCGACCCCGGTGCCGCCACCAGTCCCCTTGACCAGGGTGAAGTCGTCCACGTCGAAGAGCCCGGTGCCGCTACCGGAGAAGGTGAGGTAGAGGTTCTGGGTGCCGGACGGGACGTTCGACAGGGCGGTGGTGACGTTGGCGAAGGTGGTCCAGCTGCCGGTGTTCGGCACCGCGACCGAGCCGAGCACCGTGCCGGTGGCCGAACCGGTACGCACCTGGATGGTGCCGCCCGCGCCGCCCGAGACGACCCGGGAGGTGAACGAGGTGACCCCGGTCAGGTCGACGCCGTTGTACGCGGCCCAGTCGCCCGGGTCGATGTAGCCGACGGTCTGCCCGCCGTTGGCACCCGCCTTCGTGAACGCGGAGACGCCGTTGGCCGAACTGAACGCCTCGGCCTGGACCGTGGTGTTGCCGGTCGGCGGCGGCGTGGTGCCCAACTCCTTGATCCGGATGTTGCGGAACGAGGCGTCGTCACCGGTGCCGTGGTTCTGGATACCGATGTGGCCGGCCAGCGACCGTACCGGGTTGGTGTTCGTGAAATCGTTGATCTTCACGCCGTTGAGGAAGATCTGCAGCCGCTCACCCTCGACCAGCAGCTCGTACGTGTTCCACTCCCCCGGCGCGTTGAGCGCCGCGTCGCGGGCCGCGATGTCGGCGGACTTGAACGTGTAGACCGCCCCGGTGGTGCGGTCCACCGCGTCGGTGGCGTCGATCTGGATCTCGTAACCGTTGTCCACCGCCGACCACGGGTCACTCGACGGCGGGAACCCGATGAAGATGCCCGAGTTGTCGTCCCCGGCGAGCTTCCAGTCCAGCTTCAGCGAATAGTTGGTGAACTGCTTGGCGTTGTACCAGAACAGCCCCATCCCACCCACCGAGGTGAGGGTGGCGTCCGAGTTGGTGAAGCTCCCCGGACCGGCCTGCGACCAGCCGGCCGTCGAACCGTTGAACAGCGGGGTGTAGCCGGTCTCCGGACGGCAGTCGGCCTTGCTCCGACCGGCCGCGTACCGGATGCCGCCGAGCAGGTGCGCCCGGAACGCCGGCTCCGCGTACGACGCCTGGGTGTGCCCGGCACCGGTGTAGAAGGACCGGCCGCCGCTGTAACCCTTGCACCAGCTCAGCGGATGGTCCGCGCCCATGCCGCCACCGGAGTACGACGACTCGTCGAGGGTGGCCAGCACGTGCGCGGTGGACCGGGCGTTGGTCCGGTAGTTGTACCACTCGTCGGTGCGGGTCCAGGTCTGCGGCAGGTGCGCCGTCGCCGCGTGACCCCGATCCTCGACCTTCATGTTGGCCTGCTGGATCGCCGGGTGCGAGGCGAACCACGCTCCGACCAGGTTGCCGTAGAACGGCCAGTCGTACTCGGTGTCGGCGGCGGCGTGCACACCCACGTACCCGTGCCCCGAACCGATGTACGACTCGAACGCGGTCTGCTGGCTGGCGTTGAGCACGTCACCCGTGGTGTTGAGGAAGACCACCGCCTCGTACTGGGCGAGGTTGGCGGTGGTGAACGCGGCGGCGTCCTCCGTGGCGGTCACCGTGAAGTTGTTCGCGGCGCCCAGGTCACGGATGGTCTGGATGCCGACCGGGATCGCGTCGTGCCGGAAGCCGGCGGTCTTGGAGAACACCAGCACGTCGTACGGGGCGTCGGCGGCGCTGGCGGGGGTGGCCGGGGTGGTGCAGGCGAGAACGGCGAGGGCGGCCATCGCCGTGCCGAGGACGGGTCGCAGGAGTCTGCGCATATCGCTCTCCTAAAAACTGTTAGGAAGGGCCCCTTGTACAACGTTAGGCGTTAACAAGGGGCCCTTCCTTTCCACTCAGGGCAGGGTCCACTTTTGGTTGGCGGCGGCGGTGCAGGTCCACAGGTGGACCACCGTGCTGTCGGCCGAGTTGTTGCCCGAGACGTCCAGGCACTTGCCGGACGCCACGTTGCGCAGCGTCCCGTCGGCCTGGGCGGACCAGTTCTGCGCCCCGGTCCCGTTGCAGGTCCAGAGCTGGATCTTGGTGCCGTCGGCGGTGGCGCCACCCGAGACGTCCAGGCACTTGCCCAGCGACTTGACCGTCGAGTTCGGCGTGACCGCCCAGGTCTGCGCGGCACTGCCGTTGCAGGTGTAGATCTGGATCTGGGTGCCGTCCGCGGTGGCGGCGTTGCGCACGTCCAGGCACTTGCCGCCCAGACCCTTGATCGCGCCCGTCCCGCCGGCCGGTGGCGTACCGGTGACGAAGGTGAACGCGTCCAGGTCGAAGAGCGCCCCGGTGCCCGAGCCGGCGAACGTCAGGTAGAGCGTCGTCGTACCGGTCGGCGGGTTGCTGATCGCGCCGGTGACCGTGGTGAACGTCTCCCAACCGCCGGTCACCGGGACCGTCGCGGAGCCGAGCACCGTGCCGGTGGCCGAGCCCGACCGGACCTGGAGGGTGCCACCGGAGCCGGCCGAGGAGACCCGCGCGGTGAACGAGGTGACGTTGCCCAACCGGTACGGCTGGAACGCGATCCAGTCGCCGTTGTTGATGTCGCCGACGGTCTTGCCGCCCTCGGCGGGGGTCTTGCTGAACACGTTGATCCCGGACGAGGTGCCGTAGAACTCGGCCTGCCGGTGCCGCGGCGGCAGCGTGTGCTGGGTGTGGGTGGTCAGACCACCGGCGTCGGTGTACTCGGCGTCGAAGATCGCGAAGATGTTCGCCGCGTCGTCGTGCTCACCGTCGACCGGGATGGTGATCGAGCCGGAGCAGCCGGTCTTCGAGGTGATCTGGTGCCCGTGCTGGTCGTGCCCGAGCACGTAGGTCATCTTGACCTTCGTGCAGTCGATCGTGCCGTCCTCCGGGTCGGTCACCGTGATGCTGAACGGCACCGTGTCACCGAAGCTGAACAGCTGCCCGTTGCCCGGGTTGTTGATGGTCACCGTCGGCGCGGTGTTGCCGACGCTGATCCGTACGCTGCTGCTGCCGGTGGCGCCCTGCGGGTCCCGCACCGTCAGCGTGGCGGTGTACGTGCCGTTGGTGGTGTACGTCTTGGTCGGGTTGGCGGCGGTGGAGGTGGTGCCGTCACCGAACGCCCACGAGTAGGTGAGCGCGCCGCCCTCGGGGTCGGACGAGCCGGCCGAGGAGAAGGTCACCGCGAGCGGGGCCGCGCCGGAGGTCCGGTTGGCGCTGGCCACCGCCGACGGCGCCCGGTTGCCGCCGCCGACGTAGTCGAAGCGGTAGAGCGCCGAGTTGGCGTCGCCGTTGAAGTAGCCGGTGCCGTAGTCGAGCACGTAGTACGCGCCGTCCGGGCCGAACGCCGAGTCCATCACCTGCTTGCCGACCCACGGGAAGGTGTCGATGGCGCCCCGGGTGCCGTCGGAGTTGACGTGGATGGGCTTGATCCAGCCCCGCCCGAACTCGGTGGCGAAGAACTGCCCGTCGAAGGACTGCGGGAACTTCGTGGTGGACGTCGACGAGGCGTTGTACCGGTAGACCGGGCCACCCATCGGCGACTCGGAGCCGCCGCCGAACTCGGTGGGGGTGCCGGCGTCGCCCGCGTACCGGATCCAGGCCGGCTGGGCCGGCGGCAGAGTGGTCAGGCCGGTGTTGCGAAACGAGTTGTTGGTCGGCCCGCCGGTGCAGTTGTACTTCGCCCCGCTGGCGTTGGTGGCGAAGTCCCACTCGTTGTACGTCTCGGTGGTGGTGTTGGTGCCGGTGCAGTACGGCCATCCGTAGTTGCCCGGTGCGGCGACCCGGTTGAACTCGACCTGGCCGGACGGGCCGCGGGTGGCGCTGGTGGAGCCGGCGTCCGGCCCGTAGTCACCGACGTAGACGACACCGGTGGCCTTGTCGACGCTGATCCGGAACGGGTTGCGGAAGCCCATCGCGTAGATCTCCGGGCGGGTCCTGGCCGTGCCGGGCGCGAACAGGTTGCCTGACGGGATGGAGTACGTCCCGTTGGCGTTCACCTTGATCCGCAGGATCTTGCCGCGCAGGTCGTTGGTGTTGCCGGCGCTGCGCTGCGCGTCGTACGCGGGGTTGCGGTTGGTCCGCTCGTCGAGCGGCGAGTAGCCGGCGGACTCGAACGGGTTGGTGTCGTCGCCGGTGGACAGGTAGAGGTTGCCGGCGGCGTCGAAGTCGATGTCTCCGCCGACATGGCAGCACAGGCCCCGGTCGGCGGGTACGTCGAGGACGTCGACCTTGCTGGCCTGGTTGACGGTGAAGTCGGCGTTGAGGGTGAACCGGGAGAGGCGGTTCACGCCCTGCCAGGCCGAGAAGTCGGTGCCGGTGGCGGGCGCGTCACCGCCGGGGGTGGAGAGCGGCGGCGCGTAGTAGAGGAAGATCTGCCGGTTGCTGGCGAAGTTCGGGTCGACCCCGACGCCCTGCAACCCCTCCTCGTCGTGGTTGTAGACGGACAGGGTGCCGATCACGGTGGTGGTGCCGGCAGCGTCGGTGCGGCGCAGGGTGCCGTTGCGGGCGGTGTGCAGGACCGAACGGTCCGGCAGGACGGCGAGCGACATCGGCTCGCCCATGTCGGCGACGCCACGGGCCAGCTCGACCTGCTGGAAGTCGCTCGCGGTGATGGTGTGCGCCTGGGCGGGTGCGGTGCCGAGCGCGAGTGCGACGGTGCCGCCCGCGATCGTGAGCAGCAGTGCCGATCCGGCGGAGAACCATCGTCGGGACCGGTGGGTGGGTGAGTCCTTCATGGACATCTGTGCTGTCCCTTCCTGACGGATGCCAGGCCGGGCGCGCGCCGTCGCGCCGGATGCCGTAGCGGTGGTGGTGGGGGGGGGTCGATGGGTTACCGCGCCGCCGGTTCACCTCGACGAAACAATGTCGTGTTGGTCACGACACTAAATTGCGGCGTGTCGATGTGTCCATACCTTCCGGTGATCCGGCGACAACTTTCGTCGATCTCACCGAAAGTCGGCGGAATTCAGGCGCGGCGGTCGATCGCCTGCGCGGCCAACGCGATCAGCGCGGCCCGGGCCTCGTCGGCCACCTGAGCGCTCTCCAGCGCGGTGAGCGCCGCCTCGGTGCGTACCCGGATCATCTGCTCGATCCGCTCCCGCGCGCCGGTCCCCTCGATGATGGTCCGCAGCTCGGCGGCGCCCTCGGAGTCCAACGCCGGGTTGCCGAACAGCTCCCGCAGCCGCGCGGTCTGCGTCCGGTCGGCGGCGCTGCGGGCCAGCGCCATCATCACCGTCGGCTTGCCCTCCCGCAGGTCGTCGAGCACCGACTTGCCGGTGACCGCCGGGTCACCGAAGACGCCGAGCACGTCGTCGCGGAGCTGGAACGCGTCACCCAACGGGTCACCGAACTCGCCCAGCGCCTCGATCAGCTCCGGTTCCGCGCCGGCCAGCGCGGCGCCGATCTGCAACGGGCGGGTCACCGTGTAGCGGGCCGCCTTCATCCTTATCACCGTCAGCGCGCTGGCCACCGAGCCGTCGCCCACCCCGGAGACCAGGTCCAGGTACTCCCCCGCGATCACCTCGGTGCGCATCAGCGCGAAGACGCCGTAGCCCCGGTGCACCTGCTCGGTGTCCAGCCCGCACTCGTGGAACATCTGGTCCGACCAGGCCGCGCAGAGATCTCCGCAGAGCAGCGCCGTGTTGCGCCCGTACGCCTCCGGGTCGCCGCGCCACGACGAGCGGGTGTGCAGGTCGGCGAAGAGCCGGTGCACCGACGGCTCACCCCGACGGCGGTCGCTGCCGTCGAGGATGTCGTCGTGGATCAACGCGAACGCGTGGAACAACTCCAGGGCCGCCGCCGCCACCACGATCGGGGTGCCGTCGGCGGCGCCCGCTCCGCGCCAACCCCAGTAGCAGAAGAGCGGACGCAGCCGCTTACCGCCGGCCAGCACGAACCGTTGCAGCGCGGTGAACACCCCGCGCGGCGCGCCGTCCGGCCAGTCCGGGCCCTGCCGGTCCAGGAAGGCTGCCAGCTCCGCGTCGAAGCGCGCCCGCAGCCCGCTGGCGTCGGTGGGCGTGACGGTGACCGTCACGACCCCTCCCCCGGCCGCTCCACCGCGCCGTCGCCGCCGCTCAGCCCGGCGAGTTCCAGTAACAGACCCTTGACCTCGGTCGCCGCGATCCGGTCCCGGGCCGCGGCCGGGTCGGAGCAGAGCAGCACCGGCGCGTCCGCCGGGTCGTCCGGCAGCCGCCCGTGCGAGCCGCGTACCGCCCGGGCGCCGGCGTCCAGGCCGACGGCGTTCATCAGGTACCGCATGCCGACCTTCTTGCGGGCCAGCGCGGCGGCGGCCCGCAGCTTCGCCGCGCCGGGGTTGGCCGGGTCGAAGAACAGCTCGGCGGGGTCGTACCCGGGCTTGCGGTGGATCTCGACGAGCCGGGCGAAGTCCGGCGCGCGGGCGTCGTCGAGCCAGTAGTAGTACGTGAACCAGGCGTCCGGCTCGGCCACCAGCACCAGCTCACCGGCACGCGGATGGTCCAGCCCGTGCGCGGCCTTGCCCTCGGCGTCGAGCACCTCGGCGACCCCGGGCAGGCCGGCGCAGAGCTTCGCCACCGCCGGCACGTCGGCCGGATCCTTGACGTAGACGTGCGCGACCTGGTGGTCGGCGACCGCGAACGCCCTGGACGTCCACGGGTCGAGGTACTCCATGCCGGCCTGGGTGTGCACCCGCAGCAGCCCTTCGGCGCGCAGCAGGCGGTTGACGTCGACGGGGCGGGACACGTCGGTGATGCCGTACTCGGACAGCACCACCACCGTGGCGTCGCGGGCGCGGGCGGCGTCCAGCAGTGGCCCGAGCACGGTGTCCAGCTCCGCCGCCGCGGCGGCGGCCTGGGCCGACGACGGGCCGAAGCGTTGCAGGTCGTAGTCCAGGTGCGGGACGTAGACGAGGGTGAGGTCGGGCGACACATCTGCCAGGATCTGCTCCGCGGCCTGGCAGATCCACTTCGACGATGCCAGGCCGGCCGTCGGCCCCCAGTAGGTGAACAGCGGGAAGGTGCCGAGCCGCCCGGTGAGCGCGTCGTGCAGCTCCGGCGGGTCGGTGTAGCAGTCCGGCTCCTTGCGCCCGTCGGCGTAGTACACGGGGCGCGGCGTGACCGTCCAGTCGACGTCGGCGCCCATGGCGTACCACCAGCAGACGTTGGCGACGGTGTAGCCCGGCTCGGCCTTTCGGGCGGCCTGCCAGAGCTTCTCCCCGCCGACCAGCGCGTTGTGCTGCCGCCACAGCAGCACCTCGCCCAGCTCCCGGAAGTACCACCCGTTGCCGACGATGCCGTGCCCGCTGGGCGGCTCGCCGGTGAGGAACGTGGACTGCACCGAGCAGGTCACGGCGGGCAGCACGGTGCCCAGCTCGGCCCGGAACCCGCCGTCGGCGACTCCGCGGAGCCGGGGCATGTGCGCCAGCAGTCGCGGGGTCAGCCCCACCACGTCGAGGACCACCAGTCGTCGGCTCATCGCGTCACTCCCGTGTTCACGGTGCTCTCCGGGGTCAGCCCGAGGCCGACCAGTTCGTCACGGGCGAAGGCCAGTTCGGCGGCGATGCCGCCGGCCAGCTCCGCGTCGGTGCCCGGCCGTCGCGCGGCCGGCAACACCCCCCAGGTGTACGTCTCGACGTCGAGGTGGTCGCACCCGGCGGTCGGGCCGCTGTAGAGCGCTCTCAACGCGGCGCGCAGAACGGGCAGGGTCGAGCCGAGCGGCTCCTCCGGCGGGGCGTGCAGGGGCACGTGGTAGTGCACCCGCCACGGGCCGGGCAGCGCCCGGTCCAGTGCCTCGTCCAGGTCGTCGGCGGCGTACGCCTCGTCGGCGGGATCGCTGCCGCTGGCGCACCCGGCGCCCCTGGTCTGGTGCATGAAGCGCGGCTCCACCCAGCGGTGCAGCGCGTCGGCCCCACCCACCGGGTCGGCGGCCTCGACGGCCGCGGAGACCTGCACCTTCACCACCGGCAGCCCGGCCGCCCGCAACCGTTCCAGCGCGTCCACCGGGTCCTCCCAGGCGCACGCCAGGTGGGCCAGGTCGAGGCAGACGCCCAACCGCTCGGTGTCCATACCGGACAGCAGCGCGGCGGCCTGACCGGTGCTCTCCACCACGCAGCCGGGTTCCGGCTCGAAGGCGACCCGCACCTCACGGCCGGTGTCCCGCTGCACGGCGGCCAGACCGGCGGCGAGCTGGTCCAGTCGGCGTCGCGCCGCTTCGGCCCGGTCGGCGTCCCACGGCCGCCGCCAGGCCAGCGGAAGGGTGGAGATCGAGCCCCGGGCCGCGTCGTCGGGCAGCAGGTCGGCGAGCACCCGGGCCAGGTCCAGGGTGTACGTCAACCGCTGCCCGGTGGTCCAGTCGGGGTGGTAGACGTCCTTCTTGACCACCGGGGCCTGGAAGGCCGCGTACGGGAAGCCGTTGAGAGTGACCACCTCCAGCCCGCGCGCGTCGAGTTCGGCGCGCAACCGGCGACGCAGCGTCGGGTCGGCTGCCAGCTCGGCGGCGACCGGGGCGGCCAGCCACAGGCCGAGGCCGAGCAGGTCGCTGCCGAGCGCTTCACGGACGGGGAGGGCGTAGGTGTCCAGTTGAGCGAGGATGCCGGCGAGGTCCTCGGCGGGGTGCACGTTCGTGCAGTAGCCGAGGTGGACGGTGTCGCCGCCGGCATGTCGTAGCCGCATCAGCTGCCGCCGCGCAGGATCGAGTTGCCGGTCTGCGGGTCCACGGCGGCGGGGTCCTCCAGGTCGCTGAGGTCGAGCCGCCCGGACTGCCCGTAGAACTCCACCGGGTTGCGCCACAGCACCCTGTCGACGTCGTCGTCGCTGAACCCGGCGTGCAGCATCGCCTCGCCGGTGGCCCTGGTGAGCAGCGGGTCGGAGCGCCCCCAGTCGGCCGCCGAGTTGACGAGCATCCGCTCGGTGCCGTACTCGCGCAGCAGCTCGACCATCCGGGACGGGGTCATCTTGGTGTCCGGGTAGATGGAGAACCCCAGCCAGCAGCCGCTGTCCCGGACAAGTTTGACGGTCACCTCGTTGAGGTGGTCGACGACCACCCGACCCGCCTCGATGCCGGATTCGGCGACCACGGCGAGGGTCCGTTCGCATCCGCGCGCCTTGTCCCGGTGCGGGGTGTGCACCAGCGCCGGCAGGTCGTACGCCACGGCGAGGGCCAACTGGGCGGCGAACGCCTCGTCCTCCTCCGGTGTCATCGAGTCGTACCCGATCTCGCCGACCGCCACCACCGCGTCCTTGTCCAGGTAGCGGGGCAACAGGTCCAGAACCGGGCGGCAGCGCGGGTCGTTGGCCTCCTTGGGGTTCAGCGCCACCGTGGCGTGGTGCCGCACCCCGAACTGCCCGGCCCGGAACGGTTCCCAACCGATCAGCGAGTCGAAGTAGTCGGTGAACGAGGCGGCACTGGTACGCGGTTGGCCCAGCCAGAACGCCGGCTCCACCACGGCCCGGACGCCCGCGGCAGCCATCCGTTCGTAGTCGTCGGTGGTGCGCGAGGTCATGTGGATGTGGGGGTCGAAGATGCGCATGTCACGCCTCCCGGGGCAGTGCGGCGGTGAGCCGGTCGAGCAGGTCGGTGGCGTCGGCGGGCAGTTCCCGGCCGGCGGCGTGGCGTTCGGCGGCCAGGGCGGCCAGCATGGCGGCCAGCTCACCGTCCGCGCGGGCGTCCAGGTCGGCCACCGTGGCGAGGGGGACGCCACTGAACACGCACTTGAGCACCGCCTGCCGCCAGGCGGCCGGGTCGAGGTGCCGGGCGTACGGGCCGAGGGCGGCGGAGACCAGCCGGGTGTCGTTGGTCCGGATCGCGTCGTGCAGCAGCGGCACCCCGGCGGCACCGATCGGCAGCAGCGGCAGGGCGCGCAGCACGGCCCGCCGCTCGGCCGCGTCGCCGTGCCGGTAGAGGGTGTCGGCGTACGCGGCGTGGTCGCCGGGCAGCGCGGTGAGCAGCAGCACCCGGGCGGCGTCGTCGGCGGTCCAGCCGGGGGCGTCGGGCAGCGCGCCGCGTCCGCAGCGCCGGCCTGCGGCGGGGAAGAGCCGGGTGATCGCGGTGGGCTCGGTCGCGACCCGGCGCAGCGCCGTGTCGAGCCAGTCGGGATCGGGTACGCCTCGAAGTGCGGCCCGTAGTGAATCCGGTGTCATGCCGTCTCCTCCCTCGTGCTGCTCCCAGGTGTGCCCCGACACCCCTTTGCTCTGCACCTATATGTGCACCGGGGCCTCGTCAGCGGGTGCCGTCGCAGCGGGTGCCGTCCCGGTGGGTGTCGCGCCAGCGGGTGCCACCTCGGCGGGCGCCGCCCCGGTGGGTGCCGCGCCAGCGGGTGCCGCCCCGGTGGGTGTCGCATCGGTGGGTGCAGAGCAAAGGGTGCTCGCCGGGTGGTCGCCGGCGGCTGCTGCGGCGGCGCGCAGGAACTCGATCGACCGGGCCGCCACGGCCGGCGCGGCGTGTGAGTCGCGGGGCAGCTCCACCGCGACCAGGCCCCGGTAGCCGGCCTGCGCCAGGGCCGCCAGCACGGGCGGGAAGTCGATCTCGCCGACGCCGAACTCCAGGTGCTCGTGCACACCCCGGCGCATGTCGTCGATCTGCACGTTCACCAGGTGGTCGGCCACCTCGGCGACACACTGCGGCACCGGCCACGGCTCCAGGCAGCGGCAGTGTCCGATGTCGAGGGTGATGCCGAGGCGGGCCGGCGCGTCGAGAGCGGCGTGCAGTCGACGCCAGTCGGCGATGTCCTCGACGAGCATCCCGGGCTCCGGTTCGAAGCCGAGGGTGACGCCCGCCGCATCGGCGGCGTCGACGACCGTGGCGCAGCCGGCGACCAACCGGTCCCAGGCGCACTGCGGCGACACCGTCTCGGGGCGTACGCCGGCCCAGAACGAGACCGCCTCCGCACCGAGGTCCGCGCCGATCCGCACGGCGCGGCGCAGGAACTCGATCCGCCGCGTCGGGTCGTCGTGCAGCAGCGTGGGGGCGTGCTTGTGCCACGGGTCGAGCAGGTACCGGGCTCCGGTCTCGATCACGACGGCGAGATTCAGCTCGCTCAGTCGTCGGCCGACGGCCGCGATCCGGCGGGTGAGCCCGGGCGCGAACGGGTCGAGGTGGTCGTGGTCCAGGGTGAGCGCGACGCCGTCGTATCCGAGGTCGGCGATGACGGCGAGCGCGTCGTCGAGCCGGTGGTTGGCGAAGCCGTTCGTGCCGTACCCCAGGCGCAGGGTCGTCGCGTCGGCGGCCGGCGGCGCGGGTCGGGGCGCGGGGGCGGTCATGTCGGGGACATCTTCCGGGCCAGTCGCCGGCCCAACGGCGCCGCCGCCGCGACGGCGACCCCGAGCAGGCCCGCGCCGCCGCGTGCGGTGAGCGCCCCCTGGAGGGCGGGCAGACCGGTGATCCCCGCGCCGACGGCGGCACGGACCCGCCCGGCCGACGGGTCACGGACCACCTCGGCCTGCGCCGCGCCGTACCGGGCGGCGTACCAGCCGGCCAACACGGCGGGCAGCACGGCCGCGATCCCGGCCGACCGGGAGCGGCCACCGTGGACAGCGGTCTCGCCGGCGGCCCCGGCCCGGTCGGTCGCTCCGGCCTGCGGGGTCGCTTCGGCCCGGCCAGACACCCCGGCCCGGCCAGACACCCCGGCCCGGTTGGTCGTCTTCGTCCGGGGGGTCGCGCGGCGACTGCCCGGCGCGGCGACGGCGGCGCTGACGGCGACCAGGGCGGTGCCAGCGAGCGTCCGGACCGGCAGAACCCGATCGGCGCCGGTGACCTCCCGGCGGGACAGCGCGGTGACCGTCCAGGTGTGCGCGGCGACGGTCGCCGCCGCCGGCAACGCCCGGGTCAACCGGCCGCCGGCCGCGCCGAGCAGCACGTCCAGCCCCCGGCAGGCGGCCATCACGGCCGGACCGGCTGCGGTGTTCTTGGCCAGCAGGTCGTACCCCCAGATGGTGGCGGCCAGGGGCACCGCGAGCGCGGCGGCGCGGCGGCCGCCCACGGCGGCGGCCAGGCCCACGCCGGCGGCGGTGAGGCCGGCGGCGAGGCCGACCGCGACGGTCGGGGTGACCCGGCCGCTGGGGATCGGCCGCTCGGGCCGCTCCACGGCGTCCAGGCGGCGGTCGGCCCAGTCGTTGGCGGCCATGCCGGCCCAGTAGAGCAGGACCGACGCGCCGGCCAGGGCGGGGGTACGCGGGCCCAGCACGCCGGCCGCCGCCGCCCCGGCGACCACGTCACCGGGCACCGAGAGCGCCGCCGGCGCCCGGACCAGTTCCGCGACGTCAGACAGCGTGGTCATGTCCACCGTCCCGGCCGGCGTGCAACTGGCGGGTGAAGTCGGCCAGCCGCGTCCACTGCTCGGCCAGCGAGTGGGTGGGCGCGCCGAGCGGGTCCTTGAAGAAGAATCCCAGCTCGGGCAGCGGCCCGACGTGCCCGGCGGCGTGCGCGGCGGCGGTGAGCCGGGCCAGATCCAGCACCAGCGGCGCGGCCAGCGCGGAGTCGCAGCCGTGCCAGGTGAACTCCATCCGCATGCCGGTGCCGAGGAAGCCGGCGAACGTGATCAGATCCCAGGCGGTCTTGAAGTCGCCCAGCTCCTCGACGTACTCGATCCGGGTGCCGCCCTGCGGGACGTAGCCGAGCGTCTCGCCGAGCACCCGCTGCTTGCTCTGCACCTTCGCCGCGTTGGCGGCCGGGTCGGCGAGGGTGGCACCGTCGCCGCCGCCCAGCAGGTTCATCCCCGACCAGGAGCGCACGGCCAGGTTGCGCATCGCGAACATCGGCGCGAGCACCGACTTGACCAGGGTCTCCCCGGTCTTGCCGTCGTGCCCGGCGTACGGCAGTCGCAGCTCCTGGGCCAGCGCGGCGAGCGCCGGCAGCCGCAGCCCGGTGGACGGGGTGAAGTCGACGTACGGGCAGCCGGCCAGCAGCGCCGCGTACGCGTACAGGGAGCTGGGCGGCAGCACCTCGTCCGGGCCGGCGAGCGCGGCGCGTAGCGCGTCGGGGTCGGCGTGCCCGGGGTGCGGTCGGGGGGTCGGTTCGGTGGCCGAGACGTTGACCACCACCACCCGGTCCAGGCCCTGCCGTTCGCGGAAGCTGGTGAGGTCGTGGACGACGGCGGCGGCCCGGTCGGCCTGGTTGGCACCGACCGGCGCGGGACGCAGCTCCTGCTCGACGGCGCCCAGCTCGTCGGGGAGCGCGGCGACCAGCCGGCCGGGGACGACACCGGCGTCGGCGAGCGCCTCGGCGCGCTTGCACAGCGGGGTGGTGGCCAGGTCGTGCCCGCCGAAGACCAGGTCGGCGAAGGACGGCAGTGCGGGACCGCGCAGCTCGGGCAGTTCCGTGACGCAGCCGGTCGGCCCGGCCAGGCCGGCTCGCAGCGCGAGCCCTCCGACGATGCTGGTGGTCGCGACCGAACCGCGCGCTCCCACCAACCAGACACCTGTTCGCATGGTGCTCCTTCCCCGTTCAGGAGGAACCGTCGGTGTAACTAAACATAGAAATATCAGAATATTGTTCGGAAAGATACGCCCTGGGTGGATGGGCCCCGCCCGCCCGGCCCGCACCGGGACGGCACCCGGTTCCGACGTCGGCGTCGGCGGCGACGACGCCGGACCGGTTCCCGGTGCGGGTACGGACAGACGGGGCTGGCAGGCAGGGTCGGTCGGCGTCTCGACCCTGCCTCCCCCGCATCCGGCCGGCCAGGGCGTTGGCATGCCCGGGCCGGACGTCTCAGGCCGGCGGAACCGTCGGATAACCCGGACCGCCGGGAATGGTGGCGGCCCTCCGGTGCGGCCGGGGAATCCCGGTCCGGCCACACCGGACGACCGTCCTGCTCGTGCGCCACCGGGCCGTACGGCCCGGCTGCACGCCCTCCGGCGCCGGCCTCGTCCCGGCCGCGGGGCGCAAACCGCGGCCGGTCCCTCGCCGGTCGGCTCCGGAAAGCCGGTCGGGCGATGGCGGCGGGAAACACCGCCATCGCGGATGATCGATGGTCAGACGGCCACCGCGGCCAGCGCCGGCTCCACCTCGGTCCAGGAGGAGCCGACCTCCGCCGAACGTGCCACCGCGTCCAGCACGAGCTGGACCTGCAACGCATCGGCGAAGGACGGAGTCGGGTCGACGCCGGTGGCGACCGCCTCGATGAAGTCACGCATCTCGTGCGTGAAGGAGTGCTCGTAGCCGATGATGTGACCCGGCGGCCACCACGCCGACATGTACGGGTGCTCGCCCTCGGTCACCAGGATCCGGCTGAAGCCCTGCTCGGCACCCGGCCGGGTGGCGTCGTAGAACTCCAGCTCGTTGAGGCGTTCCAGGTCGAAGACCACACTGCCGAGCGAGCCGTTGATCTCGACCCGCAGCGCGTTCTTGCGGCCGGTGGCGAACCGGCTCGCCTCGTACGTGGCGAGCGCGCCGCCGGTCAGCCGGGCCACGAAGACCGCGGCGTCGTCGACGGTCACCTGGCCGGTGGGCGACGTGCCGCCGTCCACGGTGGCCGCGAGGCCGCTCGACTCGGCCGGCAGCGGCCGTTCCTTGACGAACGTCTCGGTGACGGCGCTGACCCCGGTGATCCGCTGGCCGGTGACGAACTGGGTCAGGTCGATGATGTGCGCACCGATGTCACCCAGCGCGCCGGAGCCCGCCCTGTCCTTCTGCAACCGCCAGACCAGCGGGAACTGCGGATCCACGATCCAGTCCTGCAGGTACGTCGCACGGACGTGTCGAATCACCCCGAGTCGTCCGTCGGCGACCAGCTGACGCATCATCGTGACCGCGGGGACCCGGCGGTAGTTGAACCCGCACATCGACCGCACACCCGCGGCCCGGGCTGTCTCCGCCGCGGCGGTCATCGCCCGTGCCTCGGCCACCGTGTTGGCCAACGGCTTCTCGCACAGTACGTGCTTACCGGCGGCCAACGCGGCGAGCGCGATCTCGGCGTGGCTGTCGCCCGGTGTGCAGACGTCGACCACGTCGATGTCGTCCCGGTTGATCAGGTCACGCCAGTCCGTCGTGTACGCGTCCCAGCCGAGCCGGTCGGCGGCGTCGGCCACCTTTCCGGTGTCCCGGCCGCAGATCAGCGCCATCCGGGCCCGCGCCGGCAGGTCGAACACGCGGTTCACGGTGCGCCACGCCTGTGAGTGCGCGGCGCCCATGAACGCGTAACCGACCATGCCGATCCGCAGTTCTCTGTCTGTCGTGGACAAGGTGGGTCTCCCCCCGGTATGTCAGAACCCGAGCTTGTCGTAGCTGCTCGCGTTCTCCTTGGTGATCGTCTCGGAGGCCAGGGTCACTTCCTTGGGCACCTGCAGCTCCGTCAGGTCGCCCAGGCCCCGGCCCTGCGCGATGAGCCGCGCGAGCGAGACCGCCGAGGACGCCATCGACGGGTTGTAGGTGACCGTCGCCTTGAGCACGGTGTTGTCGGCCTTGATCGCGTCGATCGCGAGCTTGGAGCCCGCGCCGCCGACCATGAAGAACTCCGACCGGTTGGCCTGCTTGATGGCGGCGAGCACGCCGATGCCCTGGTCGTCGTCGTGGTTCCAGATCGCGTCGATCTTCGGCAGCGCCTGGAGCAGCTGGGCCGCCTCGCGCTGGCCGCTGTCCGAGGTGAACTCGGCCGAGCGCCGGTTGCCCACCTTGAACCCGTAGGTCGCCAGGGCCGCCGCGAAGCCGGCGCTGCGCTCGACGGTCAGCGGGATCTCCAGGCCGGCGATCTCGCCGATCACCGGGTTGGCGATGCCCTTGTCCTTGAGCTGCTTGCCGATGAAGTGCCCGGCCGAGACGCCCATGCCGTAGTTGTCGCCCTTGATGACCAGCCGCGATGCCAGCGCGTCGGGGAAGGCCCGGTCCAGGTTGACGATCGGGATGCCCGCCTGCATGGCCTGGAGGGCAACGGCGTTGACCTCCTTGCCGTCGTGCGGCAGCACCACGATGATGTCCGGCTTCTGGGCGATCAGCGTGCCGAGCGTGGAGCGCTGGGCCTCCGAGTTCGACCCGCCGTCGACCTCCTTGAACTCCACGTCGGAGTACGCGGCGGCCTGCGCCTTGGCGTTGGCGTGGATCGCACCCATCCAGCCGTGGTCGGCGGCCGGGGCGGAGAAGCCGATGACGACCTTCTTGCCCGGCGCGTTGTTGCCTTCGCTGTTGCCGGCCGCCTTGGTCTGGGTGCTGGCGGCCGGGGTCTCGTTGCTGGTGCAGGCCGTCAGCAGGGTGGCGGCGCCGACTGCGGCTCCACCGAAGAGCAACCGGCGGCGCGACAGGTCGCGACTGTGCTGGGTCATGAACGACCTCCTGGGAGCGGTATCTGACTGAATGAGGGTGTGCGGGGCCCTGCCCCCGTCGAAAGTTTCGACGTGGCCAGGGACAACGGTGCGGTGCGTCAGGCGGTGGTGACCCTGTTCCGCGCGAGGAGCCGAGTGACGGACTTGAACTGGAACTGCTGGACCAGGACGGCGGCGACGATGATGCCGCCCTTGACCATGTTCTGCGCCTCGATGGAGAGGCCGTTGATGGCGAAGAGGTTCGTGATCGTGGCGAAGATGATGACGCCGAGCAGCGAACCGACGATCGTTCCCCGGCCACCGCTGAGCAGCGTCCCGCCGATGATCGCGGCGGCGATCGCGTCCAGCTCGTACAGGTTGGCCATCGCCGCCTGCGCCGAGGTGGCCTGCGAGGTGAGCATGATGGCGGCGATGCCGCAGCAGAGACCGGAGAGCGCGTAGAGGAGCATGGTGTGCCGGCGCACGTTGATGCCGGCCAGCCGCGCCGCCTCGGGGTTGCCGCCGACGGCGATGGTCCGCCGGCCGAACGTCGTGCGGTTGAGCAGCACCCAACCGGCCACCACCACCGCGCCGAGGATGTAGACGAGGATCGGGATCCCGAGCACCTTGCGGGCGGCGATGTCGTTGATGAAGGTGCTGCTGGACACCTGGGTCTGCTTGTTGGAGATGGAGGCGGCGAGACCGCGGGCGGCCACCAGCATCGCGAGCGTCGCGATGAACGGCACCAGCCGGCCGTACGAGATGAGCACGCCGTTGACCAGGCCGACGCAGATGCCGACGACGAGCGCCGTGAAGATCATGCCGCCGGCGCCGTAGCTCTGGGTGGCGACGGTGGTGCACCAGACACCGGCCAGCGCGACGATCGCCCCCACCGACAGGTCGATGCCGCCGCCGATGATCACGAAGGTCATGCCGACGGTGACCACGCCGACGACCGAGGCGAGTTGCAGGATGGCCAGGACGTTGTTCCACACCCAGGTCGGGTCGCCGTACAGGTCCGGTTTGGTGACCGCGCCGACCACGATGAGCGCGGCCAGCACCCCGATCAGACCAAGGTTGCGCTTGGCGCCGTCGCCGCCGTCGCCCCGCCACCAGGAGAGCCGGCCCGTACCCGTCGCCTTGTCACTGGCCACCGCCGTCTCCGCCGGGTCCACCGGCGGCGACTGCGCCGGAAGCTGCGGGCGTTCCGGTGTCGCGGTGGGAGTGGGAGTCGCGTCGCTCATGCCGGTGCGCCTTCCATCAGGGACCCCGCCATGACGAGGTCGAGCACGGTGTTCTCGTCGAGTTCGCCGGCCGCGGCCTCGCGGACGACCCGTCCTTCCCGCATCACCAGCACCCGGTCGGCCAGGCCCAGCACCTCGGGGACCTCGCTGGAGACCAGCAGCACACCGACGCCCTGGGCGGCCAACGACCGGATCACCTGGTACAGCTCAGCCCGGGCACCGACGTCGACGCCCCGGGTGGGCTCGTCGAGCAGCAGCAACTTGGTGCCGCCGAGCAGCCATCGCCCGACCACCACCTTCTGCTGGTTGCCGCCGGACAGGGTGCGCACCGGCCGGTCGACGTCCCGGGGCCGTAGCTCCAGGGTCTCGGCGATCCGGTCCGCCTCGGCGCGTTCCTTCGCGGCGTCGGTGAAGCCGAGCCGCGCGTACCGGCCGAACGTGGCGAGCGTGACGTTGCGGTAGATCGGCTCACCCAGCAGCAGCGCCTGGCTCTTGCGTTCCTCCGGGGCCATCCCCATGCCCGCCCGCACGGCCGCGCCGACGCCGGGGCGCAGCACCTTGCCGTCCATCCGCACCGAGCCGGACTCCGCGAGACGGGCGCCGTAGATGGTCTCCAGCAGCTCGGACCGACCGGACCCGACCAGACCGGCGATGCCGACGATCTCCCCGGCGCGCACGTTCAGCGACACGTCGGCGAACTCGCCGGGCCGGGTCAACCCCTCCACCTGGAGCAGGTCGGCGCCCGCGCCGTCGTCGGTGGGGCGGTCCGGGAAGACGTACTCGATGGTCCGGCCGGTCATCCGGCTGACCAGGTCGCGGGTCGGGGTGTCGCGCGCCGGCAGGTTCGCCGCGGTGGTCCGGCCGTCCTTGAGTACGGTGACCCGGTCGCCGATCTCGCGGATCTCCTCCAGGCGGTGGGAGATGTAGATGACGGCGATGCCCTGCGCGGTCAGCTCCCGGATGATCCGGAACAGGTTGCCGACCTCGTCGTGCGCCAGCACCGCGCTCGGCTCGTCCATGATGATCAGTCGGGCCTCGTGCGACAGCGCCCGGGCCATGCTGACGATCTGCTTGCCGGCGGCCGGCAGCGAGCGCACCATCCGTCCGGGCGGGATCTCGCCGTGACCGAGCCGCGCCAGGATCTGCCGGGTCTGCCGGGCCATCCGGCCCCGCCTGACGAACCCGAACCTGCGGTGCTCGTGACCGAGGAAGGCATTCTCCGCGACCGAGAGGTCCTCGACGAGGTCGAGCTCCTGGTAGATGGTGGCGATACCGGCCTTCATGGCGGCCTGCGGGTTGGCGAAGGTGGCCGGCTGGCCACGCCACTCCACCTGTCCCGAATCCGGCTGGTGCACCCCGGACAGCACCTTGATCAGGGTGGACTTGCCGGCGCCGTTCTGACCCAGCAGGCAGTGCACCTCGCCGGCGCGCACCTCGAGCTGAACACCGTCGAGGGCGCGTACCCCCGGGAAGGTCTTGACCAGGTCGGTGAGGCGCAGGACCACCTCGCCCGCGACGGTGTCGGGGGGAGCTTCGACCAGCGGCGCCTCGACGCCGGCCTCGGCCGACTCGGTGGCGACGGACTCCTCGGGCAGTGCCACGGTCTCCTCCTCGCTCACGGTTGTCTGTGTGTCGGTGGCAGCATCAGGAGGCCTCCGCGAAGGCGACGTCGCTGGCCAGTACGGCCGCGCCGGCGACACCGGCGCGACCGCCCAGCTCGGACAGCACGACTGGCAGGTTGCCGGTGGCCAGGGGCAGGGACCGGCGGTAGACCACGCTGCGGATCTCGGCGAGCAGGATGTGCCCGAGCTGGGCGAGCCCGCCGCCGATCACGATCATCGACGGGTTGGTGAAGCTGACCAGGCCGGCGAGGACGCCGCCGACCCGTCGTCCGCCGTCACGGATGAGCTGGATGCAGGTCACGTCGCCTTCGACGGCGCCCTCGGCGACGTCCAGGGCGGTGACCACGCCACGCTGGGTCATCCGCTCGGCAAGCGCCGGCGACGCGCCGCTGCGCGCGGCGGCGGTGGCGTCCTTGGCCAGTGCGGCGCCGCTGAACAGCGCCTCCAGGCAGCCGATGTTGCCGCAGGAGCACATCGGGCCGTGCGAGTCGACCTGGATGTGGCCGATGTCGCCGGCGCAGCCGTCGGTGCCCCGGTACACCTCGCCGGTGAGGTAGATGCCGCAGCCGATGCCGGTGCCGATCTTCACGAAGAGGAAGTCGTCCACCGAGTGGGCGACGCCGCCGTGGCGCTCGCCGATCGCCATGATGTTGACGTCGTTGTCGACCACCGCCGGGCAGCCGTGCTCCCGGCTGAGCAGCTCGCGCACCGGGAACCGGTCCCAGCCGGGCATGATCGGCGGCGAGACCGGGACGCCGTCGCGGAAGCTGACCGGCCCGGGTACGCCGATGCCGACCGCGTCCAACCGCTCGTACGCCCCGTCGACCCGGGCCTTGTGCAGCAGCTCGTTGACCCGTTGCAGGGTGACCTTCGGGCCGTTGCGGATGTCGGCGGGCTCGGCGTAGTGCGCCACCGGCTCGAGGCGGCCGTTGACCACCTCGACGTCCATCGAGCTGGCGCCCAGGTCGACGGCGGCGAAGCGCAGGTTCGGGTTCAGTTCGACGAGTGTGGAGCGGCGTCCGCCCCGGCTGGCGGCGAGGCCGGCCTCGGCGACGTACCCCAGCGCGACCAGGCGGTCCAGCTCGGCCAGCAGTCGGGGCCGGGGCATCTGGAGTCGGTCGCCCAGCTCGGCGCGGGACACGGCCCCTTCGTCGCGGAGCAGCCGCAACAGGCGGACGTGCAGGGGGTCGACGGTCCGCACCGGGGACTCACCTCATCATCGAACTCGTTCACATCGACGTCATGCAGATGTGTTGTGTCCGACACAGTAGGAGCGTTCCGCACCGCCTGTCCAGAGCTTCAACCGTTCTGATCCCAACTTTTGTCCGAAAGAACAAAAGCTACTAGTCGATCAAGGAAAGGGTTACGGGACGCCCGCGACCGCTCGCGTGCGGTTTCATCGACGGACACGAAACCGCCCCGCCAGCGGATGTCCGGTGGCGGGGCGGCCCGTGCGTGTCAGCGACCGCCAGCGGCGTTGCGCTTCTTGCGGAGCTTGCGGTCGTCGCGCAGCTCGACGTACGGCTCGTCGTCGACCGGGTGGCCGGCCGAGATGGCTCGGCTGCGCTCCAGCTCCGCGTCGAACTCGGCGCCCAGCAGGATCGCGATGTTGCTCAGCCAGAGCCAGACCAGGAAGATGATCACACCGGCCAGCGCCCCGTACGTCTTGTTGTACGAGCCGAAGTTGCTCACGTAGAAGGCGAACAGGCCGGAGATCACCAGCCAGATCACCACGGCCAGCACACCGCCGGGGCTGACCCAGCGGAACCCGCCGTGCCTGGCGTTCGGTGAGGCCCAGTACAGGATCGCGAACATCAGACTGACCAGGATCAGCAGCACCGGCCACTTGGCGATGTCCCACACCGTGACGGCGGTCGACCCGAGGCCGACCACATCCCCGACCACCTCGGCGAGACGGCCGGTGAAGACCACGATCACCGCACTGACCAGCAGCAGCACCCCGATCACCGCGGTCACCCCGAGCCGGATCGGCAGCGTCTTCCAGATCGGCCGGCCCTCCGGCACGTCGTAGATGGTGTTCGAGGCGCGCATGAACGCGCCGATGTAACCGGACGCGGACCAGAACGCGGCCACCAGACCGATGATCGCGGCGATGCTGGCCAGGCCGCCGTTTTCCTGTGCCGTGCCGATCGCGTCGTTGATGATCTTCTGGATGCTGTCGTTCGGCACCGCCTGGTTGACGGTGTCCCGCACGCCGTTGGTGGCACTCTCACCGAGCAGACCGAGGATGGAGATCAACACCAGCAGGCCGGGGAAGATGGACAACACCCCGTAGTAGGTGAGCGCCGCCGCCCAGTCGGTCAGGCTGTCGTCCTGGAATTCGGTGACCGTGCGGCGCAGCGCCGCCTTCCAGCCGCTGCCGGGCAGGTCGGTGGGGCTGTCCGGACCCGCGTCGGGTCCGACCGGCGCGCTCGCGTCGGCACGCTCGCGCTCCCGGTGGGCGGAAGACTCGTCCGAGGCCATCGCCCCTCCTCGTTGTCGGTGGTGTCACCTCCGACATGCCCCGTGGACGACGGCGCGTAACCCCTACGGGTAGAGCAACCTGCCCATCCGCCGCGACGCGACAAGCAGGCCGACCGCCATCATCACCACCAGGTAGAGCACGTCCAGCAGCCAGGCCCACCCCTCGACGCCGAGGGCGACGCCACGGATCAGGTGCACCGACCGGTACAGCGGGGTGACCTCGACCAGCCAGTGCAGCAGGGTCGGGTAGGCCTGCGCCGGCACGAACGTGCCGGAGAAGAGGAACAGGGTGAACTGGGCCGAACCCATCAGGTCGAAATCCTGCCAGCTGCGCATGAAGGTGGACACCGCCATGCCGAGCGCGCCGAACGCGAACCCGACAAGCACCGCCGCCGGCAGCGCCGTCAACGCCCGGGCCACCGTGGTCAGGTCGAACGCGACCATCACCGCCAGGAACGCCGCCGAGTAGGCGCTGCCCCGCAGCATCGCCCAACCCAGCTCGCCGAGTGCGATCTCGAACGGCCGTACCGGGGTGGCGATCACCCCGTCGTACAGCTTCATGTACTTCATCTTGCCGAAGAAGTTGAAGGTGGTCTCCGCGAGCGCCCCGGTCATCGCCGAGGAGGCGAGCATCGCCGGGGCCACGAACTCCGGGTACGACACCAGTCGCCCGTCGGGCAGCGGCAGGTCGCCGACCAGCGCCCCGACACCCACACCGATGGAGAGCAGGTAGAGCAGCGGCTCCACGAAGCCGGAGAGCAGCAGCAGCCAGTAGACCGACTTCAGCGCCGCGACGTTGCGTTCGACCACCGACACCGACCGCCGGGACGCGGCGGAGACGTCGACCAGCCGGGGCAGGACCAGCGTGAGCACGAACCCTCCCTAGACGACGAGCTTGCGACGGAAGGCGCGCAGCGCCAGCAGCCACCCGGCGACCGCCCAGGCGGCCAGGTAGAGCAGGTGCCCGACGACCGACCACTGTGGTGCGACGCCGAGCGTGGCGGCCCGGCACAGGTCGACGGCGTGCCACAACGGCGTCGCGTACGCCAGCCAGCGCAACGCCTCGGGCAGCGACTCGACGGGGAAGAACACCCCGGCGAACAACGTCATCGGGATGACCGCGAACCGGAACAGCATCGCGAGCCAACTGTCACTGGACACCGCCGCCGTGTACGCGAAGGTGGGCGCGGCCACCGCCAGCCCGAGCAGCGCCACCACCGGCAGGGTGACCACCGCCCACGCCGACGGCAACGCCCCGAAAAGGCCGGTGACCAGCAGGAACGCCGCGATCGTGGTGAGCACGCGGAACAGCACGAAGGCCAGGTGCCCGGCCAGGATGTCACCCACCCGCAGCGGCGACGCACCCTGCGCGAAGTAGGTCTTGACCCACCGGAAGTTGCTGAACACCGGCCAGGTCGAGTCGCCGACCGTCACCTGGAGGGCGGTCGAGGCGATCAGCCCCGGGACCAGCCAGTCCAGGTAACGCACCCCGCCGACACCCTGGTCGATGTACGAGCCGACACCGAGCCCGAAGCCCAGAACCGTCAACACCGGCAGCAGGAACGAGGAGAACACCCCCGCCCGCCAGGTGCGCCGCAGACCGACCAGGTAGTGCTCGAACACCGCGTACGCCGGCACCCATGGAACCCACGCCGCCCGCTCCGCCGTACCCATCACGACCACCCCCGTCCCGACCCTTCCTACCCCCGGGGTACGACAGGCCGTCGGCCACCCTACGGCGGCCCGCTCGACGTGTCGCCCGGGTTTCGGCGCAACCGCCGCGCGAACTCGCCCACATCCCGGGTCGCACCACATCGGACGCTGCGGCCCGTCGCGTGGGGGTGCGGGCACGCCAGTTCGCGAGCACACCGGACTGCCAAGATCGTGCTCGATCCGGGAAGTAGTGGCCTCGTCGTCGCCCGGAGGCCACTACCTCCATGTTCGAGCACGATCTTGAGGCCGACTCCCCGTGGACGGCGCCCGCCGGTCAGGGCGGCCGGTACGCGCGGACCAACGCCCGCACGGCGTACCCGAGCAGCAGCGCTCCCGCGCCGACGCCGACCACCAGCCCGGCGGACACCGATCACGCGACGGTCGCGCGGCGGCCAACGGGGGGCGGTCAGTCGACCAGGGTGCGGCCGGTCAGGTGCAGGAAGACGTCCTCCAGGCCGCTGCGCCGCACCAGCACGTTGGCCGGGTTGAGCCCCAACGCGGCGACCTCGGCGACCGCCGCGTCGCCGTCGGGCACGTAGAGCAGCACGCGGTCGGGCAGCACCTCGACCCGCTGCCCCAGCCCGTCGAGCTTGCCTGCGAACGGCTCCTGCGACTCGGCGGCGAAGCGCAGCTCGACCACCTCGCGGGTGGAGTGCCGCTCGATCAGCGCCCGGGGTGAGCCCTCGGCCACGATCCGCCCACCGTCCATCACCACCAGCCGGTCGCAGAGCTGCTCGGCCTCGTCCATGTAGTGCGTGGTGAGCACAAGCGTGACGCCCTGCTGCTTGAGCCGGAACAGCCGCTCCCACACCAGGTGCCTCGCCTGCGGGTCCAGGCCAGTGGTCGGCTCGTCGAGCAGCACGATCTCCGGATCGTTGACCAGCGCCCGGGCGATCGTGAGTCGGCGCTTCATCCCGCCGGAGAGCGGCTCGACCTTGCTGTCGGCCCGCTCGCTGAGCTGGACGAAGTCGAGCAGCTCGTCGGCCCGCTCCCGCGCCGCCCGGCGCGCGATGCCGAAGTAGCGGGCGTAGACGGTCAGGTTTTCCCGGACGGTCAGCTCCGGGTCGAGATTGTCCAACTGTGGGCACACGCCGAGCCGCGCCCTGATCGCCGGCCCGTCAGCCACCGGATCCATGCCGAGGATGCGCAGCTCACCGCCGGTGGGCGGGGAGATGCAACCGACCATCCGCATGGTGGAGGACTTGCCGGCGCCGTTGGGCCCGAGGAAGCCGAACGCCTCACCCGAGCGCACCTCGACGTCGATGCCGTCCACGGCCGTGAAGTCGCCGAACCGCTTCACCAGCCCCCGAGCCTGAATCAGTGGTCGCCCCGAAGTCACGGCCCGACCCTAACCGCCCGGCCCGACATCCCTGAAGGCAAATACGCGGGTACGACGACCGCCCGCGCCGCGCACGCCGAAACGCCGTTCGATGCCCCCACCACCCGACCGATCGACGTGTATCGTGCCCCTCTGTGTCGCCCACAAGCGCCGACAGGACAGGCCTCGGTGTCGACCCGACCGGACGCCGCGACGACGACAACCGTTCGGCCGCCGAGCGGGCGACGCAGGACCTGGCCGCCCAGTTCGAGGACGAGAAGCCGGGCCGTGTGCTGTCCGGTCCGGCGGGGTTGCTCCTCACGGCGACGGCGCTGGTGGTCGGTGCGCTCGCCCTCTGGCAGGTGTTCCGCCCGCTGTCGCAGGGCAGCAAGTTCTACCTGATCCTCTTCCTGGCCGGCGTACTCCCGCTCGTCTTCCTCGCCTACCCGGCCGGCCTGCGGCTGCCGGCCCGCCTGCGCGCCCGACGGCACGACGAGGACCGCGTCGACGCGCCGCCGACGTCGACGCGGCCCACCGTGCCGGACATGGCCCTGGCCGCCCTGGCGGTGGCCGCCTGCCTCTACCCGGTCCTGCCGATCCCGCTGGGCGGGGGCGGCGGGGGCTACAACGCCTTCCTCGACCGGCAGGGCCTGCTGGCGCCGACTGACCTGGTGCTGGGCACCGTCCTGCTGCTCCTGCTGCTCGAAGCGTGCCGGCGCACCACCGGCTGGATCCTGCCCGCCGTCTGCCTGCTGTTCCTCGGGTACGGCTACTACGGCGGGCTGCTGCCGCAGTCCTGGCCGGTCGCCCACGCCGGGCTCGACTTCAGCCAACTCGTCGACGCGTTCTACAACTCCGACAGCGGCTTCTACGGCACCCCGCTGGACGTGGCCGCCTCGTACATCGTGCTGTTCACCATCTACGGCGCGGTGCTGGAGCTGTCCGGGGCCGGACGGTTCTTCGTCGAGTTGTCGGCGGCGGCGTTCCGCCGGTCGCGTACCGCCGCCGGCCGCACGGCGGTCGCGTCCGGCTTCCTGCTCGGCACCGTCTCCGGCTCCGGCGCGGCGACGACGGTGAGCATCGGCGCTGTCACCTGGCCGCTGCTGCGCCGCGCCGGCTATCCCCCGGAGCGCGCCGGCGGCATGCTGGCCGCCGCCGGGGTCGGCGCGATCCTGTCACCACCCACCCTGGGCGCGGCGGCGTTCATCATCGCCGAGTACCTGGGCGTCTCCTACCTCCGGGTGCTGGGCTGGGCCACCGTGCCGACGGTGCTCTACTACCTCGGCATCCTGCTCTCCGTGGAGATCGACGCCCGCCGCTCCGGCGTACGCCCGGTGGTGATCGACGTCGGTTCGCCGTGGCGCATGATCGCCCGGTTCGGTTACCACTTCGCCTCGCTGATCGCCATCGTCGTGCTGCTCGCCGTCGGCGTGTCCGCGACGCGGGCCGTCGTCTTCGCCACAGTCCTGGCGGCCGCGCTGTCCTTTTTGGACCGAGCCAACCGACTCACCCCCGCCCGGCTGGTGACCGCGCTCGTCACCGGCGTACGCGGGGTGCTCGCGGTCACCGCCGTCTGCGCCGCCGCCGGCATCATCACGGCGACCACCACGAAGACCGGTCTCGGGCCGCAGGCGGCGGCGCTGCTGGTTGGCGGGGCGAAGGCGGCCACCTCGGACCCGACCCTCGTGCTTGTGCTCACCGCCCTGCTCGCAGCCGTCGCCCTCACCCTGCTGGGCCTGGCCGTGCCGGTCACCGCCTCGTTCGTGATCGGCTGGGTGATCGTCGGCCCGGCCCTTCTCGACCTCGGGGTGACCGCGCCCGCCGCGGCGATGTTCGTCTTCTACTTCGCGGTGCTGTCCGAGGTGTCCCCACCGACCGCGCTCGCCTCGGTGGCCGCCGCCGCCATCACCGGCGGCCGTCTGGTGCCGACCATGTGGCAGACCCTGCGGTACGCGCTGCCGGCCTACCTCACCCCGATCGCCTTCGTCATCACCCCCGCGGGGCTGGGGCTGCTCGGCATCGGGGGCGTGGGACGGATCGCCGTCGCCGCCGTGGTGACCGCCCTGAGCGTGGCGGTGCTCGCCGTCGCCGCCGGTGGCTGGTTGCCCGGCGTCGGCCCCGCCGGTCCCCCGGAGCGCGTGCTCGGCGCCCTCGCCGGCGTCACCCTGCTCTGGCTCGAACCCGTCCCGGTCACGGTCGGCGTCGCACTGGCCGCCGTCGCGGCGGCCGGCGTGTTCGTCAGACGTGCCACCGCCGGCCGACCGTCAGCCGGATCACCAGCCAGTCCCGTGGAGGAGAAACTGTGAGACGAATCGACGTACGGCTCGCCGCCGGCCTGAGCGTGCTCGCCCTCATCACGACCGGCGCCACGGGCTGCGGAGGTCAGCAGGGCGGCGCCGCCAAGGACGACGCGTCCAGCGAGGTGACCTGCGAGGTGGGCCGGGAGACCCGCGTCGGCATCGCCACCGGCAACGCGACGGGCGTGTACTACCCCATCGGCAACGCCCTGGCCGGGCAGCTGTCCGGGGCGACCGGCGGCAAGCTCACCGGCACCGCCGCCGAGACCGGCGCCTCGGTGCAGAACGTCGAACAGCTCGTCAGCGGCCAGTACGACGTGGCGTTCTCGCTGTTCGACACGGCAGTCAACGCGGTCGAGGGCAAGGACAACTTCACCGCGCCGCAGCCGGTCGAGGCGCTGGCGCGCATCTACGACAACTACACGCAGGTGGTGGTCCGCAAGGATTCCGGGATCACCTCGGTCGCCGGCATGCGCGGCAAGCGGATCTCCACCGGCTCCCCGAAGTCCGGCACCGAGGTGATCGCCAACCGGCTGCTGGAGGCCGCGGGCCTCGACCCGGCCAAGGACGTCCGGGCGCAGCGGCTCGACCTCACCAAGACGGTCGAGGGCATCAAGGACGGCAGTATCGACGGGCTCTTCTGGTCCGGAGGCCTGCCCACGGGTGGCCTGACCGACCTGTTCACCACCGCCGGCGACACCGTGACGTTCGTCGAACTCGCGTCCCTGCTGCCGAAGATGGCCGCGCTGAGCCCCGGCTACCAGTCCGGCACGATCGGGCGGGACGTGTACCGGACGGCGGCCGACACGCCCACCATCGTCGTGCCGAACGTGCTGCTGGTGCGCAAGGACCTGGACGCCAACGTCGCCTGCGCGATCACCCGGACGGTGTTCGACAAGCGTGACGTCCTGGCCCAGGCCAACCCGGCGGCCAAGGGGATCTCGCTGGAGAGGGCCCGTCGGACCCTCCCGGTGCCGCTGCACCGGGGCGCCGACAAGGCGTTGAAGGATCTCGGCGCGAGCTGACGGTCGGTCAGTCGGCCGGCGCGGTGGCGGCGCAGGCCACGGCGACCAGACGGTCGGTCTCGGTGAGCAGGGTGTCGTCGTCCGCCGGGGTGCCGGGGTCGAGCCGGACGGTCCAGGTCAGACCGTCGCGCCCGGCCACCCGCCGGGCCGCGACCCGCGCCGCGCCGCCGGGCACCCGGTGGTGTTCGGTGTAGGCGACCGAGCGGGTCACCCGTGCCCGTACCTGGTGCGGCAGCTCACCCGGGTCGAGCAGCAGGTACGTCTCGGCGGGTCCGTCGACGACCAGCGCGTACGAGTCGCGCTCGGCGACGGGTTCGGCGGGCGTGACAGTCAACTCCCGACCCGACCACACGGCCTTGAGGATGTCGTGCCAGCCGAGGCGGTGGCCCCGGCCGGGCAGCCAAAGGCCGAGGTTGCTGGCCACGACGACCCCGTCGCCCTCGCCGTTGCCCGCGGCTGCCCAGGCGAGCACCCGCTCGTCGGCTGCCAGCGGAGGCCGGTTGGCCGGGGGCAGCTTCGGTTTGCGGCTGAACAACCCCATCTCACAGCCCTCCCGCGGCCTGCTCGCGCAACGCCCGGGCGTGCTGCTCCAGTGACAGCAGCTCGCCGAAGGCGGCGAAGTAGTCGTCCTTGTTGTTGACCGGGTTGATCCGTTGGATCCGGGACTTGAGTTCCTGGATGCGGGCGGTCACCGACCCGAACTGCACCCGCGCCATGGTGATCGACACGTAGCGCGGGTCCGGTTCGCCGTCGATCCGCAGCGGCTCCACCGCCAGCTCACCGACGAGCGCCGCCGCGGCCAGGTCGGCACAGGAGTCGCGGACCTTCTCGATCCAGACCGCGCCGCCGGTCGCCGACACGGCCCCACCGGCCGCCGCGATGGCCGTACGCACCGCCACGTGCACCGGGTGGCGGTACTCGGTGTCCTCGACCGTGTCGAACATCGGCCCGGCCAGCACCGGCTGTTGCAGGGCCAGCTTCAGCGCCTCCCGTTCGACCATCGACTGCGGGCTGTCCACCGCCGGCTCCGGTCGGGCCTGGGCGGGTCGGGCGGGGGTCGCGGCGTCCCGGCCGACGGCCGGCGGGGTGTTCGCGGCGGCGAGCACCGCGCGCTGCACCGGCTCGATCTCCATGCCGAGGTCCATGGCGAGCTTGCGGACGTACTCGGGGCGCTTCTCCCGGTCCTTCAGTTGCGCGACCAGCGGCGCGGCCCGGCGCATCGCCTCGACCCGGCCGTCGACCGTGTCCAGGTCGAAGCGGCTCAGCTCGTGCCGCAGCGCGAAGTCGACGAGCGGCTCACGCCGGGCCACCAGGTCGCGCACCGCCAGGTCACCCTTGGCGAGTCGCAGCTCGCACGGGTCCATGTTGTCGGGGCTGACCGCGATGAACGTCCGGCCCACGAAGCGCTGGTCGTCGGAGAAGGCGCGCAGCGCGGCCTTCTGCCCGGCGGCGTCCCCGTCGAAGGTGAAGATGATCTCGCCGGCCACCGAGTCGGTGTCCAGCAGGAGCCGGCGCAGCACGCCGATGTGGTCCGCGCCGAACGCGGTGCCGCACGTCGCCACCGCCGTGGTCACCCCGGCCAGGTGGCAGGCCATCACGTCGGTGTACCCCTCGACGATCACCGCCCGGCCCTGCTTGGCGATCTCCCGTTTGGCCTGGTCGATGCCGTAGAGCACGTGCGACTTCTTGTAGATCGGCGTCTCGGGGGTGTTCAGGTACTTCGGACCGTCGTCGTCGTCGAAGAGCTTGCGCGCCCCGAAGCCGATCACATCGCCGGTGAGGTCCCGGATCGGCCAGAGCAGCCGGCGCCGGAACCTGTCGATGAGCGTCCCGGAGCGCGACTCCCTGGACAGCCCGGCCGTCACCAGCTCCTGGTGGGTGAAGCCCTGCTGGCGCAGGTGCTTGGTGAGCGGATCCCAGCCCTCGGGGGCGAAGCCGCAGCCGTAGCGCTCGGCGGCGGCCCGGTCGAAGCCCCGCTGCGCCAGGAACTCGCGCGCCGGGCGGGCGCCGGCGGTGCTGAGCTGCGCCCGGTAGAACTCGACAGCGGCGGCGTGCGCGGCCACCAGACGCTGACGCTGACCCTGCTGAGGGCGGGGACGCGGCGTGTTCCCGTCGTCCTGGACGTAGCGCAGCTGGATGCCGGCGCGGCCCGCCAACCGCTCGACGGACTCGACGAAGCTGAGATGCTCGGCGTCCATCAGGAACTTGATCGCGTCGCCGCCCGCGCCGCAGCCGAAGCAGTACCAGACGTTGCGGGCCGGAGACACGTTGAACGACGGGCTCTTCTCGTCGTGGAACGGGCACAGCCCCTTGAGGTTGCCGCCACCGGCGGATTTCAGGGTGACCGTCTCGGAGATCACATCCCCGATCGAGGTGCGTTCCCGGACCAGTGCGATGTCCTCGTCCCGGATCCGCCCAGCCATGCGCCACCCCCTCGGCGTACATCCTGCCCTGCCGGACCGACGACGTGCCCGCCGGGGGACGCCGGTGTGGCGACCACCGCCGCGGCTCGCCGGTTTCCGCCCGTGGGCCCGGGCCGCCCGGGGAGCATGACCAGATGCGCAGGGTACGCACCGACGGTGTCCACTGGCCGGGCCGGCTGACCGGCCGGCTCGGGCTGCGCGGCGCCGAACCCCGGGCGGACGAGGACGGGCACCGGCACGCCACCTGGCTGGAACTCTTCCTCGACCTCATCTTCGTGTACGCGCTGGCCGCCGTGGTGGCCAGGTTGGGCAGCGACCCGACGCCGGCGCCGACGGAGGTGCTGGCCGTGCTCGGCCTCTTCGTGGTGGTCCAGTGGGCGTGGGTGGGGCAGGTCTACTACGACACCCGGTTCGACCCGGACGACGCCCCGCACCGCATCCTGGTGCTCGTCGCGCTGATCGGCGCGGGCGCCATGACGCTCGGCGTCGACGAGGTACCCGAGAGCGTGCTCCTGCCGGTCGGATACCTGATCGTGCGGGGCGTGCTGCTCCTGCTGTACCTGCGGGCCCGGCCGACCAGCCCGATGGCCCGCACGGTGACGTCGGTGTACCTGACCGGCTTCGGTACGGGCTGGCTGATCTGGCTGGCCTCGCTGGCGGCCCCCGCCACGGCCCGCCCGGTGCTGTGGGTCGTCGCCATGGCCATCGAGCTGGCCACCCCCTGGGTCGGGCGGCGCTGGCTGGACCGGTGGCCGGTGGACAACCGGCACCTGCCGGAGCGGATCGGGCAGTTCACCATCATCGTCCTGGGCAGCGCCCTGGCCAGCCTGCTCTTCGCGGTGCCCGACCATCCGGACCCGTACATGATCGCCACCGCCGGGGTGGCGTTCCTGGTGCCGGCGGCCGTCTGGTGGGTCTACACCACGTTCGTCACCACCCGCCTGTTGCAGACCCGGCTGCGCGGCGGGCAGGCCTACAGCTATCTGCACCTTCCGCTGGACGGTGCGCTGCTGCTGCTCGGCTGGGCGCTCGGGCAGGTGGTCCGGCTGGTCGACGACGACGCGGCGCGGCTGCCGCTGGAGGTGCGGGTGGTGCTGGCCGCCTCCGTGCTGGTCTGGATGCTCTGCGGGCTGGTGTTGTACTGGCTGTGGAGCCGGCCGAGCGCCGCCCGGCTGGCGATCACCGGCTACGGGATCGTCGCGACGAGCGTGGTCGCCGCGACGGTCAGCGAACCACGACTCCTGCTGGTCCTGCTGGCGCTGGTGATCGCCGGATACGCCGTGCTGCTCACCCGCCGGCTCACCGCCGACAGCCAGGAGACCGACCCCTGACCGGCGCTCAGGCCGCCGTCGCCTCCTCGGCCGCCACCTGGCGGTTCCAGTCGGCCTTGGTGGAGCGCCAACCCTCGTCGTCCATACCGCGCCGCCAGTAACCGGAGATGGAGAGCCGGTCGGCGGGCACACCCCGCTCGGCGCGCAGCAGCCGGCGCAGCTCACGGACGAACGTCGCCTCACCGTGCACGAAGGCGTGCACCTGGCCGGGCGGGAACTCCAACTCGCGTACCGCCGCCACCAGTGCGGCGCCCACCGGCGCCGCCCCCCGGTGCAGCCAGGTGAGCTGGACCGCGCCGGGACTGAGCAGCTTCTGCTCCTCGGCCGGGTCGGCGATCTCCACGAACACGTGCGCCGGAGCGCCCAACGGCAGCCGCTCCAGGGCCGCGGCGATCGCCGGCAACGCGCTCTCGTCACCGACCAGCAGGTGCCAGTCCGCGTCCGGGCTCGGCGCGTACGCCCCGCCGGGGCCGATGAAGTGCACCGGGTCGCCGGGGCGCAACGCGGCGGCCCACGGGCCGGCGAGCCCCTCGTCGCCGTGGTGCACCACGTCCACAGTCAACTCCTCGGCAAGCGGATCCCACCGCCGCACGGTGTACGCGCGCAGCCGGGGCCACTGCTCCCGGGGCAGGTCCCGACGGATCACCGCCATGTCCATAGGCTGCGGATAGACCACACCCGGCTGTGGGAAGACCAGCTTGATGTAGTGGTCGGTGAACTCCCCGACAGGCAGGTCGGCGAGCGCGTCCCCACCGAGGACGAGCCGGATCACGTGCGGGGTGGGTCGCTCGGTGCGCAGCACCTGGACCGAGGTGACCGTCATGTTGTTAGGTTATCCTAAGTCGCCGGCGTGCCGTCCCCCACCAGACGGGTGTGCCACGTCACCGCCGCCGGGTCGGTGAGCGAGGCGACCTGGTCGATCACCACCCGCAGCCGGGCCGCGTCGTCGGGAGCGGCCCGCCACAGCGGCGCGAAGACCGGATCCAGCCCGTCCGGCGCCCGCCGAAGCAGCGCCGCCACCACCTCCGCCAACATCGTGCGCTGCCGCTCGTAACGGCCCCGAAAGCCCGTACGGCGCATCACGTAGCGCAACGCGATGCCCTTGAGCAGGGCGCACTGCGCCCGGGCCAGGCGCGGCACCACCAGATCGGCGGCGTAACGGCGATGCGGGCCGGGGCCGGAACGCTCCTCGGTCGCGGCGACCGCCGCCGACACGAACCGACCCGTCAACCCGCTGGTCGTGGCCTTCAACGCCACCTGGGCGCGCTGGCTGCCGTCGTACCCGGCGAGCGGTGCGAGCAGCGGATCGGCCAGCAACGCCACAAGCACCTCCGCCAGGTCGCCTGCCGACTCCCCCGAGTACGTCGCCGCCACGTCGGCGCAGAGCGCGGCCCGCTCGTCGCCGTCGTCGAGCAGCGGACGCAACGTGACGTACCCGCCGTGCACGCCGTCCTCCACGTCGTGCACCGAGTACGCGACGTCGTCGGCCCAGTCCATCACCTGGGCCTCCAGGCAGCGCCGCTCCCCCGGCGCACCCGCCCGGATCCAGTCGAAGACCGCCGTGTCGTCGGCGTACACCCCGAACTTGCGCTGCCCGGCTCGGCGCGGCCACGGATACTTACCGATCGCGTCCAGCGACGCCCGGGTCAGGTTCAGACCGGCGGACGAGCCGTCCGGGGCGAGCACCTTCGCCTCCAGGCGGGTCAGCACCCGCAGCGTCTGCGCGTTGCCCTCGAAACCGCCGCAGGGCGTGGCGAGCAGATCCAGCGCCGCCTCCCCGTTGTGCCCGAACGGCGGATGCCCGAGGTCGTGGGCCAACCCCGCGACGTCCACCACGTCCGGGTCACACCCCAGCCGGGCACCCATCTCCCGGGCGATCTGCGCCACCTCCAGCGAGTGGGTCAGCCGGGTACGCAGGAAGTCGTCGGTGCCGGCGGTGTGCACCTGGGTCTTGGTGGCCAACCGGCGGAACGCCGCCGAGTGCAGCACCCGGGCCCGGTCACGCTCGTACGGCGACCGGCGGTGCCCGGTGTCCTTCGGCGGCTCGGGGATCAGCCGGGCGTCCGCCGCAGCGGGCTCACTCCTCGCGCTCACGGAGCACGCAGAACTCGTTGCCCTCCGGGTCGGCCAGCACCGTCCAGTCGACGTCGCCCTGGCCGATGTCGACGTGCCGGGCGCCCATGTCGACCAGGCGCTCGACCTCGGCCTCCCGGTCGGCGGGCCGCAGATCCAGGTGCAGCCGGTTCTTGCGGTCCTTGCCGTCGGCAGCCGGCACGAAGACCAGGCCGGGCAGGCGGTCGGCGGACTGGCGGATCTCCACCTCGTCGGGCTTCTCGGTGACGACCTGATAGCCGAGCGCCTCGGCCCACCAGCGGGCCAGTCGGGCCGGATCACGGGCGTCGACGGTCAGGCTCTCCCAGACGCTGGTCATGCAGTCACCCTTCCCCCTCGACGGCGTACGCAGTCGGCCGTGTGCGAGGAGCCAAGATTACGCCCGCCACGACCGTTCGGCCTGCCCACGACGCATCGACGCCGGGTCCACAACCGCCGATTGGCCGGCAGTTGTCGACCGATCGCCGAGGGTCACGGGCTCGCGGACGGAGGTGGCCGCCGGTAGCGTTCCCAGCGCGGAACGTGACCAGTCGACCGACGCGCGGAGCCCGACCGGTAAGGGGAGAGTCTCGTGGACGCAGACGCGGTGATGGGTACGGAACTACGCGGGCTGCGCCGACGCCGGCCGGACGTCACCGGCACCGTGCTGGCCGGCACCGACGGGCTGCTCATCTCCAGCGACCTGCCGAGCACCGACGCCACCCACCTCGCCGCACTCGCCGCGGCCAGTTTCGGGCTCGGTCACCGGGTGGCCGACACCGTCCGGCGGGGCGAGTTCCGCGAGTCGGTGCTCCGCACCACAGCCGGCTGCGTGGTGACCTACCCGGCCGGGCGCACCGCGCTGCTGACCCTGGTCACCGCGTCGTCCACCCAGGACCTGGAGGCGCTGCACGAGGAGGCCCGGGCGGTGGCCCACCGGGCCGGCTCGTTGTGGGACACCCGCCTCAGGGGGTCGACCGTCGCCGCCCCCGCTCCGGACGCGCACGCGCCGCTGGCCGTGCGTACCCCGATGGCGACCCTGCCGACGCAGCTGCGTCGCTCGTCCCGACCCACCTGGCGTCGCCCGCCGATCTGACCGCCGGCGGCGACCGGGTGACCCCGGCCGCCACCGGCCCGCGTCAGCGGCTGTCCGACCCGCCGGTCTCCACGACCGCCCGGCCCGCCTCGAGCCGGGCCACCGGCACCCGGAACGGCGAGCAGGACACGTAGTCCAGGCCGACCTCGTGGAAGAAGTGCACCGAGTCCGGGTCGCCGCCGTGCTCACCGCAGACGCCGAGCTTCAGCCCGGGCCGGGCGGCCCGGCCCTCCTCGGCGGCGATCCGCACCAGCCGGCCGACGCCGTCGCGGTCGATCGACTCGAACGGTGAGATGCCGAAGATGCCCAGCTCCAGGTAGCGCCAGAAGAACGCGCCCTCGACGTCGTCGCGGGAGAAACCCCAGCCCATCTGGGTCAGGTCGTTGGTGCCGAAGGAGAAGAACTCGGCCGCCTCGGCGATCTGCCCGGCGGTCAGCGCCGCCCGGGGCACCTCGATCATGGTGCCGATCAGCACCTCGACCCCGCTGTCCCCGACCACCTCCGCGATGATCTTCTCGGCCTCGGCGCGGACCGTCTCCAGCTCCTGCACGGCACCGACCAGCGGCACCATGATCTCCGGCTTGGCGACCCGACCCTGACGGGCGCAGGTGACGGCCGCCTCGGCGATGGCCCGCACCTGCATCGCGAACAGGCCGGGGATGACCAGGCCGAGGCGCACGCCCCGCAGCCCGAGCATCGGGTTCTCCTCGTGCATCCGCCGGACGGCGGCGAGCAGGGCCTCCTCCTTGGCGACGTCCTCGCCGCGCTCCTGCGCGACCGCCACGTTGACCGCGAGCTGCTCCAACGGAGGCAGGAACTCGTGCAGCGGCGGGTCGATCAGGCGCACCGTGACGGGTAGCCCGTCCATCTCGCGGAAGATCTCCTCGAAGTCGGCCCGCTGCAACGGCAGCAGCGCCTCCAGCGCCGCCTCCCGCTCGCCCGGGGCGCGGGCCAGGATCAGCCGCTCGACCAGCTCCCGCCGGTCACCGAGGAACATGTGCTCGGTGCGGCACAACCCGATGCCCTCGGCGCCGAAGCGTCGCGCCCGGGCCGCGTCCGCGCCGGTGTCGGCGTTCGTGCGGACCGCGAGCCGCCGCTTGCCGTCGGCGTGCGTCATGATCCGGTGTACGGCCCGGACCAGCGCGTTGTCGATGTGCTCGGGGTCGAGGCTGCCCTCGAAGTACTGCACGACCTCGGACGGCATGACCGGCACCTCGCCGAGGTAGACCTTGCCGGTGGTGCCGTCGATGGACACGACGTCACCCTCGTTGACGGTCTGCCCGGCCACGGTGAAGCGTTTCGCCGGCACGTTCACGTCGATCTCGTCGGCGCCGGAGACGCAGGTCTTGCCCATGCCCCGGGCCACCACCGCCGCGTGGCTGGTCTTGCCGCCACGCGAGGTCAGGATGCCCTTGGCGGCGATCATGCCGTTCAGGTCGTCCGGGTTGGTCTCCCGGCGGACCAGGATCACCGACCTGCCCTCGGCGGCCAGCTCGACGGCCCGCGCGGAGGTGAAGACCACGGTGCCGGACGCCGCGCCGGGCGACGCGCCGATGCCCTTGGCGACCGGCTGGAACTCGTGGTCGAGCTGGAAGCGGGGGAACATCAGCTGGGCCAGCTGCGCGCCGTTGACCCGGTGCAGCGCCTCGTCCAGGTCGATCAGACCCTCGTCGACGAGTTGGCCGGCGATGACGAACGCGGCGGCGGCCGTACGCTTGCCGACCCGGGTCTGCAACATCCACAGCTTGCCGCGCTCGATGGTGAACTCGATGTCGCAGAGGTCCTTGTAGTGCTCCTCCAGCCGGGCCATGATGCCGAGCAGCTCGTCGTAGGAGGACTTGTCGAGCTGCTCCAGCTCCTGCAACGGCACCGTGTTGCGGATGCCGGCGACGACGTCCTCGCCCTGCGCGTTGGCCAGGTAGTCGCCGTAGATGCCCTGCGCCCCGCTGCCCGGGTCGCGGGTGAACGCGACGCCGGTGCCGGAGTCGGGGCCGAGGTTGCCGAAGACCATGCTCACCACGTTGACCGCGGTGCCGAGGTCGGCCGGGATGCGCTCCTGGCGGCGGTAGAGGACCGCGCGCTCGGCGTTCCACGACTCGAAGACCGCCCGGATGGCCAGGTCGAGCTGTTCACGCGGCTGCTGCGGGAACTCCCGACCGGTGTGCTTCACGAAGATCTTCTTGTACGCGTCGACCAGCCGCCGCAGGTCGTCGGCGTCCAGATCCAGGTCGTTGGAGGTGCCCTTGGCGTTCTTGGCCTCGTCGAGGGCGTGCTCGAACTCCTCGCCCGGCACCTCGCAGACGGTCTTGCCAAACATCTGGATGAGGCGGCGGTAGGAGTCCCAGGCGAACCTGTCGTTCCCGCCCGCCTGGGCGGAGAGTCCGACCACGCTCTGGTCGTTGAGGCCGACGTTGAGGACGGTCTCCATCATGCCGGGCATGGAGAACTTCGCGCCGGAGCGTACGGACACCAGCAGGGGGTCCTGCGGGTCGCCGAGGCGCTTGCCCATGGCGCTCTCCAGTGACTCCAGGTGCTTCTCGATCTGACCGGCGAGTCCGTCGGGCTCCCGCCCGGTCGTGAGGTACGCCTGGCAGGCCTCGGTGGTGATGGTGAAGCCGGGGGGCACGGGCAGACCGAGGTTCGTCATCTCGGCGAGGTTGGCCCCCTTGCCGCCGAGCAGGTCCTTGAGATCCTTGTTTCCTTCAGAGAAGTCGTAGACGTACTTGTGATCGACGGTCTCTTGCGCTGCCACCAGAGCCTCCACAACACACGCGCCGGATTGACACTTAACGAAGGTTCAGTTTTCTTCTACCCCGCAGCGGACCACCGGTAATCCCGGGTCGACGCCGATCGGTGGGCGAAGGTTAAGCGAACATCGAGCGACCTGGGACCGTTCGGTGACAATTGGCACAGCCATCACGACTATCCGTGTTCGTACCAGTTTTTGGGAACGCTTCCATGCGCACCATCACGCATCCCGGCCGACCGCCGTACGCTGGATGGCACGCCAGCCGGTGAACGTCGCTTTTGCCATAACCGACGCGAATACACCCCGGAGTCGCCGCCGTGTCGACCACCCCCTCCCCCACGCCACTGCCGGTCCGGGAGCCGGACGCGGCCACGCTGGCCCGCACTGCCGAGCAGACCGCGGTCACGGTGCTCACCGCGGCGACCCCGCACCGGCTCTCCGACGTCGTGCCCGCCCCTGAGCAGGTCCAGCCCGACCCGACAGCGGACTGGGTGCTGCCGGCCGAAGCGGCGATCGTGGTCAGCGCCCACCCGGCCGCGCTGGCCGTCGCCGAGCACCTCGCCGAGCTGCTGCGCCCGGCCACCGGCTACCCGCTGCCGGTCACCGAGGCCGCCGCCCACCCGCTGCCGGTCGCCGAGGCCGCCGGGCCGGGGGCGGTCGGGGGCATCGCGCTGCTGCTGGACGAGACCGCCCATCTCGGCGCTGAGGGCTACCGGCTCGACATAACCCCCGACGGGGTACGCCTCACCGCCGTCACCGCCACCGGCCTCCTGCACGGCGTGCAGACCCTGCGCCAACTGTTGCCGCCGGCGATCGAGAGCCCGACCCCGGTCGCCGCGCACTGGGCGCTGCCCGGCGGGACGATCACCGACGCACCCCGGTTCCCGTACCGGGGCGCGATGCTCGACGTAGCGCGGCACTTCTTCGCCGTCGAGGACGTACTGCGGGTCATCGACCACCTGGCCCGCTACAAGCTCAACCACCTGCACCTACACCTCACCGACGACCAGGGCTGGCGGATCGCCGTCGACTCCTGGCCGAGGCTGACCACCGTCGGCGGGGCGACCGAGGTCGGCGGCGGCCCCGGCGGGCACTACACGAAGGCCGACTACGCGCAGATCGTCTCGTACGCGGCGGCCCGGCACATCACCGTCGTCCCGGAGATCGACCTCCCCGGCCACACCAACGCGGCGCTGGTCGCGTACCCCGAACTGGCACCGGACAAGCTCGCACCACCGCCGTACACCGGCACCGAGGTCGGTTTCAGCTACGTCGACCCGACCGACGAGCGGACGTACGACTTCATCGCCGACGTGCTGGGGGAGGTGGCCGCGCTCACCCCCGGGCCGTGGCTGCACATCGGCGGCGACGAGGCGTTCAAGGTCACCGGCGAGGTCTACACCGGTTTCGTCGAGCGGGTCCAGCGCATCGTGGCCGACCTCGGTAAGACCGTCGTGGGCTGGCACCAGCTCGCACCGGCCGCCCACCTCGACGGCCGGGTCCTGCAGTGGTGGGGCACCGCCGGTGCCGACCCCACCACCGCCGAAGCTGTACGTCAGGGCGCCCGGCTGATCCTCTCCCCCGGCAACCATGCCTACCTGGACATGAAGTACGCCCCGGACACCCCGATCGGGCACGACTGGGCCGGCCTGATCGACGTACGAAAGGCGTACGACTGGGACCCGGGCACGCACGTCGCAGGCGTACCGGCCGAGGCCGTCCTCGGTGTGGAGGCCCCGCTCTGGACCGAATCGGTCACCTCGCTGGCCGACATCGAGTTCCTGCTCCTGCCCCGGCTCCCCGCCATCGCCGAGCTGGGCTGGTCCAGCCGGGAGACCCACGACTGGGCCGACTTCCGTGACCGGCTGGCCGGTCAGGGCCCGCGCTGGGCGACCGCCGGCATCACCTTCCACCGCGCGCCCGAAATCACCTGGCCGACCACCCCCACCATCCCCACCATCCCCACCCAGCACGACATGCCCCAGACCGACATCGCCGCCCGCTGAGCGACCCGCGTTCGCGGGGGCCTCCGGTCCCCATCCAGCCGCGCAACCGGTCACCGCGACAGGTGCCGCCTGTCGCAACCGGTCACCGCGACATGTGCCGCCTTGTCTCAACCGGTGCACCGCGACACGTGCCGCCTTATGGGCGATTTATCTGTTTGGTTCGGGCCCTGCCCGCCTGACGCAGGTGGCGGATGTCGTCCCGTGGCCGGCGCCACCCTGGCGGCGGAATCGTGGGCCGGGCGGGGTCGTTATACCTGGCATGCCGCCGCGACTTCGGGTCGTGGGGCGCGGCAGCCGCCGGGAACACCCGACAGGCCGCCCCGGTTACATCCCCCGGACCACCCGCCGCCAGCTGGCGGAGCGCCGGCCCGGCCGATTACCACCCCGGGAGGCGCGACAGAGCCGGAAGCCAGGCGGAGTGACCCGCCGGCCCGGCCGGTTACCCAACCCGGGAGCACGACAAGCCGAAGCCAGGCGGAATGACCCGCCGACCCGGCCGGTCACACACCTCAGCACCCCCGAGCACCACAAGCCGGGAGCCAGGCGGGAATGAGCCGCCGCCCCGCACCGTTACACCCTTCCCCGACGCCGGCCCCGGTGGCCGCCGGGCAAGAACCCCCACGACTCTCCCCCGCTTTGCACGTGCGGCACGCCCCCCGGGTGTGTCGTGTACCCCCGACAGGCAGAGGAGCACGCCATCATGCGTACCGATCTGATCCGTAAGACCGCCCTGACCGCCGCTGGCCTGGCCTT
>NZ_JBEXGP010000016.1:0-139377 GCF_040607375.1 Micromonospora sp. NPDC005298
CCACATAATTATTAACCTATAAAAATATTGATTTTTGTTTTTTGTTTGTGGTTGTTTTACTGGGGGGCGTCCCCCCGGGGGGGGGGGGCCGCCCCCCCCCCCCCCCCCCGGCCACCGGCGACGCCTGGGTCAGCGCATCTTCTGCTGCGCGTCGGTCAGCTTGGCCTTCACCGATGCCTCGGTGACCGGCTTACCGCTGGCCGCGTCGGCGAACAGCTCCTTCATCGCGGTGCCGACCAGGGTCTCGAAGGTGCTCTCCTCGGGCACCTGCGGCAGCGGCGCCGCGGTGGTGACCAGGGTCTCCTGGATGGTCTTCTGCTCCGGGGCGGTGAACGCCGGGTCGGCGCCCGCGGTCTTCACCGCCGGCAGCGAGCCGTACGTCTTGTTGAGGATCGTCTGCTCCTCGTCGCTGGTCATGAACTTCACGAAGCTCAGCGCGCCGTCCTTGTTCTTGGTGTGCTTGAAGACCGCCATGTTGATCCCGGCGACCATGCTGTTGACCTTCTTGCCGCCGGCCGGCGGGCTGGCCAGGAACGGCACCGGGGCCACCCCGTACGCGTCGGCGGGCATGTTCTGCGTCTTCAGGTTCGACCCGGCGGACTGCCACAGCAGCATGGCGGCCTTGCCGTTGGCGAAGTCCGAGACCGACTGGTTCTGCGCGTACTCGGCGTTGCTCGGGTTGGTGATCTTGTCGGCGGCCATGAAGTCGATGTAGCGCTTGATGGCCGAGACGTTCTGCGGGGTGTCGAAGGTCGGCTTGCCGGCCGAGTCGAACCACTCGCCGCCGTACTGCTGGCTGAAGGTGAAGGCGTGGTGGGCGTTCTCCGACGGGTTGGCCCCTTCGATCGCCAGGCCCCACTTGCCGCCGGTGCTCAGCTTCTTGCCGTATTCGGCGACCTGCTCCCAGGTGGTCGGCGGCGCGGTGATGCCCGCGTCGGCGAACATCTTCTTGTTGTAGTACAGGCTGTACGCCATGCTGTAGAGCGGCACGGCGGCCGGCGGCTTGCCGGGGGCGCCGGCGGCGGCGAGCGCGGCGGGCACGATCCGGTCCTTGCCGCCGACGGCCTGCAGGGTGGCGTCGTCGAACTCGACGAGTGCGCCGGTGGCCTGCAACGACGCCGACCAGGTGTTACCGATGTTGACCACGTCCGGGCCCTTGCCGGAGGTGGCGGCGGCCAGCAGGCGGTTGAGCAGGTCCGACCAGGGGACCACCTCGACGGTGACCTTGATCCCGGTCTGCTTCTCGAACTTGTCCAGCTCGGGCTGGAGGGTGGTCTTGTCCGCCTCCAGGCTGGCGCCCTGGTTGCTGGCCCAGTAGGTGAGCGTCTTGGGCGATGCGGCGGAGTCGTCGCCGGAGCCGCCGCAGGCGGTGAGCGAAGCGGCTGCCAGTACGGCGGCGGCCAGTATCCCGAGGTGTCGTCTCGACACGGTCTGCCCTTCCGGTGCGTGGTGGGGGTCCGCCGGAGTCCGTCGTCGATAGGGGTCGGGGCGACGGGCGGCCGGCTACGGACAGGGTTCGGGGGTGCGCCGTCGGGGTCCGTCGGCGTTTCCCGGGAGTTACATCACGGCTTAATTTATGTCGTCATTAAAGTTGCTGGTCGGTGGGTCGTCAAGCACGAGGCGGTTACAGTCGCCTCGAACGGCCGACGGGAACGAGGTGACCAGTGGAGCTGGCGCGTGCCACCAACCGCAGCGTGCGGCTGCGCAACCGGTCCGCCCTGCTGACCAGGCTCTTCCTCGACGGCCCGCTCACCCGCCAGGACCTGGTACGCAGCACCGGGCTCAGCCAGCCGGCGGTGAGCAACGTGGTGGCCGACCTGATCGACGAGGGGCTGGTCGCCGAGGCGGGAGCCGCCGAGTCCGACGGCGGCCGGCCCAGCATGCTGCTGCGGATCGCGCCCCGCTACGCCTTCGTGGTCGGCGTGGACGTCGGCGAGACCCGGGTCCGGGTCGAGCTGTTCGACTTCGCGATGACCCTGCTGGCCAGCATCGAGTACCCGCTCGACCCGGCACGCACCGAACCCGACGTCGTGGCCGGGCACGTGCTGGCCGGCATCGACGCGGTGACCGGCGAGGCCGGCGTCCCCACCTCCGACGTGCTCGGCGTCGGTATCGGCGTCTCCGGGGTCGTCGAGCAGGGCGTCGAGGCCGTCGTGCACGCCCAGGCGCTCGGCTGGGACCGGGTGCCGCTGGAACGCCTGATCGGCGCGGGCACCGACCTGCCGCTGCACATCGACAACGGCGCGAAGACCCTCGGCCAGGCCGAGATGTGGTTCGGCGCCGGGCGCGGCGCCCGGCACGCCGTCTTCGCGCTTGTCGGCTCCGGCGTCGGCGCGTCGGTCGTGACCAACGGCGCCACGTACCGGGGGGCGTCCAGCAGCGCGGGGGAGTGGGGGCACACCACCCTGGTGTACGGCGGCCGGGCCTGCCGGTGCGGTGCCCGTGGCTGCCTCGAGGCGTACGTGGGCGCGGAGGCGATCATCGAGCGTTACCGGGAGGCGCGTCGGGGTCGCGCGGTGCCCGGCGAGGACGAGGAGTCCCAGCTCGCCGCGCTTGTCGCCGCCGCCGACACCTCGGCCACCGCCCGGCGGGTGCTGGACGAGACCGCCGGCTACCTGGGCGCCGGTGTGGCCAACCTGATCAACCTGTTCAACCCGCAACGGGTGGTGCTCGGCGGGTGGGCGGCCATGGCGCTGGGCGACCTGCTGCCGGCCGTCCGCGAGGCCGCCGGTCGGCAGGCGCTGCGGCAGCCGTACGAGCAGGCGTCGATCGAGCCGTGCCGGCTCGGCGTGGACGCGGTGGCCCTGGGCGCGGCGACGCTCCCGATCGCCCGCTTCCTCACCGAGGGCGGCGTCCGCCGCTGAGCGCGGCGACCGCGCGACCGCCCAGCAAATTACACAAAAACTGATCCTCGGGATAAATAACAGAGTTATAGATCGATGTCTTGACGCCGTCGCAATCTCGCCGCAACACTCCTACGAGAGCGCTCCCCGACCCGCGACGCCGCATCGGCGGCACCACCCACGGCGCCACGGGGCGAGCCGATCCCATCCGCGCGGCACCCCGTAACCCCCTATCGACAGGCGATGTCATGACATCTCGCGCTACATCCGTACGGCCGCGCCCCCGGCGCCCCATCCGGCACCTCCTCGTCGGACTCACCGTGGCCCTGGTCGCGGCGCTCACGCCGCCCGGCGGCTCCACCCCGGCGCAGGCCGCGCCCACCCTGCTCTCGCAGGGCCGTCCCGCCACCGCCTCGTCCACCGAGAACGCCGGCACCCCGGCCGCCGCCGCGGTCGACGGCAACACCGGCACCCGCTGGGCCAGCGCGTTCAGCGATCCACAGTGGCTCCAGGTCGACCTGGGCGCGCGGGCCACCATCACCCAGGTCAACCTGCTCTGGGAGGGCGCCTACGGTCGGGCGTTCCAGCTCCAGACCTCCGACGACGGCACCACCTGGACCACCATCTACTCGACCACCACCGGCGCCGGCGGCACCCAGAACCTCACAGTCACCGGCGCCGGCCGGTACGTGCGGATGTACGGCACCGCCCGGGGCACCGGCTACGGCTACTCGCTCTGGGAGTTCCAGGTCTACGGCGAGAGCGGCGGCACCACGCCCACCTGCGGCAGCACCAACGTCGCGCAGGGCAGCCCGGCCACCGCCTCGTCCACCCAGGACGCGGGCCTCGCGGCGTCCGCCGCCGTCGACGGCAACCCGGGCACCCGCTGGGCCAGCGCCGCCAGCGACCCGCAGTGGCTGCGCGTCGACCTGGGCAGCACGCGGACGATCTGCCGGGTGACGCTCACCTGGGAGGCCGCGTACGCCCGGTCCTTCCAGCTCCAGACCTCCGCTGACGGGACCACCTGGACCACGATCTACTCGACCACCACGGGCGCCGGCGGCACGCAGAACCTCACCGTCACCGGTAGCGGGCGCTACCTGCGGATGTACGGCACCGCCCGGGGCACCGCCTACGGCTACTCGCTGTGGGAGCTGGCGGTCAACACCACAGGTGGCACCACCGAACCGCCGGTCGGCACGACCGACCCGTACAACCCCAACCTCGGCGCGAACACGTTCGTCTTCGACCCGGGCACGCCGACCTCGACCATCCAGAGTCGACTGAACACCCTCTTCACCCAGCAGGAGACCAACCAGTTCGGCCCGCAGCGCTACGCCGTGCTGTTCAAGCCGGGCACCTACACCGCCGACGTCAACCTCGGCTTCTTCACCCAGGTCGCCGGCCTCGGCATGAGCCCCGACGACGTCAACCTCAACGGGCACGTCCGGGTCGAGGCGGCCTGGTTCGGCGGCAACGCCACCCAGAACTTCTGGCGCGCCGCCGAGAACCTCTCGGTGACCCTGCCCGCCGGGGTGAGCGTGGAACGCTGGGCGGTGTCGCAGGCGGCGCCGTACCGGCGGATGCACCTGCGCGGCGCGCAGAACCAGATCCAGCTCTGGAACGGCGGCGACGGCTGGTCCAGCGGTGGCCTGATGGCCGACACCCGCGTCGACGGCCTGGTCGTCTCCGGCTCGCAGCAGCAGTGGTACTCGCGCAACAGCGAGTTCGGCAACGGCTGGACCGGCTCGGTGTGGAACATGGTGTTCCAGGGCGTCAACGGCGCTCCGGCACCGAGCTTCCCCAACCCGTCGCACACCGTCATCGCGCAGACCCCGCAGGTCCGGGAGAAGCCGTTCCTGTACGTCGACGGCAGCGGCGAGTACCGGGTGTTCGTGCCGGCGCTGCGTACCAACTCGACAGGCACGAGCTGGTACAACAAGACCCCCGCCGGCTCGTCCATCTCGCTGTCGCAGTTCTACGTCGTCCAGCCCGGTACCAGCGCGGCCACCATCAACGCGGCCCTCGCCCAGGGCCGGCACCTGCTCTTCACCCCGGGCGTGCACCACGTCACCGAGCCGATCCAGGTCAACCGCGCCGACACGGTCGTCCTCGGCCTCGGCCTGGCCACCATCCAGGCCGACAACGGCAGCGTCGGGATGCGGGTGGCCGACGTGGACGGCGTCAAGGTCGCGGGCCTCATGTTCGAGGCCGGCACGACGAACTCGCCGGTGCTCATGGAGGTCGGGCCGGCCGGGTCGTCCGCGAGCCACGCCGGCAACCCGACGTCGCTGCACGACGTGTTCTTCCGCATCGGCGGACCGCACGTCGGCAAGGCCACCAACACGTTGACCGTCAACAGCGACAACGTGATCGGTGACCACATGTGGTTGTGGCGGGCCGACCACGCCGCCCAGGGGGTCCCCACCGGGTGGACGCTGAACACCGCCGACACCGGGCTCACCGTCAACGGTGACAACGTCACCATGTACGGCCTCTTCGTGGAGCACTACCAGAAGTACCAGACCATCTGGAACGGCAACGGCGGCCGGACGTACTTCTACCAGAACGAACTGCCGTACGACCCGCCCAACCAGGCGGCCTGGATGAACGGGTCGACCCGGGGGTACGCCGCGTACAAGGTGGCCGACTCGGTGACCAGCCACCAGGCGTTCGGGCTGGGCAGCTACAGCTACTTCAACGTCAATCCCGCGGTGGTCGAGGAACGGTCGTTCGAGGTGCCCGTCAACCCGAACGTGCGCTTCACGAACATGGTCACCGTCTCGCTCGGTGGCGTCGGCACCATCAACCGGGTGATCAACAACGCCGGTGGCACCGCGAACGCGGCCAACCAGACGGTGTACCTGACCACCTACCCCTGACCGGGGCGCCCGCGCCGGCCCGGACCTTCGACGGACCGGGTCGGCCGGGTCGCACCGTGGGCCGAGGCCGGCCCGGTCCCGCCGAGACCGGGCCGGCCGCGGTCGTCAACCGGCCAGCACCTCGGCCGCCGCCCGCTCACCGGCGCGCACCGCACCCTCCAGGTAGCCACTCCACCGGGTGGCCGTCTCGGTGCCCGCCCAGTAGACCCGCCCCACCGGCGCCCGCAGGTGCGGGCCGTACGTCTCCCACGTGCCCGGGGTGAGCGAACCGGAGAAGCAGCCCCGGGTCCACTCCTCGGCCGACCAGTCGTACTCGACGAGGTCCACCGGGTCCTCGGCGCGCGGACCGACCACGCTTGCGAACGCCTCCAGCAGGCACTTCCGACGTCGGGCGGCGGACATGCCGCGCAGTGTGGCGGCGTCTCCGGCGTAGCTGAACCCGGTCAGCACCCCCAGCGGCGAGGTCGGGGTGGAGTTGTCGACCGTCTCGGTGAGCGGACCGGCGCTGCTGGTGGCCACCCCGGAGCGCCCGTCGGCACGCCAGAACGGCTCCGGATAGACGGCGTGCACCTTCAGCGCCGTCCCCATCGGCATGCGCTGGGTGAGCCCGTCGCGCAACGGGGGCAGCGCAGGGTCGTACCGGATCCGGCCGGCCAGTGCCGGGGCCAACGCGACCACCACGGCATCGCCGTCGACGCGGCCGGTGTCGGTCCACGCCGTCACGCCGTCGACGGCCTGTTCGATGGCCCGCACCGGCGCGGCAAGCGTCAGCGCGCCAGCGGGCAGCGCGGTCGCCATCCGCTCGGCCAGCGCCGGCGGGCCGCCCACGATCCGGTCCTGCTGCGCGCCGCCGGCCATGGCCAGCAGCGGTCCTGTTCCGCCGGCGCTGCGCAGATAGAACAGCAGGTGCAAGAGGGACAGCTCGTCCGCACCGGTGGCCAGCAGCCCGCCGGCCAGCAGTCGCCCCAGGTAGTGCGCGGTGTCGTCGTCCCCGGCCGTGGTGGCCAGCCAGCCGCCGAGGGTCGTCCGGTCCCACCGCGTGGCCTCCGGTGCCGCCCAGGGCGTGGCCGGGTCCAGCCGTGCGGCGTACTCGTCGAGCAGGCCGAGCACCCGACCCACCTGCGCCGGCGGCTCGGCCCGGCGCGCACCGGCCCACAGCAGGGTGGGCGCTCCGACCGACGCCGAAGCGAAGGTGGCCAGCCCGTGCTCGGCGACCAGCGCGTACATCCGGTCCTGGGTCGGACCGATCCACTGCGCCCCCAGGTCGAGTTGCGTGAGCTCGGGCAGCCATCGGGTCAGCGCCCGTCCGCCGACCCGGTCGCGGGCCTCGAGAACCCGCACGTCGGCGCCGGCCCGGGCGAGCGCGAGCGCGGCGGCGAGGCCGGAGAAGCCGGCGCCGACCACGACCACCCGGATGCCGTCGACCACACCGGCTTCTACCCGCAACCGTCGCGGGTATGGCTGGCGGCTGCGGTCGCGGCACCGCCGGACCGCATCCCTGTCCCACCCCCTTTGCTCTGCACCCGCCGAGGCGACACCCGGGCCCGCGGACCGTCGCATCCATGGGTGCAGAGCAAAGGGGGGCGCCGACACCGGGCTGGGCCGGGCCGGCCGCCGAAGATTTTCCACGGACGTGTCGATCCGGCCGGCGGCCGATCGTGTGGAGGATGAGAGGTCGGCGACGGGCCGGCCGCCCACGAGGAGGACCGATGACGTTGTACCTGCTCAGCCTTCACCAACCGCAGGGTGAGCTGCCGCCGGACCGGGAGTTCCTGGCCGGGGTGATGCGCCAGCTCGGCGAGCTGCGCGACGAGCTGGCGTCCACCGGGTCGTGGGTCTTCGGGCAGGGCCTGCACGGCCCGGAGACGGCCACCGTGCTGCGCCCGCGCGACGGCGAGGTCCTCATCACCGACGGACCGTTCGTGGAGGGCAAGGAGCACCTGGGCGGCATCACCATCATCGACGTGCCGGACCTGGACGCCGCCCTGCACTGGGCTCGCCGCTACGCGCTGGCCACCACCCTGCCGATCGAGGTCCGCCCCTTCCAGGGCGGGGCCGGCGACTGACCGTGCCCGACGTGGAGGCGGTGTTCCGCGCGGAGTACGGCCGCGCGGTCGCCGTCCTGGTGCGCCTCCTCGGCGACATCGACCTCGCCGAGGAGGCCGTCCAGGACGCCTTCGCCGTGGCGGTCGCGCAGTGGCCCCGAAGCGGCTCGCCGCCCAGTCCCGCCGGCTGGATCATCACCACGGCCCGGAACCGGGCCATCGACAGGCGGCGCCGGGAGGCGTCCCGCGCCGACCGGCACGCCCAGGCGGCACTGCTGTACGCCGCCGACCCACCCGTCGAGGAGGGACCGGTGCGCGACGACCGGCTCCGACTGATCTTCACCTGCTGCCATCCGGCGCTCGCCCCGACCGCCCGCGTCGCCCTCACCCTGCGCCTGCTCGGCGGCCTGAGCACCGCCGAGATCGCCCGGGCCTTCCTGGTGCCCGAGCCGACGATGGCGCAGCGACTGGTCCGCGCCAAGTCGAAGATCCGCAACGCCGCGATCCCGTACCGGGTGCCCCGGGACGCCGACCTGCCCGACCGGCTGCACGCCGTCCTCGCGGTGCTCTACCTGATCTTCAACGAGGGGCACACGGCCAGCGCCGGCCGGCACCTGGCCCGCGCCGAGCTGTGCGCCGAGGCCATCCGGTTGACCAGGCTGCTGGTGGAGCTGATGCCGGACGAGCCGGAGGCACTCGGCCTGCTCGCGCTGATGCTGCTCACCGAGTCCCGTCGTGCCGCGCGGACCACCGCCGACGGCGACCTGGTTCCGCTGCCCGAGCAGGACCGGAGCCGGTGGGACGCCGAGCTGGTCGCCGAGGGGCAGGCGCTGGTCCGCCGCTGCCTGCGCCGGGACCGGCCCGGCCCGTACCAGATCCAAGCTGCCATCGCCGCCGTGCACAGCGTCGCCCCGCGCGCCGCCGACACCGACTGGGCGCAGATCCTCCAGCTGTACGACCAGCTCACCGTGGTCGCCCCCGGCCCGGTGGTGGCACTGAACCGGGCCGTCGCGCTCGCCGAGGTCACCGGCGCGGCGGTGGCGCTGGCCGAGGTGGACCGCCTCGACCTGGCCACCTACCACGTGTACCACGCGGTCCGCGCCGACCTGCTGGCCCGACTCGGCCGCGACGGCGAGGCCGTCGAGGCGTACCGGACAGCCGTCACCCGGACGGACAACGCGGCCGAACGGGCCTTCCTCACCGCACGCGCGACGGCCCTGGCGGGGTCCTGAGCGCGTTTGCCGCGCGGGCGGCCGGGAACCCGAGGCGCCGCCGCAGCAGTGGATGGGGGAGGGGCCATGGCGTACCGTCCGACCGTCGCCGACACCGTGCCGGACCTGACCACCCTCACGCTCGGCGTCGAGGAGGAGTACCTGCTGCTCGACCCGGACAGCGGCCGGAACCTGCCGGTGGCCGACCAGGTGCTCGCCGCGCTGCGCGGCCCGGCCCGGGACCAGAGCCGCCAGGAGTTCCGGCACAGCATGGTGGAGATGGTCACCCCGGTCTGCGCCGACCTCACCGAACTGCGCGCGCACCTGGTGACGTTGCGCCGCTCCGCCGTCGAGGCCGCCGAGGCGGCCGGAGCCCGGCTGGTGGCCGTCGGCGCCACACCGGTCGCCGAGCCGCACCTGACGGTGCCCGACGAACCGCGCTACCACGCGATGTCCCGCCGGTACGGTCCAGTGGCGCACGACCCGGCGGTCTGCGGCTGCCACGTGCACGTCGGGCTGCCCGACCGGGAGCTGGCCGTGCAGGTCTGCAACCACCTACGGGTGTGGCTGCCCGTGGTGCAGGCCGTCACCACCAACTCGCCGCTGCACGACGGGTACGACACCGGGCACGCCAGCTGGCGGTCGATGCAGCTGGAACGCTGGCCCAGCATCGGACCGACGCCGTACTTCAACTCGGCCGCCGACTACGACCGCACCGTCGACGAGCTGATCGCCGCCGGCATCATGCTCGACGCCGCGATGGTCTACTGGTACGCCCGGCCGTCGTCGGCGTACCCGACAGTGGAGGTGCGCGTCGGCGACGTCTGCCCGGACGTCGACGACGCGGTGCTGGTCGCCGCGCTGGTCCGTTCTCTCGTCGCCACCCTCGCCGACGACGTACGCGCCGGCGTGACCGCCCCGCCGGTGCGGGACTGCCTGGTCGCCGCGGCGCACTGGCGGGCCGCCCACGACGGCCTCGACGGCGACCTCATCGACCTGCGCGCCGGCGGCGCCCGGCCCGCCTGGGACCTGGTCGACGACCTGATGGCGGTGATCGCGCCCGCCCTGCTGCGCCACGGCGACCTGGGGTACGTGCTGGCGCAACTGGCCCGGCTGCGCCGTGACGGCACCGGTGCGACCCGGCAACGTCGGGTGCTGGAGCGCACCGGCGACCTGCGCGCCGTCATCGACGACCTCGTGGTCCGCACCGCCGCCGGCTGACCGCTCAACTGATGTCGTGGGTCTGGAGCCACAGCTCCAGCAGGCCCAACTGCCACAGCTTGTTGCTGCCGGCCGCCGCCTCGGCCCGGTCCGGCTCGGCGAGCAGCCGCGCCACGTACCCGTCCCGGAACAGCCCCCGCTCGCGGGCCGCCGGCGCCTGCAACGCCTCGGCGACCAGCTCGCGGACCGGCCCGTCCACGTTGCGCAGCGCCGGCACCGGGAAGTAGCCCTTCGGCCGGTCGATCACCTCCGCCGGCAGGACCTCCCGGGCGACGTCCTTGAGGACGCCCTTGCCTCCGTGGGCCACCTTGTGCTCCGGCGGGCAGTGCGCCGCCAGGGTCACCAGATCCTGGTCCAGGAACGGGGTGCGCACCTCCAGGCCCCACGCCATACTCATGCTGTCCACCCGCTTGACCGGGTCGTCCGGCAGCATCAGGTGGGTGTCCAGGCGCAGCACGGCGTCCAGCGCGGTCTGCGCCCCGGGCGCCGCCAGGTGCTCGGTGAGCAGGTCCCGGCTGGCGTCGTGCCCCAGCGCGTACGCCGGGCCGACGATGCGACGCAGCTCGTCGTGGTCCCGGTCGAAGAACGCGGCCGCGAACGTCTCGGCGGCGCTGTGCCGGGGCGCCTCCACCAGCGGCTGGTGATAGCCGTAGCCGGCGAACACCTCGTCCGCGCCCTGCCCCGACTGGGCCACCTTCACGTGCCGCGCCACCTGCTCCGACAACAGGTGGAAGGCGACCACGTCGTGGCTGCCCATCGGCTCGGTCATCGCCAGCACGGCACGGCGTACGGCCGGCACCAGATCGTCGTCGGCCAGCCGGATCCGGTGATGGTCGGTGCCGTACGCCCGGGCCACCAGGTCGGAGTAGTGGAACTCGTCGCCGGACTCGTCGCCCCGGCTGTCGAACCCGATGCTGAAGGTGCGCAGGTGCTCCTGGCCGGCCTCGGCGAGCAGGGCCACGATGAGGCTGGAGTCCAGCCCGCCGGAGAGCAGCACCCCCACCGGCACGTCGGCGACCAGCCGTCGGCGTACCGAGGTGCGCAGCGCGTCCCCGACAGCGGCCCGCCAGTCGGCGGCGTCCAGCCCCGCGTCGGCCGGCTCGCGGACGTAGTCGGGCCGCCAGTACACCTCCTCGCGGCTGCGCCCGTCCGCCTCGATCACCCGCAGGGTGGCCGGCGGCAGCTTGCGGACGCCGCGCAGCACGGTCCTCGGCGCGGGGACGATGGAGTGCCAGGACAGGTAGTGGTGCAGCGCCACCGGGTCGATGCCGGTGTCCACGTCGCCGGCACGCAGCAGCGCCGGCAGGGTGGAGGCGAACCGGAGCCGGCCGGGTGTCTCGGCGAGGTACAGCGGTTTGATGCCGAGCCGGTCGCGGGCCAGGACGAGGCGTCGCCGGTTCCGGTCCACCAACCCGATCGCGAACATGCCGACCAGGTGGTCGACGAACCGCTCACCCCAGTGCGCGTACGCCACCAGGATCACCTCGGTGTCGCTGGTGGATCCGAAGGTGTAGCCCGCGTTCTGGAGCTCCTCACGCAGTTCCGGGTAGTTGTAGACGCACCCGTTGAAGACCAGCGCCAGACCCAGGTCGTCGCGGACCATGGGCTGCCCGCCCGCGTCGGACAGGTCGATGATGGTCAGCCGGCGGTGCCCGAGAGTCACCCAGCCGTCGGTGAACAACCCCTCGTCGTCCGGACCGCGCGAGCGCATCGCCTCGGTCATCCGGGTGACCGCCGCCGCGTCGGGCGGCCGGCCGTCGAACCGCGCCTCCCCGCTGATCCCGCACATCAGGCGGGGCGATGCGTCAGGTGGGACACCGGCGGCACGAGAATCCTCCTGTCGTCGTGGGCCCGGCCAGCCCTCGCCGAGCCGACGGGGCCGCTGGCTACCCGGGTGCGGGGTGGGTAAACCGGCGGCCGCCGTGCAAGGAAGGGCACCTTCCTATACACCAGGCGTTAATAAGGTGCCCTTCCTTGCATCAGGCGCGCAGGGTGCGCAGGATGCGGGCCAGCTCAGCGCGGTCGGCGTCGGGCAGGTGGCCGAAGAAGCGGTCGGCCTCGGCCCGACGGGCGGCCCGGATGGCGGTGCTGACCCGGTCGCCCTCCGCCGTGAGCGCGACCAGGGTGGCCCGCCGGTCGGCTGGGTCGGGTCGGCGCTCGACGAGGCCTCGGGCCTGGAGGTCGTCGACGACCTCGGTGGCCGAGCGGGGTGCGATGCGCAGGTACTCGGCGAGGGTGCCGGGGCGTACCTCGCCGTGTCGGGCCAGCACGCCGAGCGCCCGGGACTGGCTGGGGGTGACATCCCAGGGCGCCAGCGAATCGCGCGTCTGACGGCGCAGACGGGACGCGACGGCCCAGAACGTCTCCGCCAGGCTCTCGTCGTCCGCGCTGTCGGCGGTGTTCCCGATCACCGGAATACGGTAGCAGCCGATCCGGTTGTACCCTCATGTTGAGGTAACCTCAGCATGTCATCCCACGAAAGGTGGTCCCCCTTTGGAACCCACCCCCATGGGCCGCGACCGCGGCCACCGCACCGTCAGCGACGAAGAGAAGGCGCAGGCCCGCCAGGTGTCCCTGCGCCGCATCGGCCGCCTGTTCACCCCCCACCGACCCGCGCTTGCCATCGTCACCGCGATCATCGTGCTCTCCTCGATCATCGCGATGGCCAGTCCGTTCCTGCTGCGAGAAACGATCGACACTGCCCTCCCGCAGGGCGACGTGACACTGCTGGTCTGGCTGGTCCTCGGCATGGTCGCCGTCGCGGCGGTGACCTCCGCCCTCGGCGTCGTGCAGACCTGGATCTCCACCCAGGTCGGGCAGCGGGTCATGCACCGGCTGCGCACCGACGTCTTCAGCCACCTCCAGCGCCAGTCACTGGGCTTCTTCACCCGCACCCGCACCGGCGAGGTGCAGTCCCGGATCACCAACGACATCGGCGGCATGCAGTCGGTCGTCACCTCCACCGCCACCGCCGTCGCGGCGAACCTCACCACTGTGGTCGCCACCGCCGTCGCCATGGTCGCGCTCTCCTGGCAGCTCTCCCTGGTCTCCCTCGTCGTGCTGCCACCGGCCATCTGGCTGACCCGCCGCGTCGCCCGGATGCGCCGCGAGATCACCGCCCAGCGCCAGCGCGAACTCGCCGACCTCAACGTCACGGTCGAGGAGGGCCTGTCGATCAGCGGCGTACAGCTCGCCAAGACCCTCGGCACCGGCCCCGCGCTGATCGACCGGTTCACCGCCTCGTCGGAGCGCCTTGTCGACCTGGAACTGCGCAGCGAGCTGGCCGGCCGCTGGCGGATGGCCTCGATGAGCATCATCTTCGCCGCCGTACCCGCCGTCATCTACCTCGCCGCCGGCCTGCCCGGCACCGCCGGCACCCTGAGCATCGGCACCCTGGTCGCCTTCACCGCCCTGCAGGGCGGCCTGTTCCGGCCACTGATGGGTCTGCTCAACGTGGGCGTCTCGCTCACCGCGTCGCTGGCGCTGTTCGCCCGGATCTTCGAATACCTCGACCTGCCGGTCGACGTGGCCGACCCCGCCGAGCCGGTCCGCGTCGACCCCTCCCGGGTACGCGGACACCTGCGACTGGAGGACGTCACCTTCGGCTACCCGGGCAGCGACACCGCCGCCCTCGCCGGGATCACCCTCGACGTGCCCGCCGGCACCAGCCTCGCCCTGGTCGGGGAGACCGGCTCCGGCAAGAGCACCCTGGCCGGGCTGATCAGCCGGCTGCACGACCCGAGCGCCGGCCGGGTCACCATCGACGGTGTCGACCTGCGCGACCTGCGCCTGGCCGACCTGGCCTCCATCGTCGGCGTGGTCAGCCAGGAGACGTACCTGCTGCACACCACCGTGCGGGAGAACCTGCGTTACGCCCGCCCGGACGCCACCGATGCCGAGATCGAGGACGCGGCCCGCGCCGCCCAGATCCACGACCTCATCGCCGGGCTGCCCGACGGGTACGACACGGTCGTCGGCTCGCGCGGCCACCGGTTCTCCGGCGGCGAGAAGCAACGCCTCGCCATCGCCCGTACGCTGCTGCGCGACCCGCGCGTCCTGGTCCTCGACGAGGCCACGAGCGCGCTGGACACCGAGACCGAACGGGCCGTGCAACGGGCCTTCGACGTGCTCGCGCAGGGACGCACCACGATCACCATCGCCCACCGGCTCTCCACCATCCGCGACGCCGACCAGATCGCGGTGCTCGACCACGGCCGGATCGTCGAGTCCGGCGACCACGACAGCCTGCTGAACCGTAACGGCCGCTACGCCACCCTGGCCGCCTGAGCCGGGTGTCCCGGCGGGCCTGGTCCGACGACCACCCGGCGGTGCGGTGTCGAGTGTGGAAGTGGGGCCGACTGGTTCCCTGGTAGCGCCATGGCGGCACCAGCCCAGGTCCGCAGCGAAGCCGTGGCCGTGCTCGCGGCCTTCCCGGCGCGTCTCGGATAACATCCGTCAGCCGTCACGTCGACGGCACGGGGACGAGGGGACGTTACCGAGATGATCCGAAGGGTTTCCATGGTGGCCGCGCTCGCCCTCACCGTGACGGCCGGCTGTGCCGAGAGCGGGAACGAAACCCCAGCGTCCTCGCCGTCGGCACGTCCGACAGCTTCACCGATCGTGGCCGGCCCGCCGTGGTACGACGAGGTCGCCCCGGCCGGGGCTGGCACCACGGTGGGCGCAAAGGGCAGCGAATGCGAGCTACCGGTTACGTTCTCGGTCCCGGTCGGCTTGAAGGTGACGAAAATTTCCGGGCGGGCGCAGCTCGTGGTGGGTCGATCGACCCTGCGGTGCGAGATCGACGCCAAGCCGGCCGGTCTGGTCGGATTCCTCCGGGTGTGGACCATCGACGAGAGCCTGCCCAGCGGCGGAAAGAACGATGCCGAGAACTTCGTCACCGAGTACGCGAAGGACCCAGCTGCCAACTACCGCCGGGTCAAAGCCGGTCCTCTCGACTCGACCGAGGCGTCCTACGTGGAAGCTGACCTCGACGGCAAACCGAATCCGCACCTGGCGATCGCCGTTTCGGCGGTTGAAGGGGACACGTTGTTGACCATCGGTGGCATGGACGCCGACGAGTTCCAGTCGCTCCTGCCCGGTTACCAGTTGGCGAAGCAGAGCATCAAGCCCGCGTGAGCCCTCAAGCCGCTGTCGACGGGCGGAGGCCGGCGAGCTGGACGAAGATCTCGCGCCTGGCTACGGACGCGTGGTCACCAGTGGCCGGGTGGCCGGCACTCTCGCGCGTGCATGCGCTGCCAGTCCCGTAGCGCCCGTCCGAGCCGGTCGTTCTCCCGGCTGAGCAGCCGTACCGTCTCGTTCAGCGTGCTCAGTTCGTCAGCCACGCGGGCCTGGAACTCGCGTACCTCATCGGGTCGACGCCGCGCCGACGCGCGGCGAACTCGTGGGTCCGCACCTCGTACGGCGTCAACCCGGCAGGGTAGCCGCCAGGGTGGGGTTGGCTTCCTCGATACACGCCGCTCCTGGCGAGCTGACCAGCGTCGTGGACAAAGCCGTCGTCGCCTGCCCGAACGACATCTTCGAGACGGGCTCCGTCGCGGCGTCCAGTTACCTCGACGTGGACCGGCGGATCGAGGTCCGGAGCGGGCCCGGAGACGGTATCCAGCTGTTCCGGGACTCCCGCCGGGCGTTGGGCTTGCGGCGTGATGGTCTCTCCTCGCACTCGCGCGGCGACGATCGGGATTGACACAGATCGCTTGGCATCCCATGGTCGATGGATTCATCTCTCCGTCGAAGGGTCGCAGGATGGTCAGCAGCGAACACCGGTACGTCATCGTCGGCGCGGGACCAGCCGGACTCCAATTGAGCTACTACCTCCAGCAGCAGGGCGCCGACTACCTGACCCTCGAACGAGGCGACCAGCCCGGGGACTTCTTTCGGCGGTTTCCCCGACACCGCCGGCTCATCTCGCTGAACAAGGTCCACACCGACAGCACCGATCCGGAGATCCGCCTGCGCTGGGACTGGAACTCGCTGCTCAACGACGACCCGGACCTGCTGTTCCCGCGATTCAGCAAGGAGTACCTGCCGGGCGCCGACGACCTGGTCCGCTACCTCGCCGAGTTCCAACGCGTCCACCAGCTCAACATCCGCTTCGGCACGACTGTCGAGCGGATCACCCGGACCGACGACGGTTTCACGGTGCGCACCGACCAGGGGGAGGTGCGGGCGCGCTGCCTCGTCGTCGCGACCGGCTGGGGCCGGCCCTTCGTGCCGGCCATCAAGGGCATCGAACACGCCATCGGGTACGAGGACATGGTCGTCGACCCCACGGCGTACGAGGACCAGCGGGTCCTCATCATCGGTAAGGGCAACTCCGCCTTCGAGACCGCGTCGTCCATCCTCGGCCGGGCGTCCATGGTGCACCTCGCCAGCCGGCAGCCCCTGCGCCTGGCGTGGAACACCAAACATCCGGGCGACGTCCGGGGCCAGTACGGCGCGATCCTCGACAGCTACCAGTTCAAGACCCTGCACTCGGTGCTGGACTGCACCATCGACGAGATCCGTCCCGTCGACGGGCGGTTCCGGGTGTCGATCACGTACACCCACGCCCAGGGCGAGACGGCCGAACTCGACTACCACACCGTGCTGCGGTGCACCGGCTTCCGGATGGACACCAGCCTGTTCGACGAGTCGGCCCGCCCCGACATGGTGCGCGACGGCCGGATGCCCGGGCTACGCCCCGACTGGCAGTCCCGCAACGTCGACGACCTGTACTTCGCCGGCACCATCGCCCAGGACCGGGACGTCAAGCACGCGTCGTCGCCGTTCATCGACGGCTTCCGGTACAACCTGCGCACGTTCACCCGGATCCTGCGCGAGCGGTACGACGAGGTGCCGCTGTCGTACGCGACGACGCCCGCCGACGCCGCGTCGCTCGCCAAGCTGATGCTCGACCGCGTCAACTGGTCCTCCGCGCTGTGGACCCAGTTCGAGTACCTGTGTGACGTCTTCGTCCGCGACGACGCGACCGGCGACTTCCACCACTACGAGGACCTGCCGGAGGACTACGCCGTGGAGCGCTTCGCGGGCGCGACCCAGTGGTACACCCTCGCGCTGCGGTGGGGCCGCGACGAGTACGGCGACGTCTTCGCCATCGAGCGGCACCCGATCCCCGACCGGGCCCGGGAGAGCGCCTTCATCCATCCGGTCATCCGGCGTTACCGGGGCGCCGAGTTGGTCGCCGAGCAGCACCTGTTGGAGGACCTGCTGGCCGAGTGGCGACGCCCGGACCGGCACGTCGAGCCGCTTGTCGAGTTCCTCACCACGGACCTCACCACCGCACCATGACCTCGTCGAGGGGTTTGCGGGTCAGGTCCGGGACGTGCGCGTCCGGCGCGGGATACCCGACGGGCATCACCACGTAGGGGCGCTCCTCCGGCGGACGCTCACACACCTCGTTGAGGAACCGCATCGGGCTGGGTGTGTGGGTCAGCGTGACCAGGCCGGCGTGGTGCAGCGCGGTGATCAGCAGACCCACCGCGATCCCGACGGACTCCTTGACGTAGTACGGCTTCGGGCTGCGCGGCCCCTGGTGCACCTCGAACACGACGATGACGGCCGGTGCGGTCTCCAGGAACGGCTTGCGCCAGTCGGTGCCGAGCCCGGCGATCGCACCGAGCCACTCCTGTGACGCGCGGCGGTCGTAGAACTCCCGCTCCTCGGCCTCGGCAGCCTCACGCAGCCGGCGCTTGCGGGCCGGGTCGGTCAGCACGACGAACCGCCACGGCTGGATGTTGGCGCCGCTGGGCGCGGTCGACGCGGCCCGGACCGCGGCTTCGATCACCCCGTCGGGCAGGGCGTCGGCGGCGAAGTCCCGCACGGAACGGCGCTGTGCCATCCGGTCGGCGAACGCCTCCGCCTCGCGCACCATCTCCGCCGCGGGCCGCCGTCGGTGCCGGATGGGGACCGTCGATAGCAGGTCCGCGTCGTTCACCTGTGGCCTCCCTGATCGGGTGTCCCGGGTCCGCGGCAAAGCCCGCCCGGGTCCCCCCAGCATCTCGGAGAACCGGCGTGGTGTCCTTACGCCGGCGTGCTCTCTTGGCCCGTCAGGACGCCGGGCGCGGTCCAGGTGGCGATCTCGTCGACCACGTCGGTCAGCCGTCCGCGCCGCGCCGCGGCGGCCCGCTGACGGGTCGCCCCGTCGCCGTCCACCGCGAGCCCGGTGCGCCAGGCCCGCACCCGTTCCCTGTCGCCCGTCTCGTCCAACGCCGGTCCGGCGCGCTCGATGAGCCGATCGGCGAGGACCGCCGCCGGCAGCAACCGGCCCGTGCCCACCTCCACACCGTGCCCGCCCATCCCGTCGCGGGCGGCCCGCCAGTACGCCAGCCGCATCAGCTCCGGGGCCAGCTCCGGTCCCTCGTCGCCCCGGTCGACGGCCTCCCCGGCGGTCACCACCAGAGCCCGCACGAGGGCGGCGAGCGCCGCGGACTCGACGGCGGTGACGGGTACGTCGGCGACCCGCACCTCGAGCGTGGGGTGCGTCCGGGACAGGCGCAGATCCCAGAAGATCGTGCCGTGGTCGACGAGCGCGCCCGCGTCGAGGAGCATGTCCACGTGGTCGTCGTACTGCCGCGCCGACCGCAGGAACGGCGGGGGGCCGGCCACCGGCCAGCGCCCCCACGTCACGGTCCGCCAACTCGCGTAGCCGGTGTCGCGCTCGGACCAGTAGGGCGAGTTGGCCGTCAGGGCGACGAACACCGGCAGATGCGCGCGCAGGTGGTTGCCGATCAGCACGGCGCGGTCCCGGTCGGGCTCCTGCACGTGGACGTGCACGGCGCAGATCGCCACCTCGTCGTGCAGCCCCCGGAAGGTGGCGGTGCCCCGGTCCTGACGCGGGCCCTCGGTGATGGGCGGCGGCACGGCGCGGCCGAGCACCGGTGAGCCACTGGCGATCACCCGCAGGCCGGCGGACCGGGCCGCGCCCTGGACGGCGGCGCGGGCCTCGGTGAGCTGCGCCGACAGGTCGTCGACATCGAGGCACGGGTCGGTCCGGGTCTCCACCTGGAGCTTGGTGATCTCACCACCGACCCGTGCGCCGAGCGTCGGGCGGGCACCGTCGACGACCGTCGCCGCCCACGGCACGACCTCGCCCCGGTCGGCGTCGACCACGAGGAACTCCTCCTCGACACCGAGCAGGGGAATTGACGATCCCGAACGCTGTCCCGTAGTCATGCCGACGACGACCCCTCGCTGCCGGTCGTTCGCCGACGGTGACCACGTTACGGGATCCCGTCGATGGATCGCCGGCCGGAACGCTCCACCGTAGACAGCGCGTCGACGAGTCCGGCCAGCAGCGCCGCCCGCTCGGGCATCCGGTCCAGGCAGACGTACTCCTCGGCGGAGTGCGCCCCACCGCCGACCGCGCCCAGGCCGTCAAGCGTCGGCACCCCCAACGCGGCGGTGAAGTTGCCGTCGGAAGCGCCAGCGGCGTACGCGCCGACGAGGCCCGTGATGCCCAGCTGGCCGGCGATCGACTGGGCCAGTTCCAGCAGCGGCCGCGACAACTCCGCGGACATCGGATAGCGGTTGATCCCGCCCTGCACGTCAAGCGTCGCCTCGGGCAGGACCGGCGCCAGCTCACGGATGGCGTGGTCGACGCGTTCCAGCTCGTCCCTGGTCCAGGCCCGCACGTCCACGGCCAGGCTGGCGCGCTCGGGCACCGTGTTCGTCGTCGTGCCGGCCGAGAGCAGGGTCGGGGTGACCGAGGTGCCGCCGCTGTCCGCCGCGCCGAGCGCACCCAGCGAGAGCACCTGGTGGGCGACCTCGACAGTGGCGTTGACCCCGCGCTGCGGCTCCACGCCCGCGTGCGCGGCGCGACCGGAGACGATGAGCCGGTAGACCGACCCACCCTTGCGGGCGACCTTCACATCGCCGTCCGGGGTGGCGGCCTCCAGGACCAGAACCGCACCCGACCGCCGCGCCTCACGTTCGATGAGCTGACGGGACGACACCGACCCCGACTCCTCGTCGCAGGTGAGCAGCACACCGACCGCCGACGTGTCGCCGACCAGGCGCAGCGCCGTGAACATCTGCACGATGCCGGCCTTCATGTCGCATACGCCCGGCCCGGTCGCCACATCCCCGCGAACGGTGAACGGCCGGGCCGCGATCGTGCCGACCGGGAACACGGTGTCGAAGTGCCCGAGGAGCAACACCCGCTGGTCGACGGCCGGCCACAGCAGGTGTGGCAGGCCGTCGACCACGACCCGACGGGCCGGCCGGCCGAGCACCTCCTGCCCCCAGCGGGCGAGCAGGTCGGCACAGGACTCCAGATGGGGCAACGAGCCCGGTGCCGACTCGCGTGCGACGAGCGTGCCCAGCCGGTCGACCATGTCGGTGTGAAGCCGCTGGGCGGCGTTCAGCAGACTGCGTGGGTGATCCATCGATCCCTCCGACTGCACGGCTGATGGGCCTGGCCAGGCATCTCCATCGACCGTCGCAGAGGAATCGGGCCGCGGTCACCCTCGACCGTGCTCAGGCTGCCGGAGTTCCGGCCGCCGACCCGTAACCGACCTCGATGATCCGACGGGTCGTCTCGGCGTACGCGTCCTGACCCGTCGGCGCGAAGGTCCCCAGACCGTCGACGTACCTGTTGAACATGCAGAACGCGGCCGCGATCAGGACCGTGTCGTGGATCTCCACGTCGGTGGCGCCCTCCGCGCGGGCGCCCTCGACCAGTTCCGTGGTGACGTTCCGGCCGCTGATCTGCACCGCGCCCGCGATGCGCAGCAGCGCCCGCAACTTCGCCGAGACCGGAGCGCTGTCGAGATCCGCGCGTACCTGATCGACGAGGGCCATCCCCTCGGCGAGCTGCGCCGCCGCGAACGCCGAGTGCGACGCGCAGCAGAACGTGCACTCGTTACGCCCGGACACGTACGCCGCGATCAACTCCCGCTCACCTGGCGGAAGCGAGTTCGGGGAACGCAACAGCACCTCGGCCAGCTCGTTGAGCGGCTTCGCGGTCTCCGGGCGGTACGTCATCGGACCGGTGATGCCAGGGAACTGCTTCTCGTCCACCCCGAGATCGATGTGCGCCATGTGTCATGTCCTCCAACCGTTGACCGGACCCGACCGGACGACGCCTCAGCGCGGACGACTGTCCGATGGGGACGGCGCGGCACACGCCGTGACGCCACGATCTCATCCCGTACGTCGTTCGGGTTCCTTCCTTCGTGCTCTTTTTATCGATGAGCCGCTTGTCCGCCGAGCGCGGGCCTCGGGGGTGCCGCCCGAGTGCGCCTGGGCGGATCTCCGGCCCTGAGAGTGGTACGGCGTCTGGCGGGCGCGTAGCACAGCCGCACCGGAGTCGGGGCGCCGTCCACAGGTGCTTTCGCTGTCCACAGCGGCCCAACCGGCGGCGGTGTGCGACGGCAGGGTGGGCCGGTGGACGCTCGCCTGCAATCCCTTCTCGATCGGAGTGGCGGCCTGGCCGCGAGACGGGACGTTCTCCGAGTGGCGCCGCCGTGGACACTTCAGGGCGCTTGTCGGTCTGGTCGGCTGCTCCGGCTCCTGCCGGAGGTGTTCGTCGACGCCGCGCTCGTTCGCGATGCCGAGAGTGAGCTGCCGATACTCGCGCGGGTCGAGCCGGAGTTGGCTCGCCGCGCTGTGCTGGTGTACGGAGGCGGACGCGGCGCGCTCAGCCGACTGACCGCCCTCGACGTGTGGGGCCTGCGCCGTCAGCCACCCGGGGAGCCGTTGCATCTCGACCTGCCCGTCGGGTCGGGCTTACGTGGTCGACCGCATCTGCTGGTGCGTCACCGCGCCGGTTTCACGGTTGGGCCACCGGACGCGGTGGTTCGGGGAGGAATGCCTGTCACCCGGCTCGACCGGACGTTGGTGGACTGTTGGCCACTGTTGCCGGCGGTCGACCGGCCGGGACTGGTGATCCGCGCGGTCAACGATCGCCTGACCACGCCGCAGCGTCTCGTCGCCGCACTCGCGGAGGTGCCGAGACTGACCGGCCGGGCGGCGATGCGGGGGCTGCTCGACCGGCTCGCTGCCGGCTGCCGCAGCCCGTTGGAGATCTGGGGCCACGACCACGTCTTCATCGGCCCGGGCATGCCCACGTTCGCTCGGCAGGCACGGGTACGGGTCGGTGCTCGGACGATCTACCTCGACATGTTCGCCGAGACCGAGCGGGTCGACATCGAGTTGGACGGCGCAACAAGCCACGGCGACCCGGCGGAACGCGAGATCGACCTGCGCCGCGACGCCTTGCTCGCCACCGTCGGAATCCTCGTCGTCCGCTTCAGCCACCGGCGGCTCCTGGCCGACCCTGCCCAGGTCCGCCAGGAGACCCGCGCCATTCTCGCCAACCGCCGCCCTCACCCATGATCACTTGATGCTCTGTAGCTGCGCACGGCTCCGCACAACTACTCAGCATCAAGTGATCATGAAACGGGGGGCATGGGTGTGGCGGGGTGTTCGTTGTGGTGGTGCAGGAGTTCGCTGATCCATCGTGCGGCTTCGCGCTGGGTGCTGAGCAGGTGGTTGCGGGCGTCGGCCACCTCCTGGTCGTCGGCGTCGTCGGTCAGGATGGACACCCATCGTCGACTCAACTCCTCGGCGTACCGGGCTCTGCGCATCTGCTCGTCGAACTGGTACTCCAGCTTCACCATCCGGTCGACGTGCGGCTGGAGCGCCGGCATGATGCGGTCGTCGAGCCGGACGGCGGCGTCGGGTCGGCAGGTGATGGTGATCTCGCCGCGCCGGTAGGTCCACTCCGGTTCGTCGGCCAGGGCCTGCTGCAACGCCACCTCCAGGTCGCCGGCCCGGTGTGGTGGCAGGTCCCGGGCGGCGTCGGCGGCGAGCCGGCTGAGGCGTTGGATGGCGTGCGGCTGGAAGTACTGCACGTACCAGCTGAGCACCTCCGAGCGCAGGCTCGCGGGCGACGACCAGGCGAACGTGGCGCGGATGTGGAACGAGTACACGTACCCCCGGGCGGGGACCGTGATCAGGCGGGGCGCGTCGCGCTGTTCGACGAGGGGGCCGGACGGCGACGGGTCGGCTCCGGATCCCACCGGCGCCTCGTCCTGGAGGGCGGCGACCAGCCGGTCCCAGCTTCGTGCCCACCACCGCCACCCGCGGACGCTCGCGTCCCGGACGACGGTGAGCCCGCGTACGCCCCGGTGCCGCCACTGGTCCGCGGGTCTCGGCCTCCCATCGGGGGCGTCCGTCATGGCACCCCTCCATGGTCACGGATCCGCACGTCACGCTAACAACCGGTGACCGATATGCCCGCCGCCACGCCGGTGGTCCTCCCGGCGGCGACGGTGACCGGCGCGGCCTGCGGAGGCCGGGTGCCGGGCGGCCGACCCTCGTGTCCCCCTGGGTCCGGTCCTCGGCGCGCACAATGAGTCGGTGACGCTGGTGGTGGTCCGGTGAGCAGACCGCGGACCGGGCGGCGGGTGGCGCTGGTGGCCGGGCTCGTCACCGTGCTCGCGGTGGTGATCGTGCTGCTGCCCGGGCATCGGGGCTGGTTCGACATCGGGGTCTACCACGGTGCGGTCGGGCACTGGGTGCGCGGCGGCGACCTGTACGGGTGGACCACCCACAACGGGTACGGCTTCACCTATCCGCCGTTCGCCGCCGTGAGCATGGCCCCGATGGCAACGCTGGCCTGGTATCCGACGATCGTGGCGCATCTGCTGCTCACCGTGCTGGCCGTGGCGTTCCTGCTGCGCCTGCTGGTGGACCCGGTGGCGCGGCGGCACGGATGGAGCCGCTGGTACGCGCTCGCACTCACGTGCTGCCTGCTGGCCGGGCTCAACCCGATCCGGGACACGGTGAGCTTCGGGCAGGTCAACCTGCTGCTGGTGGCGCTCGTCTACCTGGACCTGTGGCTACTGGAGCGGGGGAGTCGACTGGCCGGCGTCGGCACCGGGCTGGCCGCGGCGGTGAAGCTGACCCCTGCGGTCTTCGTCGGGTACCTGCTGGTGGCCGGGAGGTGGCGGGCGGCGGGCACGGCCGTCGGCGCCGCCGCCGGCGCAACCGTGCTCGCGGCGGTGCTCGCGCCGGACGCCAGCCGCACGTTCTTCACCGAGACGCTGTGGGACACCGAGCGGGTGGGGCGGTTGGAGAACGTGGCGAACCAGTCGCTGCTCGGCCTGGTGGCCCGGCTCGACCCGGCGCACCCGGACCGGCGACTGTGGCTGGTGCTGGCCGCCGCCGTGCTGGTGATCTGGGCGGTGCGGGTGCGTCGGGCCGTACGGCTGGGGGACGAGCGGGCCGGTTTCGCGTTGACAGGTGTCGCCGCGTGCCTGCTCAGCCCGGTCACCTGGGTGCACCACCTGGTGTGGCTGGTGCCGGGGCTTGTGGTGCTCGTCGCGTCGACGTTGCCCTGGCCGCCGGTGGACCGGGCGGCGCGGTGGCGGCTGGGCGGCGCTGTGGTGGGGTACGCGGTGCTGTGCAGCGGGCTGGTCTGGGTGTTCGGTGACGGCTGGGCGGGGCCGGTGGGTTTCGTCGGCGCGAACGCGTACCTGTGGGTGAGCGTCGGGATGCTGGTGCTCGTGCCGGTCGGGCGGGCCGTCGGCACCGATCATCCGGGGTTAACCGAGCATTGTGGAGACGTTGTGCCGCAAAGGGGTGTCGCCGTCGAGCGTCAGCGGTGAGACTGGGTCCGATCCGACAATCACGCGGATCGATGGATCGGATGGTCTGGAGGCAACCTTGTCCACCCCCGTGTCCCCGCTGGCCACGCTCGGCGCGATCCGCCGGCGTACCACCACCGTCGCCCTGCTCCTCGCCATGGTCGCCGCCGCGCTGGTCGGCCCGTCCGTGGTGGCCCCCCGGCTCACCGACTCCGCCTCGGCGGCGGTCTACAGCTCGTGCACCGTCAGCCGCTGCGCCGACGCCCGCACCGCCCGCTCGGGATGGTCCGCAAAGGGCTTCCCGACCAGCCGAGGCTGGTATTCCTGGAGCGGTGGACTGTCCAACTTCGCCGGCGGCCGGTTCTACAACTACGAGGGACAACTGCCCACCAACGCCACCTACTACGAGTACGACGTCTACCCGCGCAACCAGGGTGCGGCCCGCGACGCGTACCGGATCGTGGTGAACCGCAGCACCGGGGTCACCTGGTTCTCGCCCAACCACTACACCGACTTCTACCGGCTCTGACCGAGCGGCGGCGGCCGGTCCGGGAGGCACACGATGGTCGATGAGGATGAGGGTCTGGCCGGCGCGACGGTGCTGGCCGGGGCGGCGGCCCGGACCCGGCCCGCGCTGTTCGCCGCGCTGGCCGAGGTGCTGGCTCTGCCGGCCCACCTGGGGAGCACCTGGGACGCCCTCGCCGACGTGCTCCAGGACCGGCTGGACGCCGGCCCACTCACCCTGCTGGTCACCGACGCCGGTCAGCTGCTCGCCGACGAACCCGCCGACCAGTACGCCCTGCTGCTCGCCGTGCTCGACGACCTCGCCAGCACCGCCCCGCACCCCCTGCGCGTCGTCCTGGACGAAGCAGGCGGCGGCCGGAGGCGGCTACGCCGGTGAACGCTATGACTCTGAGGCATGAATATGACTCTGAGGTATATCGCCCTCAGAAGTGACCCGCCCTCCGCGCCGGGTTGCGCCTCCCGCCGCCACCCCCGCCGGACCGAGCCCCGCCCGAGGGGCAGGCGGCCGAGGGCGGTAGCCGGCTGTGTCGGTGCTCAGTTCCCGACAGTCTGGACCGCGTCGGGGCACGGTGACGGTGGCGGTGACGCTCGGGTGACGGGTCCTTCGCGATCCTCGTGCCGAGCCGGGCAGCGTGCACCGGAGCGGGCAGCGGGGAGGCCGGTGCGGTGGACTTCGTCGACGGGGTACTGGTGCGCCTGGCCGACCCGGGCACCCGCGCCGCGCTCTTCGACGACGCGTCGCTGGCCCACCTGGTCGAGGCCGCGTACGACACCGAGGCGATGCCCGTCGCCGCGCCGTACGCGGCGGTCTTCGACGAGCTGACCCTCGGCTTCGCCGCCGCGCCGGTCACGGTGGCCGAGGGGGAGTGGCTGGGCTCCGGCGGCACCACCCGCACCGAGTTGCGCGTCCGCCTGCACGGCCTGGGCGGCTCGGCGCTGCGCATCGACGCGTTGTGGCGCGGCAGCCTGGTGGTGCGCACCAGCGCCGCCCGGGACCGGGTCGAGGACCTCGACGTGGCGGTGCCCGCCTTCGACGTCGACCCGCAGATCATCGCCGACCTGGGTGCGCTGCCGGCCGACCCGGCGGTGCTGGAGACCGAGCGCCGCAGCAGACTGGCGGCCCGACTGCGGGCCGGACTGCACCAGCCCGCGGCGTTCACCGACGAGCACCTGGACCGGCTGCTCGCCGGCGTCGGCGCCGCGACCGCCGGCGACCTGGTGACACGAATGCGCGGGCAGGCCGCCGGGGCCACCGTGAAACTGCGCTACGCCGCCCCGCCGGCCGCCCCGCCGACACCGCGTCCGCTGCCGTTCGCCGCCGCCGTGCTGATCCGCGACAAGGGCTTCTCCCTGGCGGACCTGCTCGTCGAGACCCGCCTCATACGCGCCCGCGCCGAGGAGCTGGGCCTGGACCTGCCCGCGCCGGACGACGTACGACGGCGGCACCGGGTGGTCGCCGTCTGGGTCGTCCCCGTCGAGACGTTCGACGACGACGGTTGGCCGGGCGGTGACACCGGCACCGACGCGCAGAAGAGGGCCGCCCGGTTCGCCCGCGCCGGCCAGTGGCTCGCCCGCAGCGGCATCGGGCTCGCCGCCGTGCCGACCTGAGAACTCAGACCAGCAGCAACTTCGTCCGGGAGGACCCGTGGCACCGACAGCAGCATTCCCGTACATCGAGGTCCGGATCGTGCCGCCGCCAGCGCCACTGGCGCAACGGTCGCCGGGCGTCATCGCCGTGGTGGGCAAGGCGCCGTCCACGGCCGACGGCGGCTCGGCGCCGGCGAACACGCCGGTCCGGATCGAGACCCTGGACGACGCGGTCACCAACTTCGCCCGCCGGCAGGCCGGCAACGTGGTCCGCAACGCCCTCTACAACTCCCTGGAACTGGCGTTCCTGCAGGACCCGCGACCGGCAAAGGTGTACGGCGTGAAGGTCGCCGGCGACGACTACGCCGCCGCGCTCGGCGGCCTGGAAGCCGCCGACGACGTGACGATGGTGTCGCTGGCGAACGAGTCGACGGTCGGCAACCCGGCCGGCGCGGGAGCGCCCACCGGGCTGCACGCGCTCAAGGCGCACGTGGAGACGATGTCCGCGGCCGGCCAGCGGCGGATCGGCTTCGCCATGGTCAACCCGGCGACCGACAAGAGCCCCGGCTACGTCGCCGACATCATCACCGCCGCGAACCCGCTCAAGAGCAGCACCAGCCGGATGGTGATGATCGCCGCCCGGGGCGCGGACGGCGACGCCGCCACCGCGGCGATGGCCGCCGTGGCCGGCCTGCCGGTGCACCACAGCATCGTGCTCAAGAAGATCCGTGGGGTCGCCATCGGAGTGGCCGAGCAGTACAGCCCGGCCGAGATCAAGGGGCTCTCCGAGGCCAACCTCACGCCGATCATCGACCCGACCCTGATCACCGGGGAGAGCCTGCACTTCGCCGACGGGCGGCTGTTCACGTCCGACGCGAGCCTGCTGCACGTCGACCTGGTCCGCACCCTCGACGCGATCGAGTTCATGCTGCGCGCCGGCCTGATCGGCCTGGTCGGCGACGCGCGGATCACCAAGCCGGGCATGACCCTGCTCAAGACCCAGGTGGACGGCATCCTCGGCCCGCTCAAGCGGCAGGCGGTGATCGACGACTACCGCGTCGAGATCCCGGTGCTGGACATCCTCGGCATCCCCGAGGCCGCCCGTACCGCCACCGACACCTCGATCGTCACCGCCGCCCGGGCCGACCGCACCGTCGACCTGGTCGTCACCGTCACGTACGGCCCGGCCGTGAGCCGCCTGCTGGTCACGCTCGTGGCCAAGTTCTGACCCGGAGGAACCAGACCATGGAGTGGAAGACCCGCCTCGCGGTGCAGTACACCAAGGGCACCGAGACGGTGCTGATCAGCCCGATCGACTCGTTCAGCCCGTCCTTCTCGCTCAACGTCGAGGCGCTGCACTCGTGCGAGGTGACCCACCTGGGCGCCATCCACGCGCCGGTGTCGATGAACTTCACGATGACCGTCAAGGCGATCGGGGACGTCGCCGGCCGGCTCACCAAACTGGCCCTGGACGGCGAGCTGTTCGACATCGCCCTGCTGGAACACACGGGCGACGACTGGTCGTTCTCGTCCTTCGTCCTGCGGGACTGCCTGATCACCAGCGCGACGCCCACCACCGCCACCATCTCCGGCGCGCCGGCGGCGACGTTCAGCGGCTTCAGCCTGGCCGCCACCGTCGACCCGAAGACCGGCGACCAGTCCGTGCTCCCGTGACCCCGCCGACGACGACCGACCGGAGGTAGCAGATGGCGACCGGTGCTGGCCGCGCCGCCCGGGTCACCCGTACCGGGCTGGCCCTGGTGCACGCGGGTGAACTGGTGCTGCCGGCCGCCGGCAGCGAGGCGGAGGCCGAGCAGGTCGCCGAGGACGACCGCGCGGTCATCGCGTACCACTTCCCGGTGGAGATCGAGGTGGTCGCGGCCGGCGGCGCCCTCGACGCCGACGCGCTCGCCGACCTGGCGCTGGCCCGGCTCGCCGAGCACCTGGACGGGCGGTACTGACGATGGCGATCTCGGTGTACGTGCCGGTGCGGATCCGGCTGGACGCCCGGTCGGTGACCGAGCGGCCGGCCGCCGTGACCGACGCGCTCGCCGCGGCGTTGGGCCGCGCGCTGGAACGGTCCCGCCGCGAGGTGGTCGCGCCGCGCGGTGGCTACCTGGAGGTACGCGCCGACGCGCCGGAGTTCCGCTGGACCGGCACGGCGGCGCGGGCGGTGTCCCCGGACGACCGGCGGGCCTTCGAGGCCCGGCTGCGCCGGCGCGTGGACGAGGTGGTCACCGCCGCGCGGCTGGACCCGGGGCTGCCCGCCGGGGTGGCCGCGCCACTGAGCCGGCCGGCGGCCGAGGTGCTCGACCCGCAGCGGATGCGCCACCTCCTCGCCGTCTACCGGGTGCCGTCCTACGACGACGGCGGTGACGCCGCCGAGGTGCCGGTGGACGGCGACGAGCCGCCCCGGGTGACCTACCAGTGGCTGCTGCGCCCGGCCAGCTACCTGGCGGGCCACCTGGCCGAGTTGGGCCGTGAGGCGGTACGCCAGCACGGCGGCCTGCCGTCGGGAACCCCGCAGGGGATCATCGCCCGGGTGATCGGCAGCGACGGGCGCCCGGTCTGGGCGGTCATGGTGAACACCACGCCGTGGTCGGTCCTCACCTTCGAGCGGTTCGGCGAGACGGTGTTCCGGGCCACCCCGCAGCCGCACTTCGAGGTGGAGGAGCGGATGCCCAGCCCGCAACCGGGCACGGTGCAGCGGCGGCCGGTGGCCGATCGCGGCGCCCTGGTGTCGATGGTGGACGAGGAGTTGAGCGCCGACATCCGGCAACGGTTGCGCACCGCCCAGCCGCGCGGCGAGACCACGAGCGTCGACGAGTACCAGGCGCAGATCGAACGGGCCGTCGACGCCGAGGTGACCCGGCGGGTCGACGCGATCCTCGCCTCGGTGGGTGGTGCGGTGCCGACCTGCCTCGTGGTGGTCAGCATCGGTGGGGTCTCCCTGCTGCTGGTCGGCACCGAGGAGACCGACAGCACGCTGCACTGGACCGGCACGGCGAACCTCCTGCCGATCAGCGTCGAGCAGCGACCGGCGGCCCCACCGGACCCGAACGCGCCCCCCGGCGGAGGCACCGGCAGCGGGTCCGGCACCGGCAGCGGGTCCGGCGCGGGCGGCGGACCCGGTACCGGCGCGGGCAGCGGCACCGGCGGTCTCGGCGCGGGCACCGGCCCCGGTGGCGGTGCCGGCGGCACCGGCGAGGGCACCGGCGGTGCCCGGCGGGGCGGCTTCGTCTTCGACCCGAGCAGCCCCAGCGCCCCACCCGGTACCGAGGGTCGACGGTTCCCCGCCGTCACCGGTGAACACTCCGAACTGCGCGCCTGCGCCCCCTTCAACGGCGAGCCGGAGCTGGCCGCGCTCGGCCCGGACGGTGACGAGCTGCGCCGCCTCATGGACGACATCGCCTTCCGGTTGCAGATGGGCGAGCCGTGCCGCTACCCGGCGAACTTCTGCCTCCAGGCCGCCGCCATGCTGCGTGGAAGGGCCGCGGCGATCAGCCTGCTGGTGGGCTCGGCCGAGCGCGAGGCGTTCACCAGGCCCGTGCCGCAGGGCTCCGGAGGGCTCGGCCCGCTGGACTTCCGGCCGGTCGCCTCACCCGCCGTGCAGTTCCTGCGCCACCTGGCCGGGGTGGTGCCCCGCCTGGACCGCCTCGCCCAACTGGTGATGGACCGCTACAGCCGGCCCGAGCACTTCGCCCGGATCCAGGGCGGGTGGATCGACACGTCCGCGTCCTGGAACCTGCACTTCGTCCAGGCGTTCAGCCCGGCCGTGAAGGGGGCGGTGGGGCGGCTCTTCATGGTCGGCAGCCAGGCCATGCTGGTGCAGCTGCTGCTCGCCTCGCGTACCGGCATCGACGCGCGGATCGCCAACTTCGACAGGTACGCGCCGATCTTCGAGCGGTTGATCGTCTCGCAGCTCACCGACTACGCCGAACTTCAGGGGCTGCGCGAGCGGCTGCGCCGCCACGAGGCCGCCCGGTGGACGCAGGCGCACACCGACCTGGGCGGCGGCGCCGTCGCCACGCTCAGCGCGGTCAACCCGTCCACCGCCTGGTACGGGGCAGCCCGTGCCCTCTCCAGCGCCTTCCTGGCCGCCGAGGCGGCCCTGACCAGTCCGGGCGCGGCGGGCGAGATCGTCGAACGCGACGGCACCACCCGGATCCGCGACTCGCACGCCGTGCTCTGGACCCTCGCCGAGATCGAACAGGCGCTTGTCATCCAGCGTGGCGAGGCCGAGGGCATCGACCCGCTGGTCAAGCAGATCACCGACGTGCCCGACGTGCTGGCCCGCTTCGCCGGCGACCGGTCCGCGATCCGCGACGAGCTGCGGCGGGTGTTGCGGGACATGCGGCGCAACAACACCGAGATGCTCGGCCGCGCCCGCACCGACGCCCGGTTCGCGTTCCGGTCGAGCCGGATCAGCGAGCACATCCCGTCGGCGACGATCCCCCGGGGACGCTTCGCCCTGCAGGGCATCCATCTGGTCACCCACCAGCAGATCGGCGAGTTCTTCGGCGGCAACCTGTACTACGCCACAGGCGTCGACGACCTGTTCGGCACCGAACTGGGCCGCGAGGCGCTGAGCGCGTTCGGCGTCATGGTGGGGATCATCGCGCTGTCCATCCTCTGCCCGCCGCTGGGGTTCGTGGTCGGGGTGGCTGTCGCCGCCGTCGACGTGGCGCACGCCCACCAGCGCGAGCGCCTCTACTCCTCGATGCTCGACCCGGAGCTGGTGCTCACCCGCACCGAGGTCGAGGTCGAGCTGTTCGCCGCGTACCTCGGACTGGCGTTGTCGCTGATCCCGGAGGCCGGGACCATCGGCGGCGCGGCCGTGCGCGGCGGCCGGGTCGCCCTGCGGTTCGGCGTCCGCGCGGGGCTGCGCGCCGCCCGGGGGTACGTGGTACGCCGGGTCACCCGGCAGATCATCGAGGCGGCCTCCCGCGACCTGCTCGAGGCGTTCCTCACCGAGATCCTGCTCAACGAGGTGCTGGAACGGGTGGTGCAGAAGCTGATGGAGCCGATCCTCGCGTACGTGGAACGCGAGGCGATGCTCAGCGGCGCGGTCGGTGGCCCCGAGGGCGCCCGGTTCATCCTCATGGTGCTGGACTCCCAGCCCGGTGGCGCCGCCGCCGGACCCCGCGTCCCGGTGGTGCGGCCGTGACCGGGCCACGCCGGTTCCGTGCCGGCCGGTTCCTCGACGCCGCCGCCGTGCACGCCGCCGCCGACGCCAACCCACGACTGCAACGCTTCATGCGAACCATCGCCGCGCACAGCGAGGCCGGCGACGTGCGTTCCCGGCGGCTGCTGGAGCACCTCATCCGCCGCGTCGTCGACGACGTCGGCGACCTGCACCTGAACAACGCGCTCAATCGGCTGGAACGCATCGCCGTGCTGCGCGACAACATCGCCGCGATCCTCGACCACGTGCTGGAGGGCGGCACCCTGCCCGAGGGGGTGCGGTTGGAGACGCTCGGTGAGCGCTTCGACCAGCTCAACACCGAGATGCGCGAGCTGAGCCGCCCGCGCGACGGCATCGTCGGGGACGCGCCGCTGCGGCTGGCCGACGACGCAGCCCAGTACGCCGACTCGCTGCTGCGCGAGTTCGAGGTCGCCGGCGGTACCAGTGCGGCCGGCTGGCACGTCGAGCCCGCCGCAGTGGTCCAGGACGCGTTCCGGGCCATGCCGGCGGACCAGCAGGCCGCGCTGCGCCGCGCCGCCGAGCTGGAGCCGGAGGCGCTGTGGCGGGCGGTGGCCGCCGAAACCGAGAGCGGCAGCCGGGCCGCCGTCACGGACCTGGAGACCCGGCTCGGCGGCCGGTTCACCCCCGACGACGTCGCCCGGCTGCGGACCGCAGTGGGTGAACTCGGCAAGGCCCGCTCCAAGGGCCTGCACATGAACGATGCACGGCTCACCGAGGCCCTGGCCCGCATCGCCGACCCGGAGCTGCGCGCGGTGGTGGCCAGCGGCGACATCTGGCTCACCCAGCAGTTGGCCGTGCACAACCCGGAGGCCCTGGCGACCCTGTGGCGGCGCTTCCGCGACCGGGGCGGACGCGCCGACGACGGCCCCGGTTTCCGCGCCTACCTGCGCCACGACATGGTCACCTACGGCCGCGGCGTGCTCGGCGAGTACACCGCCGCGTTCTCGCTGAGCAGCATCGAGCTGTTCCTCAAGGGCCCCGACGCCAACGTCAAGGTCGCCGGCACCGACCTGGTCGGCATCGGCCACGACGGCTGGGTGTGGCTGATCGACGACAAGTCGCACCGCGCGAGCAGCGTCGGTGGGGTCAGCGCGCTCACCGACAACCTGGTCACCAACCTGCGCCGCGACGCCGCCGACTTCCGTGACGCCATCGCCCGGCTGCACCGCGACGACCCCGGTTTCACCCCCGACCCGCGGATCCTCGACGCGATCTCCCGGATGGAGGACGCCGCAGCCGAGATCGACCGGATCAACCGGCGCGGCTCCGCGTCCACCCGACCCGCGCGGATCAGCCGGGCACTGGAGGATCGCCGGCTGCGGCTGCGCGTCACCAGCGCCGCCGGCGAGGTCCGCGAGATCACCCAGGCGCTGCGCGACCTGGGCCTGGCCGTCGAACCCACCGGCGCGCCGGTGCCGCTGCCACCCACCGGAGGGCGCTGAGCATGGCCATCACCAGCAGCTTCATGCGGTACGGCACGGTGCCGTCGGCGATCATCAGCGACGGTGTGCTGCCGATCCCGCTCTGGGCGGTCACCGCGATCTCCCTCGCCCAGACGTACCACCTGCCGCCCATCGGCTCGACCGCGCACAAGGCGATCGTGGCCACCCACGACGACACCATCACCCTGACCGGGGTCCTGGTCGGCGCGGAACGCTACGCCTGGAAGTTCGCCCTGGAGACGATGGCCGAGGCGAGCAAACGCGGCACCGCCCTGGCGGCGTACTCCGGGGGGAGATTCGGCGGGCTGATCCTCGTCACGTCGATGACCATCCGCACCGACATGCAGGTGCAGTCGCTGACCTTCAACGCCTCGGCCGCCCGCCGGGACGTCCTGGACACCACCATCACCCTCGTCCACGTGCCCCGTCCCAGCCTGCTCGGCAAGCTGCTCGACGTGGCAAGCATCGGAGTCGGCGCGCTCGCCGACGGGTTGGGCAACTGATGCCACAGTTCCCGATCGACCGCTACCTGCTGCCGGAGACGCCCGTCGAGGCGCCCGACGGGTTCACCGAGGTACGGCAGAGCCTCACCGCCGGCCTGCCACACCGCGTCGAGCTGGGCGCCGGCGTACACGCGGTGCTGATCCTGCCCACCGGGCTGGCCCGGCAGTGGCTGAACACCGACCCCCTGGCGGTGGTCAGCACGTCCGCCGACGACCTGGCGCCCCGACCCGCGCCGCCGGCCACACCCCCGCCCCCGGCGCTCGTCGGACGGGTACCGCTGCGCCTGGTCGTGCGCCAGGGCACCCGGATCCTCGGCTCGGTGCCGCTCGCCGCCGGGCTGCGCCGGGTCTGCCCCGACGCCGGCACGACCGTCGACACCACCGGTGCGGCCCCGGTCGCCGTGGAACTGCTGGTGCTGGCCTGGCTGCTGCACGCCGGAACGGTCCGCGGCTCCGGCGACTACGGCTCGTCGCTGACGCTCGCCTGGCGGCGGGCCGACCACGCCGCAGACCACTTCGGACCGCCGCCGATCAACGAGTTCGTCTGGCGTCGCCGCCCACCCGCGCAACGCGTCGAATCCGAGCTGGGCCCCGGCAAGCTGCGCTACCGCTACCTGCTCGACAAGAAGATGCGAAGGGTGCTGCGATGACGCTCACGCCGTTCCAGAGCGGCCAGGTACGCCAGGGCGCCGTCGGCAACGACGCCGGCTGGACCGTGACGTTCCACCGGGAGACCCCGACCGGGCTCAGCCCCGACGCGGCGCTCACCCTGTCCAGCGCCGACTACTACGCGGCCATCGACGCGGCGCTGCCCGACGGGCTCGGCCCCGGGGCGTACACGATCACCGTGCAGGGGCTGATCGACGAGCACTTCGCGGCGCTGCGCACCGCCGAGGGGCAGCCGCCGCTGGTGGCGAAGCTGCACCTGTACTGGCGTGACGCGAACACCTCCGTCGGCGCGTTCTTCACCAACCTGGTCGGCGTCAACGCCGGCCCCACCCCGGCCGAGCTGACCCAGGCGCTCGTCGCCGTGCTGCGGGTGACCAGGGTGCGCCGGCTCACCGGCGAGCGGACGTACGACACCGAGCTGACCCTCGTCGAGCAGGCGTACGCCCGGCTCGGGCAGCGGGTCGCGGAACGGTTCGAGGCGGCCACCTTCACCGCCGCGATCCGGGCCATCGCCGAGCGGACCCGGGTCGACGTGACCGGCTGGGGCGCCAACCCGGACGGCACGATGACCTCCGGCGCCACCGAGGCGGCCGGCGACGAGCGGGTCGCGTTCGGCGCCGGGCTGCTCTACCGCGCCGCCCTGGACCGTCTCGGTGGCGCGTTGCAGCAGTCACTCAACGCGTACGGGCGGGGGATGCTGCTGATCCGCGACGGCACCGTGCACGTCGGCAAGCGGCCCATCCCGTACCCGCAGGGTGAGCCCAAGCCACTCACCCTCGCCACGGGCCTGCTGGAGTGCACCGAGAACGGCAGCCAGACCAGCGACCCCTACGCGGCCACCGAGGCCGGTGGCACCGCGCCGCCGCGCCGTCGGGCGTGGACGTTGACCCTCAAGGGCCGCCCCGACCTCAAACCCGGCGACCTGGTGCGCTTCGACCCGCCCGCGGTCGACGAGGCCACCACGCTGGGCAGCGTCGGCGCGGCGCTGCTCGGCTCGTTCGCGGCGCCGTTCGCCCCGTCGGCCGGGGAGCTGGGCGCGGGGGCGACACTGCTCTACCTCAGCGCGGCCCGGCACACCCTCTCGCGTACCGCCGGGTTCGTCACCGTGGTGCAGGGCGTCGAGGTCGCGTCGCCCGCGCAGGCCTGGGACAGCTGGACTGACGCGTCCGGTGTGGGCGCCGCCGAACCGGCCGGCCCGGCGTCCTCGCCCGGGGTGGCCGCCGCCGAGGCGGTGCGCCGGGCCGCCCGCGCCGCCCGGGGCGAGACGCGCGGCCTGGAGATCGGCGAGGTACGCGCCGCCGCCACCAACGCCAGCGGCGCGGTCGAGCCGCCGGCGCAGACCGAGACGGTGTGGGAGGGACTGGCCCGCCCGGACGGTCGGCCCAACGGCGCCCGCCGCCTCCCGGTCCGCCGGGAGCAGCCCGCGCCGCTACCCGGGGTGACCTACCTGACCCCGTTCGCGTGGGGTGGGTGCGGCCTCATCCTGCCCCGGTATCCGGGCACCCGGGTGGCGCTGGCCTACCGCAACGGCGCCCCCGACGACCCGGTGGAGGTGGGCGCGCTCTGGCCCACCGGGCACGCCCCGGTGTCCCAGCCGGGGGACTGGTGGCTGTCCCTGCCGGTCGGGGTGGCCGCCAACAGCCGCTCATCGGTCGGCGACACGGTGGTGCCCGCCGACCACGACGGCAAGGTCGCGCACGACCTCACCGACGGCGACGGCAACCGGGTCATCGAGCTGGGGGAGCTGACCGTGCGGGTGGGCCGGGCCCAACTCCAGGGGCGCGGCCAGCGACCGGCCCGCGCCGACGACGCCGACAGCATCACCATCGAGCACGCCGCCGGCGGGTCGTCGATCGTGATGAAGCAGGACGGCTCGATCACCATCACCGCCACCCGGATCGACCTGGACGCGGGCAACGGCGCGGTGAACATCAGCGGCGGCACCGTCACCATCGCCGCCGACGACGTCGACGTCCAGGTCAGCAACGCGATGAACGTCCACTGAGGAGGGCGACATGGCTTTCGTGCTCACCACGTCGAGCAACGTGCACTGCCCCAGCCAGGGAAAGGTCTCCCCGGCCGGGCAGTCGAAGCTGATCGTGGCCGGCGACGAGGTGACCCGCCTCGACGGCATCACCGGCAAGTCGGTGTCCGGGTGCACGATCACCGACAGCAACTCCACCATGCAGTGCAAGAAGGTGATGTCGGCGACCGGCGCCGCCCAGAAGCTCGTGGTCAGCGGGGCCGGAGTCGCGCTGAGCACCCTCACGGGCGCCACCAACGGCAGCACCTCAGGCCTGGCGGCGAACGCCGGGCAGAGCAAGCTGAAGGCGGTTTGAGATGGACCGCACCGAGCGGGAACGGCAGGCCGCCCAGCGCCGCTACCTCGGCTGGGGCCTCGCCTTCGAACCCACCATGCCGGGCGTGGACGTGGCCCGCGACGTCGTCTTCGACGACGGCCCGAACGGGCGGGTGCTGGCCCTCGTCGCCGGCACCGACAACGTCGCGCAGAGCCTCGCGGTGGCGCTGACCACCCTGCGCGGCTCGAACGTCTTCGACGCCACCTTCGGCTTCGACGGGCTCAACGCCCTCGCCGAGCAGATCGAGCCGAACCTGATCCGCGAGCAGGTACGCATCGGCATCATCACGCTGCTCGACCGCGACCCCCGCGTCCGCAGGATCGTCGACGTGAACCTCGACGACGGCCGGCTCGGCGCGGGCCGGGCGGACGACGCGTCGGCCGCCGCGCTGCGCTCCGCACGCACCCTCCAGGTGCAGGTCCAGTTCGAAACCATCACCGACGACCGCCTCTCGGTGCACCTCGGGGAGCTGCCCAGTGTCTGATCCGACAGTCCCGGCCGAGCTGGCCGACGTCCTGGCCGTCGACGCCGCCGCGCTGCGGGCCACCGGCTCGACAGGCTTCGGCATCGTCGAGACCGGCTTCGTGCCGAAGTCCTTCGCCCGGTTGCTCGCCGAGAAACTCGCCACCGCCCGACTGCTCTTCGGCGAGGACGTCGACCTGACCAGTGGTGCCGTCCTGCGCAAGGTGCTCGAACTGGCCGCCCTGGAGGACGCCCGACTGTGGGCTGCCCTCGGCGCGGTCTACGACAACTCGTACGTCGTCTCGGCGACCGCCGACGCGCTCACCCGCCTCGGCGAGGAACTGGGCACACCGCGCCCGTACCTGCAGGCGAAGGGGACGGTGAAGCTGAAACTCAAGGCCGCGCTGCCGACCGGCCGTACCCAGCTCACCCTGCCCCGGGGCGCGCGGCTGTCCACGCCCGGCGGGCACCACGTCGCGCTTGACGAGACGGTGGTGCTCTCCGCCGCCGTCGGGGAACGGGAACCGGCCGTCGCCGCGTTCTACCCGGGCCCCGCGCACAACCTCGACCCCACCCAGCCCAGCCAGAAGATCGACAGGTGGAACCGGGCCGACACCCTGCTGGCCGACCTGGACGACGCCGAGCAGGCCGCCGGCAAGGAACTGGTGGAGATCACCCACACCGTCGCGCTGACCGGGGGCGAGCAGCAGGTCTCCGACGCCCGCTACCGGCAACTCCTGCTGGCCGCGCCCCGCTCGATCTGGACGGCCGAGGCGATCGGTCTGGCCGTGGCGACCGTCCCGGGCGTACGCCAGGTGCAGGTCTTCGACGGCCGGGGCGGGCTGGACCTCAACCAGTCCATCTTCGGCAACTTCAGCTTCATCGAACGGGTCTTCAGCACCGAACGCGACCTGGGGAACCCCTACTACGTCACGGTGCTCGTGGCGCCCACCGCCGCCGCCATCTGGGACGGCCCGGACGGGCTGCACGCGGCCGTCGAGTCGGTCATCGAGGACCTGCGCCCGGTGGGCATCTTCGCCTCGGTGGACCGGGCCGACGAGGTGGGCATCGGCGTCGAGGCGGACCTGGTGATCCGGGGCCTGCCGCTGCCGACCGGCTCGAAGGAGACGGTGAACGCGTCGACCGCCGCCACCGAGCTGCGCGCCCGCCTGCACGCCCGGTTGCGCCGCTACGTCGACGAGTTGCCCTTCGGCGAGCCGGTCCGCGCCGCCGAGGTGATCTGGACGCTGATGAACGAGCCGGGCGTCGCGGACGTCCGGGCACTGCGGCTGGTGCGCTTCCCGGCCGACTCGGCGGTCGTGGTGACCGGTAGCACGCCCACCGGCGACGGCGTACAGCGACTGCCGGTCGGCGACAACGCGGTGCTCGCCGCCAATCAGGTGCCCGTCTACGTCGACCGGGACGACCCCCGGCCGTTCCGGATCGTCTGAGTGGGGGCACGGTGACCGACATCCGGGTACCCGTCGACGGGGCCGACCCGTCCGTCGACCGCAACCTCGTCGACCAGTTGGAGGGCCCGTACCCGGGCACGGTCCGGCGTGTGGTGGTGCCGATCGCCGGCACCGGCGCCGCCGCGGTGGACTGGACCAGTCGACACCCGCTGCTCACCGTCGTGCTGCGCCGGGACCTGGTCGAGGAGACCGTCCGGCTGACCGTCACCCTGGACCCGGGCGGTGCCGGCGAGCGGGTCCTCCCGCCGGTGACCTTCGCGCCCTGGTCGGCCGCCGGAGCGTCGGTGCCCGCGTACGTGCCGGACACCGCCGATGAGCCGCTGGTCGCCCCGTTCACCCTCACCGTGGCCGCCGAGCGGGCCGTCGACGGCGGTGCCGCCACGGCGGTCACCGGGACGGGGCTGACCGCCCTGGTCGAGCTGGCCGTGCTGGAGGGCAACCTGGGCCGGCTGCTCTACCTGGTGTCGTACGAGAAGCACCGGCTGCGTCGCGCGGCCCGGGAGACGCACGCGTACCGGACCCTCGCGCACGCCCGGCGTGACGCGCTGGACCGGATCGGCGCGGACGTCGGGGTGGCCCGCTTCGTCGACGAGCTGGTGCACGAGCCGGCCAGTGGCGAGGTGTACGCCCGCCGGCTCGCCCCGCCGGCCCGGGAGCCGGACGCGGCGTACGCCCACCGCCTCGGGCTCTACCGGCGGTTCCTGCTGCCCACCCCGGGCGCGGTGCGCCGCCTGCTCAACGGGCCGGGCGCGGACACCGACCCGAACGCCGGGCTCTTCGCCGACCTGCCCGGCGGCGCCCGGTTCACCCTGCGCGAGGACGACGACCGGTTCGCGGTGGCGATCCGGCTGGTCGCCGTCGGCGATCCGCAGCACCGCACCAACTTCCTCGCCCAACTGCGCCGCGACCGCCTCGTCCTGCCGGCGAACACCCCACCGAACAACACCACACACGCCGGCCGGGCGTTGCCGGCCAGCCGGCTGGCCGAGGTCACCGCGCTGCGGGCCAGCCTGCGCCAGTCGTACGCCTTCGACAGCTCGCACGGCGTCGCGCCGCCGCTGGCCGCCGCCCTGGACCGTGCCGGGCGGGTGTGCCGGGCGCTCGGCTCGTCGATCGTCTGGCAGGTGACCCGCGCACAGGACGACACCGGTGGCAGCCGCTACGAGCTGGGCCTCGGCGTCGACGTGAGCTGGCCGACCCCCGCGCAGGCCACCGACCTGCGCAACCGGGTGCTGGACACCGGGCGGGCGGTCACCGCCGACCGGACCGCCGAGGCACTGATCGCCGCCGTGCGCGCGCGTGGTGTGCCGGGTGTCGGTGCCGACGGCGAGCTGGCCTGGCTGTGGGGGGCGTGCGGGCTGCCCACCACCCACCGGATCAGCACCACGAGGATGTACCTGTCGCACCTGCCGACCCGAGGGCTGGCGGTGAACGCGCCGCTGACCTCCCCGGTCGGGGCCGACGCCCCGGTCGAGGCGCAGTTCCACGCACCCGGTGACCCCGGCGGCAACGCGTTGCTGCTCGCCGGTCTGGCCGCCGCCGCGTCGGACTGGACCGGCGGCGGGGAGCCGGCCTGGACGCCGCTGACCGACGCGGCGGCCCGCGCCCGGTGGGCGGCCGTACCGACCCGGCCGGCCGGGCAGCCGGTCGACCAGGTCCTGGCCGCCGCGGGCCTTCCCGCGGTACACGACCCCGCACCCGTGGTGGCCGCGCTGAACCGGCTCCCCGACGAGCTGGTGGAGACCATCGAACTGCCGGCGGCGCTGGCGTCCGCACTGATCGCCGGGCAGCCGGCGGCCGGGGACCGACTGGCCCGCCTGGTCGGGCTGCTGCGCGAGCGGCACCTCGCCGCCGCGCTGCCACTTGTCGACACCGGCAACCGGGTGCTGGTGGTGTGCAGCGTGATCGGCCTGCCGCAGGCCGGGCTGAACCTGGCCGAGCGCCGGGCCACCGGGTTCCGTTGGTACACCGTGGGACTCGGCGGCGGCACGGCGGAGATCAAGGCGGTCGGCGCGCGGACCGCCCTGCGCCCCACCCACGCCGGGCTGGTCGCTGTGGTGGCGCTCTCCTACGTGCGCACCGGCCGGACCGACCCGTACGAGTTCCGGGTGGAGCTGCCCGACGGGGTGGCCCTGAACCTGGCGCAGTACGAGCGGCTGATGAACGCGTTGACGCGTGTCTGCCCGCTCGGCGTGGAGATCAACACGTTCGGCGTCCGGCGCGACCACGTCGACCTCGACGACGACGGGACCGCCGAGCCGCTGCGCCCGGCGGTGGCCCGCACCTTCCGCACCTTCCAGCAGCGCCGGAACCGCGGCGTGTACGACCAGCTCTGAGAGGGACACCACAATGGCGAGCGAGATCAACTATGACGGGGTGACCGTCACCGAGCTGTACGAGGCGTTCACCAAGCACGGCATCCCGGCCTCGGACGCCAGCGTGCTGGTCTCCTCCTGGATCTACGAGAACGTGGGCACCGCGAAGCGGGTGTTCAGCTACGCCGAGCCGTTCCCGGCCGTGGAGCCGGGCTGCGCGCCGCCGCCGTTCGCCCGCACGTTCGCGCACGCCGACTGGGTCGACGGCGAGGACGTGGTGCAGGCCGGGCAGACCCCGGGGGAGCAGGGCTTCAACGAACGGTTCCACCGCATCGAGCACGACCTGGACCACCTCGGCACCGACGTGGCCAAGGCGTTCGCCTGCATGGCCGCGATGCGGGTGAGCCTGCGCCGGCTGCTCGACGAGATCCGCGCCGAGATCAACCGACTGCACTCGACGGTGCACGAGAACAAGGTGATCCCGGGCCCGTACGCGATCGAGCAGATCCCCAACTACATCGGCACGCTGGACTTCGGCAAGTACATGGGCACCACGATGTTCATGGACAAGAAGGTCAGCATCTGGCAGACCAAGGCCGGCACCATCGTGCTGCCCGCCGTGGAGACCCTCGGTGTGGACGTGGTCGCCGGCCCGAAGGTCCGGGGTGCCGCCTACCTGGAGCGCTACGCCGCCGAGCACGGTGACGTCCGGCAGCGCTTCCCGCGCGAGGTGAAGCTCGGCGAGTTCGTCCGCCTCTTCGGCGAGGACGAGGTGGCCGACGGGCGGACGGTCCGCGACGTGCTCAAGGTGTTGCCGGCGGAGACCGCCTACCCGAGCCTCGACGCGATGTTCGCCGAGGTGAGCGAGCGGGAGGCGGTGATCGTGCGGACCACGGTCGGCGCCCAGTCGGCGGTCTCCGCCGCGCTCGGCATCGAGTCCGAGCTGGAGAACGTCGCCGACGCCGACATCGCGATGCTCGCCGGGGTGCCGACCAAGGCGCGGGCGGCGCTGGCCCGCGCCGGGATCAGCACCCTCGGCAAGCTCGCCGAGGCGCCGGCCGAGCAGGTGCTCGCCGTCATGAAGGAGGCAGGGGTACGCGCCGACGTCGGCGACGCCGCCGAGTGGACGGGTTACGCCCGGACGCTGAGCAAGCTGCGCTGAACGGTCGGTGGCGGTTCCGGCGAACGGCTGATCCACACCGTTCGCCGGGTCGGTGTGACGACACTGCGCTGGTGCGCCGACCGTCCACACCCGAGCGTGGAACTGCCACGGGGACCGGGTGCGAAAGGCGCATGGATGGCTGCTCACGAGGTTACGAACGACCTTCGCACCGAGGCACCCGAGATCGAGGCGGGGCAGCCTCCCCGGTACGCGTTGCGGCTGCTCGGCGGGTTCGGGTTGGAACGCGACGGGCGGGTGGTGGCGGTGCCGCAGGGCGCCCGTCGACTGCTGGCCTACCTCGGTGTACGTCAGCGGTGTGCCCGCTCGGAGGCTGCCGGGACGCTCTGGCCCGGCTCGCACGAGGACCGGGCCCGGGCCAACCTGCGCACGATGCTCTGGCGGCTGCACCGGGTGACTCCCGAGCCCCTGGTGGACGAGGACGACCGGCTGGCCCTGGCCGCCGGGGTGACCAGCGACGTGGCCACCCTTGGCGCGGCGGCCACCGCCCTGCTGGCCGGCGGGTCACCCGTCGACGTCGGCCCCGGCGTGCCGGCGCTGGCGACCGGTGAACTGCTGCCCGGCTGGTACGACGACTGGGTGCTGACCGAGCGGGAACGGTTGCGCCAGACGCAGCTGTACGCGTTGGAGGCGCTCGCCGAGCGGCTCACCGCGCAGCGCCGGTTCAGCGAGGCCGTCCAGGTGGCGTTGACCGCCGTGCAGTTGGAGCCGCTGCGGGAGAGCGCCACCCGCACGTTGATCGCGGTGCACCTGGCGGAGCGCAACATCAACGAGGCGGTACGGCGGTTCGAGCTGTTCCGCGCCGACCTGGGCCGCGAGCTGGGCGTCGCACCGACCCCGTGGCTGGAACGTCTCGTTCGCGCCGGTCTTCACCCTGCGTGACCGTCCCCCTTTCCGTGGCCGACCGGCCGTAGGGCCCATCCCGGTGTCCCGCCAGCCCACACTCCGCCCCGGCCGGCCTGACGCACCCCCGGACCTCCACCCCTTTGCTCTGCACCCACGGGCGCGACGCTCACGGTCTGTAAGTGGTGCGTCCACGGGTGCAGAGCAAAGGGGGTGGGGGAGATCCGGCCGGGCCGGTGGCGTGCCTCCCGCGTCGCTGGTCCGGCCCGGCCCGGTCCGGCTGGTCCGGCCCGATCAGGCTGGTCGGCCTGGTCCGGCTGGTCAGTGCGTCGCGGGCGGGATGCTCTGCTCGTACTGGAAGACGTTGTGCGGGTCGTACTTCGCCTTGATCCTGCGCAGCCGGTCGACGTTGCGCCCCCAGTAGGCGGTCTCCCACTCGGCCATGCCGATGTTCGGCACGTTGACGTAGGCGCCGTCCACAAAGGGCCGCAGCGCCTGGCTGAACTCGGCGATCCAGGTCTGGGCGATCGGGGTGACGGCGTCGCCGCTGTCGGGCTCGCCGCGGGTGCCCCAGCCGGCGCCCGGCTCGGAGTAGAAGAGCGCGTCACGGTGTGGGAACGCCGCCCCGCCGAAGGGTTCCTGCCGTTGGGCTCCCGTGCCGAAGGCCTGGGTGAAGAAGTTGCTGTCCGGCGACGGGGAGTTCTCCAGGAATTTGCGGACGATGCTGATCGCCTCGGCCGGGAAGGGCTCCCTGGTGAACTGCGAGAAGAACTTCCACTTCGCGGGCTCGTCCTCGTTCGGGATCTGGAAGTCGGCGTACGTCTCGCCCCAGCCGCCGACCTGCACCGTCACCTCGGGGTTGCCGATCGAGAGGATCGGCTCCATCATCCTGCGGATCTCGGCCTCCGATCCCTCCGCGAGGACCCCGAACACCAGGATCTCGTCGGGGTGGGCCTCGAGTTGGCTGCCGAGGCGCGGGTCGGCGAACGGTGTGGTGCGCTGCCAGGCGTCGAAGACCCGGTGCAGGTCGCCGAGGCCGGGATAGGTCGCCTGGAGGTACGCGACGCTCTTCAGGGGGGCCACCTTGTAGGTGAGTGAGGTGACGATCCCGAAGTTGCCGTTACCGGCGCCGCGCAGCGCCCACAGCAGATCCGCGTGGTTCCACGGGTCCACGTTGAGCACCTTCGCGCCGTTCACGCCCGACGCCACGACGATCTCCGCGCCGATCAGGTTGTCGCAGGCCATGCCGAGGTAGCGGGTGAGGAACCCGAAGCCGCCGCCGAGGGTCGCGCCGGACAGTCCGACCGTTCCCTCCGTACCTGTCGTCGCCGCGAGGTCGTACTCACCGAGCGTCGTCACCGCCTCCAACTGGTTGAGCCCCGCGCCGACCTTCGCCGTACGGGTCGCGGTGTCGATGTGGACGTCCTTCAGCTCGCTGACGTCGATCACGATGCCGTTGTCGACGTTCGACCAGCCTTCGAGGCTGTGCCGGCCACTGCGCACCCGCAACGCGACGTCGTGCTGCCGCGCCCAGGTGAGGGCGTTGACCACGTCCTGGGTCTCCTGGGCGAAGACGATCACCAGCGGGTAGCGCACGAACAGCTCGTCCCAGCCGAGGCTCGCTTCGGCGTAGTTCGGGCTCTGCGGGCGGACGATCCGGCCGGTCAGCTTCGCCGGCGGGTACGTCGCGTCGGACGGGCCGGGGCCGTCCATGGCGAGCGCCGAGCTGCCGCCGACCATCATGCCCGGCAGTGCGACCGCTCCGGCGCCAACCGCAGTCGCCTTGAGCAGATCGCGTCGTGAAAGGTCGCGCATGGCCAAGTCCTCTCGATCGGATTGCACCAGTCATTTCGCCCAAGAGGTGCCTTGGTACGCATCTGGCGCAAACCAACCGTAAGCCGTGAAACTCCCCGAAGATCCGAGAACTTGTCGCAGAACCCTGTCGGGTGATGGCCCTGACCTGGTCAGGTGGGCAGGGCCGGCTGGTCGAGGATGGCGCTGAACCGCTCCTCGGCCAGGTCGAGCTGGCTGAAGATGTGCCCCTTCACCGCCGGCGACAGCGGAGTGTCCGGCCGGCCGATCAGGTCCCGGAAGAGCGGCACCAGCGGCCGGTACTTACGGGCCGAGGAGACGACCTTCGGCCCCACCGTGTGGATCACGCCCACGCCGTTGTCGGTGAAGTCCGACACCTTGATCACCCGCGCCCACGGCTCCCCCTCCAGACTGGCCGCCAGGTGCTCCCGGTACTGCTCGTTGCGGTCGCGCCGTGGGTCGTACACCGGGTTGGTGACGGCGGCGACCAGGGCGGCCACCCGCGGCCCGAACCGCGCGGCGAGCGCGGCCAGCGCGGCCCCGGTCCGGTCGGTGCCGCCCTGATCGGTGCCGCCCTGGTCGGTGCCCGCGTCGCCGTCGGCCAGCTCGGCCGGGTGGTCCTCGACCGAGTCGTGCAGCAGCCCCGCGACGATCACGTCCACGTCGCGCACCTGGTAGTGGTGCATCAACCGGATGGCCACCCGCAGCAGGTGGTTGAGGTACGGCTCGCGGACCCGCCGATCGTCGCGGTGCAGGTCGGCCGCGAGATCCAGGGCGGCGGTGAGCCTCGTGCGGGCGTCGGCGTCGAACTGCTGGATCTCCAACCGGAAACGTTCCAGTAGACCCGGCTCACCGTGGATCTCCGTGATCGCGTGCATCGGCATGCTGCCCAGGTGCGGCGGGAAGTCCATGCGTCACTTATAGCCGATCATCATCACTTCGATGACCCCGGCACGGGCGGTTCGGCTGTTCACATCGGCAGCCGGTCGGCGCCGGCGAGAGGACCGACCACGAGAGGGACCAGCGGGGCGGGCAGGACCGGGCCGTGGCGCAGGGTGGGCGTCCAGCCCGCGTCCGCGCCCAGGTCCGGGTCGTGCGCCTCGTTGTACGCCGCCAGCAGGTCCACCGGCCGGGCCGCGCCGCCGCCCTGGCGTACCCAGGTGCCCCGCTCGGTGAGCGCGGTGCCACCCCAGTCGTAGAGCAGGTCGGCCGGGTCGACCGTCGCGTCCAGGGTGAAGAAGTTGTTCTGCGCGTAGATCGCCGACTGCACACCGACGCCCAGCGCGTACTGGAAGTCGTCACCGCCGAGCCGGTAGTGGTTGTTGTAGACGTCGACCTGGCCGAAACGCACCCGGGGCAGTCGTTGCAGGACGCCGTCGAAGAGGTTGTGGTGCAGGGTGACCCTCAGCCGTCCCACGTCCGGGCCGACCGTGTTCGACGAGCCGATCAGCATCAGCTTGTCCCGGCCGGTGAACCGGTTCCACGAGGCGGTGACCCCGCTGGCGGTGTGCGTGATGTCGAGCGACCCGTCGTGCACCTGGTACGGCCGGCCGAAGCGGACCGGCTGGGCGCTGTCCGGGTTGTCGCCGTCGGTGAAGGTGTTGTGGTCCACCCAGACGTTCTCGCTGCGGCGTACCGAGATCTGGTCGTACTGGCTGTTCCAGTTGCCGGCCTCGCCGTCGGTCGGTGACCATGCGGGGAAGCAGTCCCGCGCGTCGACGAAGGTGAGGTTGCGGATGATGACGTTCGACGCCCGGTCGACCATGAGGGTGAGCCCGGTCAGCCGTGCGCCGCGCAGCCCGACGATCGTCGTGTTGGGCCCGACGTTGATCTGCGTCTGGCGGGTCTGGTTCGCCACCGACCGGACCCGGGCCTCCTCCAGCGGGCCGGCCGGCGGTACCCGACCCCACACCGCGGGGTCGTACGCGGCCAGGTAGGCGTCCAGCCGGTACCCGGGGTCGGCCAGGTCGGCGCAGTCCAGCGGGCTGCCGTCGGGTCCTTCGAAACCGTCGACGGCGCCGTTCACGTAGATCAGTTTCGGGGTGGCGTCGGTGGCGTTGCCCGCGTTGTCGCCGCCCAGTGCGGCCACCAGTTCGGCCCGGCTGCTGACCACACGGGTGCGTTCGGGTGTGGCCGCCGACCCGCCGGTGGTGCCGGGACCGTCGGCCGCCCAGCCGTCCCGGTCGGGCAGGGTCTGCCGTCCGATCTGCTGGGCCGACCAGCCGAGCCGGTCGGGTCGGGTGGCGGCGCCCGCCGGTGCGGCGACGAGGAGCAGTGCGGTCACCGTGGCGCCCGCGAGGATTCTGCGCATCGATCTCTCCCAGGTCAGTGGTGGTGGTTCGGGCGGCTGTCGGTCAGTTCGGCCCGGTACGCGGGCACCGCCCACGGCACGCCCAGCTCGCTGGGCAGCGCCCCCTGCTCGGCGGACCGCCGCAGCACGTCCACGACGCCGCGCAGGTGGCGCACCCGCTCGCCGCCGTCGCCCACGTCGACGACCAGGTCACCGTCGAGCAGTCGCGGCTCCGGCGCGGCCCACAGCGCGTCGAGCAGCGCGGTGAACGGGGCGGTACGGGCCAGCGGCGCGATCAGCGGCACCCCGAGCGGGTCGGCCCGGTGCGCGAGCAGGTTCTCCAGCAGGCCCCGACGGCCGGGGACCCGGCGGGTGACCACGTCCCCGGGCATCCGCAGCCGGTCGGTCGGGTACTCCAGCACCGCCCGCCCCCCGCTGCCGGTCACCACCACCTCGCCGGCCACGAACTCCTCGGCGGCGAGGGTGACGGCGGCCAGCACCGGAGGGCCGGCGCGGAACCGGACGCGCAGCACGGCGGTGTCCTCCACCTCGATCGGCCGGACCCGGTAGCGCTCCACCTCGACGGCCACCGGCCAGGGCGGCGCCCCGCCGAGCGACTCGGCGACGGCGAGGCACTGCATCACCGCGTGCGCCAGCGGGTTGGCCAGAGCGCCGTCCAGCACCGGCCGTCCGTTCACCGTCCGGCGGCCGGCCCACGCCGATCGGGCGTAGTAGGCGTCCGGGCGTTGCCAGGCGGCGACGGTGGCGATGCCGCTGACCGTGCCGAGCCGGCCGGCGGCAAGCGCGTCGGTCAACGCGGTGAGCGCCGCCGAACCGAGCGCCTGGAAACCGACCTGGGCCACCCGCCCGGCGGTGGTCAGCGCCCAGGTCAGCTCGTCGTGCTCGGCCAGGGACAGCACCGGAGGCTTCTCCAGCAGCAGGTCCGCGCCGGCGGTGAGAGCGTCGCGGGCGATCGGCAGGTGCGTGTGCGGCGGGGTGCAGACGACCACCACCTGCGGCCGGGTGGCGGCCAGCATCGCCCGATGGTCGGTGAACACCCGCACACCGGGCGGCAGCGGCGCCTCCGGGTCGTCCCGCACCGGCTCGACGTCGACGAGCGCGACCAGGCGCAACCGGCCGTCGGCGTGCAACGGCGCGATCACCCGCCGGTGCCACCGGCCGTGCCCGTTCGCCCCGATCACCGCCACCCGCGTCGGCTCCCCGTTCACCGGGCACCGACCGGTGGGAGCTGCCCGTTCACCGGGCACCGGCCAGGGTGGCCTCGACGCCGTGGCGGGCGAGGGCGGTCAACCAGGCGGTCACCTCGGCGCGTACCTCGTCGTCGTCGGCCACCTCGGCCGGGATGACCTCGCGCAGCGCGAAGACCGCGTCCACCGCGCCGGCGGGGCTCTGCGCGCCGGCGTCCAGGGCGGCCCGGATCGGCCCGGCGAGAGGGTCCTGCAACGGAAGCGGCCGGCCGTCGTCGGCGTACCCCAGCGCGAAGCGCAGCCAGGCCGCCACGACCAGCGCGCCCCAGCGCGCGGACCGGCCGCTGGCCCGCAGGTCGGCGATGGTGTGCAGGACCCGCTGCGGTAACTTCTGCGAGCCGTCCATCGCCACCTGAAGGGTGCGGTGCCGGATCGCCGGGTTGGCGAACCGGGCGAGGGCCTGCTCGCCGTAGTCGACCACCCGCACCCCGTCGGGCGGCGTGAAACTGGGCGCGACGTCCTCGGCGATCAGGCGGCGCAGCACGTCGGTCAGGTGTGGGATCTCCAGGGTGTCGGCGATCGTCTCCCGGCCGGCCAACGCCCCCAGGTACGCCACGGCCGAGTGCACGCCGTTGAGGCCGCGCAGCTTCAACCGCTCCCACGGGCCGGCGTCGTCGGTCAGCACCGCCCCCGCGTGCTCCCAGCCCGGCCGTCCGCCCGGGAAGTCGTCCTCGATGACCCACTGGGCGTACGGCTCCGCCGCGACCGCCGCCAGGTCGGTGACGCCCAGAGCCCGGCGGGCGGCGTCGATCGTGTCGGTGGTGCTGGCCGGCACGATCCGGTCCACCATGGTCCCCGGGCAGGTGACGTTGCCGGCGACCCAGTCGACCAGGCCGGCGGGCACCCCGGCGGCGCGGCCGACCGCCTGGTCCACCAGGCCCCGCAGCCGTCGGCCGTTGGCGGGCAGGTTGTCGCAGCTCACGAGCGCCACCGGTCCGGCGTCCGCGGCGGCCCGGGCGGCCAGCCCGCGCAGCAGCAACCCCGGCACGGTGGTCGGCGGCCGGCCGCCGGCCAGGTCCGCGGCGAGCGCCGGGTCCGGGGACAGCTGGCCGGTCACCGGGTCGAGCTGGTACGCCTTCTCGGTCACGGTCAGGGTCACCACCCGCACCGCCGGGTCGGCCAGCAACGCCACCACCGCGTCCGGGTCGCTGGCCGCGTGACGTACGCCGCTCAGCGCGCCCACCACCCGGGTGGTGCTGCCGGCCGCCGAGAGGGTGCTGACGCTGAACAGGTTGTCCTGCGCGGCGAGGGCCTCCACCAACGCGGTGCTGCGCGGGGCGACCGCCACGATGCCCCAGTCGCCGCCGGCCGCGCCGACCGCCGCCTCGGTGTAGACGGCCTGGTGCGCGCGGTGGAACGCGCCCAGTCCCAGGTGGACGACGCCGGTCGGCACGGTGCCCGGCCGGATCAGGGGGCGGGCCTCGACGGGCAGCTGGCGCAGCACACCCAGGCCGAGCCGGGAGGCGCCGACGGTCACCGCCATGCCGGACCGTCCGGGAAGCGGAACTCGGCGACCGATGCCGGCCTCATTGTGGCGCTGTAGCCGGGCCGCTCGGGCAGCAGGTACCGGCCACCGCGGGTACGCACCGGGTCGACGAAGTGTTCGTGCAGGTGGTCGACGTACTCGATCATCCGTCCGTCCAGGCTGGCGCCCACCCGCAGGTAGTCGAAGATCGCCAGGTGCTGGACGTACTCGCAGAGCCCGACCCCGCCGGCGTGCGGGCACACCGGCACCCCGAACTTCGCCGCCAGCAGCAGCTCGGCCAGGACCTCGTTGACGCCGCCGACCCGGCACGCGTCGACCTGCATGACGCCGATCGCCTCGGCCTGGAGCAACTGCTTGAAGATCACCCGGTTGGCGGCGACCTCGCCGGTGGCCACCCGGCACCGGCCGCCGGTCAGGTCGGTCACCGCGCGGGCGATCCGGGCGTGACCGAGGATGTCGTCGGCGTGCGTCGGCTCCTCGATCCAGTACGGGTCGACCTCCGCGAGGGCCGTCATCGCGGTGATCGCCTCGTCGACGTCCCAGACCTGGTTGGCGTCCATCATCAGCAGCGCGTCCGGACCGATCTCGGACCTGATGATCCGCGCCCGGCGCAGGTCGTCGGCGAGCGGCCCGCCGACCTTCATCTTCATCGCCCGCCAGCCGTCGTCGTACGCCCGCCGGGTCAGCGCCCGCACCTTGTCGTCCGGGTAGCCGAGCCAGCCGACCGAGGTGGTGTACGAGGGGAAGCCGTCGCGCTCCAGGGTGGCCAGCCGGTCGGTCAGCCCGTCGCGTCCCTTGTCGAGGATCGCCGCCGCCTCGTCGGGGGTGAGCGCGTCGGTGATGTGGTGGAAGTCGACGCTGGCGACGAGGTCGTCGGTGGGCATCTCGGCGAGGAAACGCCACATCGGCTTGCCGGCCAGGGTGGCCCGCAGGTCCCACACCGCGTTGACCAGAGCGCCGGTCGCCATGTGGATGACGCCCTTCTCCGGCCCCAGCCAGCGCAACTGCACGTCGGCGCTGAGCGAGCGCCAGAACGCCACCGGCTCGGCCACGATCTCCTCGATCGTGCGTCCCCGTACGTGGTGGGCCAGCGCCCGCACCGCCGCGCAGGTGATCTCGTTGCCCCGGCCGTTGGTGAAGGTGAACCCGGCGCCGCTCGGCCCGGCGTCGGTGCCCAGCTCGACGTACGTCGCCGAGTAGTCACCCCGGTTGATGGCGTCGGAGCCGTCGCCCCGGGCGGCGGTCGGGAACCGCACGTCGTGCACCTCGACGGAGGTGATGGTGACACTCACTGGTTGACCCCTTCGAAGTTGAAGACCCGCTTGGGCAGCCGGTACGCCAGGTCGACGATCGTCTCGGCGGCCTCGTCCATCGGCAGCCGGTGCTCGGCGACGAGCCGGGCCAGGAAGCCGGCGTCGACCCGGCGGGCCACGTCGTGGCGGACCGGGATGGAACAGAACGCCCGGGTGTCGTCGACGAACCCGGTGGTGTTGTAGAAGCCGGCGGTCTCGGTGACCGTCTCCCGGAACCGGCGCAGCACCTCGGGGGAGTCCAGGAACCACCAGGGCGCGCCGAGCAGCAGAGCGGCGTACCCGCCGGCGAGGGGCGCCAGCTCGCGGCTGAACGTGTCCTCGTCGAGGGTGTAGAGCACCAGCCGCAGCCGGGGGTCGTTGCCGTACCGGTCCAGCAGGGGCGCGAGCGCGTGCACGTACTCGGTGGCCTGCGGGACGTCGCCGCCGACGTCGCGGCCGTGCCGGGCGTGCAGCGAGCGGTTGTGGTTGCGCACGGCGCCGGGGTGCACCTGCATGACGAGGCCGTCGTCGAGCGACATGCGGGCGAACTCCATCAGCATGTGCGCCCGGAACGCCTCCGCGTCGGCCGCGTCGGCCTCGCCGCGCAGGCCCCGGTCGTACAGGCGCGTGGCCTCGGCCGGGGTCAGGTCCAGGGTGCGGGCGGTGGGATGCCCGTGGTCCGACGAGGTCGCCCCGGCGGCGATGAACGCGGCGCGGCGCGCGCGCAGCGCGGCCAGGTAGCCGGTGTACGTGCCGGTGTCCTCGCCGGCCAGCTCGCCGAGGCGCCGCACGTTCGTCGTCCAGCCCTCGAACTCCATGTCCACCACGTCGTCCGGGCGGAACGTGGTGACGACGCGGCCGCCCGGCCCGCCCCAGCCGTCGGCGGCCAGCTTGGCGTGCTGCCCGAGGTCGTCCAGCGGCGACTCGGTGGTGGCGAGGACCTCGATGTGGAACCGCTCGAACAGCGCCCGGGGCCGGAAGTCGGGTTCGGCGAGGCGGGCCGCGATCTCGTCGTAGAGGGTGTCGGCGGTGGCCGGGCTCAGCGGCGTGTCCACGCCGAACACGGTGCGGAACGTCCGCTCCAGCCAGAGCCGCGACGGGGTGCCCCGGAACAGGTGCCAGTGCGCGGCGAACCGCCGCCAGATCACCCGGCCGTCGCTCTCGGTGGGGCTGCCGTCGCGGGTGGGCACACCCAGGTCGGCCGGGGGTACGCCCTGGCTGAGCAGCATCCGGGTCAGGTAGTGGTCGGGCACGATGAGCAGCCGCGCCGGATCGGGGAAGGGCTGGTCCTCGGCGAGCAGGGCCGGGTCGACGTGCCCGTGCGGCGAGATGATCGGTTGCTCCGCCGCGAGGGCGTACAGCTCCCGGGCCAGCGCGCGTTGGCCGGGATCGGACGGCAGGAGCAGGTCGGTGTGGTCGGACGTCGGCACGGGGCGGGGCTCCTCGTCGGGGGTCAGGAGAGGGTGAGCAGGTCGGCGACCCGGACCGGTTGGCCGGTCTCGAAGGACCGGTTCGCGGCCAGGCCGGTGAGCAGGGCCAACGCGCCGTCGTCGGCGGTCGCGGCGCGGTCCAGCGGGTCGGGTCGGCCGCCCAGGAGCACGCCCGTCATCCGGGCGTCCGCGCCGCCGTGCCCGTGCCGGGTACGGCCCTCGACGGGGATCTGCCGGGGTGGTTCCCAGAACGGACGCAGCGTGAGCGTCGCGCCACCGCCCTCGGCGGGCGCCTCGGCGCCGTGCAGGGCGGCGCCCTTGACCGCGCCCGCGGTGCCCCGGTCGACGAAGTCGTTCTCGGTCACCTCCAGCTCCAGCCGGCCGCGACTGCCGTTGACCATCACCCGGTAGCCCTCCCAGGGCGCGTACGCGGTGAGGTGGTAGGTCATCGTGGCGCCGGTGGAGTAGCGGGCGAGCACCGCCATGTCGTCCTCGATGCTGACCCCGGGGGCGAAGACGTTGCGGTCGCGCTGGTAGCCGTCCTCGGCCTCGGCATCGAGGTACAGCTCGCGCAGCCGGGGGTGCGCGTCGAGCCGCAACGCGAAGGGATCGTCCGCGGCGGTGGGGGAGCCGTGCGCCCGTTCGTAGTCGCGGGCGTAGCCGTGCCGGCGGCCACCGTCGCCGTAGAAGAACAGCCGACCGGCCGCGTACACCTCGACGGGGGTGGCGGCCAGCCACCAGTTGACCAGGTCGAAGTGGTGGCTGGCCTTGTGCACCATGAGCCCGCCGGAGGTGGCCTTGTCGCGGTGCCAGCGGCGGAAGTAGTCGGCGCCGTGGCGTACGTCGAGCAGCCACTCGAAGTGCACCGAGCCGATCTCGCCGACCGCGCCGTCGGCGAGCAGCCGCCGGACCTGTTCGTGCAGTGGGTTGTAGCGGTAGTTGAAGGCGACGGTCACCCGGCCGCCGGTCTCGGCCACCGCGTCGAGGATGCGCCGGCAGCGCGGGGCGTCCACGGTCATCGGCTTCTCGGTGACGACGTCCCGGCCGGCCCGCAGCGCGGCCACCACGTACTCGTCGTGGGTGACGTCCACGCTGGTGACCAGGACGACGTCGACGCGTTCGGAGTCCAGCATGGCCGCGAAGTCGCGGGCCTGGTACGTCGGCACCGGACGGTGGCCGAGCTCGGCCAGCCAGCGGTTGTGCGCGTCCATCCGGGCCTGGTTGACGTCGGCGAAGGCGACCAGCTCGGTGGTGTCGGGGTGGTCGAGTACCAGGGCGCGGACGAACATCTCGGCCCGCGCGCCGGTGCCCACGACGGCGTACCGGATCCGTCCGCCGGCTCTCGATGACATTCGGTGGCCTCCCCGGTGATCCTGCAAAGGTTTGCAGTGAAGTAACCACGGTCGATCCGATGACGTCAACGGCGGACGCGCAAGCGGCGGTAAATGTCCCTCTTTGTGGGCTCGTAGATCACCACCGGGAGCGTCGGCGCAACAGAACCGTAATCATCCACCGTTGACACTGGAGCAACCGTTTGCATTAATTGGCGACACCCACGTGACCGCCGCCACATCGGACGAAAGGGCCGCCGTGCCAGTCACCATCCGGGACGTCGCCCGGGCGTCCGGTGTGCACATCTCCACCGTGTCCCGCACCTTCTCCGCCCCGCACCTGGTCAACCCGGAGACCCGGGTCCGCGTGCTGGCCTGCGCGGAGGACCTGGGCTACCGGCCGAACCGGGCCGCCCGCGCCCTGATCACCGGCCGTACGCACAACATCGGGCTGATCATCGCCGACATCGCGAACCCGTTCTTCCCGCCGCTGATCAAGGCCGCGGAGAGCCAGGCGCGGCACCGCGACTACCACGTCTTCGTGGCCGACACCAACGAGGACCCGACCGCCGAGGAGGAACTGGTCCACGCGCTTGCCAAGCAGGTGGACGGGGTGCTGCTGTGCAGCCCGCGGATGAGCAACAGCCTCATCGAACAGCTCAGCCGCGAGGTGCCGCTGGTGGTGGTGAACCGCCAGGTGACCGGCCTGCCCTGCGTCCTGATGGACGTCGGGCAGGGCGCCCGCGCGGCGATCGAGCACCTGATCGGCCTCGGCCACCACCGCATCGCGTTGCTCGGCGGGCCGCGCAGCTCGTGGACCAACCGGGAGATGCGTCGCGCCGCCGGCGCGGCCGCCCGCGCCGGCGGCGCCGAGCTGACCATGCTCGGCCCGAACGCCCCCACCGAGACCGGCGGCTCCGCCGTCGCCGAGCAGGTACGGCGCAGCGGAGTGTCGGCCGTGCTCGCCTACAACGACCTGATGGCGATCGGCCTCATCGAGGGGCTCGACGCGCTCGGGGTCCGGGTGCCGCAGGAGGTGAGCGTCGTCGGGGTCGACGACATCGCCCTGAGCCGGCTCACCCGACCCAAACTGACGACGGTGGCCACACCCACCGCGGCCGCCGGCCGAACGGCCGTCGACATGCTGCTGCAACAGGACATCGAGTCACCGCGCGGTGCGCGGGGGCTCGGCGCCGGCACGGCACTCGGCGTCCGTCGTACCACCGCACAGGTAATGCTCCAGACCGACCTGGTCATCCGCGACTCGACCGGCCCGGGCCCGCAGGCCCGACCGGCACGTCCCGCGGCCGCATCGAAAGGCCCGGACCCGCATTGCCCTGCGGGCCCGGGCACCCCGACCGCGGCCACCGGTGACGCCGTCGCCTCCTAATGCCGAGGAGTGAGCGCTCATGCACCCCGCAACGCCCCCCACCACTGACACGCCCGCCGGGCGTCATCACCGTACCGCGCTGCCCAGGCGGCGGCTGCTGCGCGGCCTGCTCGCCGCCACTGTCGCCGCGCCGCTGATGTTCGGCGCCGCCGCGTGCGGAGACGACAGCTCCGCCGCCGACCCGAACGCCCCGGTCAAGCTCTCCATCTTCTGGTGGGGTGGCGACGCGCGGGCCAAGCTGACCGAGGACGCCCTCGCCCTCTACACCAAGAAGCACCCGAACGTGACCTTCGAGACGACCTGGCAGGCCAACCAGGGTTACTTCGACAAGCTGGCGACGCTCACCGCCGGCGGCAACCCGCCGGACCTGTTCCAGATCGACGACAACTACCTGGCCGAGTACGCCGCCCGCAGCACCACGCTCGACCTGACCTCCTACCAGAAGTCCGGCAAGCTGGACACCTCCAAGTTCCCCGAGAGCCTCTGGCAGTACGGCGTGGTCGACGGCAAGCTCGCCGGGCTGGCCGCCGGGGAGAACACCCAGGGTCTGGTCTACAACAAGACGCTGCTGACCAGGAACGGCCTGCCCGAGCCCACCACCGGGATGTCCTGGGAGCAGCACATCGCCTGGGCCGAGCAGGTCACCGCCAAGACCAAGGTGCCCGGCACCCAGGACCCGAGCGCCGACTACAAGGCGTTCTGGGTGTGGCTGCGCCAGCAGGGCAAGGACCTGTACCAGGGCAAGGAGCTGGGCTTCACCGCCGAGGACGTGACCAAGTGGTTCGACCTGTGGAAGGGCGCCCGGGACCGCAGGGCCACCCCGACCGCCGACGTGATCCACGAGGGCAACTCCAGCGACGTCACCAAGCAGCTGGTGGTCACCGGCAAGTCGGCCACCTCCTGGGTCTGGGCCAACCAGATGCCGGATCTGAAGAAGAACACCAAGGACGAGCTGGGCGTGGTCGCCTACCCGGGTGACCCGAGCGCGCAGTGGGCCCGGGCCTCCATGTACTGGTCGGTGTTCAAGGGCAGCAAGCACAGGGACGTCGCCGTCGACGTGATCAACTTCCTGAACAACGACCAGGAGGCGGTCAAGCTGCTCGGCACCGACCGCGGCCTGCCGTCCAACCTGGACCTGCGGCGGGTGGTCAGCGACGACACCACCGACCCGGCCATGAAGCAGTCCATCGCCGTCGAGGCGGAGCTGACCCAGAAGTTCGGCAAGTCCCCGCAGGTGCCGATCAAGGGCCACAGCAAGGTCAAGTCCGAGCTGATCAAGGCCGCCGAGAACGCCCAGTACGGCCGGGCCACCCCCGCCGCGGCCGCCGCCCAGTTCGTCGAGGCGTGCAAGGCCGCCATCGCCTGACCGCCCCACCAGGCGAGGAGAGGAGCTGCTCGTGGCGCTGACCACGGCACCCGACCCGACCCGACGCGGTCCCGGAACCGACCGGGCCCACGCCGCGAGGCGTGGGCCCGGCCTCCGGCACAGCGAAGGTCTGGCGGGGTACGTCTTCCTGTCGCCGTGGCTCATCGGCCTGATGGGTGTCACGGCGGTCCCCATGCTGCTGTCGCTCTACCTGAGCTTCACCAACTACGACATCCTCACCCCGTTCTCCGAGGTGCAGTGGGTGGGCTTGGCCAACTACGAGCGGATGTTCACCGCCGACCCGTCGTACTGGCACGCCGTACGGGTCACCGCGACGTTCGCGCTGATCGCCGTACCGCTCAAGCTCGCCGCCGCGCTCGGCGTGGCGCTGCTGCTCAACCGCGCCTGGCGCGGCGTCGGGCTGTTCCGCGGGCTGTTCTACCTGCCGTCGCTGCTCGGCGGCAGCGTCGCGCTGGCCATCGTCTGGGTCAACATGTTCAACCGCGACGGCGCGTTCAACTCGTTCCTGAGCCTCTTCGGCATCCAGGGCAAGCCCTGGGTCAACGACCCGGACTGGGCACTTCAGACCCTGATGGTGCTGGCCATCTGGCAGTTCGGCGCACCGATGGTGATCTTCCTGGCCGGCCTGAAGCAGGTGCCCACCGAGCTGTACGAGGCCGCCTCGGTCGACGGGGCCGGGCGGTTCCGGCAGTTCCGCAACGTCACCCTGCCGATGCTCTCCCCGGTCATCTTCTTCAACCTGGTGCTGGAGACGATCAACGGATTCCAGGGCTTCACCGCCGCGTTCGTGCTCAGCAACGGCACCGGCGGCCCGGTCGACTCCACCCTCATGTACACGCTGAACCTCTACATCACCGGCTTCACCGACCTCGAGATGGGCTACGCGTCAGCCATGGCCTGGGTGTTCCTGCTCGCCATCGCGGTGATCACCGTGATCTTCTTCAGCACCGGACGGTTCTGGGTGCACTACTCCGACGGGGAGGACCGGTGATGGTGGCGGTGACCCCGACGGCGGACGTACCGACGCCGACCACGCGCCGACGGCCGGGCGGCCGTCCCCTCCTTCGGCTGCTGATCCTGGTGGCGATCGTCGCCGTGGTGCTCTACCCGCTGATCTGGATGATCGGCACGTCGGTGAAGTCCCAGGAGGAGATCGTCAACAACGTGGGGCTGCTGCCGGAGCGGTTCACCCCGGGGAACTACACCGCCGGGTGGTCCAACTTCGACGTCAGCTTCGGCCGGTTCTTCCTCAACAGCGCCATGGTCAGCCTGCTCACCGTCGTCGGCAACGGGCTCTCCTGCCTGCTGGCCGCGTACGCCTTCGCCCGGCTGCGGTTCCGGCTGCGGGGCGTGTGGTTCGCCGTCATGATCGGCACGCTGCTGCTGCCCCAGCACGTGCTGATCGTGCCCCAGTACATCCTGTTCCGCACGCTCGGGCTGGTCGGCGGCGACTGGCCGTACCTGCCGCTGCTCATCCCGCAGTTCCTGGCCACCGAGGCGTTCTTCGTCTTCCTCATGGTGCAGTTCATGCGGGGCGTACCCCGGGAGTTGGACGAGGCGGCCCGGATCGACGGCGCCGGCCCGTTCGGCATCTTCCGGCACATCATCCTGCCGCTGAGCCGCCCCGCGCTGGTCACCACCGCGATCTTCTCCTTCATCTGGACGTGGAACGACTTCTTCCGCCAGCTGGTCTTCCTGTCCCAACTGGAGGACTACACCGTGCCTGTCGCGTTGACCCTGTTCATCGACTCGACGAGTCAGAGCGCCGTCGGCCCGATGTTCGCCATGTCGGTGCTGTCCCTGCTGCCGGTCTTCCTGTTCTTCGTCGCGTTCCAACGGATGCTCGTCGAGGGGATCAACACCAGTGGCATCAAGGGCTGAAACCGCCGACGCCGGCGGGCGGCGGGAGTGGCGCGACGTCGCCCGCGACGCCGCCGACCTGGCGCTGCTCGGCATCCTGCTGACCCTCGCGGCGGCGCCGCTGCTCACCGCGGCCGCCGCGGCGGGCACAGCCAGCGCGGCCGTGCACACCTGGACGCGTACCGGCGGGTGGCCGTCGGCGCGCACCACCCTGCGCCGGTTCGGCGGGGCGGTGCTGCCAGGCGTACCGGTGAGCCTCGTCGCCCTGGCCGTGGCCGGGCTGCTCGCCGCCGACCTGGCCGCGCTGGCGACCGGCCGGGTGCCCGGCGGCCCGCCGGCGCTGCTGGTGACCGTGCTTGTCACGGCCGCCCTGGCCGGGTACGCGGGGCTGGTCGTGGTCGAGGTGGGCGGCGGCGCCCGCTGGCGCACCGCGGCGCGCACCGCCGCCCGCGCCTGCCTGGACGCGCCCGCGCGGTGGGCGGCGTTGAGCGGGGTGGCGGTGCTGGCCGGAGCGCTCGCCGTCCTCGTCACGCCGGTGGCGGTGCCGATCCTCGCCGGCTACACCGTGGCCGCCCTGCACGCCGTCGCCCGCCGGCTGGCGGCCCCCGCCCGCGCGGGCCTGCCATGAACGGGGACTGGGAGACGGCGCTGCTCCTGCTCGGGTCCACGGAGGTGGCCCGGTACGTGCTCGACCCGGCGCTCGACGCGCGGCACGGACCCCGGCCGTACCTGCACCCGGTGCGCACCCGTGCCGGCACCGTGGTCACCGACGCGCTGCCCGCCGACCACGTCTGGCACCTCGGCGCCTCCCTGGCCGTGCAGGACGTCGACGGCACCAACCTCTGGGGCGGGCGCACGTACGTCCGCGACGTCGGCTACACCTGGCGCGACGACCACGGGGTCATCGCCCACACCGGCTGGTGGGAGCGGGCCGACGACCGGCTGGCGCACGAGCTGCACTGGCGCGACCCGCACGGACGGGTGCTGCTCACCGAGCGGCGTCGGCTCGCCGCGTCGGCCCTCGCGCCGGACGTCTGGCGCCTCGACCTGGACTCCGCGCTGACCGCCCCCGCCGACCGGGCGGTGCACCTGGGCAGCCCGGCCACCAATGGTCGCCCCGGCGGGGCCGGCTACGGGGGGTTCTTCTGGCGGGCCGCCGCCGACGGCGAGCCGACGGTGTTCACGGCCGACGCCACGGGGGAGGAGGCGGTCAACGGCAGTGCGGCGCCGTGGCTCGCGCTGACCGGCACCGGGCCGGGCGGCGGCGCGTACACCCTGGTCTTCGCGGGCCTCGGTCCCGGCGACCGGTGGTTCGTGCGGACGGCGATGTACCCGGGGGTCTGCGTGGCGTTCGCGTTCGACCGGCCGGCGGTGGTGCCGGCCGGCGCGACCCGGCACGGCCGCTACCGGGTGTGGGTGCTGGACGGGACGATCGACCGGGACCGGGCCAGGGCCCTGGTCGCGGGTACGCCGTGACACACCGAACCCTCCTCAGCGGGTGGGCAGGGCGGCGGTCACCCGGACGGCCTTGACGATCGCCGGGATCGAACCGATCAGCAGCACCAGCCCCCAGATGATGGCGACCACCGCGAAGACCAGCGCCGCCACGTCGTCGACGATGCTGACCAGGATCACCGGTACGAGGTTGTGCAGGAACTCCAGCACGACGGTGCACAGCAGCGTGGTGAGGATCAGCAGGACGAGGCCCTTGTTCTGCAGGAAGCGCGGCTGCGCCAGCACCAGCAGCCCCGCCCAGAGCAGCTTGAGCAGCAGCACCAGCCCCAGCAGCACGGACGCCTCGCCGACCGGGAAGAACCCCCACAGGGCCAGGTACGCGAGGGTGCCGAACGGGACGGCCAGGAACAGCGACACCATGATGGACAGCTCCACGAACGCGACGACCAGCGCGACGAGCCCGACGATGATCAGGATGATCGAGAAGATCAGGCTGGCGACGCCCTGCACCCGGCCCTGGACGCGTTCGGGCAGGAGCAGGCCCAGGCAGAACAGCCCGGTGCTCCAGACCGCCACCGCGTCGACCAGCGCCAGGTAGCCGGTGCCCCGACCGGACGGCTCGCTCACCCCGGACACGTCGTCGATCTGCACGTCGAGCGCGCCAGCGCTGTCGGCAAGCGCCGAACCGGCGTCGGCGCCGCCGAGCAGCAGCCCGGCGCCCAGCTCCACCCCGAGGGCCAGGACGATGGCGAGCATCGCCAGCAGCAGGAACGGCTTGCGCAGGTCACCCACGGCGGTGTCCCTCCCCTTCGGTCACGAGGTGGCCACGAGGACGGTGCAGCCGCCCAGGCCGGGACAGCGCAGGCCCACCTCGGTGGCCTGGTCGACGGCGACCTTCGCCACCGCCCCGGTGCCGTCCGGGGCCGGCTCGACGTCGTCGCGGATGGTCAGGTCGGCGTCCCCGGGCGCCGGCGCGACGACCGTGAACGGTGCCGCGCTGCGTAGCACCAGCGTGCGCAGCCCGCCCGGGTCGGCGACCCGCACCACGCAGCCGCCGGAGAACACCAGCCGGCCCGCGTCGTCGGCGCAGTCGGCGTCGACTGTCGCCGGGTCCACCGCGGAGCGTCCGCCGCCCAGCGCGCCCAACCGGTCCACCAGGCCGTGCCGCGCCCCCGGGTCGCCCCGGTCGTCGTCGCCCGCGCCGACCGCGACCACGAACAGGCCCACCAGCGCGACGGCGAGCAGCCCCAGCAGAACCTTCTGCCGTCCGCTCATCGCGCGACGGCCTGCGCGACGAGCTCGGTGAACCGGATCGTGTCCACCCCGGCGAAGTAGGAGTTCGTGCCCTGTGTCTTGCCGACCACCAGCAGCGTGACCTGGTGCGGTCCCTTGGCCAGCCGGACCGTTCCGACGTCCAGGAAGTCCGTCTTCTGCACCTTCGGTGTGAAGCCGAGGAACGTGCCGCCCACCTGGCTGCCGTCGATGGTGAAGACGGTGTTGGCGTAGTCGGGGGCCGTGGTCCGCACCGTGGCGAACCGCCAGGTGCCGTCGGCCGGGATCTGCACCGTCACGGTGACCTGGTCGCCGATCGCCAGGCCCGTGAAGAAGAGCTGCCTGTCCCCGGACCAGGTCACCCCGCAGCAGTTGGGCTGCGCACCCACGGCCGCCTTGCTCTTCTGCGGCGACGTGATCACCGCGCCGTCCACCAGGCTCTCCGCCTCGACGGTGACCACCCGCGGCTCGCCGGGGGCCGGGTCGCCGTCGCGGGTCACCAGCACCACCCCGACGGTCACCACCACCAGCACCATCACGGCCGCGACGGCGATCCACAACCACGGGGTACGCCGGGGCGGGGCGACCGCCTTCACCTCGTAGGTGACCCGGCCGCTGGACCGGGAACTCTCCTCTGGCGCGGTGTTCGCCGAGTACGCGAACCCGGTCATGTCGTAGCGCCGGGGCGGGGTGCCGGCCGGCACGGCCACCTTGACCAGGAACGACACCGAGCCCTGCCCGGGTACCACCCGCTGCGGCTCGGCCACCGTGAACCACGCCCGCTGCGAACCGTCGCCGGGAGCCACGTCGAACACCACGGTGTCCGGCGCGTTGCCCGGGTTGGAGACGGTGAAGGTCAGCTCGCCGCTGTTGCGCGGGTCGAGGGTGAACTGCTCGGCGGCGGCGACGACCGCCCACTCGGTGGTCATGACGACTCCTCTTCCACGACGATGTCGACGGTGGTCGAGGCGGGTTTCTCCGCCTCGACGATGCGGGTGAGCACGGCGAGCTGGCCGGCGGCGGACGCCGGCACCCGTACCACGATGTGGAAGGGCCGCTCGGTGGGCTCGTCGATGACGAACCCCGTCGACCCGCTGGCCAGCTCCAGGGCACGACGCAGCCCGTACGGGGTGCCGCGCCAGCGGGCCAGCAACGCGCCGTTGGCCACCAGGTCCCGGAGCCGGCCCACCGGCAGCGGCAGCGGGGCGTCCGGTCGGGGTGACGCCACCACGTGGTCCATCGCCACCCAGCGGGTCAACCGCACGACCAGGTGCTCCGGCGCCCGGTACGGGTCGAACAGGGCATCCACCTCGGCGAGGATCGCCTCGTCGGGGGCGTGCAGGTGCTCCATCACGTCCAGCAGCGCCCACAGCACGCTGCCCGGCACGCACGCCCGCTGGTAGGCGGCGGGCAGCAGCCGTTCAATCGCCGAGCGTCGCATCCTGACGCACCACCTCGATGTCGTGCTCGCCGGAGCAGAGCAGCCACGTGTCCGGAACGGTCACCACGTCGGCGGTGGCCTGGTTGGCGCTGGGCGTCCACTCGACGGCGTCGACGCTGCGGTGCACACCCCGCTCGCCGCCGGCCAGGATCAGCCGGTCGCCGCCGGCCGTCCCGCCGCCCGTGCCGCCGGTCGCGGTCGCCGGGCCGGCCACGGCGATGGCGTCCACCGGCACGAACCGGGTGCGGTCGCGCAGCGGCAGGCCGCAGTTGACCGACACCGGCAGCCACTGCGGTTGGGCGGCCAGGGTGTCGAGCCGCACCACACCGCCGCTCTGGGTGGCCGCCACCGCCTGCTGGCCGGCGAACGCCAGCTCCCGGCAGGTGCCGCCGATCCAGCCGGCCTGCACGGACTGCCACTTCACGTCCGACTCGAACAGCCGGGCGCGGTGGCAGCCCTGACCGGGCTTCTTCGGGTCCGGCTCGCCGGCGCCGCTCCACAGCAGCGTGGCCGGTCCGTCGTACTGCACGGCGAGGACGCGGTTGTCCACGTTGGCCAGCCCGATGTGCGTGAAGCTGCCCGGCCGGCCGCCGGCGGTCGACAGGTACACCCCGAAGCCGGCCTGCGCCGCCACCGCCACACCTGGCGCGCCCCGCTCGGAGACGAACGCGCGCACCGCGTAGAACCCCCGGTCGGCGTCGGACGGGTCCACCAGGATCTGCAACGGCACCGCCCCGGGCAGCAGCGACACCTCGTACAGGCCGGTGTCGGTGGCCACCAGCAGCGCTCCCGCGCCGTCGCGGTCCAACCAAGCCACGTCGGAGATGCGCGAGTCCAGGTCGGTGAGCAGCGACCACGTCTCACCCAGGTCGGTGCTCAGGTGCACCCGGGAACCGCCGGACGCGCGCAGCGTCACCACGGCCACCGCGCCGGCCCGGGGCACGATGCCCGGCCGCACCGGCGCCGGCGCGGGCGCCACCCGCAGCACCGTCTCGCCGTCGAACCGGCCGGTCGGCTCCCAGCCCGCCCCGGCGTTGCTGGAGCGGAACAGCACCGCACCACGGCCGGCGTACCAGGTGCGGGGCTGGTACTGGTCGACCGCGAGGGCGCGGACGTCGGCGTCCGGCGCCTCGTCCACCACGAACCGGACCGACTCGACGTACCGCACGCCCGGCTCGGCGTGCTCCAGCATCCGGTACACGTTCGACGCCCGCAGCGGCTCCCCGAACGGCCAACCGGTCGGGTTGAGCGCGGTGGGCAGCGGGCTCAACGTCTGGTGCAGCCGGTCGTGGATCCGCCGGCGGACCGCGTCGACGTCCTCCTCCCGCCGCACCACCACCCGGGCGCGTACCGACACCGCCTTGAACCGGGCCCAGGTTGCCCGGGACCGGATGCCGACCATCCGGCGCTGCTCCAGGTCCGTCTCCACCAGGTGCCGCGCCTCGGGCACCTCGTGCTCGCGCAGCACCGCCACCGGCAGCCGACCACCCGGGCGGGCGGCCTCCGGCACGTACGGCACCAGCACCACCTCGACCTCTCCCGGGCGGGCGAAGCTGTACACCGCCGCCCGGGTGAACGCCCGCGCCCGCGCCACCGCGCCGGAGCTGGTGGCCAGCACCTCGAAGTCGCGGGCGGTGACCGCCCGTTGCTGGGCGAAGAACTCGTACGGGCCGCGCAGCAGCACCGACTCCAACGCCTCCATGTCCCGGCCACCGGCGGCCGGCTCCGGGTTGTCCACCCGTACCCCGGGCAGCGGGTCGCGCAGGCTGCTCAGCGTGCCCGCCGCCACGTTGCCGGTCGGCCCCCCGCCGGCCCGGTACCAGAGCCGGACCTGGCGCCCGGCCGGCGGCACCGCCGCCACGGTGACCGGGGCGCCCGTGGTGGCCTCTCCGGGGGAGCGCAGGTCCAGGGCCGGGGCGAAGGTGACGGTGCCCGAGCACCGGTCCACCAGGTACGCCTTGGCCTGCGGGCCGAGACCCGCGAAGCTGTCCACCGGTCGCCAGATCTCGAACGTGCGGCCGTCGTGCTCCCGGGCCGCCGCGCCCAGCTCCACCGTGCCGGCCGGCACCTCGACGCCGAGCAGCAGGTCCAGCGGCTCGGCGGTGTGCGCCAGCGGGGCGCGGGCCGCGCGCAGCACCTGTCCCGGCTGGCCGGTGCCGACGCCGAGCAACTCGGCCTCGACCGGCTCGCAGTGGTGCATCCGCACGAGCACCGACGCCTCGCCGGCGGGCAGCACCGCCGGTTCGGTGGTGACGAACACGACGGGCCGGGGGTCGGCGCCCCGGGCTGCCGCGACCCGCAGCCCGGCCGGGATCCGCACCGCCGCGCGGTCGGTGCCCGCGCGGGTGAACAGGACGTCCGCCCAGGCCGCCGTCGGCGCGTGCCGGGCCACCCCGAGCAGGTTCAGAAACGAGACGTACGCCTTCTCCGGCAACTGGTTCAGTCGGTAGATCATCACCTCGGTCAGGTGGGCGAACGCCTCCACCAGGGCCATCCCCGGGTCGTGCGCGGACAGGTCGGTCCACGCCGGGCAGGACTGTTGGATCCGTTCCCGGGCCTCGGTGACGAGGTCGAGGAATCCACGGTCGTCCAGGTGCGGCACGGGCAGCGTCATGACGAGCCTCCCTGCTCGGGTTCGTCGGCCGGCAGCAGGTCCACGGAGAAGACCAGTTGTCCGGGGGTGAGGCTGGCCCGCACCCGGTAGTCCAGGCGGATCACCAGCCGCCACGCGTCGTCCGGGTCCGGCCCGGCGTCGACGTCGATGACCTCGACCCGGGGTTCCCACCGGGCGATGGCCTGCCGGACGTAGTGGATGGCCAGCCCCGCGGTCGTGTCGTCGTTCGGCGCGAACACCAGCCGGTGCAGCCGCGAGCCGTACCCGGGCCGCATCAGCCGCTCACCGGGCGTCGTCGACAACAGCAGGAACAACGCCTGGCGTACGCTCTCGTCGCCGTCGGTCATCGCCAGGCCCCCGGCCGCGGTGAGCGCCAACCCACCGGTACGGCCGGCGTCGAAGCCGGCGCCGACGAACCGGAAGGCCCTCACCGGTCCGCCCCCAGGAACCCCTGAGCGGGGTCGCGCACCGTGTGATGGACCGCGTTGGGTGGTGTCCCGTTGGTGAATCCCTCCAGGTTGTCGAGCACCACCCGGTGCCCGTCGATGCGCAGCCAGTCGCTGTAGCCGACGCGCAGGGACTCCGTCCTCGTGCACGGCTTGATGGTCGGGCCGTAGTTCGGACAGGCGATGATCTTCCGTCCCTCCGGGTCGTCGTCGACCAGCACCGGCACGGCGGTGACCGTCACCCACTGCTGCGACGGCCGGTTCTCCACGCGGCCGTCGTGGTCGCAGGTGATCACCGAGTCGCGGTGGATCCAGCGCATCAGCCGCCTCCTTCGTGGTGGGCGCGGGCGAGCGAACGGGCCTGCCGCGCCGCGGTGCTCGGGTCCTCGGTCGACTCGGCGTGCAGGAAGTCCACGCTGCGGGCGCGTACCACCAGGGCCCGCCCGGGCGCGGAGATCACCAGGTCGGACGCGGCGTGCAGGGTGGCCAGCTCGGGGGTCAGCTCCAGGAAGCTGCCGCCCTCGACGCCCAGGCGCAGACTGCGCCGCACGTCGTCGACCACGATCGACTGCCCGCCGGCGGTCCGCAGCGTCCAGCGGCGGGCCCGGCCGTCGTCGATGCCCGCGTCGTACGGCTCGACGGCGCCGAACAGCGAGCCCAGCACGATGCCCGAGGCCGGCTCACCGCCGGGCAGCACCACGAGCACGGTGTCGTCCGGGTCGGGGAGCGCCACCAGGCCCTTGCCGCGACCCGCCCCCGGGCAGAGCACGCCCAGCCACCCGGCGTCCAGGTCCCCGTACGTCGGCAGGGTCAGGCGGACCCGACCCAACCCGTCCGGGTCGGCGACGTCGGTGACCGTGCCGAGGGTGACCACCGCGCCTGTCGTGGCGGACGGCGGGGCCGCCGGTGGCACCGTGGAGAACCGCGTCAGGTGCCCGTCGCCGTCCACGGTGTGCACCACCTCGGTCAGCACGTACGCCCCGGCGACCGACTCGGGCACCCCGCCCAGGTCGATCCGCCGGCCGGGTCGCAGCGCCGGATCGCCCTCGGCCACCCCCTCGGCGGTGACCAGCGCCGCCGCCCGGGTGTCCAGTCGCGCCTGGGCCAGCGCCGCCAACTCGTCGTCGCTGCGCCCCGGCTGGTCGACGGCGGTGCGTACCCCGCCGGCACCCACGTCGGCCGGGTCCGGACGGTCACCGGCCGGTCGGCCGCAGCGCGCCTCGTCTGCCTGCTGGCTGATCGGCTCCGCCCGCTGCGGATGCCAGCCCAGCGCGGCGCTGGCACCGCTCGCCTGGTCGGCGTTGGTGCTCAGGCGCAGGCTGTGCACACCCGCGCCGAGGGCCAGCGCGACCGGCTCGCCGTAGCCGGCCAGGGTCACCAGCCGGACCGTGTCACCGTCGACGGCCAGGTGCAGCCCGGCCCGCCCGGCCACCTCGCGCAGCAGCTCCAGATCACTGTGCCGGTGCTGGAGCAGGCGCTCCAACCGGGGGCCGTCGGCCTGCGCCGCCACGTCCAACCCGACCTCGCCGCACAGCTCCCCGGCCAGGTCGGCGGCGGTCACCGACGTGAAGACCCGCAACCCCTGACGCTTGCGCAGCCGGTGCAGCGCGTCGTACGCCCGCAGCCGCAACAGCGCCGCGCCGTCCGCCGCGTACTCGACCTCGACGGCGGTGACCTCCCCGGCGAACAGGGCGTCGGGATGGTCGGTGAGGCGTACGTCGAGCGTCGTCCCGGGGCGTACCGCCGGGTCGAACGCACCGACCCCGGCGGTGGTGGCGAGCACCAGCTCGGCCTGGGTGGGCTGGTCCAGCCGTGCCGCCACCCGCAGGGAGCGCAGCCGCTGGTGGGCCGAGGCGGCCAGTTCGACGCCGTCCAGCAGGACGATGAGCGCCCGGGGCGCGACGCTGGTCACGGCGTACCTCCCGGAGCGGTGCCGGTCGGACCGGTGCCGGTCGGCGCGGCGCCGGCCGGGGCGGGCGTCGCGCCGGCCCAGCCCACGGCGGCCGCGACCGTGGCGCCCACGAACGACGTGCCGGCGGCGACCGCCCGCGCGAATCCGGTCGGTGCCGCCGTGGGTGTGCCGCCGGCCGGGGGCGGAACGGCGAGGGTGGTGCCGGCCGGCACCGCGAGAGGGTCGGTGATCCGGTTGTGTTCGGCAAGCAGCCGCCAGCGCAACGGCGAGCCGAGCGCGTCGTTGGCCAGCAGGTCGAAGCGCACTCCGGAGCGGCCCGGCTCGGCCGCGCCGTCACCGGCGGCGACCACCGCGCTGCCCGGTGCGGCGGTCGGGGTGCCCGCGGTGGCCAGTTCCTCGGCGAACCCGGCCTGCGCCTGGTCGGCCGTCTCGGCCGCCCGGACGAGCTTGAGCCGCAGCCACGACCGCCGGGGCGACCCGGTGCCGGTGAACGCGTCGAACCGCTCCGCCACCGCCACGATCACACCCGGCACGTTCCAGGTCTTGCCCCAGACCAGCCGAACCAGCGGCGGCCGTAGCCACCCGTGCTCGGCTGTGGAGTTCTCCGCAAGCATCCACAGCGGACGTGTCAGCACCCGTACGTCGGTCGGCCGGACCTGCGCCTGGACGAAGTCGACGTCGAACAGCAGGTCGAGCACCAACTCGGTACGGCCACCGCCGGTGAACACCAGCGGGTCGTCGGCCAGCCCGACCCCGGTGAGCTGCCCGTCGGCGACACCCCGACGGCGTACACCGGCGAGCCGGGTCACCTGCACGGTCTCCGGGTTGAGCAGGCAGTCCACCCGTTCGCCGGAGGAGTCGATGAGGAAGGCCACGCGTTCCATCAGTCGCCCGCCTGTTCCCGATCGAGGCGGGCGAGCCGCGCCGCGTCCGGTGCCGACGCCGCCACCGTCCACAGGGGTTCGTCGTCCGGCAGCGCCGGCCACGGGTCGACGGCCGACGCCCCGGGCGTGAACTCGGGTCCGACGGGCCACTGCCCGCTGCGAGGCTCGGGTACGGCCACGCCGTCCCACGCGGTCCCGCCGTGCGGGCCGGCGTCGCGCCCTCCGCCGCGCCCTCCGGAGCGTTCGACGGCGGTGGGAGATCGTGCAGGGAGGCCGTCGTCGAGGAGGCCGGGATCCGCCATGACTGCGGCGGGCCTGGCCGGCGGGTGGGACGGGGAGTCGGGGTGCCAGCTCGTGACGGGTCGGACCACCGCCCCCGGGTGGGGGGACCGCGTCCCTCGGCGGTGCCCGTCGGAGGCCTCGCCGCTGCTGATCGGGCCGGCACCGCCGACCCGCCAGCCGCCTTCTCGCAACCCCGTGCCAGGCCTCCGATCCGGCCCGCTCGCTGTCCGCCCTCGGCCCGGATCCACCGGCGGCGAGGATTCGACACCGTGGTCGGCGTCCGACGCTCCGGGCCGCCCCGCCCACGGTGCGTGCTGCGCCACGCTGGAGCGTGCCGACGGCCGTGGCCCGTCAGCCCCGACGACGCGCGTCTCCGGGCCGCCCGCTGTTCCCGGGTCGCCGCCCGCGTCGGCCTCCCCGGAGCCGCTCGCCGCTCCGGTCCGCGCAGGCCAGGTCACCACTCCGGTCCGCGCAGGCCAGGTCACCGCTCCGGTCCGTGCGGGCCAGGCCACCGCTCCGGTCCGCGCGGGCCAGCTTGCCGCGCCGGTCCGGGCGGGGCCGCTCACCGTGCCGGTCCGCGCCGGCCAGCCCGCCGCGTCGGTCCGCGCAGAGCGGCTGGCCCCACCGGAGACGGGCCGGTCGCTCGCACCGGGCTGGGCGGGTCGCGCGGACACAATCGACGTCCCCCTGTCGCCGGCTGCCGCACCCGCGTCGGGCACGCCGCTCGTGTCGGGCGCGGTACCCGTGCCGGGCAGGCCGCTCGTGCCGAACACGCCGCTCGTGCCGACCGTGGGTGGCCGGTCGACGAAGGGCCGGGTCCCGGCATCGGACGGACCGGCCCGGAGACCGGGGCCGCCGTGCGGGAGCGGTGCCGCCGCTCCGAACCCGGCGAGCCGGTCGTCGTGCGGCCCACCGTCACCGCGCGGCTCGGTGTCGGCAGCCGGCGGCCCGAGGTCGACATCGCGCAGCAGACCTGGCGCGTGGGCGGTCACCAGGTCCAGCCAGTGCCGCGGCGGCTCCCCGAAGCGGCGCGGCACCTCCGGCGGACGCGCCGCGACCCCGGCGGACTCGACCCGGGCGGACTCGACCCGGGCGGACTCGACACCGGCGGACTCGACCCGGGCGGCGAGACGCTGCGCCGCACCCGCCGCCGAGCGCAGCCGGTGGGCCAGCCAGCTACGCGGGTGTCGGCGCGGTCGCACCGCCGGTCTCCAACTCCAGGCCCTCGTAGCGCAGGGTCAGCGACGCGATGGCGATCTCGTGGCTCAGGGTGTTGAGGTGCGCCCCGCGCCACCGGGTGGGCCAGGCGTCGATCAGGTTCCACCGCAGCACCTCGGCGGTGCCGACGGAGTCCAGCAGCACCACCGAGACGTTGCGGCGGTTGACGGTGCCCTGGGCCGTGGCGTTGACCCAGTCCCACAGCTCCCGGGACGTGGTGAGCCCGAAGTGCAGGGTCACCGGCTCGTACTCGGCCTGCCCCGGCACCATCCGCATCCGGCCGACGCCGTGCTCCCGGTACGGCTGCCCGGGGATGTTCACCTCCAGCCCGCTCATCTCGGTGAAGTGGCCGTTGGTGACGCCGTTGATGAGCAGCCTGAAGTTGTACGCCCGGTACGGGTCGACCGGTGCGCCTGGTTGCGGGGCGGCCGTGGTGGGCATGTCAGCCTCCGATCGTCTCGGTCTCGGTGCCGCCGGCCCACTGGCTCAGCTTGAACACCACGAATTCGGCGGGCTTGACGACGGCGATGCCGATGTGGGCGATCACCATTCCGGCGTCGCGGACGTCCGGCGGGTTGGTCTCCTCGTCGCACTTGACGAAGAACGCCTCCTCGGGGCTGCGTCCGAGCAGCGCGCCGTCGCGCCACACGCGGGTCAGGAACGCCCCGATGTCGCGGCGGATGGAGCGCCAGAGGGTGAAGTCGTTGGGTTCGAAGACCATCCAGCGGGTGCCGTTGGCGATGGCCTGTTCGATGGCGATGCTGAGCCGCCGGACGTTCAGGTAGCGCCACTCGCTGGCCTCGGCGGCGAGCGTACGGGCGCCCCAGACGCGGATGCCCTCGCCGGCGAAGTAGCGGATCACGTTGACGCCCTTGGGGTTGAGCACGTCGTGTTCGGGTCGGGTGACGAGGTAGCCCAGGTCGACGGCGCCGCGCACAGGTTCGTTGGCGGGTGCCTTGTGCACGCCGCGCAGGGCGTCGGTGCGGGCCCAGATGCCGGCCAGGTGACCGCTCGGCGGGGTCAGTTCCAGGTCCCCGCTGATCGGGTCACGGACCCGCAGCCACGGGTAGTAGAAGGCGCCGAACTCGGACTGCCGGGGCCGGTACGCGGCCGGCCCCTCACCGCCGCCGGGGCCGGCCGGGGCGCTGCCCGTACCCTCGGCGGGTTTCGGGGGTTTTCCGGAGGACGGCGTGGCGACGCGGGTCAACGCGGAGATGTCGTCGATGTCGGGGGCCGGGTCGCAGATCGCCACCATGGTGCGGGTGCGTTCGGCCATGCTGAGCAGCGCCTCGTGGGCCACCACGTCGTGGAAGCCGGGCGCGGCGATGATGGAGATCTCGTCGATGGCCTCCAGCAGTTGCAGGCCGCCGCGTTGCTTGCCGGTGCCGCTGATCGCGCCGCCGTCGCCGACGTTGACCACCCAGCAGCGGGCGCCGCCGTTGTCGAGGAAGCCGAAGACCGCACGGGCCAGCGGGGTGCTCTCCACCTGGTCCCCGTCGGCGAAGAGCCGCAGGAACTCGGTCCAGTTGTTGACCGGTACCGCCTTGCCCAGGTGGGCGCCGCGGTTCGGCGCGACACCGACGAACGCGGCGATGCTGGTGCTCGCCGGTCCGATGGGTCGGGCGCCGCTGGGGACCTCCTCGACGTAGATGCCGGGGGAGAAGTAGCTGGGCATCGGTCCTCCTGTGCGGGGTGGGCGTCAGTGGGTCGGTGGCGCGCAGACGATGACGATGTCGTCGTCGTCCGCGTCGACGTCGGCGGTGAGCACGAGTCCTCGGCCGGTGAGTCGCAGCCGTACCGGTGCGGGGTTGTCCGGGTCGTGCGGGACGCCGACGATCAGGAACCGGCCGTCGGAGTCGGTGTGGGTGGCGGACGGGCTGCCGGGAAGGTCGACGCGCATCGCCGCCAGTGGCTGCTGCTCGGGGCCGACCACCCGGCCGGTGAGGGCGCGTACCTCGAGTTGGCGTAGCCGCAGCGGACGCAGCACGGGTGGCGCGGCCGGGGTCGGATGGTCCACCTGCGCGGGTACGTCGATGAGCAGCGCCGGTCGGGGCGCGGCGCCGAGCGCGGTCCAGAGGGTGGCGTCGCCGGCCTCCAGCACCACCGGGTAGCTGCCCTCGCTGGTCGCGGCGGTGAGTACCCGGTCGAGGCGGTCCAGCCCGGCCGGCCCGGTGACGCAGAGCAGGTAGCGGATCGTGAACCGGTAGGGTTCGCGGACCGCGCCGCTGGAGCGGGTCTGTCGGGCCGGGCGCAGTTCCAGGGGCCAGAGGGTGAGCCCGTCGGCGTCGCCGCCGGTGCGGGGCGGGCCGATCGGCACGGCCTGCCCCGCCGCGCTGGTCAGCCAGGTGGCCAGCGCGGCGGTGGCCGTCCCGATCGGTCCGCGCCCGTCGGTGGTCATCGCGGCGGCGTCCCCTGGATCCGGTACGCGATGGCCTCGTTCCACACGTGCGGGTAGACGCCGATCTCGAAGTAGCGGGTGAACCGGTTGATCGGCGCGTTGGTGTGGTCGTGGTAGAGCAGCCAGATCGGGGCGATGGTGAACAGCACGTAGTTCGCCAGCACCAGCGGGATGTAGAGCGGCCCGAGCAGGCGCGCCTGGAAGATGTGCACGTCCTCGTGACGCTGGATGCCGGAGCTGGAGCCGGCGCAGACGGTGCCGATGGTGGTGGCGTAGCGCGGTGAGACGCCCTCCACCACGCTGACCCGGCCGCTGCCCAGCGAGGTGGGTCGGTCCAGCGAGTGCCCGAAGATCAGGTGCACGGCCAGGTAGACGGCCCCGACCACGGTGTTCAGCAGGCTCCAGGTGTGGTCGACGACGAAGAGGAAGATGCCGCGGGCGTCCGGGGCGTACACCCCGGCGGAGGCCACCGCCCAGCCGAACACCGCGCCGACCAGCAGGCCCACGACGGCGCCGACGAGCAGGCCGACCGGGCCGCCGGCCAGGAGACCGAAGGTGGCGCCGGTGCCCACCAGGACCGTCGCGCTGAGAATTCCGAAGATCATGACGACATCTCCTCAGACCCACGAGCGGAAGACACGGGGCTCACGACCCTGCGCGACCTGGGTCGGCGACGCCTGGGTCGCCTGCCGGTTGCCGGGCGGGAACTGGTTGACGCCGAGCGCGGCCGAGAAGATCACCAACGCGTTGAAGAACGCGATGATCCACTTCTCGCCGCCGGCGTCGTCGGCGAACGCGGCGGTCACGTAGGACAGCAGCAGCGCGATGGCGATGGCGATCCACTTGCGGAGCTTGTCGCCGCTGGGCCCGATCAGCCCGCCGATGACGTTGGTGGCCAGCAGGGTTGCGGCGCTCGCGCCGGCGAGGCTGCCCAGGGCGGCCCAGGTGAAGAGATCGTTCACGGCGATCCCCCTTTTCTGCGATGGTGCGACCGGGATGTGGTGGTGGTGAGGTCCGGCGCGTCCGAGGGGGAGCGCCGGGGCCGGTCGCCGTCGTCGCGGGGCGGCCGGGGCCGGGCGTGGCCGGCCGGAGCCGGCCACCGGATGGATCAGCCGGGCCCCGCCGCGCCCGGGGGTGGGCCCGGCGAGGTCGGACCGGGCGCGGCCGGCGCCGTCGGACGGCGGCGACGCAGCAGGAGTACGCCCACCGCGGCGAGCAGCACCACGACCAGGACGCCGCCGACGACCAGCAGCCACGGGAACCCGCCCTCGGCAGCGGCGGCGGCCGGCGAGGTCGAGGGCCGGGGCGGCGCCTCGGCGACGGCACGCAGTTCGGCGGGCTTGTCCTGGTTGGAGTCGACCTTCCAGCTGACCGACCGGCCGTTGACCGTGCCATTGCTGTCGATCACCCGGCCGGGAAATGTCACCGAGATCTCGAACGACATCAACTTCAGGAACGCCTGCTGGTTCTGTGGATTCTGCTCGGCGACCTTTCCGCCGTATTTCTTCGGATCCAGCGGTAGCGAGAATCGGTACAGATCACCGTCGCGGACCAGTTTCACGCTCTCCGTGTCGAAACCGGCGAGCGGCGCCTTGCGGTAGGCGATCTGGGTGCCGAAGAGTTTGTCGTCCTCGTACCCGACCTCTTCTCCGGCGGGCAGCGCGGGAATGTTCTGCCGCAGCTCCGCGAAGGCGACCGCGACGTTCTTGTTCCGCGAGGTCAGCACCGACTTCTGGGCCGTCAGCAACAACTGCCCGTCGACCGTGTCGTCGGCGTTGACGGTGAGCCCCATGTTGAGTTGCATGCAGCCGCTGAGCGCGGCGAGAAGAACGAGACACACCGCGACGCGGAGTGCCCTACCGCGGTTGACTCTCCTGTTCATGGGATCAGTGTGTGTGATCGCTTTCACCATCAGCAGTCAGCGATCAGTCACAAGGCAGTCGCCGATTGTACCGGCGAACTGTCGGCTTCACCCGATGCCGCCAACGGCACACAGAACTACTCTGGAGTTTTGGGTCGAGCTCGGTTTTCTCCGCCCGTTGGTGATCGCCGGTCCGCGTACCGGGGGCCGTTGCCCCGCAGCCCGGTGACCAGGCCCGCCCCGCCGTGGGAGACGATCACGTCGCGTGAGCCAGGTGGCGCGACGCCTGTCGTGCCGGGTGAAGCGCGTACGGGAGGTGGGTGGATGCTGCGGCTCAGTGGCCTGCGGGTGGCCGGCGGGCGGCTGCGGCACGGCTGGCGGCCGGTGCTGGAGGCCACCGTCGCCGCGACCGTGGCCTGGCTGCTCGCCACCCGGCTGCTCGGGCACCCGCAGCCGTTCTTCGCGCCGGCCGCCGCGCTGATCGTCCTCGGTCAGGCCCGGGGGCAGCGCATCCGCCGGGCCGTCGAGGTCGTCCTCGGGGTGGCCGCCGGGGTGCTGGTCGCCGACCTGGTGGTGCAGGCGCTGGGGCCGGGCAGCACCTGGACGGTGTTCACGGTCATCCTGCTCACCGTCCTGCTCGCGGTCGCCTTCGGCGCCACCGGTGTGACGCTGGTGCAGGCCGCCGTGTCCGCGCTGTACCTGGTGGTGGTCGCACCACCGGACGGGTCGCTGGTGCCGTTCCGCTTCGTCGACGCCCTGATCGGCGGCACCGTCGCCCTCGCGGCCAGCCTGCTGGTCGACGCCCGGCGTCCGCTGGCCCCGCTTGTCGCCGAGGTGCGCCGGACGTTCGACGAACTGGCCGGCCTGCTGGGCGGGATCGCCGACGCCCTGGACGACCGTGACGAGTCGGCCGCGATGGCCGCGCTGACGCAGGCCCGGGGGATGGACGTGCGGGTCGACGGACTCCGCGAGGGTGTGCTCGCCGCCGGTGAGGCGCTGCGGCTCAACGTCCGTCGACGTCGGCACATCGGGCGGCTGCGGTCGGTGGACGAGTCCATCCGGCAGATCGACTACGCCGTCCGCAACGTCCGGGTGCTGGCCCGCGCCGGGGTGACGCTGAGTCGGCTGCACACACCGGTGTCGCCGGAGCTGGGCGTGGCGCTGCGGTGCCTCGCCGAGGCGGTCCGCGAGGCCGGCGGGGCGCTCGCCGCGGACCTGAACGGGCAGGACGACCTGGCCGACCGGCACGCCGCGCGGGCGGACGAGGCGGCGCTCGCCGCCGTGCACACCGCCGGGCAGCTCTTCGGCCCGACGCAGACGCTCCCCCTCGCCATGATCATCGGTCAGGTGCGGGCCACGGCCATCGACCTGCTCCGTGGGGTCAACCCGGACGACGACGTCGCCGTCCTGACCCGCGTGGACGAGGCCCTCGGCCTGCCCACCCTCTGACCGTCGGCGTCAGGCGCTGGCCCGGGCCACCATGGCGGACGGGAAGAGCGTCACCGGCGCGGCCGGGCGCCCGTCAAGCAGGGCGGTCGCGGCGGCGGTCGCGATCTGCCCCACCGGGTGACTGGCGGTGGTCAACGACGGGGCGGTCATCGCCGCGAGGGGGATGTCGTCGAAGCCCGCCACCGCGACGTCGCCCGGCACGCGTACCCCCTCGTCCCGCAGCGTCGCGATCACGCCGAGAGCGGTCTCGTCGTTGATCGCGTAGATGGCGTCGACGTCCGGCCAGCGGCGCAGCACGCCCTGGGCCGCCGCGCGCCCGCTCGCCGCCGAGAAGTCCCCGGGCAGCACCCGCTCCGGCAGACCCGCCTGGCGCATCAGCGTCCGGTACGCCTCGACCGGGCGTCGCGAGCACGGCAGCCACTGCGGGCCGGTGACCATGGCGATCCGGCGGCGTCCCGTGTCGTACAGGTGGCGCAGCACCTCGCCCGCCCCGGCGGCGTTGTCGACGTCGAACGACGGCACGCTCGGCGAGCCGACGCCGATGGAGACCACCCGACCACGCAGCGACCGGGGTACGGCGTCCAGCAGCTCCTCGGTGGTGTTGACCAGCACCACGCCGCACACGCTGCGGTCCCGGGCGAGCTGGTCCAGGCCGGTCGGATCGTCGAGCGGCAGCCAGTACAACGCCACCCCGACGCCGGCGGGCGTGCAGACCCGGGCCGCCGAGCCGACCACCCGGTGCACGTACGGGTCGTCAAGCACCTCGGCACTGCTCCCGGTGACCGCCACCACCAGGCGTACGCCGGCGCCGCGGACCAGTGCGCGGGCCGCCGGGTTGGGCACGTAGCCGAGCCGGTGGACCGCCGTCGCGACCCGGTCGCGGGCCTCCGGTGAGGCGAACCCGGTGCCGGCGATCACCCGCGACGCGGTGGATCGGGACACCCCGGCGAGCCGCGCCACGTCGTCCAGGGTCGCCGCCCGCTGTGCCGCTGTCGTCATGCGTCGCCTCCCCGTCGCGGTCCGTCCGGGCGGACGAACGCATGTTCGCATCATCCCCCGTCCGGATCGTCGCCGGTGAGGGGCGGTGGCCGCTTGTGGTGGTAGCGCTCTCAGGTGTGCGATCGTGCCAGGAGATCACCGTCGAGGAAGAGGACCAGCCGTCGTGAGCGCCCCCACCAGCCGACCCGCCATCCCGGACGTCGCTCCGGCACCCTCGCGGGCGGTCCGGATCGCCCGCAACGGCGTGGCCGTCACCTTCACCCTCAACGGTTTCGCCGTCGGCAGCTGGTTCTCCCGGGTGCCGGCGGTCCGCGAGGCGTTGGACCTCTCGGCCGGCCGGCTTGGGTTGCTCCTGCTGGCGATGAGCGTCGGCGCGCTGCTCGCCATGCCCACCTCCGGCCTGCTCGCGCAGCGGTTCGGGGCGGCCCGCACCGTGACGTTGGCCACCGTGCTGGTCGCGATCGGCCTGACCGTGGCAGGGCTGGGCGCGACACTGACCGGGTCGTTCGTCGTCGTCGCGATCGGCCTGGTGGCCCTCGGCTACGGGTCCGGCGCCTGCGACGTGGCCATGAACATCGAAGCCGCGGCGGTGGAACGGCGGCTCGGACGGACCATCATGCCCCGCTTCCACGCGGGGTGGAGCCTCGGCTCGGTGGCCGGCGCGGGCCTCGGCGCCGTGTCGGCCCGGCTGGACGTGGCGGTCGGCGCGCACCTCTGCGCGGTGGCGCTGGTGGTGGTGACCGGCACCGCGCTCGCCGCGCGGACGTACCTGCCGTCGTCGGCCCACGACCCGGACGGCGACCCGGCGGACGCCACCCCGGCCGGCCGTCGCCGGGCGCAGCTGGCCGCCTGGCGGGAGCCGCGCACCCTGTTGATCGGCCTGTTCGTGCTGGTGGCGGCGTTCACCGAGGGGGCCGCCAACGACTGGCTGGCTGTCGCGTTCGTGGACGGACGGGACCTGAGCGAGGCGGCCGGGGCGGCGGTCTTCGCCGTCTTCGTCGTCGGCATGACCCTCGGGCGCACAGCGGGGACCGTCGCGCTGGACCGGTGGGGTCGCGTACCGGTGCTCAGCGGCACCATCGGGCTCGCCGTGCTCGGCGCGGGCCTGGCGGTGCTGGCCGGCTCCGGGCCGCTGGCGATCGCCGGCGTCGCGTTGTGGGGCCTCGGCGCGTCGCTGGGCTTCCCGGTGGGGATGAGCGCTGCCGCCGACGAGGAGGCGTACGCGCCCGTGCGGGTCAGCGTGGTCGCGGTGATCGGCTACACGGCGTTCCTGGCGGGGCCTCCGCTGCTGGGGCTGCTCGGCGACCACGTCGGCACCCTGCGCGCGCTGATCGTGGTGCCGCTGCTGCTGGTGCCGACCCTGCTGCTGGTGCCGGTGCTGCGTCCGCCGCACGCCCGTCCCACCTCAGAAATCTAACCGAGCCGGCAGCTCAGCGGTATCGGGTGCGCGGCCGACTGCGCCGCGCCCCCCGCCTCGCTACGGTCGCCCGATGCCAACCGACGAGATCGCCGCCGCCGCGGCGGGCACCTGGACCCTCGGCGACCGCACGGTGCACCGGATGGGCTTCGGCTCCATGCGGATCACCGCCAACCCCGACCGCGACCGCGCCGTGGCGCTGCTGCGCCGCGCCGTGGAGCTGGGCGTCAACCACATCGACACGGCCGCGTTCTACGTCTCGCCCGGTGGGACGCTGCGCGTCGGGACCGGCCCGGCCCGCTACGCCACCGAGCTGATCCGCGCGGCGCTCGCCCAGTACCCGGACGACCTGGTGATCGTCACCAAGGTCGGCTTCGGGTACGACCCGCAGGACGGGTTCACCGAGGCGTTCACTCCCGCCCAGTTGCGGGCGCAGGTGCAGGAGAACCTGCGCCGGCTCGGCCTCGACCAGCTGGACGTGGTGAACCTGCGCCTCGGCCGGGGACCCGGGGCGGTGCCGCTTGTCGACCGGTTCGGCGCGCTGGCCGAGCTGCGTGCCGCCGGGCTGATCCGGCACCTCGGGCTCTCCAACGTCCGGCCCGAGCACCTGGACGAGGTGGCCGGCATCGCGCCGGTCGTCTGCGTGCAGAACAACTACGGAATCGACGCGTACCGGGAGCAGGACCCGTTCGTCCGGACCTGCGGCGAGCGGGGCATCGCGTACGTGCCGTTCTTCGCGGTCGCCGGCACCGGCCGGGAGAAGGGCGCGAGCGCCGACCAGGGCGAGGCCGTCGAGGCGGTCGCCCACGCCCACGGCGTCACCCCCCATCAGGTACGCCTCGCCTGGACCCTGCACCAGGGCTCCCACGTGCTGGCCATCCCCGGCACCGGGGACGTGGCCCACCTGGAGCAGAACATCGCCGCCGCGTCCCTGCGCCTGACCCCGCAGGACCTGACCCGCCTCGGCTGACCCGGGTCAGGGGTGGTGCCAGACCCGCAGCGGACCCAGCGGGGCGAAGCCGGCCTCGACCGCGACGGCCAGGTCGGGGCCGGACTCGTAGCCGACCAGGGGTACGCCGGGCAGGGTGTCGAGCACACCCCGCCAGATGTCCAGGGGGTTCCCGGTGCGGCTGAACACGTTGGAGACTCCGTGGACGCCGTCCCCGCTGACCACCGCGCCGCCGGTGACCGCGCCCCGCTCGTCGTGGCGGGCCAGCACCCGTACCCGGGGATTGGCCAGCAGCCCCGGCCGGAACAGCGCCCCACCGCCGTGCGCCGCCGCCCAGACGGCCAACCGCCGCGCCGTGTCGACCCGTGTGAGTGGCGTGCCGGTCGGTCCGTCCGTGGGCGGGTGGTGGATCCACCGGGCGTCGAAGAGCACCTCGAAGCCGTGGCCGGAGAGGTCGAGGTCGGCGAAGCTGTCCTTCACAGACGCGCCGGGACCGCCCTCGATCCGGGCCAGCAGGGCGTCGGGGTCGGCGCCGGGGCGCAGGGTGACCGCGTCCGGATACCACTGTGGGGAGCGGCGGGGGACCGACCAGGCGTCGGCGTCGATCCGGCCGGCCAACCCGTGACTGGCGCACAGGGCGGCGCACCATTCGGCGTTGTCGCGGGCCGCCGCCTCCCGTACGTCCCGGGGCACGCCCCGCAGCCTAGAACTCACGCCGTGAGGACGACCAGTCGCTGGGTCGCCCGGGTCATCGCGACGTAACGGTCGACCGCACCCTCGATCCCGTCGCCGAACGAATCCGGGTCGACGAGGACGACCAGGTCGAACTCCAGGCCCTTGGCCAGCTCCGGGGTCAACGACCGGACCCGGGCCGTCCCGGTGAACGTGGGGTCGCCGACGACGCAGGCGATCCCGTCGGCGTGGGCGGCGAGCCAGTCGCCGACGACGGCGTCCCGGTCGGCGACCGACCCGTGGACGACGGCGATCCCGTTGCCGCGCACGGAGGTGGGGACGTTGGCGTCCGGCAGGACGGCCCGGATGACCGGCTCCGCCTCCCGCATGACCTCCCGAGGCGTGCGGTAGTTGATGCTCAGCGAGGCCACCTCGACCCGGTCCAGGCCGATCCGCGCCAACCGGCCCTGCCACGACTCGGTGAACCCGTGCCGGGCCTGCGCGCGGTCGCCGACGATGGTGAAGCTCCGCGACGGGCAGCGCGACAACAGCATCTGCCATTCGGCGTCGGTCAGCTCCTGTGCCTCGTCCACGACGATGTGCGCGAACGGGCCGGCCAGCAGGTCCGGATCGACGCCGGGCAGCGCGGACTCGTCGACGAGGGCGTCCTGGAGGTCCAGTTGACGCAGGCTGGACAGGACGCCCTCACCGTCGTCGTAGGTGTGCGCCTCGATGAGCTCGTCGACGACCGAGGCCATCCGCGCGCGTTCGGCGGCGACGATCGCCTCGTGCCGGCGGTTGCGCCGCGACGCCTGCGGGTCGCCGAGCCGCTGTCGTGCCGCGTCCAGCAGCGGCAGGTCGGCCACGGTCCAGGCCCGGGTGTCGGCCCGCCGGAGCCGGCCGAGGTCGTCGGGGCCGAGCCAGGGGGCACACCTGCGCAGGTACGCCGGCACCGACCAGAGGTCGGCGACGAGGTCGGTCGCGTCGAGCAGCGGCCAGGCCCGGTTGACCGTCGTACGGAGTTCGCTGTTGCGCAGCAGCGACGCGCGGACCACCTCGTCCGGGTCGTCGCCGTCGTACCTCTCCAGCAGGATCGTGAGCAGTTCCTCCCAGATCTCGTCGCGCGCCTCGTTGTGCGGGGTGCCCGGTCCGGGCGCCCGGAACGCCTCGGCCCAGTCGTCCGCGTCCAGCCGGATGTCGGCGTCGCCGGTCGTGACCGTCATCGGCTGGTCCGGCGGCTCCTCGTAGAACCGGACGGCCTCCTCGATCGCCGTCACAAGGCGGGCGGAGGACTTCAGCCGGGCCACCTCCGGGTCCGCCTCGGCCACCGCGGCGGCGCCCTGGGGGACGAGGTCCCGCAGGGTGCAGGTCTGCACGTCCTCCTCGCCGAGGCTGGGCAGGACGTCGGACACGTACGCCAGGTAGGGCTGGTGCGGCCCGACGAACAACACGCCGCCGCGCCGTTGGCCCAGGCGGGGATCGGAGTAGAGCAGGTACGCGGTCCGGTGCAGGGCGACGACGGTCTTGCCGGTGCCCGGCCCGCCGTCGACGACGAGAGCGCCGGCGGAGCCCGCCCGGATGATGGCGTCCTGGTCGGACTGGATGGTGCCGAGCACGTCGCGCATCCGGGCCGACCGGGTGCCGCCGAGGGTGGCGATGAAGGCCGACTGGTCGTCGAGGGCGGCGTGCCCCTCCAGGCCGTCCGGGGTGAACACCTCGTCCCAGTAGTCGCTGATCCGGCCACGCGTCCAGCGGTAGCGGCGGCGGCTCGTCAGTCCCATCGGGTTGGCGTGGGTCGCGCCGAAGAACGGCTCGGCCGCCGGGGACCGCCAGTCCAGCAGCAGCCGACGCCCCGCGCCGTCGGTGAGGCCGAAGCGTCCGACGTACACCGGCTCGGGGTCGTCGGCGTGGACGATGCGGCCCAGGCACAGGTCCAGGCCGAAGCGGCGCAGCGCCCGCAGGCGGGCGGTCAGCCGGCGGACCTCCTCGTCCCGGGACACCGCCTGCCGCCCCTTGCCGGCGGGTGCCCGGCGCTCGGCGTCGAGCCGGTCGGACAGGTCGGTGATCGACCGGTCGAGACTCTCCGCGATGGCCGTGAAGTGCTGCTCGTCGCGGGCGATCAGCGTCGGGTCCGCCTTGGGGGAGAGGTGGTCGGGAAGGTCGAACACGGTGCTCCGCTGGCTCACGCCGTCTCCTGTTTCCGCAGGTCATGGCCTTGACGGGCGCTATTCTGCGGCAGGTACCGGGCCTTGCGGCAAGTCCCCCTATGCGGTATAAGTTGGACATGGCGGGGAGAACGGTGCCCGCTCTCCTGTCCCGGCGGCCTCGTCAGGGCGTCCGCTCGGCGTAGACCAGATCCATCGTGTCGGTGCGCCCCGCCCAGCGCAGATCGAGGTGCCAGCACCCGGCCTGCGGCATGTCGATGATCGACGGCCCCGGGCCGCCGCCGACCTCGTGGGTCACCCGGGTGTCGGTGCCGTCGAGCGTCGCGGTGATCATGAGGCTGGACGAATCGGTGGTCCGGGCGACCCAGAGGATCTTGTTGGTCGATCCGTCCCGCCGGGCCTGCGCCAGCGGGTGGGTGAACAGCACGGCCACGATGTCGCCCTTCGCGCCGAAGACGTGCGGGACGCGGGCGTCGCCGTGGAAACCGGTGTCCGCCCAGTCGGGCAGCGCCCCCGTCTCGACCCGGGAGTGGCAGCCCCCGCCTGTCGGTCCCGCTGCGGGTGCCGCCGATGGGGCCGACGTGGCGGAGGTGGCCGAGGTGGCGGGCGTCGCCGACGTGGCGGGTCGGTCGCCGGTCGTGCACCCCGCCAGCAGGAGCACCGACCCCAACGTGAACCTGACCCAGGCAGCCATGTCGCCCTCCGATACGTCGATGGAACCGCGTCGTGTGACGCACCTTCACGACACCGCTCGGGGTCGGCGGGTTCCTAGCTCATCGACTGGGCGATGTCGATCGCCTCCAGCTTGGTGAGATCCCCCTCGAGCCGGTAACTGACGCCGTCCGCCTGCCAGATCAGGGTCGAGGCGGCCAGCCGGGCGGTCTCCCCGTGCACCTGACCGGACCGGTCCACGTAGGACAGCACGTGCGGGCCGCCGACCCAGACGGCGAAGTCCCCGTCGACCTGGACCCATTCCGCGTCCGGCCGGACGGTCTCCTTGTGGAAGGACAGGTTGAGGCGGCCGTCGAAGGCGTCGACGCGCAGCGCGCCGCCCCGGTAGAGCAGCGTCGCCACCCGGTGGGCGCCGGTGGCGTCCGGATCGGCGACCAGCACCCGCTCGGGCGGGCCCAGCTTCGCCGGTACGCGGATCGGAAAGCGCACCGCCCGTCGCGCCTCGTCCAGCGCGGACGTCCGCTGCGACGGCAACGGCGAGGGAGTGCCGGCGGGCCGACCCGACGACGGGGCGATGGTGACGCCCGCGAAGCGCAGCAGGCCGCCTACGGCGTCGGCGACGGCGGTACGTGTCGGCGGCAGCACCGCCACCAGCAGGGCGGCGAGTGCCGCGGCGGCGTACGCCCGCCACCGGCGTCGCGGGGGCGCGGCGAGGCGGGCGTGCACGCGTGCGGTCACCTCGGGCGGGTCGGTTGTCTCCAGCCAGGTGGAGAGGTCGCGGAGTTCCCTCTCGAGGTCACCCATGTCGGACCTCCTCGCGGTCCAGCAGGCCCCGCAGCTTCGCCAACGCCCGTGACGTCCGCGACTTCACCGTGCCCCGGGGCCAGCCCAACGCCCGCACGGTCTCCTCCTCGCTGAGATCGAGGAAGAACCGGCAGACGATCACCTCGCGGTCGCGTACCGGCAGTTGGCGCAGCGCCCGTACCAGCGCGGTGCGCCGCTCCCCGGCGAGGACCGCGTCGACCGCCCCGTCCTCGACGGCCTCCGACGCCGGACCGGCCGCCGCCGCCCGCAGGACGAGGCCGTCGCGGCGGCTGCGTGAGCGGTGCAGGTTGCGCGTCTCGTTGGCGACGATCGCCAGCAGCCAGGACCGGAAGGACGAGTCGCCGCGATAGCGGGAGAGTTTGCGGTACGCCTTCACGAACGCCTCCTGGACGATGTCCTCGGAGTCCGAACCCGCGCCGAGCAGCACCGCCGTCCGGTACGCGGACGCGGTGTGTCGGGCGACCAGGAGGTCGTACGCCTCCAGGTCACCGGCCCGGGCGCGGGTGACGAGCACGTGGTCGTCCAGGGGAACCTCCGGTTCGATCACCCTCATGACACCGCACGCGGATCGCGGGTTCCATCCGGTACGGGGTCAGCTTGCTCCCATCCGGCGTGCAGGGCTTTGCCAGGAACTGGTGCTGCACTGGGGGGAGCGTCGAGGAGAGGGGTGGGGCCATGGGCTGGTTCAGTCGGCGGGCACGGGGCGCCGAGGCGACCCCGACGAAGCTGGACCGGGAGGCGACCCGCGACGACCTCGCCGCGCTGGAGGCGTTCGTCGCCAGCCGGCGGGGGGTGGAGTTCTACCTGGAGCCGGAGACCACCGCCACCGACACGACAGTGGTGGCGATCGCCCACGACGGGGAGTGGATCCGCCGCCGCACCGGCACGCCACGGGCGGCGGGCGCCATCGCCCGCAAGCACGCGGTGCCGCTGTACGAGGCGGGACGCACCGGCTACCCCGAGCGGATGCGGGTGTGGAGTCGGGCACACCCGGAGCGCCACGCCCGCTGAGCGGGCCGCCGTCGGCGAAGGCCCCGCCGGGCCGCGCGGCGCGCCGCGTGCTGTGCCGCCGTGCCGGGCGCCGGGTGCCGGGTGCCACCGCGCCGTGCGTCACGCACCACGCGTCCCGGCGTGCTGAACCGTTCACGACATCGCCGCAGGACCGCGCGAGTCGGACTGACCCACGGCTCGTGGCCTGCAGGGTGCGTTGACCGGCGGCGCGGCGGTGTGGCAGCATTCGCGGCCTGACGGCAGTGAAGGAAGTCGGTGCGAATCCGACGCGGTCCCGCCACTGTCACCGGGGAGCGATCCCCCCTCGTGAGTCACGGCCGTGTGTCTGCGGTTGGAAGGCCGGGGGAGAGCGTCGATCCGGAAGCCAGGATACTTCGGCCGTCGGATGTACCCCAGGGCGTGGACACCCGAGGAGGACCCGATGACGCAGGACGTCTCTGTCACCGACGCACACCGTCGTGACCCGAGCGGCGACCGTTCCGCCGCACCCGCACCCGCACACGTACCCGCGCGCGCTCGCGCCGTTCGTCGCTGAGTTCCGTACCGCGTCGCCCGTCGGCGCCGGCCCCGCGCCGGTGAGCCGGCCGGATCGCGGTACCCGCCGAACCCGCGCCCACCCACGTCGCCAGGCCGCTTCCTGCGAGCGTGTCGACGTTACTGTCCGGAGCCTGCCGTGCGCACCCTGCTGCTCTCCACCGCCGACACCGACCTCCTGGCCGCCCGCGCCAGCGACGCCGACTACCGCCTCGCCAACCCGGCCCGGCTCACGGCCGACGAGGTGCCCGCCCTGCTCGACGGGGTCGACCTGGCCGTCGTACGCCTCCTCGGTGGCCGGCAGGCGTGGCCCGACGGCCTCGCCGCGGTGCTCGCCAGCGGACTGCCCACTGTCGTGCTCGGCGGCGAGGCGGTGCCCGACGCGGAGCTGATGGCCCTGTCCACAGTGCCGTCCGGGGTGGCCACACACGCCCTGGCGTACCTGGTCGAGGGTGGGCCGGACAACCTCGGGCAGCTGGCCCGGTTCCTGTCCGACACGGTGCTGCTCACCGGTCGGGGTTTCGCCCCGCCCGCCCGCACCCCCGCGTACGGCGTGCACGGCGCGCACCTGGCCGACCCGTACCGGCCCACGGTGGGGATCGTCTTCTACCGGGCACACGCGCTGGCCGGCAACACCGGATTCGTCGACGTGCTGGTCGAGGCGGTGCGGGCGGCCGGCGGCAACCCCCTGCCGATCTTCTGCGGCTCGCTGCGCGGGCTGACCGCGAGCGCCGGCCCGCTCGCGCTGTTCGCCCGCTGCGACGCGCTGCTGGTCACTGTCCTCGCGGCCGGTGGCACGGTCGCCGCCGAGGCCTCCGGCGGCGGTGCCGAGGACGCCTGGGACGTCGGCGCCCTCGCCGCCCTGGACGTGCCGATCATCCAGGCGCTCTGCCTCACCAGCACCCGCGAGCAGTGGGCCGACAGCGCCGCCGGACTGTCCCCGTTGGACGCCGCCATGCAGGTGGCCATCCCCGAGTTCGACGGCCGGATCGTCACCGTGCCGTTCTCGTTCAAGCAGATCGATGCCGACGGGCTCTCCGTCTACGCCGCCGATCCCGAGCGGGCCGCCCGGGTCGCCGGGATCGCGGTACGCCACGCCCGGCTGCGGTACGTGCCCAACGGCGACAAGCGGATCGCCGTGGTGCTGAGCTCGTACCCCACCAGGCACTCCCGGGTCGGCAACGCCGTCGGGCTGGACACCCCCGTCTCGGCGGTACGGCTGCTCGCCGCGCTGGCCGAAGCCGGCTACCACCTGGGCGACGCGCCCCTGCCCGACGACGGCGACGCGCTGATCCACGCGCTGATCGCCGCGGGCGGGCACGACGTGGAATGGCTCACCCCCGAGCAGTTGGCCGCCGTCGAGGCCCGGATACCCGCGCAGACGTACCGGCGGTGGTTCGATGAGATCCCGGCCGGACTGCGCGACCGGATGCGGGAACACTGGGGGGAGCCGCCCGGCGAGCTGTACACCGACGGCGGCGACATCGTCCTCGCCGGGCTGCGCTTCGGCAACGTGGTGCTGCTCATCCAGCCGCCGCGCGGCTTCGGTGAGAACCCGATCGCCATCTACCACGACCCGGACCTGCCGCCGAGTCACCACTACCTGGCCGCGTACCGCTGGCTTGCCGCCCCGGTCACCGACGGCGGCTTCGGCGCGGACGCCGTGGTGCACCTGGGCAAACACGGCACCCTGGAATGGCTGCCCGGCAAGGGGCTGGGCCTGGCCGCCGACTGCGGGCCCGACGCGGTCCTGGCGGATCTGCCGCTGGTCTACCCGTTCATCGTCAACGACCCCGGCGAGGGCACCCAGGCCAAACGCCGGGCGCACGCCGTGGTCATCGACCACCTGGTGCCGCCGATGGCCCGCGCCGAGACCTACGGCGACCTGGCCAAACTGGAGCAGCTGCTCGACGAGTACGCGACGGTGCAGGCGCTCGACCCGGCCAAGGTGCCCACCGTGCGGGCGCAGATCTGGGACCTCGTACGCGCCGCCGAACTGCACCACGACCTGCACGCCGAGGCGATGCCGGACGCGGACGACTTCGACGACTTCGTGCTGCACCTCGACGGGTACCTGTGCGAGGTCAAGGACGTGCAGATCCGCGACGGGCTGCACATCCTCGCCGCCGCGCCGACCGGCGAGCCCCGTGTCAACCTGGTCCTCGCGGTGCTGCGCGCCCCGCAGATCTGGGGCGGCGCCCACGCCCTGCCCGGTCTGCGGCAGGCGCTCGCCGCCGCGTACGGCCTCGACGAGAAGGCGCTGCTCGCGACGCCCGGTCAGCGGATCACCCTGCCGGCCGCGCTGACCGATGCGGTGGACGGGCCCGCCCACACCGCCGCCGACGCGATCGACCTCGTCGAAGGGCTCGCCCGGCGGCTCGTCGTCGGCATGGAGACCCTCGGTTGGGTCGCCGACGCGGCCGACGCCGTCGTCGCCGAGGTGACCGGCCAGCCGATCCCGGACGCCGCCGCGGTGCTGCGCTTCGCCGCCACCGAACTGGTGCCCCGACTCGCGCGGACCACCGACGAGTTGACGAACACCCTCGGCGCGCTCGACGGCCGGTTCGTGCCGCCCGGCCCGTCCGGCTCACCCACCCGGGGCCTGGTGAACGTGCTGCCCACCGGCCGCAACTTCTACTCCGTCGACCCCAAGGCCATCCCCAGCCGCAACGCCTGGGACGTCGGGGTGGCCCTGGCGGACTCGCTGCTGGCCCGGCACCTCGCCGACACCGGGGCGTACCCCCGCTCGGTGGGGTTGACCGTGTGGGGCACCAGCGCCATGCGCACCCAGGGCGACGACATCGCCGAGGTACTCGCGCTGCTGGGCTGCCGGCCGGTCTGGGACGAACGGTCCCGGCGGGTCACCGGCGTCGAGGTGGTGTCGACCGCCGAGCTGGGCCGACCGCGCGTCGACGTGACGGTGCGCATCTCCGGCTTCTTCCGCGACGCGTTCCCGCACGTCGTGGCCCTGCTCGACGACGCCGTCCGGCGGGTCGCCGCCCTCGACGAGCCGGACGCCGACAACTACCTGCGCGCGCACGTCGTCGCCGACCTCGCCGAGCACGGCGACGAGCGGCGCGCCACCGCCCGGATCTTCGGCTCCAGACCGGGGGCGTACGGGGCGGGTCTGCTGCCCCTGATCGACGCCCGGACCTGGCGCGACGACGCCGACCTGGCCGAGGTGTACGCGGTGTGGGGCGGCTACGCGTACGGCCGGGGCCTGGACGGGCGGGAGGCGCGCGCCGACATGGAACGCTCCTTCGCCCGGATCGCGGTGGCCGTCAAGAACCAGGACACCCGCGAGCACGACATCGTCGACTCCGACGACTACTTCCAGTACCACGGCGGGATGGTGGCGACGGTCCGCCACCTCACCGGCACCGCCCCGCGGGCGTACGTGGGTGACTCGGCGATGCCGCACGACGTACGGACCCGCACGCTCGGAGAGGAGACCCGGCGGGTGTTCCGCGCCCGGGTGGTCAACCCGAAGTGGATCGCCGCGATGCGCCGGCACGGCTACAAGGGCGCGTTCGAGCTGGCGGCCACCGTGGACTACCTGTTCGGCTACGACGCCACCGCCGGTGTCGTCGACGACTGGATGTACGAGAACCTGGCCGCCGCGTACCTCTTCGACGAGACGACCCGGGAGTTCCTGGAGCGGTCCAACCCGTGGGCGTTGCGCGGCATCACCGAACGGCTGCTCGAGGCCGCCGACCGGGGGCTGTGGGCCGAACCCGACCCGGCCACCCTGGACCGGCTCCGCGACACGTACCTGGCCAGCGAGGGTGACCTGGAGGACCGGGCATGAGCGTCACCTACCCGTTCAGTGCCGTGCTCGGCATGGCCGACATGCGGCTGGCGCTGCTGCTCAACGCGGTCGCCCCGGCGATCGGCGGGGTCCTCGTGCGCGGCGAGAAGGGCACCGCCAAGTCGACAGCCGTGCGTGCCCTCGCCGCACTGCTGCCCCCGGTGCGCCGGGTCGCCGGGTGCCGTTTCGGTTGTGACCCGGCCGACCCGGACCCGGCCTGCCCGGACGGCCCGCACCCGGTCGACGCGCCCGCCGAGACCCGTCCGGCCCGGCTCGTCGAGCTGCCGGTCGGCGCCGCCGAGGACCGGGTGGTCGGGTCGCTGGACCTGGAGAGGGCCATCGGCGAGGGGGTACGTGCCTTCGAGCCGGGCCTGCTCGCCGCCGCCCACCGGGGCGTGCTCTACGTCGACGAGGTCAACCTGCTGCACGACCACCTCGTCGACCTGCTGCTCGACGCGGCGGCGATGGGCCGCAGCCACGTCGAGCGCGAGGGCGTCTCGGTCAGCCACGCGGCCCGGTTCCTGCTGGTTGGCACGATGAACCCGGAGGAGGGGGAGCTGCGCCCGCAGCTCCTCGACCGGTTCGGGTTGACAGTCGAGGTGGGCGCCAGCCGCGACCCGGCGGTCCGCGTCGAGGTCGTCCGCCGCCGGCTCGCGGCCGACGCCGACCCGGCCGGTTTCGCCGCCCGCTGGGCCGACGCCGACGCCGACGTCGCCCGGCAGGTCGCCGCCGCCCGCCGCCGGCTTCCCGGGGTACGACTGCCGGACGCGGCGCTGCGGCAGATCGCCGAGGTGTGCGCGGCGTTCGACGTGGACGGGATGCGCGCCGACATCGTCACGGCCCGTACCGCCCTCGCGCACGCCGCCTGGCACGGCCGGGACCGGGTCACCATCGACGACGTACGGGTGGCCGCCCGGCTGGCGCTGCCGCACCGCCGCCGCCGTGATCCGTTCGACACGCCGGGGCTCGACGAGAAGCGTCTCGACGAGGCGTTACGGCGGGCCGAGGACGCCCACCCCGACGACCCGGACGACGACGGCCCCGACGGCGGCGGTCCGGCTGGTGGCGGGGACCCGCAGGGCGGCGGCCCGGCTGGTGGAGGCGGCCCGAACGGGGGTGGGCCATACGGAGCCGGCCCGAGTGGCGGCGACCTCGGTGAGTCCGAGTCGGCCGGGCACTCGACGGCGCGTGACGGTGCCGGCCCGGACGCGCGTGGCCACGGGCCGGACGGTGCCGACGGCCGGCCGCAGCGCCAGCCGGGCGACCGGGGCGACGACGGCTGGCCGCCGCGCCCGGCCGGCGACGGCCGGGACGCACGCACGCCCGACGACCGGCAATCGGCGGCCGGGGGCGACGAACCGACCCGCGGCGCGCAGCCGGTGGCCGTACCCCGGGGTGGGTTGACGGCGCGGCTGCTCACCGCGCCCGGCGTGGGTGACGGGGTGCCCGGCCGGCGGTCGCGGGCCCGAACCGGGCGGGGCCGCACCACCGGCGCGCGGGTGCCGGCGGGTCGGGTCGGGGCGCTGCACCTGCCGGCCACGGTCCGCGCCGCCGCACCGCACCAGGCGGCCCGGGGCCGCCTGACCGGTCCGCTGCGACTACGCCGCGACGATCTCCGCGAGGCGGCTCGCGAGGGGCGCGAGGGCAACCTGGTGCTGTTCGTTGTGGACGCGAGCGGCTCGATGGGCGCCCGGCAGCGGATGACCACAGTGAAGGACGCGGTGCTCGCCCTGCTCACCGACGCGTACCAGCGGCGGGACAAGGTCGCGGTGATCGCCTTCCGGGGCACCGGCGCGCGGACGCTGTTGCCGGCCACCTCGTCGGTGCTGGCCGCCTCGACCCGGCTGGCCGAGCTGCCCACCGGTGGGCGTACGCCGCTGGCCGAGGGCCTGCTCGCCGCGGCGGATCTGTTGCGGGTGGAGCACCTGCGTGACCCGAAGCGCCGCCCGCTGGTCCTCATCGTCACCGACGGCAGAGCCACGGCGGGCACCCGTCCGCTGGACCGGGCGGCAGCAGCGGCAGCGGTCCTGGCGGGCACCGGAGCGTCGTGCGTGGTCGTCGACTGCGAATCCGGCCCAATCCGCCTCAACCTGGCCGCCCGCCTGGCCACCCAGCTGAACGCTCCGCAAACCCCCCTGGAAGCCCTCACCCACCCCCGCGATCGTGCACCCGCTGTCGCGGCATAACGGACCAAGCGCGCAGATGGTCGACAGAAACTGCACGATCGCGGGACACACGGACACGGACAGCGGACACGGACGGGGGACGGGCTGATGCCGCAGGGACAGCCGAGCATGGTGCCGACCGACGGGTTGACCACCCGGCAGCGGCGGCGCCGGCCACTGGTGATCGTCCACACCGGACAGATGAAGGGGAAGTCGACCGCCGCGTTCGGGCTGGCCCTGCGGGCGTGGACCGCCGGGCTGCCGGTCGGGGTGTTCCAGTTCGTCAAGAGCGCCAAGTGGCGGGTGGGCGAGGAGAACGCCTTCCGCGCGCTCGGCGAGGTGCACGAGCGTACCGGCCAGGGCGCCCCGGTCACCTGGCACAAGATGGGTGAGGGCTGGTCCTGGATCCAGCGCGGCGGCGACGCCGACCACGCCGCCGACGCCCTGGAGGGCTGGCGGCAGATCCAGCGCGACCTGGCCGCCGAGCGGTACGGGCTGTACGTGCTCGACGAGTTCACCTACCCGATGAAGTGGGGCTGGGTGGACGTCGACGAGGTGGTCGCCACCCTGGCCGGCCGGCCCGGCTTCCAACACGTCGTGATCACCGGTCGGGACGCCGACCCGCGCCTGGTCGCCGCCGCCGATCTGGTGGCCGAGCTGACCAAGGTCAAGCACCCGATGGACGCGGGCCAGAAGGGCCAGAAGGGCATCGAATGGTGAGCGTCGAGCCGTGGGCGCTGCCGCGGGTGGTGATCGCCGCGCCGGCCAGCGGGCACGGCAAGACGACCGTGGCCACCGGGCTGCTCGGCGCGCTGCGCCGCCGGGGCCTGACGGTCAGCCCGCACAAGGTCGGCCCGGACTACATCGACCCCGGCTACCACGCCCTCGCCGCCGGGCGGGCAGGGCGCAACCTCGACCCGTTCCTGGTCGGAGCCGACCTGATCGCCGCCCTGCTGCGACACGGCGCGAGCGTCCCCACGCCCGCCGACGTCGCGGTGGTCGAGGGCGTCATGGGCCTGCACGACGGCGCGGTGGGCCGCCGCGACCACGCCTCCACCGCCCACGTCGCCCGGCTCATCGACGCGCCGGTGCTGCTGGTCCTCGACACCACCGCGCAGGGCCGGTCGGCCGCCGCGCTGACCCTCGGCATGGCCGCCTTCGACCCGGCGGTGCGGATCGGCGGTGTCATCCTCAACCGGGTCGGCTCGCCCCGGCACGAGACCCTGCTGCGCGACGCCCTCGCCGAGGTGGGCGTACCGGTGCTCGGCGCGGTCACCCGCGCCGCCGAGGTGGCCGCGCCGGCCCGGCACCTCGGGCTGGTCCCGGTCGCCGAGCAGGCGCCCGAGTCCCTGGCGATCGTCACCGCGCTCGCCGAACTGGTCGAGGCCACAGTGGACCTCGACGCCGTTCTCGACCTCGCCCGCAGCGCCCCGCCGCTGACCGCCCCGGCGTGGGACCCGGTAGCCGCCGTCGGCGGGCCGGCCGGCGCCGGGCGACCACGGGTCGCGCTCGCCGGCGGAGCGGCCTTCACCTTCTCGTACGCGGAGACCGCCGAACTGCTCACCGCCGCCGGAGCGGATGTGGTCACCGTCGACCCGCTGCGCGACGCGACGCTGGCCGCCGGCACCCGCGCGGTGGTGGTCGGCGGCGGGTTCCCCGAGGCGTACGCCGAGGCGCTGGCCGGCAACGCCACCCTCCGCGCCGAGCTGGCCGACTTCGACGGTCCGATCGTGGCCGAGTGCGCCGGGCTGCTCTACCTCGGGCGGTCCCTGGACGGCGTACCGATGTGCGGCCGGCTGGACCTGACCGCCCGGATGACCGGCCGGCTCACCCTCGGCTACCGCGAGGCCGTGGCGGTCGCCGACTCCCCGGTGGCCCGCGCCGGTCAGCAGGTACGCGGCCACGAGTTCCACCGCACCACCACCGACCCCCGGCACGGGGACACGCCGGCGTGGCGGTGGGACGACGCGCGGCACGGCTTCGTCACCGGCCGGGTGCACGGGTCCTACCTGCACACCCACTGGGCCGGGCACCCCGACGCGGCCCGCCGGCTCGTCGAGGCGTGCCGATGACCGCCACGCTGACCGGGGTCGGGGTCGGGCCGGGCGACCCCGAACTGCTCACCGTCAAAGCGGTCCGCGTGCTGCGCGAGGCCGACCTGGTCTTCGTACCCGTGATGGCGGACCGGGTGCAGCCCACGGCGACCGCCGCCGCGACGCCGCCGGGTGCGGACGCCGGGCGGGCCGAGGCGACCGTACGCGACCACGTGGCGGCGGACCGGCTGCGCCGGCTGCCGTTCGCCCTGGACGACCGGGGCGGGGTGACCGCCCGCCGGGCGGCGGCCTGGGACGCCGCCGCCCGCAGCGTGGTCGAGGCGATCGACGCGGGCGGACGGTCCATCGCCTTCGCCACCATCGGCGACCCGAACGTCTACTCCACCTTCGGCTACCTGGCGCAGAGCGTCCGGGCGCTGCGCCCGACGGTGCGGGTGGCGACCGTGCCCGGGGTGACCGCCATGCAGGAGCTGGCCTCGCGCAGCGGCGTCCCGCTCTGCGAGGGACGCGAACCGCTCACCCTGCTGCCGGCCACCGCCGGCCTGGCGCTGTTCACCGACGCCCTGGCCGGACCGGGCACCGTGGTCGCCTACAAAGGCTGGCGGCGGCACCCGGAACTGCTCGCCGAGCTGCGCCGACAGGGCCGGCTCGACGACGCGGTGCTCGGCCGCAGCCTGGGGTTGCCGGGTGAACGGATCGGCCCGGTCGACGCCACCGGGAACGACCTGCCGTACCTGTCGACGCTGCTGGTTCCGGCCCGCCGCGAGCACCGAGGAGGAAAGCTGTGAGCAGCGACGGGACCGTGTGGTTCGTCGGGGCCGGCCCGGGAGCGGCGGACCTGCTGACGCTGCGGGCCGCCCGGGTGATCGCCGAGGCGGACATCGTCATCTGGGCGGCCAGCCTGGTGCACGCCGACGTCCTGGAGCATGCCCGCCCCGGCGCCGAGATCGTCGACTCGTCGCAGCTGCCCATCGAGGGAGTTGTGCCGCTCTACGAGCGGGCCGCCGGGCAGGGGCTGACCGTGGCGCGGATCCACTCCGGTGACCCGGCGCTGTGGGGTGCCGTGCAGGAGCAGCTGGACCTGTGCCGGGCGCTCGGCCTGGCCGTCCACATCGTGCCCGGGGTGTCGTCGTTCACGGCCGTCGCGGCGATCATCGGGCGGGAGCTGACAGTTCCCGAGGTCGCCCAGTCGGTGATCCTCACCCGCCTCGAAGGTGGCAGGACCCCCATGCCGCCCGGCGAGCGGGTCCGCGACTTCGCCCGGCACGGCACCACCATGGCGCTGTTCCTGTCCGCCGCCCGGTCCGGGCAGGTGCAGGCCGAGCTGCTGGCCGGCGGCTACCCGGCGGACACCCCGGCCGTCGTGGCGTACCAGGCGACCTGGCCGGACGAGCTGGTGGTGCGGTGCACGGTCGGCACCCTGGAGGCGACAGTCAAGCAGCACCGGCTGTGGAAGCACACCCTATTCCTCGTCGGGCCGGCGCTGGCCGCCGAGGGCACCCGCTCACACCTGTACCACCCCGGGCACTTCCACACCTTCCGCAAGGCGGAGCCGGCCGCCCGTGCCGAGCTGCGCCGCCAGGCCGGCGCCCGCGCCGGGGAGACAAGCACACCATGACGTACGCCGAGCCGCCGCTGCGCGAACCGGACCTGCCGCGTACCGCGAAGGTCCGGCCGACCGCGCTGCGTACCGGCTGGACCACCGGCGCGTGCGCGACGGCGGCGGCGAAGGCCGCGGTCACCGCGCTGGTCACCGGTGAGCCCCAGCCGGAGGTGGAGATCGGTCTGCCGGCCGGGCGGCGGGTGCGCTTCCCGGTGGAGCGCTGCGAGGTGACCGGCACCCCGCCGGTACGGGCCGAGGCGGTGGTGGTCAAGGACGCCGGTGACGATCCGGACGTCACCCACGGGGCCGAGCTGACCGCCACCGTGGACTGGACCGACGTGCCCGGGCTGCGGCTGGCCGGCGGCGCGGGCGTCGGCACGGTCACCAAGCCCGGTCTCGGGCTCACCGTCGGCGGTCCGGCGATCAACGACACTCCCCGCCGGATGATCGGCGAGGCGGTGGGGGAGGTGGTCGACCTGGGCGAGGTCGGCGTACGCGTGGTGATCAGCGTGCCCCGGGGCGAGGTCATGGCCCGCAAGACGACCAACCGGCGGCTCGGCATCCTGGGCGGCATCTCGATCCTCGGCACCACTGGCGTCGTCCGACCGTTCTCCACCGCCTCCTGGCGGGCCAGCGTGGTGCAGGCGGTGCACGTGATGGCCGCCCAGGGCGAGCGGACCGTGGTGCTGTGCACGGGTGGGCGTACCGAGCGGGCCGCCCGCGCGTTGCTGCCGGAGCTGCCCGAGGTGTGTTTCGTCGAGGTCGGCGACTTCACCGGAGCGGCCGTGACCGCCGCCGTGGGCGACGAGATGACCGGTGTGGTCTTCGTCGGCATGGCCGGCAAGCTGGCCAAACTCGCGGCGGGCATCCTGATGACCCACTACACCCGCTCCGCTGTGGACCTGTCACTGCTCGGCGCGGTGACCGCCGAGGCCGGTGGTGACCCGTCGCTTGTCGCCGCCGTGACCGGGGCGAACACCGGACGGCACGCGTACGAGCTGTGGGAGACCGCCGGGCTGCTCGGCCCGGCCGGGGACCTGCTCTGCCAACGGGTCCGTCAGGTGCTGCGGCGCTTCGCCGGACCGACGGTCACCGTCGACGTGGCGATGGTCGACTTCGCCGGTGCGCGGGTGGTCGCCTCGTCCGGCCGGTGGTCCCGGTGACCCCGGTGACGGTGGTCGGTCTGGACACCGCCGGCGCCGCACCGCACCCCGCGCTCGCGCCGGTGCTGGCCGCGGCCGGGCTGGTCGTCGGGGCCGCCCGGCACCTGGCCTCGGTGCCCGTACCGGCCGGCGCGGACACCGTCACCCTCGGCCCCCTCGCGCCCGCCGTGCGGCGGCTGACCGAGTCCGTCGCCGCCGGCGTGCCGGCCGTCGTGCTGGCCAGCGGCGACCCCGGCCTGTTCGGCATCGTCCGGCGGCTGCGCGGGGCCGGGCTGGCGCCACGGGTGGTGCCGGCGGTGTCCAGTGTGGCCGCCGCGTTCGCCCGCGCCGGGCTGCCCTGGGACGGCGCCGCCGTGGTCACCGCGCACGGGCGCGACCCCCGGTCGGCCCTGAACGCCTGCCGGGCGCTGCCGCTGGTCGCGGTGCTCACCGCGCCCGGCGCCGGTGCGGCCGAGCTGGGCACCGGCCTGCGCGGCTGGTCCCGCCGCCTGCTCGTCGCCGAGAACCTGGGCACCGACGCCGAACGGGTCCGCGAGGTGACGCCCGAGCAGGCTGCCGTCGAGGCCTGGTCCGACCCGCACGTGCTGCTCAGCCTCGCCGACGGAATCGACGCCGGCGTCATGCGGTCGGACAACCAGCCGGCCGCCGCCCCGGTGCACGGGTGGGCGATGCCCGAGACCCGGTACGCCCACCGCGACTCCATGATCACCAAGTCGGAGGTACGCGCCCTCGTCGTCGCCCGGCTGCGTCCCCGGCTGGGGCGGCTGATCTGGGACGTCGGCGCGGGCAGCGGCTCGGTCGGCATCGAGTGCGCCCTGCTCGGCGCGGCCGTACTCGCCGTCGAACAGGACGCCGACGCCGCCGCGACCATCCGGGCGAACGCGACAGCGCACGCCGTCGACGTCCGACTGGTCATCGGCCGGGCACCGCAGGCGCTGGCCGGACTGCCCGAACCGGACGCCGTCTTCGTCGGTGGCGGCGGCGTCGACGTCCTCACCGCCGTGACGGCCCGCCGGCCCGAGCGGATGGTCCTCACCCTGGCCGCCCTGGACCGGGTCGCGCCGGCAGTGGGCCTGCTGCGCGCCGCCGGCTACACGGTCGAGGGCTGCCAGCTCTCCGCCGCCCGCCTCGCCGACCTGCCCGGCGGGTCGATCCGTCTCGCGGCCGCCAACCCGGTGGTCGTCCTCACCGGGGAGCGCCCGTGACCGACCAGAACCCGCCGGCCCGGATCGGCCTGGTGGCGGCCACCGCCGCCGGCCGGCGGCACGCCGACACCGTCACCGCCGCCTGGCCGCACGCCCACCTGGTCGAGGGGGAGAGCGTCGCCGACGCGCTGCGCGGCGCCTGGGCGCAGTACGACGCCGTGGTGGCGTTCCTGGCCACCGGCGCGGTGGTACGGATACTCGCGCCGCTGCTCGCCGACAAGCGCACCGACCCGGCAGTTGTCGTCGTCGACGAGGCCGCCCGGCACGCCGTGGCGCTGCTCGGCGGGCACGCCGGGGGCGGCAACGCCCTCGCCGAGCGGGTCGCCGCCGTGCTGGACGCCCGACCGGTGATCACCACCGCCACCGACGCGGTCGGCCTGCCGGGGCTGGACACCCTCGGCTGGCCGGTGCGGGGCGCGGTCGCCGCGGTGTCCCGGGCCATCCTGGACGGTGAACCGGTCCGGTTGGTCGCCGACGCCGACTGGCCGCTGCCCGCCCTGCCCCCGAACGTGCGCGCCGCCGCCGAGGACCCGCCGGACGACGGGTACCGGCTGCTGGTCACCGACCGGGTGGTGCCCCCGGACGGGCGAACCGCCGTGCTGCGGCCCCCGTCCCTGGTCGCCGGGGTGGGCGCGAGTCGGGGCGTACCGGCCGCCGAGGTGGCCGAGCTGCTGCACCGGGTGCTGGCCGAGGCCGGCCTCGACCCGGCGAGCCTGCGCTGCCTGGCCAGCGCCGACGTCAAGGCCGACGAGGCGGGCATCCGCGACACCGCCGACGCGCTCGGCGTACCCCTGGTGACCTGGCCGGCGACGCGGCTCGCGGCGGTCGACGTGCCGCACCCCAGCGAGGTGGTCCGCGCCGCGGTCGGCACGCCGAGCGTGGCGGAGGCCGCCGCGCTGCTCGGCCCGCACGGCCGGCCCGACGACGCCACGCTGCTGGTCGGCAAGACCGCGTCGGCGATGGCGACCGTGGCCGTGGCGCGGCACGCGCCGCGCGGCCGGCTCGCGGTGGTGGGGCTCGGGCCGGGCGCCGCCGACCTGCGCACCCCGCGCGCGGTGGCCGAGCTGCGCCGCGCCGCCGTGGTGGTCGGCCTGGACCAGTACCTCGACCAGGTCCGCGACGTGCTCCGCCCGGGCACCCGGGTGCTGTCCAGCGGGTTGGGCGCGGAGGAGGCGCGGGCGCGTGCCGCCGTGGCCGAGGCCGCCGCCGGCCGCGCGGTCGCGCTGGTCGGCTCCGGCGACGCCGGGGTGTACGCGATGGCCAGCCCCGCCCTGGAGTACGCCGACGAGCGCGTCGACGTGGTGGGTGTGCCCGGGGTGACGGCCGCCCTCGCCGCCGGCGCGCTGCTGGGCGCACCCCTCGGCCACGACCACGCGTACGTGAGCCTGTCCGATCTGCACACCCCGTGGGAGGTCATCGAGCGGCGGGTGACGGCTGCCGCCGAGGGTGACTTCGTGACGGTGTTCTACAACCCGCGCAGCCGGGCGCGTGACTGGCAGCTCGGTAGGGCGCTCGGCATCCTCGCCGCGCACCGCCCACCCGACACCCCGGTCGGCGTGGTGCGCAACGCCAGCCGCCCCGGCGAGCGGGTGCACCTGGCCACGCTCGCCACCCTCGACCCGTCCGTGGTCGACATGTACGGCGTCGTGGTCGTCGGCAGCACCGACACCCGGCTGGTCGCCGGCCGGATGGTCACACCCCGGGGGTACCGGTGGCGTACGTGACCATCGGCGCGTGCCAGGGCTGCGGCGCCTGCCTGCTCACCTGCCCCACGCACGCGATCCGGCCGGTCGCCGGCGGCCTCACCGTCCGCGCCGACCGGTGCACCGGCTGCCTGGAGTGCCTGGAGATCTGCCCGGTCGACGCGATCCGCGTGGCCGGGTCCGACCACAGTGGAGAGAACCGATGAGCCGGGTCGCGCACCCGATCGAGGTCGAGTCGTACCGCATCCTGCGCGAACGCGTCGACCTGTCGCACCTGCCGCCGCTGAGCCGCGCCGTGACCGAACGGGTGGTGCACGCCAGCGCCGACCTCGCGTACGTCGACGAGCTGGTCTGCGACGAGACGGCCCTGGAGTCGGGCCTGGCCGCGCTGCGCGCGGGCGTACCCGTGGTGACGGACGTGGCGATGGTCGCCGCCGGCATCACCCGGGCCGGCCTGGAACTTGTCTGCCCGGTCGCCGAGCCGGCCGCCGCCGCGCTGGGCCGCTCGGCCGGCATCACCCGCTCGGCGGCGGCCGCGCGGATCGCCCTGGACCGGGTCGGCCCCGGCGCGGTGTGGGTGGTCGGCTGCGCGCCCACCGCCCTTGTCGAACTGCTCGGCCTGGACGCCGCTCCCGCGCTGGTCGTCGGCCTGCCGGTCGGCTTCGTGGGCGCCGCCGAGGCGAAGGCGGCGCTGCGGGCCAGCGGCCTGCCCGCCGTGTCGAACGTGGGGGAGAAGGGTGGCTCGGCGGTCGCCGCCGCCGCCCTCAACGCCCTGCTCTACGTCGAGGAGAGGTCATGACCGGATTGGTGATCGTCGGACACGGTACGCGCAGCGCGGCCGGGGTCGACCAGTTCGCCGCGCTCGTCGAACGGGTCCGCCGCCGCGGCGACGTCGGCGACGTCGAGGGCGGCTTCATCGAGCTGTCCCGCCCGCCGCTGACCGACGCGGTCGGCGCGCTCGTCGCGCGCGGACACCGGAAGCTGGTGGCGCTGCCGCTGGTGCTCACCGCCGCCGGGCACGGCAAGGGCGACATCCCCGCCGCGATGGCCCGTGAGCAGGAGCGTCACCCCGGGCTGACCTACCGCTACGGCCGTCCGCTCGGCCCGCACCCGCTGCTGCACACCGCCCTCGAAGAACGCGTCGACGCGGCGTTGGTGGACGCCGGGCGGGCCGGCGTGACGCCTGCCGACGGCGGGCGGGCCGACGCGGGGGTCGACCGGGCCGGCACGTGGGTCGCGTTGATCGGCCGGGGCTCCACCGATCCGGACGCCAACGCCGAGGTGGCCAAGGTCGCCCGGCTGCTCTGGGAGGGACGCGGCTACGCCGGTGTCGAGCCGGGCTTCGTCTCCCTCGCCCAGCCGTCGGTGCCGGCGGTGCTGGAACGACTGCGCCGGCTCGGCGCGCGGCGGATCGTCGTGGCGCCGTACTTCCTGTTCGCCGGGGTGCTGCCGGACCGGATCGTGGCCCAGTCGGCGGAGTTCGCCGCCGCGCACCCCGACCTCGACGTGCGGGTCGCCGAGGTGATCGGCGACTGCGACGCCCTCGCGGATCTGGTCCTCGAACGCCACGCCGAGGCGCTGGGCGGGGACATCCGAATGAACTGCGACACCTGCGCGTACCGGGTGCTGATGCCCGGCTTCGCCGACAAGGTGGGCCGCCCGCAACGCCCGCACGACCACCCCGACGACCCGGTCGGCCACCACCATCACCATCACGGCCACGACCACCACCACGACGCTGGCTCGGTCGCCGTGGTGGGCGGCGGGCCGGGGCCCGACGACCTGATCACGGTACGCGGACAGGCGCTGCTCGACGCCGCGGACGTGGTCGTCGTCGACCGGCTCGCCCCGCAGGGGCTGCTCGCCGGGCTGCGCCCCGACGTGCTGGTCATCGACGCCGCCAAGGTGCCCCGTGGCCCCTCGATGGCCCAGGAGACGATCAACGCGGCCCTGGTGGCACACGCCCGCGCCGGGCGCCGGGTGGTCCGGCTCAAGGGCGGCGACCCGTACGTCTTCGGACGCGGCCACGAGGAGGTGCAGGCCTGCACGGCGGCCGGCGTACCGGTGACTGTCGTGCCCGGGGTGAGCAGCGCCCTCGCCGCACCGGCCCTCGCCGGAGTCCCGGTCACGCACCGGGGCGTGGCGCACGACGTCACGGTGGTCTCCGGGCATCTGCCGCCCGGGCACCCCGACTCGCTCGTCGACTGGGCGGCGCTGGCCCGCGCCCGGGGCACGGTCGTGCTGCTGATGGCCGTCGACACCATCGCCAAGATCGCGGCGGTACTGGTCGAGCACGGCCGCGCCCCGGAGACGCCGGTGCTGGCCGTGCAGGACGCCGGGCAACCCGGCCAGAAGTCGGTGTCGGCCCGGCTGGACGAGATCGGCGTGGTCGCCGCCCGCGAGTCCGTGGGCCCGCCGGCCGTCTTCGTCGTCGGCCCGGTGGTCGCCGTCGCGGCCACCGGGCACTGACGGTCACTCGCTGCGGGCGGTCTCCGGCCCGGTGACGCGTTCCAGCAGCGGCATCGTGGAGGCGATGACGCCGAGGCAGGCGACCAGCCCGACGACGACGATCACGTAGAAGCCCGGCTCCGGCGCGACGAGCGTGTAGCCCATCTGCGCCCGCAGGAACAGGTGCGCGGCGAGCAGGCCCATCCCGATGGCGATCGCGGCGACGGCGAGCATCGGTACGGCGCTCTCCAGCGCCACCACCCGACGCAGCACCCGCACCGGAGCGCCGCTGAGGCGCAGCAGGCTGAACGGACGGCGGCGTTCGGTCAGGCCGCCGATGACGCTGACCGCGAGGCTGCACCCGCCGAGCGCCAGGCTGGCGATGATGATGACGTTGGCCAGCTGTTCCCAGCCGCGCAGCGTGTCGGCGAAGTCCGACTCGAAGTCGCCGGGCACGTTCGGCCCGACCCAGAAGGTCGGGAAGGCGACCTCGAGCACTGTGCGGACGCGTTCGACGGCGGCGACGGAGCCGTCCGTGCCGACGACCATCGACACCACCGGCGCCCGTTGGAGATCGTCGAGGGTGATCGAGGCGGCGGGCCAGACCGTCGCGGACGACGCCGACTCCCGCCAGCGGCTCAGGCCCAACGGCACCTCGATGACGCTCGCGCCCTCGGCGCACCTGCCGTACACGCTCGGCAGGTCGGTGCACGCGATCACGCCGACCTCGCCGGAGGCGGTCAACTCCGGGTTCTCGCGGATGGCGGTCGCGGACCGCACCCCGCCGATCGCCCGCAGGTCGGCGAAGAGCGTGTCCGGCACCGACGTCGTCTTCTCGTCGAAGACGGTGGTCACCGTTGCCGCGTCGGTCGAGCCGACCGGCGCCGGGCCGCGTTCGTCGACGATCGTGGTGATCACGCCGACGGCGACGCTTGTGACGAAGAGCGCGAGCATGATGCCGCTGATCGCCCGGAAGCCGGCCTTCGGGTTGTCGGCGAGGCGCCGCGCGGCGATGAGCGTGGCGGGGCGGCTGGCGTACCGGGCCATCACCCGGGAGCCGACCATCGTCAACCAGGGACCTGCGAAGACCAGTCCGGCCATGATGAGCAGCAGACCGGGCAGGAACACCGCAGCCTGGCCGTCGGACGTCTCGGGTCGGAAGCCGATGGCGAGGAACAGCACAGCGACACCGAGCAGGGCGGGGATCAGCCGGTACGCGCGCGGGGCCCGGGGGGTGACCCGGCGGGTGACGCCCAGCGGCGAGATCCGTACGCGGCGCAGCGAGACCTGCGCCGCGAGCGCCGCGCCGGCCGGGACGCCGAGCGCCACGAGCAGGACGTCCAGCAGGCCGAGAGACATGTCGTCGGGGAAGAAGGGCATGCCGGTGAACGGGATGCCGGCGAGGGGGCCGCGGAAGGCGTAGAACAGGGCGAAGCCGACGGCGGTGCCGGCGACGGCGGCGGCGGCCGCCTCCACGGCGGCGACCGTCGAGATCTGCCGAGGGGTCGCGCCGACCAGACGCATCGCGGCGAAGCGCTGCTCCCGGCGGGCGGCGCTGAGCCGGGTGGCCGTCCCGATGAAGATCAGCACCGGGAACAGCAGCCCACCGGCGATCACGCCCAGGATGAGGTTCACCGTGGTCTCGGGCAGCGCGGGAGTGTCGCCGACACTGGTGACCCGCCTGACGTTCGGCAGTGTGGCGACGTGCTCGGGCGTGCCACCCACGATGGCGAGCAGAGTGTCCGGTGAGGTCAGCCCGGCCGGGCCGACGGTGCCGAGGTCGCGCCCCGGGTAACGGGCGGCCAGTTGGTCGGCCGGGTGGGCGGCCAACAGGTCACGCATCGCGGGTGAGGCGTAGAACTCGCCGGGACCGGGCGTGGTCGGGACGCCGACCGGGGTGGGCGCCCGTTGGCCGGTGGCGGCGACGTCGATCCGGATGATCTGCCTGCCCTGGAAGTAGTCGTCCCGGGTCGACCACCACAGCGGGTCGGCGTCACCGCCCGTCGAGGCGTTGGGGTAGATCGACGCGAACCGGGTGAGCTGTGCGTTCGTGGCGTTGACCCCGGCGAGGGTGGTCAGCAGCAGCCCGCTGCCGATCGCGACGGCGGCGGCGATGACGAGCAGGCGGGTGAGCGCCTCCCGGCCGCCCGCCACGGCGAGGCGGAGACCGAAGCGGATCATGAGGCGATCCGGTCCGGCGCGTTGACGCGGCCGTCACGGACCATGACCTCGCGGTCGGCGTACGCCGCGATCCTCGGCTCGTGGGTGACCAGGATGACAGTGGTGCCCTGCTCGCGGGCGGCGCCGACCAGCAGGTCCATGACCTGCTCGCCGGTGAGCGAGTCGAGCGCGCCGGTCGGCTCGTCGGCGAAGAGCACCTGCGGCTCGGCGACCAGGCCCCGGGCCAGGGCGACGCGCTGCGCCTGCCCGCCGGACAACTCGCCCGAGCGCCGGTGCTCCAGGCCGTCCAGGCCGAGGCGCGCGAACCAGGCGGTGGCCTTCGGCAGCGCCCGTGCCCGGCGTACGCCGCTGAGCAGCAGCGGGAGGGCGACGTTCTCCACGGCGGTGAGCTCGGGGACGAGCTGGCCGAACTGGAACACGAAGCCGAACCGGTCCCGGCGCAGGCTGCTGCGCTGGGTCTCGGCCAGCGCGTCGATCCGGACCCCGTCGAAGAGGACCTCGCCGGAGTCGGGCACGAGGATGCCGGCCAGGCAGTGCAGCAGAGTGGACTTGCCCGAGCCGCTGGGGCCCATGACGGCGAGGATCTCGCCCGCCTCCACGTCGACGCTGGCGCCGCGCAGGGCGGGTGTCTGGCCGAAGGCGAACGTCACGTCGCGTGCCTCGATCATGACGCTCATGGCCGTACCTCTTTCCGTAGGGCGTCCAACCGGGCGCCGGTCATCTCGATCCACCGGAGGTCCGCCTCCAGGTGGTACAGGCCGTGGTCGGCGAGGAGCGCGTCGACCAGGCTGCCGGCGCGCTTGATCTCGGTGAGCTCGCGCATCCGGTGCAGGTGCGCCCTGCGCTGGGTGTCGAGGTATTCGTCGGCGGGACGGTCGAGCATCAGCGCGAGCACGACCTTGGCGAAGAGCACCGTCTGCAGGTGCGGCTCCGGGTCGACCGGTTGGGTCAACCACTGCTCGACCTCGGTCGCACCGACGTCGGTGATGACGTAGCGCTTGCGGTCGGGGCCGGAGCCGGGTGCGACGTCGCTGATCACCACCTTCCCGTCCCGGGCCAGGCGGCTCAGGGTGGAGTAGACCTGGCCGAACGGCAGTGGCTTGCCCCGGCCGAAGAAGGCGTCGTAGTCGCGCTTGAGGTCGTATCCGTGGCTGGGCTCTCGTTCGAGGAGGCCGAGCAGGGTCAGTGGCACGCTCATGCCAGCAGGCTACACCGAGGGTATACCTCGCATATATACCCTCGGTGTGGTCAGCCGGTCAGGACGCGGGCCAGGGCATATCCGACCGAGGCGGCGGCGAGCCCGGCGGCCACGCTGCCCAGCGCGTTGGCCAGCGCGAGCAGCCGGTGGCCGCCCCTGGCCAGCCGCAGGGTCTCGTAGCCGAACGTGGAGTAGGTGGTCAGCGCGCCGCAGAATCCGGTGCCGAGCAGGGCGCCGGCCGCCGTCCCGGCCGGCCATCCCACGAGGACGCCGAGCAGCAGCGACCCGGTCACGTTGACGGTGAACGTGCCCCACGGGAACGCGGAGTCGTGCCGGGACTGCACGGCCCGGTCGGTGAGATAGCGCAGGGGCGCGCCGACAGCCGCGCCCAGGGCGATGAGTAGTGCCGTCACCGGGCTGCCCGCCGCCGCAGCAGCCCGGCGGTGCCGACGTCACCCAACCCGACCGCGACGAGTGCCCCGACAAGTGTCGCGGCCAGGTACGCCAGCGCGGTGCCCGGCGCACCCGCGACAAGCGCCTGCTGGACGTCGACCGCGTACGTGGAGAAGGTGGTGAAACCGCCGAGCACCCCGACCCCGAGAAATGGTCGGACCAGGGGGTGCCCGCCCCCGACGTGTGCGAGCGCCGCCATCAGTACGCCGATCAGCAGGCAGCCGGAGAGGTTGACGCCGAACGTCGCCCACGGGAAACCGGTCGGCGCGTGCGGGGCGAGATGTTGCAGCCCGGCCCGGGCCAGTGCGCCGAGCACCCCGCCGGCCGCGATGGTGGCGAGGACCGTCGCGGGTCGGACGGTCAGCTCTCTCCGGTCGGCGGGGACGCGAAGGTCGACGTCGGGGTCGGTGCGCGGGTCCGGCGGCTGTGACACGGGTCCTCAGCGTAGTGCGGCCACGGCGGCGTCCGGGCCGCCGCGCCACAGCGTGCCCACCTCGCGGTACCCGGCGTCGGTGAGCGCGGCCAGGTGCCAGGAGGCCGGTGGGTTCCACTCCGGGCTGTGCCCTGTCGGGTAGATGACGTGCCGCTGGGCGACCAGCGGGGCGAGCGCCGGGTCGGCGCCGGCCCGCTGCCACCAGTCCGACCAGGACAGCACCGAGCCGGCCGCGTACCGGGCGTCGCGCCGGGCACGTGCCCGGTCCATGAGTTGCCTGGTCAGCTCCGGCAGGGTGTCCTCGGGCATGTGGTCGGCGTTGACGAAGACCCCGCCCGGTCGCAGCACGTCGCGCAGTTCGGCGTAGAGCGCGCTGAGCCGCTCGGCCGGCAGCCAGTGCAGGGCGGTGGCGGTGAGGACGGCGTCGTACCCGTCGTGGGGGAGCGCGGCCCTCCAGTCGGGGCTGCCGAGATCGGCGGTGACGATTGTGGCCCGGTCGCCGAGTGAGGCGTCGGCGATGGCGAGCAGCGCCGGGTCGAGGTCCACAAGTGTCACCTCGGCGCCGGGGAAGCGCGCCAGTGTCCGCAGCGTGATGGTGCCGGTGCCGCCGGCCAGGTCGAGCAGGCGCGGTGGCCGCCCGTCGAGGACGGCGTCGACGGCGTCGAGCATCGTGGTGAGGCGGTGTTCCCGGTCCGGTAGGTAGGCCTCCTGCTGGCGGTCCCAGCTCTCCTGCCACGCGGACGGATCCGTGATGTAAGGACTCATGATGCTCAGGCTAGTTACTCGATCATTCCGGGTCCAGACCTTGTTGCACATCTTTTGCAATTGCGGGACGATGGCGGGGCGATGATCAGAGCGACGCCGGGCCGGGGCACCCCGCCCGGTCCGGCGCCCCTCACCCGCACGCGCGCACCCTCGGTCGACACCCGGCCGCCCCGCCCACCCGGGGCGACGGCGGCGTACGGTACCCGCAGCCCCACCGGGACCGTCGCGCCAAGGGAGACAGGCGATGCAGGACCGCACCCCTCGTCCCGACGAGCTGGAGCCGGTCGAGCGCGCCGGCGTCGACGAGCTGCGCGCCCTGCAACGGGAGCGGCTGCGCTGGTCGCTGCGGCACGCGTACGACAACGTGCCGCACTACCGCCGGGCGTTCGACGCGGCCGGGGTGCACCCCGACGACTGCCGCGACCTCGACGACCTGGCCCGCTTCCCGTTCACCGGCAAGGCCGAGCTGCGTGACAACTACCCGTTCGGCATGTTCGCCGTACCCCGGGAGCGGGTCTCCCGACTGCACGCCTCCTCCGGCACCACCGGCCGGCCCACCGTGGTCGGCTACACACGCGACGACCTGCGGACCTGGGCCCGTCTGATGGCCCGGTCCATCCGGGCCTCCGGCGGCCGTCCCGGGGACCGGGTGCACGTCGCGTACGGCTACGGGCTCTTCACCGGCGGCCTGGGCGCGCACTACGGCGCCGAGGAGCTGGGCTGCACGGTCATCCCCGTCTCCGGAGGCATGACCGAACGCCAGGTGATGCTGATCCGCGACTTCGAGCCCGAGGTCATCATGGTCACGCCCAGCTACATGCTCGCCATCGTCGACGAGATGCAGCGCCAGGGCGTCGACCCGCGCGCCACCTCGCTGCGGGTGGGCATCTTCGGGGCGGAACCGTGGACCGAGGACATGCGCCACGAGATGGAACAGCGGCTCGACATCCACGCGGTCGACATCTACGGACTCTCCGAGGTGATGGGTCCGGGCGTGGCCACCGAGTGCGTCGAAGCCAAGGACGGCCTGCACGTCTGGGAGGACCACTTCTACCCGGAGATCATCGACCCGGTCACCGGGGCGGTGCTGCCCGACGGTGAGCGGGGGGAGCTGGTGCTCACCTCGCTGACCAAGGAGGCGATGCCTGTCGTGCGCTACCGCACCCGTGACCTGACCCGGCTGCTGCCCGGCACCGCCCGACCGATGCGCCGGATCGAGAAGATCACCGGTCGGACGGACGACATGATGATCGTGCGCGGGGTGAACGTCTTCCCCACCCAGATCGAGGAGCTGATCCTGCGGACCCCGCAGCTGTCACCGCACTTCCAGTGCGTCCTGGACCGGCAGGGCCGGCTGGACACCCTCACCGTACGGGTCGAGCGGCGGGCCGGGGTCGCCGTGGACGCCGCCGAACAGGCCGGCGCGACGCTCGTCGAGCTGGTGAAGAACACCATCGGTGTGAGCGTGGCGGTGCAGGTGCTCGCCCCGGACGCGGTGGAGCGGTCGATGGGCAAGATGCGCCGCATCGTCGACCAGCGCCCTGCCGGCTGAACGAGCCGGGGACAGCCGCCGTCGACAATGGCCGCGATGCCGGCGCCCGGAGACCTGGTGGCGCGGCTGGCGGCGCTGGTCTGAGATTCGTCCCGCGTGGCCACACCGGGCCCGCGCCCGGCTGCGGCAGGATGACCGGATGCGACACGTCGTGCTGTTCCACTCCGTGTACGGGCTGCGGCCCGCCGTACGGGTCGCCGCCGACCGGTTGCGCGCCGCCGGGCACCGCGTCACCACCCCCGACCTGTACGGCGTCCCGGCCGCCGACACCGTCGAGGACGGCTTCGCGCTGCTCGACAAGATCGGCCACGAGGCGGTGCTCGACCGGGCCCGGGTCGCCCTGCGCGACCTGCCGGCGGAGGCGGTGCTCGCCGGCTTCTCGATGGGCGCCGGGGTCGCCGGGGCGTTGCTGGCGGAGCGTCCCGACGCCTCCGGTCTGCTCCTGCTGCACGGCACCGGTGGCGCACCGGACGCGGTCCGCCCCGGGCTGCCGGTGCACCTGCACCTCGCCGACCCGGACCCGTACGACACAGCCGACGAGGTCGACGAGTGGCAGCGGGCGATGACCGCCGCCGGGGCCGACCTGACCGTGTTCCGCTACCCGGGCGCGGGGCACCTGTTCACCGACCCGGACCTGGCCGAGCACTCCCCGGACGCCACCGCCGCGCTCTGGCCGCGGGTGCTGGCCTTCCTCGGCGCCGCACCGGGTCCGGTCTCGGGACGTCCCGATCAGGACCGTTGAGCGGGGGCGCGACATGACGACGACAGCCTTCGACGAGTATGAGCGGTCGCGCTGGGCCGGCCGCGCGAGCGCGTACGCCGGCAGCCTCGCCGCCCTGTGCGCGCGACCCGCGCCGCTGTTGCTGGACGCCGCCGACGTCGGTGCCGGCACACGGGTGCTCGACGCCGGCACCGGCACGGGAACGGTGGCCGCCCTGGCATGTGTGCGCGGCGCCGCCGTCGTGGCCGTCGACGCCGAGCCCAGCATGGTGGAGATGGCGCGCGGCCGGCTGCCGGACGCCCGGGAGGTCCGCCTCGCGGCCCTGCCCGACCTCCCGTTCGAGTCCGGGCGCTTCGACGCGGCCGTGGCGAACTTCGTGATCAATCACGTGGGTGACCCGGCGGCGGCGGTCGGCGAGCTTCGACGGGTCGTCCGGTCCGGCGGTCGGATCGCCGTGACGACGTGGCCGCACCCGCCGCCGCGTGCGCAGGGCCTCTGGAATGACATCTTCGACGCCGCCGGTGTACGTCGCCCGGCGGTCGTGCCCGGGGTGGACGCGGACCGGGACTTCGCGCGTACCCCCGAGGGTCTGTCCGGCCTGCTGCACACCGCCGGACTGTCCGACGTGCGCTGCGAGACGGTCAGCTGGGCGCACCGCACCGACCCGGAGGCCTGGTGGAGCGGCCCCGCGAACGGCATCAGCAGGCCGGGCCTGCTGATGGAGGCCCAGTCACCGGAGACGATCGTCCGCATCCGCGCGGCGTTCGACGAGCTGACCGCCGCGTACCGTGCCCCGGACGGCCTGCTCGCCCTGCCCACGGCGGCGCTGCTGGCCTCGGCGTCCGTGCCGTAGAACGGCCCGGCGGCACCCGGCCCGCAGGGGTGCGCGGCACCCCGTCGAGAATGCGGGGCATGGAGTTCCTGTGCTACCACCGCGACCGTCCGGGCTCGCAGGCGCTGCGCGCCGAGCTGCTGGGGGAGCACTGGTCCTACATGGACCGGTACGCGGCCGAGATGATCGCCCGCGGCCCGACCCTCTCCAGCGACGGGGACACGGCCACCGGCAGCGTGCACATCGTCGACCTCCCCGACGCGGCCGCCGCCCGCACGTTCGCCTTCGACGAGCCGAACTACCAGGCCGGTGTGTACCGCGACGTCCTGCTGCGCCGGTGGCGCAACAGGCTGGGCCGCACGATGTGGGACTTCCCCGCAGGACGCACCGGCGGCAACCGGTACCTGGTGCTCGGCTTCGGCGCGGGCCAGCCCGTCGACCTGGCGGTGCCGTCGAACACGGACGAGCTGGTCGCGTACGGGCCCCTGCAGTCCGACGACGGCGGCACCTGGCTCGGCACCGCCGTGCTGCTGCGGGCGGCGGACCCGGACACGGCACGCGCCATCCTCACCACGGACCGGTACGCCGACGTCGAGGTGCACAACTGGCAGTTCGGGGGGCGGCCCTGACCGACACCCGCGGGCGGGTCGCGCGCCGCTGACCGGCCCGAGCCTCAGGCGGCGACCCGCCGGGCCGGTGGCTCGGCGCGCGCCGAGCCGGGCTGGTACCCGACCTCGGCGAGCCCCCGCGTCCCGCCCGACGTGTCCGGCGCGGCCCGGATCGGCGTCGGGAACCGACCGACCCGCGCGGGCTGGCGACCGTCCGGCGACCAGGGCCGTCCCGGCGGTCCGTCAGCCGCCGAGGGAACGGCGCGCAGCCGGCGGTCGGCCGGGGGTGTCGTCGCCGCCGGTCGGGTGGCGATCGTCGCCGCGGGCAGGCGCCCGCCCGGGAGCGCCGGGGTCGTCGGATCGGCCGGCCGCGTCGCGTTCAACACCGTGACGACCGCGTCGAGGCGCGGGGCGTCGGTGGCCCGGCGGGCGAAGACGGCCCGCAGCGCGCGGGGCAGCCGTTCGGCGGCGACCTGGCGCAGCGCGGGCGCGGCGAACGCGTACCCGCCGCTGTGCCTGGAGAGCAGCAACCCGGCGCCGGCCAGGCGACGCAGCGCCGACGCGGACCGCCCGGACCGCCAACCCAGCACGCGGTCCAGCGTCGCCGCGGAGACCGTCCCGCCCAGCGTCGCGGCGGCCATCAGCACCGCCCGCCGCTCGCCGTCGAGGTGGTCCACCTCCGCGCCCACCGCCCGACGTACCGGCTCGGGGAGCGCCACCGGGTCCGCGCCCGCCGCGACCGACGCCACGTACGCGGCGGCGTGCCCCGGACGGCCGCCCACCAGGGGCAGCAGCCGGTCGACCAGGGCCACCGGCTGCCCGGCCCGGGTCAACAGGTGGCGCAGCAGCCGCCCGGACTGCACGGTGGCCAACGGACGGACCGGCAACCGCCGCGCCGGGCCGGGTCGGGTGTCGGCCCACTGGGGCTGGTGCACGGTGAGCACGGCCAGCGGCAGTCGCCGTCTCGTGGCGGCGGTGAACAGGGCGTGCAGGAAACGGCTCACCTCGGGCGCGGCCCGGTCCACGTCGTCCACCGCGACGACCAGCGGCCGGACGGCGGCCAGGCGCAGCAGGACGTCACGGCAGGTCGCCGCGCCGGCCAGCGCCTCCGGCGAGCCGTCCGGGGCGGTCAGCAACCGCCGCAACGCCGGAACCGCCTGCGCGACACCCGTGGGCGGGAACAGCGGCGTCAGCGCGGCGATCAGCCGGTCGCGGACCAGCGCCGGGCCGTCGCCGTGGCGGATCCCGGCGAGGCCGCGCAGCAGCTCCGCGACCGGAGCCAACACCTCGTCGGGGTACGGCGGGCAGCTCACCACGCACCAGCGCACCGCGCGACCGTCCACGGTGTGCAGTGCACCGGTGAGCTCGTGCAGAAGGCGGCTGCGGCCACTGCCGGTGGGGCCGACCAGGGAGACCCACTGCGGCTGGCGCTCACGGATCGCCCGGAGCACCTGGTCGGTGACGGCGGCCAGCTCGCGGCGGCGGCCGATCAGCGGACCGTCGTGCCGGTCGGCGCCGGCACGGACCGGGCCGACGGCGTGCCAGACCGGCATCGGCGACACCCGGCCGTTGACCGGCACCGGCGCCAGCGGGCGCTGGGCGATCAGGCCGGCGGTGGCCCGGGCGGTGCCCGCGCAGAGCGCGACGGAGCCGGGTGGGGCGTACTCCTGAAGGCGGGCCGCGGTGGTGATCACCGCGCCGCTCGCCACGCCGTGGCCACCGCTGACCGCGCTGGCGAGGTCGACGACGACCTCGCCGGTGGCGACACCGACGCGTACGCGCAGCCGGACGTCCCCGACCATCGGCCGGCGGTCCAGCGCGGCCTGGATCTCCAGTCCGGCGCGCACCGCCCGGTACGCGTCGAAGCCGTCGGAGTGCCGGGCGCCGAAGAGGGCCATCACCGCGTCGCCCACGTACTTCTCGATGACCCCGTGCCAGCGGTGCAGCACGGTGGCGACGGTGTCGAAGTAGGCCTGTTGCAGCTCCCGTACGTCCTCCGGGTCCAGCCGGTCCACGAGCGCGGTCGAGCCGACGATGTCGGCGAAGAGCACGGTGACGGTGCGTCTCTCCTGCGGTACCGGCCAGTGTGCGTCCGGGCTCCGGTGCGTGTCGATGATGGTGGTGGTCATGGTTGCGCACCGGCCTTTCCCCGCTGGTGGTTGACGACCATCGGAGATTGGCACTCCTGGGCCGACAGGGGATCGGCAGAACGACGTATGTCGGCCACCCGCAACCTTTAGTCGCAATGTCGACGCGAGGAGTACCACAAGCGGCGGATGGCCGTAGAACGGTACGGGGGCGTGTGATTAGGCTGCGTGCCATGGCCAGCGATGTGGACACCGCACCGCTCGTGGGTCGGGACGGGCTGGTGCGGACGGTTCGGTCCGCGCTGCTCGATGACGTCGCGCACGGGCAGACCGCCGCCGTCTTCCTGACCGGCGAGAGTGGTGTGGGCAAGACCCGGCTGCTCGGCGAGATCGGCGACCGGCTGCGTGACCAGGGCGCCCTTGTGCTGACCGGCAGTTGCCTGGACATCGGCGACGCCTCACCGCTGCACCCGCTGTTGCAGGCGTTGCGCCGCTTCGACGCCGACCTGTCCGCCGCTCAGGCCCGTACCTCCTCGGCGGTGCGCGGGCTGTTGCAGATGTTCGCCGACGAGACCGCCGGCCCGGACGGCGCGGGCGCGCTGCTGGAGCGGGTCTCCCGGGGGTTGCACCTGATCGCCGAGGGCCGGCCGCTGGTGCTGATCCTGGACGACCTCCAGTGGGTCGACCGCAGCACCCGGCAACTGCTGCTCTACCTGCTCGCCGGCCTCGGTGACCTGCAACTGTCGGTGCTGGCCGCGGTCCGCGCCGAGTCGTTGCAGGGTGCGCACCCGCTGCGTCGGGTGCTCACCGAGCTGCGTCGGCTGCGCACGGTGCGGGTGCTCGACCTGGCACCCCTGGACCGGGCCGGCACCGAGGAGCTGGCCGCGGCGGTGGTCGGTCGACCCCTGCCGGGGGAGGCCGCCGAGCAGGTGTGGCAGCGCAGTGGCGGCAACCCGTTCGTCATCGAGGAGCTGGCCCGCGACCTGCGCGACGGCCGGGTCGGGTTGTCCGAGACGGTGCGGGAGATCTTCCTCGACCGGGTCGACGCGCTTCCCCAGCACGCGCACGCGGTGGTGCACGCGGTGGCCGCCGGGGTCGAGCCGGTGCAGCACTGGCTGCTGGCGCAGGTGTTGCGGTTGCCGGAGGACGAGCTGATCGAGGCCGCCCGGGCGGCGGTGGCGCACCGGCTGCTGGTCGGCGCCGACGACGGCTACCGGCTGCGGCATCGCCTGGTGGCCGAGGTGTTGGCGCACGAGCTGCTGCCGGCCGAACGTTCCGGCCTGCACCGCCGCTACGCCGAGGCGTTGACCGCCGCGCCGGGCGAGCTGCACCAGGCCCGGCTGGCGCACCACTGGCGGCTGGCCGGCGAGCCGGCGCGGGCGTTGCCGGCGGCGGTGGCCGCCGCGCAGGAGGCCGAACGGCTGCACGGCTACGCCGAGGCGCACCGGCACTGGTCGGTGGCGTTGCAGCTGGCCGGCGACTCCGGCTCACCGGACGCGGACCGCGTCGAGCTGCTCGGCAACGCCGCCGAGGCGGCCCACCACTGTGGGGAACACGCCCGGGCGCTGACCCTGCTGGAGGAGCTGGCCGAGGTGCAGGGCGGGGCGCCGACCTGCGCGCTGCACATCCGCCGGGCCCGCTACCTGGCCGCCGCCGGGCGGTCGGCGCTGGCCGAGGAGGAGTACCAGCGGGCCCTCGAGGCGGCCGACTGCTCATCACGCGACCGGGCCACCGCCGCCGCGCGGTTGGCCGAGCTGCTGCTGTACCTGGGCCGCTACGCCGACGCCGGCCAGCGGGCCCGCGAGGCGCTGGCGCTGGCGGCCGACGCACAGGACTCCGCCACCGAGGTGGTGCTGGCCAGCTCCGCGCTCGGCTTCAGCGACGCCTACCTGGAGGACCCGGACGCCGGGCTGGCGGTGATGCGCGACGCCCTCGACACCGCCGAGCGCGCCGGTCAGCCCGAGGACGTCGCCTGCGCGTACCTGCACCTCGCGGAGCTGCTGACCGGGCCGCTGAACGTCCTCGAGGAGGGCGTGGTGGTGGCCCGGCGGGGCGCCGAGCGGGTGGCCGAGTTGGGGTTGGGCCGTACCTGGGGGACGCGGCTGCTCGCCATCGCCATCAACGGGCTGTTCCGGGTCGGCCAGTGGGCCGAGGCGGAGAAGGTGGTGGCCGCCGCGCTGCGGCGCCGACCGTCCGGTGCGGACGCCGTGGAGCTGCTGCTGGCCAGGTGCCGGCTCTCGGTGGGCTACGGCGACATCGAGGCCGCCAGCCGCGATCTCGACGCGGTGGCGACGCTGCTCGCGGGCGGCGGGGCGCGGCACGTCATCCCGCTGCTCACCCTGCGCTCCGGGCTGGCCATGTGGGAGGGCCGGCACGACGTGGCGCGCCAGGCGGTGCAGCGCGGCCTGACCGAGAGCCGTTCCGACGACGTGACGATCCTGTCCGCGCTGGTCTGGCACGGCCTGCGCGCCGAGGCCGAGGCGCACGCCAGCCGCACGGTGGCGGTGGATCCGACGGCGGTCCGCCGGCTGCGGGACGTGGCCGAGCGGGTGGCCCGCAAGAGCGCGTCCGCCGCCGGCCCGGTGCGGTCGGTGGTGGACGGGTTCCTGGCGCTGTGCGCCGCCGAGGTGAGCCGCCTGGACGGCAGCGATCCGGAGTTGTGGGCGGCCTCGGTCGCCGAGTGGGACCGGCGTAACCACCCCTACCCGGCGGCGTACTCGCGGCTGCGGCAGGCCGAGGCGCTGCTGGCCCGGCGCAGCCGGGTGGCCACCGCGGGCAGGCTGCTGCGCGAGGCGTACCAGGTCGCGCAGGGGTTGGGCGCGGTGCCGTTGACCTCGGAGATCCGGGAGCTGGCCGGGCGGGCCCGGGTGTCGCTCCAGGAACGCGAGGACAGCGAGCCCGCAGGCGTCACCGGGTCCGGCGAGGTGGCCGACGACGAGCTGGCCGCACTCACCACCCGCGAGCGCGAGGTGCTCGCCCTGGTCGCCGAGGGGCTCACCAACAAGGAGATCGGCCAGCGGCTGTTCATCAGCGAACGGACCATCGGCGTGCACGTGTCGCACATCTTCGACAAGTTGCAGGTCCGTACGCGCGTGCAGGCCAGCGCGATCCACCTGCGCAACCGGCGCGGCTGACCCACACCACCGGCCGACCACCCGCGTCTGCGTGCGCCGGGATACGTCGTTCTACTGATCCGCCGTTCGGGTGTCGGCTGAGAGGCTGAGCCCCGTCGACGGCGGCACGGGGGTGCCGCGGACACCATGGAGGAGAGATGACCGAACCGGTCTGGGGGCCCGTGCACCGGGACATCGTCGACCTGCTCGCCGACCACCCCGCGGACGTGCCGGCCGTCGTCGATCACCTCACCAAACTCCAGGACATGCTGGTGCGGCTGCCTCCGCTGGAGGAGAGCTGCCCCCTCGCCGACTTCAACAAGCTCTACCTGACCATCACCAGCAGCGTGCTGGACGGCCTGTACGACGACCGCTTCGTCGACCCGGCCTTCCTGTCCCGGCTGGACGTCGAGTTCGCGGCGCGGTACTTCGACGCGATGCGGATGTGGACGGACTCCAGCCCGGGCACGCCGAAGGCGTGGTCGTGCCTGTTCGAGCGGATGCGCGGGCCGGACGCCAGGCCGCTGCCCTCGGCGGCGGCGGGTGTCAACGCGCACATCAACTTCGACCTGCCGTTCGCGTTGGTGACCACGTTCGACCACCTGGAATCCGAGCCGGTCGACGGCAGCGACCAGCACCACGACTACCTCGAGATCAACAACATCTTCGCCGACAAGATCCCCGGTCTGCGCCGGGGCTACCTGGAGCGGTGGCAGCTGCTCATCGACATGCTCAACGGCGACATCGACGACTGGTACCAGGGGGAGCTGGTCGAGTACACCCGCGATGTCGCCTGGCGCAACGCGCAGAAGATCTGGCGGTGCCGGCACGATCCGGAGGCCCGCGAGTGTGAGCGTACGCGGTTGGACGACAACGCCGCGGCGCTCGGCCGGCTGCTGCTCTCGCCCCTCGGGGCGTTCCTGCAGTAGCCGGGACGGGGGGCTCCCGCGCTCCGCCCCGTGGGGGGCGGCGGAGCGCGGGAGCGCGTCCCACCCCGCCGTTGCGCCCCCGCGGGTGGACGGTGGGGACAGCCGGTCGGCCCGGGGGGTGTCGACCGTCTGCCGCCGTCGGCCGGCCCGGGGGGAGCCGGCCGGCGGTGGTCGGGGACGAACCGGGTCCGCCGACGGGCCGCCAGATCGGGGGTGTCGGCCGGCCCGTAACGGGTACGCCCGCGCCATGACCGTCCTGGCCCGGAGGCGGCCCGCCGCCCGACCCCGGCCCGCGCGGCCCGGCCCACTGCGGCCGGGTGGCCCGGTGCCGCGACCCATCGCCCGCCCCGGTGCGGCGTGAGTGGCCCCGACACGCGGTTCGCGTTCCGCTTCGACCCGGTGTTCCGACCGGCGCTGGCGGTGCTCGGCGTCCGCCCGTCGACGGCCTGGGTCGTGGTCACCGACCGGGAGCTGCTCATCAGGTACGGCCCCTGGCGGCTGCGCACCGCGCGGGGCAACGTGACCGGGGTCGAGGTGAGCGGGCCGTACCGCTGGTGGCGGGCGATCGGTCCGCACGTGTCGATGGTCGACCGGGGCGTGAGTTTCGGCAGCAGCACGGCCGGCGGGGCCTGCGTGCGCTTCGGCGTACCGGTGCCGGCGCTGGCGCCCGGCGGGTGGCTCCGACACCCGGCGGCCACGGTGACGATCACCGACCCGCCCGCCCTGGCCCGGCTGCTCGCCGGCCCGGACCCGTCCTGAGCTGGTCGTCCGCCTGCCCGGTTCGACCGGTCGGGCCCGGGGCTACCGCCTACCGTCGGATCAGAACCTGCGAGGGTGGGACGGGCGATGTCTGACGAACACCGGGCGAGACCACGACGCTGGAACGGACGCCGCCACGCGCCGACGGGACCGGACCCGGCGCTGCGGGCGGCCCGCGACCCGGCCCGCCCGCACCGGGGTGGTCGACCGGGCGTCGTGGTGCCCGAACGGGTGGCCAGCCCGGCCCGTTCCGGGCCGCCGGCCAGCCCGCTGCGCCGTTGGCTCTTCCAGCACCGGGTGCAGCCGCCCGGCCCGGAGGCGGAGGAGGGGCAGAACCGCAGGCACGCCTGGTGGCAGGTCATGTGCCTGACCGGCGTGGACTACTTCTCCACCCTGTCGTACCTGCCGGGGATCGCGGCTGTCGCGGCCGGGGCGCTGTCCCCGCTGGCGACCCTGTTGATCGTCGCGCTCACCCTGTTCGGCATGCTGCCGATGTACCGGCGGGTGGCCCAGGAGAGCCCGCACGGGCAGGGGTCGGTGGCGATGCTGGAGCGGCTGCTGCCGTTCTGGCGGGGCAAGGTCTTCGTGCTCGTCCTGCTCGGGTTCGTCGCCACCTCCTGGATCATCACGATCACCCTCTCCTCGGCCGACGCCACCGTGCACCTGCTGGAGAACCCGTACCTTCCCGACGTCGCGCACGGTTCGGCCGTCCCGGTCGTGGTCACCGTGGTGCTGCTGCTCGTCCTGGGCGGGGTGTTCCTGCTCGGCTTCCGCGAGGCGGTGGTGGTGGCCATCCCCCTGGTCGCCGTCTTCCTGCTGCTGAACGCGATCATCGTGGTGGACGCGCTGGCCCGGATCGTGGCCGACCCGCGGATCGTGTCGGACTGGACCGCCGCGCTGACCAGCGGCGGCGCGGGGCCGGGCCACGTGGTGCTCACCGCCGTGCTGGCGTTCCCGCTGCTGGTGCTGGGGCTGTCCGGGTTCGAGACAGGCGTCAGCATGATGCCGCTGGTGTCGGCCGACGGGCCGGACCGGGCGGCCCGGCTGGCGGCCCGGATCCGCAACACCCGCCGGCTGCTCACCACCGCCGCGCTGATCATGTCGGTGTACCTGGTCTCGACCACGTTCGTGACGACCGCGCTCATCCCGGCCGAGGAGTTCCGGCCCGGCGGCGGCGCCAACGGCCGGGCGCTGGCCTTCCTGGCGCACCGGTACCTGGGCGAGGCGTTCGGCACCGTCTACGACGTGAGCAGTGTGCTCATTCTCTGGTTCGCCGGCGCCTCGGCGATGGCCGGCCTGATCAACATCGTGCCGCGCTACCTGCCGTCGTACGGGATGGCGCCGGAGTGGGCGCGCGCGGTGCGTCCGGTGGTGATCGTCTACACCGTGGTCAGCGTCGCCATCACGATCGCCTTCCGGGCGGACGTGAACGCCCAGGCTGGCGCGTACGCGACAGGCATCCTGGCGATGATGGTCTCCGGCGCGGTGGCGGTGACCATCTCCGCGGCCCGCCACGGTCAGCGCCTCTCCGCGCTCGGCTTCACGGTGCTGACCCTGGTGCTGCTCTACGCGCTGCTGGAGAACGTCGTCGAGCAGCCGGACGGCATCACGATCTCGGCGCTGTTCATCCTCGGCATCATCGCGGTCTCGTTGGTGTCCCGGGTCACCCGGACCACCGAGCTGCGGGCCGAGCGCATCGAGTTCGACGAGCCGGCCCGGCGGTTCATCACCGAGTCGCTGGCGCACGACGGGCAGCTGCACCTGATCGCGAACAAGCGGCAGGGCGGCTCGGTGAAGGAGTACACGGTCAAGGAGCGGGCGCAGCGGGGGATGAACCCGGTGCCCGGCGCGGCCGACGTGCTGTTCCTGGAGATCGACGTGGTGGACCCGTCGGAGTTCAGTCAGGTGCTGCGGGTGCACGGCGTCGAGGTGGGCGGCTTCCGGGTGCTGCGGGCGAGCAGCGCGGCGGCGCCGAACGCGATCGCGGCGATCCTGCTGGCCCTGCGCGACGCCACCGGGGTACGGCCGCACGCGCACTTCGAGTGGTCGGAGGGGAGCCCCATCGCGCACCTGCTGCGCTACCTCATCCTCGGTCGTGGCGACACCCCGCCCGTGGTGCGCGAGATCCTGCGCCGTACCGAGCGGGACCCGCTGCGTCGGCCCGGTATCCACGTCGGCGGCTGAGCGGCGACGCCCCGTCTGGTGACGTTAAAGATGAATGGCAGCACTATTCACGTTCACACCTTCCTGTCCGTATTGCGGCCCTATCGTGACCTTTGGTGGTCGGCGGCACGTCGAGCCCCCCGCGCCCAGATCGGCGCGCGGTCACGTCACGCAGGCAGGAAGGCAGGCACCTTTGATGTCCACGTACCGAAGAGGGGACCGCGCGGCCCGACCCAGACGGCGGCCCCGATGGGTCCTCGCCGGCGGCTTCCTGGCCGGGAGCCTGGTCGTGGGGGCGGCCGGCGTCGCCGGCGTCGCCGCCGCGGCCGACCGTGACCTGTCGTCCCTCCCGGGGTTGGCCCGGTTCAGTGCCACCGCCCGGGACGACGACCGGCGGGGGCCGCAGCGCGACGGCGACGACGCCGAACGCGCCCGGCCGCACACCCCCGGCACCGGCAAGCGCGGCGTCGTGTCGGTGCCCTGCGACGCGGCGAAGCTGATCGCGGCGCTGGTCGCGGCCAACGCCGAGGGCGGCGCGGAACTGCGGCTCGCCCCCAAGTGCCGATACGTCCTCACCGAGGCGTTCCACGAGACAGACCAGTACGACGGTGGGATCCGCGACGCGCGGGAGGCGGCCGACGCCGCCGAGACCCCGGGTGACGCCGACGCGCCCCCGCACAACCCCGCCGACGACACCGCCGGCCTGCCGGTGATCTACCAGCCCATCATCATCGACGGCGCCGGCGCCACCATCGCCCGCGACGCCCAGGCCGCGGCCTTCCGCTTCTTCACGGTCCGCGACGGCGGTGAGCTGACCCTGCGCGACATGGAGCTGCACAACGGCCGTTCGGCCATCGAGGGCGGCAGCGTGCACGTGGTGCACGGCGCGACGGCGGTGGTGGAGCGGGTCACCGTCACCCAGAGCACGTCGCTGTCCCCGGAGGGCGGCGGCGGGGGGATCTTCAACGACGGCAACATGGTGGTCACCGACTCCACGTTCGTCGGCAACAGCGCCTCCGGCGCCGCGGGCAAGGGCGGGGGCCTGCTCAACGGTGGAGTGCTGACGTTGAAGCGGTCCGAGTTCCACCACAACAGCGCCAACGCGTACGGCGGCGGGCTCGGTAACTACCGGGGCGCGGCCGACGTGGAGAGCACCAGCTTCCGGCAGAACAGCGCGGCCCAGGGCGGTGGGCTGGCCAGTTTCTCGGCGCGTACGAAGGTCTCCGACACCGAGCTGCTGGACAACACCGCCCAGGTCGGCGGTGGCGCCGCGAACTCCGACGCCGTGCTGGTCATGCGCACCATGACCATCCGCGGCAACACCTCCACGGTCAACGGTGGTGGCATCTCGACGGTGAAGGGTCTGACCCCGCTGGACGACAGCGTGGTCGAGGGCAACACCACCCACGGCATCGGCGGCGGCATCTACGCGGAGAAGGCGAACCTCCTGGTGCGCGGCAGCGACGTGACAGGCAACGAGGCGGTCGGTTCGACCTCCAGGGGCGGCGGGATCTACGCCGCGGCGGGTTCGGTGGCCCTCTACACCAGCAAGGTCACCCGGAACGCGGCCACGGTGAAGCCGGGCGGCATCTTCGCCGAGCACGCCCAGGTCAAGATCGACGACGAGAGTGTGGTCGTCGAGAACGAGCCGACGAACTGCGAGGGCAGCGCGGTGCCGATCGCGCACTGCTTCCGCTGAGCGTCGACCCGCGTCTCCCACACCGAGCGCACCCATCCTGAGCGCCCGCCCGGACAACCGTCCGGGCGGGCGTGCTCGGTATCGGGGCGTCGGTCTCAGCCCGTCGGGCGCAGCCGGCCGGACAGGTCGTTCGCGAAGAAGTCCAGGAAGCCGTCCGGGTCGGGGCCGGCGTTCTGCAAGACGATGTGGTCGAAGCCGGCCTCGACGTACGACCGGACCTTGGCCAGGTGCGGCTCCGGGTCGGGGCCGACGGCGAAGAGTTCGCGGATGTGCTTCTCCTCCACGTGCGCGCTGGCCGCGGCGAAGTTGACCGGGTTGGGCAGTTCGCTCATCACCTTCCAGCCGGTGACCATCCACCTGCTGGTTTCCAGCACCGCCTGGACCGCCTGCCGCTCGTCGGTGGCCCAGGCCAGTGGCACCTCGGCGTAGCGCGGGCCCGATCCGCCCGCCCGGTGGTAGTGGTCGACGATCGACGACTCCGGTTCGGTGGCGAAGATGCCGTCGCCCAGTTCGGCGGCGAGCCGGGCCGACTCCTCGCCGCTGGCCGCCACCGCGATCACCGGCGGGGTGTCCGGCAGGTCGAACACCCGGGCGTCCTCCAGGCGCAGGTGCCGACCCTCGTACGACCGGTAGCCGCCCTGCCAGAGCAGCCGGATGATCTCCAGGGCCTCGCGCAGCCGCTCGTGTCGACCCCGCACGCTGGGGAAGCCCTGCCCGACCACGTGTTCGTTGAGTCGTTCGCCGGCGCCCACCCCGAGGGTGAACCGCCCGTCGGAGATCAGCGCCATGGTCGCCGCGGCCTGGGCGATGATCGCCGGGTGGTAGCGCACGGTCGGGCAGGTGACGCCGGTGGCGAGGCGCAGGTTGCTGGTCCTGGCCGCGATCGCGCCGAGCACGCTCCAGGTGAACGACGAGTGGCCCTGCGCGTCCAGCCACGGGTGGAAGTGGTCGCTCATCTCGACGAAGTCGAAGCCGGCCTGCTCGGCCAGGACCGCCTGTCGGATGATCTCCTGCGGGCCGAAGCCCTCCGAGGCGAGCTTGTAGCCGATCCGCATGACGTGCCCCCGATTCCGTCCGCCGGCTGACCTCGGCTCGGTTCCCGACCTCGGTCGGTACAAACACCGGCGCCTCCACCAAACCCAGCCTCCTAGGACGCCGTACGGGTGGTGTCGGCCGTCGCCCGTGACCGGAGCGAACACGCGCTCACCGGGTGGGGGAGCCCGGACAGCAGACGACCCGCGCCCCGGACGGGACGCGGGTCGGACGTGGCGTGTCCTACTTGGACGGCTCCGGCAGCTTGCAGTCGACCTTGGGGTTGGCGCCGATGTAGTTCAACGGCCCGGCCACGATGGTGACCAGGATGGTGCCGGCCTCGGCGCAGTTCGTGTCGTCGCCGCTGTAGTAGCCGCGCTGACCGCCGGCGATCGCGCCGATGACCAGCCAGATCACGACGATGACTCCGAGTATCGAGGTGCCGCGCATCGCTGCCTCCTGAGGAATGTGGTGAGAACTGAGGTGCAGGCGTTGTACCCAGTCCGTACGAGCGGCCAAACGGCTGCCCGACCAGCCCGTGAATCGTCCGTCCGGTCGGTGCCGGCCGCCGTCGGTACCGCCCGCGCATCAGCCGCCCGCACGGGGTAGCGCGGGCCGGCTATCGGATCGCCGACCCACCCGGCCGTTGCACGGGCCACCGGACGTAGAACTGCGTCACGGCCCCGCCGAGGAGGACTCATGGACGCCCCGACACCGCACCTGTACATCGACCGCGCCGAGGACGTCGCGGTCGCGGCCCGCGCGCTCGCCGGCGGCGCGGTCGTCGCGGTGGCCTTCGCCAACTTCTACGGTCTCGTCACCCGGCCCGACGCGGCAACCGTGGCCCGGGTCAACCTCGCCAAGGGTCGCCCGATCGGGCAGGTCGGCAGCATCACCACGGCGGTCGGTCGGATCCCCGGCATGTTCGACTGGTCCCGCATCTCGCCCCGGCTGCCGGCCGGTCGGGTGCGCGCGTTGATGGACGCGCTGTACGGCGCCGGACCGTTCGGCTTCCGGGGACCGGCCGCGGACCGACTGCCCGAGCACCTCACCCAGGTCGACCAGGGCCTGCGCACCACCCAGGTGATCGCCCCCGGGGTGACCTGCCCGTCCAACATGTTCTTCGAGCGGGCGCTCGCCGAGACGGGCACCGACCACCTCTACATCACCTCGGCGAACCGGTCCCGGCACCTCACCGGCACGCCCGAGGAGCCGGCGCACTGGAAGGCCTGCGCCCTGGCCGCCGACTTCGCGCACCTCGACGATCTGGTGGTCCTCGCCCACCGTGACGAGGCTGCCGCTCGCGCTGCCTACCCGAGTCACCTCACCACCTCGGTCACCCTGCTCTCGTTCCACGCGCCCGCCGGCGAGCTGGAGGAGCCGCCGGTGCTCACCGTGGACCGGCACGGCTCACTGCACCTGGACGAGGTCCGCCGCGCCGCCGCGCCGCTCGGCCTGCAGGTGCGTCTCGGCGGCACCGCCGGTCACCGGCTGCGGGTCCGGGGGTACGCGGGCGCGCTGGTGTAGCGGCGGCCGGCCGCGCGCCACACGTCAGTGCGGCGGGGCGGGCATCTCCGGCGGCTTGCCCCGACTGCGGCGGAAGTCCGCGTAGGCGACGCCGGCGAGCACCAGCATCGCGCCCAGCGAGGCGTACAAAGGGGCCAGGAACAGCACGCCCGGCGCGATGCACAGCAGGCTCAGCATGCCTCCGGGACGGGACCAGGAAACCCGGCTGAACACCTCGTACTCGAAGGCCGCCCGGCCGACCAGGAACAGCGCCGGACCGCCGAGGATGACCGCCAGCCAGGCCGGCGGCGTCCGACCGGTCGGCTCGTGCAGCACCAGGTGGAAGCCGGACGCCGTGACGACCACACCGGCGATCATCAACAGATGGGTGTACGGCGCGCTGAACAGGAACTTGCTCGGTGCGCGCGCCGCCTGGATGGCCTGCGGCAGCAGTTGGCCGGACTTGTGCACGTAGATCCGCCAGAGCAGCAGCGTGGTCAGGAACGCCACCGCGAACGCCGCGATGTTCTCCGCCTCGGTGTGCTCCATGCTGAACATGGTCCCGACGGTCAGGATGGCGTCGCCGAGGGCGATGATGAAGAACTGCTGGTAGCGCTCGGAGAGGTGCTCGGCGGTGACGTTGCGCTGGTGCTCCGGCACCACCCCGAGCCCCGGCACCGGGTACCCGAGCCGGAATCCGAGGTAGTCGATGGCGAGCGCGGTGGCCCACCACGCCAACCGGCCGTCCCCACTGGCGTACGCGCCGATGATCCATGGGACCGCCGAGACGGCGAACCACACGAAGATCCGCGCGGCGCGCCGCTGGGTCTGTGGCTCGTGGCGCACCGTCGGCATCAGGAACAGTCCGCGACCGAGGTGGATCGCCACGTACGCGGCGGCGAAGACGAGGCCCCGGTGGCCGAACGCCTCGGGGATCGCCGTGGTCATCAGCAGCGCGCCGAACATCACCGCGCTGATCAGCAGCTTGATCTCGGTGCGTTCCGGGTTGTACAGGTCGGTGACGAGGGTGGTGATCGCCCAGGTCCACCACACGGCGGCCAGCATGATCAGTGCCTGCGCGGCCCGGTGCCAGTCGAGCTGGTCGACCAGGCCCCGGGAGATGAGCGCGAGGGCGACCACGTACACCAGGTCGAAGAAGAGTTCGAGCAGCGTCACCCGGCGCGAGCCCTCCGGGTCGCGCATCGGGCCTCGGGACCTCGGGGACCCGGGCCCCGGCGCGGCGAGGTGCACGGGTCGCTCCTGGGTACCGGTCGACGCGGGCGGGCCGGCCAGCCCACCCCGACCGACGGTAGCCAGCGGATTTCGGGGCCACCCCCGGTTCGTGCGCATTCTCCCCGACCGGGGTGGCGGTGGGTCGGTCCTCCGGAAACGGGCGAGCCCCCGGTCGACCGTCGCGGACGACGACTGACCGGGGGCTCGGCGTGGGGTCAGCCCCGGCTGCCGTCCGGCAGCACCGCGACGACCTCGTCACCGGCACCGGCCAGGACGCGGGCCTGCTGCGGCCAGGTGGCCAGCCCGGGTGCGGCGCGCAGGCCGGCGGCCCGGATCAGGTCGCGCAGCGCCGGCTCGTCCAGCTCGCCGAGCTGGCCGTAGGTGCGTACGCCTGCGGCTTGGAGCGCCGCCGCCATCTTCGGTCCGACGCCCTGGATCCGGCGGAAGTCGTCGGCCGGCCCGGATGGGTCGGCCTCCGCGCCGCTGGGCACGGTCTCGGAGAGCGGACGGACCGGCGGGGTGGCCGTGGCGGCCGGTCGCACCGGCGGCGTGGCCCGGACGGGTTCCGCGTCGGCGTCCGTCGTCTCGCCAGCCGTCGGGGCGGGCGTCGGGCCGACGGGCGTGACCGCGGCCGGCACGGACTCGTCCGTGCCAACCGCGCGCGGCTCGGCGTCCCGCACGACGGCCGGAGCCTCGGCGCCCCGCACGACGGCCGGCGCCTCGGCGTCCCGCTCGGCGTCGAACGGCGTCGTGTCGGCCGGGGTCGTGTCGGCCGGGGTCGTGTCGGCCGGGGTCGTGTCGAGCGGCGTCGTGTCGACCGGCGTCGTGTCGGCCGGGGTCGTGTCGAGCGGCGTCGTGTCGACCGGCGGGGTGCCGGTGGACGCGAGGTCGTCCGCCGGCGGGCGGGGGGCGACGACCGTCGACGGCGCGGGCTGCTCCTCGACCGCGACCGGCTCGGGGTCGGCTTCCCCGGTCGGCGCACCCGCGTCGGACCGGTCGGCGGTGGGCACGGGCGGCGGGGCCTCGGTCAGCGCCATGTCGGCCGGGTCGACGGTGCTCGGGGCCTCCGCCGGTGTGTGCACCGGCGCGGGGTCCTCCGACGCGGTCACCGCGGCTGGCGCGCTGATCGTGTCGACGGGGGTGGGCTCGTCGGCGACCGCCGTCGGCGCCGGGTCGACGGTCGCCGCCGGGCGGGCGAGGTCGGTGGTGGCCGGAGGCGTCGGCGTGGCGATGTCGGCGAGCCCCGCCACCGGATCACCGTCCACGATCGACCGACCTGGCCCGCCGTCCCGCCGGCCGCGCAGCAGCCACCCACCCGCCACGCCGAGCAATACTGCCAATACCACTATCAGAGAGTGTCCGATAGACCACGCCACGGCGAACCTCCCTCTCACGTCGTCGGAAAAGTCACGAGAAAAACTCGCCGCAGCTTCGCACACGCGTCAGAACGACGACAGAGAGGACCGGCCGGTGCCGGCGCGGGTGGGACGGTCGGTGCCCGGGGTGCCCGACAGGTGACGGAGCGTCGCGGCGGAGACGCGAAAACCCGGGCCCACGGGGATGCGGGCCCGGGTCGGTGACGACGGTCAGTCCTGGTCGCCCTCGTAGGTGTGGAAGTCGTCGACGAACCTCTGGCGCAGCCGCGGCACCCGGCTGGTCACTCCGAAGTAGCCGCGCGCCCCGAGCAGCGCGAGTCGACCCACCACCGGCCGGTACATCCGGTCCTCGCCGCTGGTGCCGCTGCGGTTCAGTGACTCCGTGACCCGCGCGAAGCCGTACGGGACCATCTCCGCCTCGTAGTCGGCGACCGCCTGCACCAGGGTCTTGTCGCCGGCGGCGGCGCGGGCGAGCTGCCGGCAGAGCAGACGGGCGTCGCGCAGCGCGGTGTTCGCACCCACCCCGCGTCCGGGCGTCATGGTGTGGATGGCGTCGCCGAGCAGGGTGACGGTGCTGCTCTTCCAGGGCGGTACCGGCTCGGACGTGGTCACCCTGATCGGCAGGGCGCTGTCCGGGTCGCTCAGGGTCAACAGCTCGCGCAGGTGAGGATGCCAGTTCCCGGTGAGGTCCAGGGCGACGCGTTTGAGGTCCTCGCCGCGGCGGCGCATGACGTCGGCCGGGAACCGGCGGGCGGCACTCCAGATGATCAGGTTGATGTTGTCCGTGGTGGTGTCATGGGCCAGGCCGGGCCAGTCGCGCAGCAGCGCGGCGTCGGCGTCACCGACACCGGGCTTGATCGCCCGGTCGGCGTCCCACCTGAACTCCATCACGTGCAGCACACCCATCGTCCCGCCGGCCCCGAAGATCAGCGAGATGCCCTGGCGGACCCGCTCCGGCACGAGGTCGCGGGTGTGTGGGGTCAGCGGGATCCGGGTGGCGATGTTGATGGTGCCCGCGTCGCGGGTCACGGCGTGCGGCAGGTACTGGTGGCGTACGGCGGAGTGGGTGCCGTCCGCCGCGACCAGCAGGTCGCCGGTGGCGGCGGTGCCGTCGGCGAAGTGGGCGGTGACCGTGCCGTCGTCGCGCTGCTCGTACCGGACGAAGGTCTTGTCGAAGTGCACCACGTCGGTCAGGTCGGTCAGCAGGACCTGGCGCAGCACCATCCGGGCCACCGAGTGCTCGGTGTGCTCCGGGGCGGCGTCCGGCCGCAGCGCGAACGAGGCGGTCTGGCGCAAGCCCTGCGTGACCACGTTGAAGTAGCGCGGCGGCCGGGCGCAGGTGGCCAGGAAGGTGGCGAACAGCTCCGGCGGAAGGCATTCGCGCAGCGCCCGGCTGCCGGTGGGGCCGATGCCCACCCGGTAGCCGAGCAGCCCCTCCGCGCGGTGGCGGTGTCGTTCGTAGACGGCGACGCTGATCCCGGCGCGCCGCAGCCCGTGTGCCAGGCACAGGCCGCCGGTGCCGGCGCCGATGATCAGGACGTGCGGCGCGCCGGACATGTCAGCCGGCCGGGTGCGCCGCGGGCGCGTCGGCCGCGTCCCACCGGTAGAAGCAGCCAGCGATCGCGTCGCGGGGGGAACGCCAGGTCGGCAGGTACGGCGAGGTGTGCGCGGAGAGCCGCTCGTTGACCTGCTGGAAGAGCGGGTGGTTGCGGGCGGCGGCGAGCGCGTCCGGGTCGACGTCGGAGGTCTCCATCAGGTGCACGTACAGGTCGTGCAGGCAGTACAGGGACCGGTGTGTGACGCCGGTCAGGCCGGGCAGTTCGGTGGCGTCGGATTCGGCGAAGATCTGCGCGACCCGCCCCTCCGCGCCCGGGATGATCCGGCTGACGATCAGTAGACGACTCATGGGACCCCTTCCGCCGGTGGCGCACCCGATCCTCGGGACCGGCGACCACGTGCTCTGTGCGCCCACCGTGCCGCAGCGCCTGTCACATCGCCGTCACGTGCGTCGGCCGGCCGGTGACGGACGGTCGGCGGACTCCCCGGTGGGCTCGCGGGTGGCCCGGCGGATCGGGGCGAGGGTGTCGTCGAGCAGGGCGCTCATCGCCGGGCTGGGCTCCAGGCGCAGCTCCCGGCGCAGCAGGTCGCGGTAGACGTAGAAGGCGTGCACGGCCTCGAACGCGTTGCCCTCGGCGAGGTGGATGCGCACCACCAGCCGGTGCGGGGTCTCCCGCAGCGGCTCGGCCGCCATCGCCTCCAGTGCGGCTTCGAGGGCCTCGCCGTGCCGGCCCGCGGCGAGGTGCTGCCCGGCCACCCGTTCCAGCATGTGCAGGCGCAGTTGGCGCAGGCGCTCGCGGTCCAGCAGCACCCAGTCGTCGTACCAGCCGGGCAGCAGGTCGTGCCGGCCGGCGGCGAGGGCCCGGGCGGTGCACGGGTCGTCGCCGTCGCGGACCCGGGCCGCCGTGCCGACCAGTTCGTCCACGTCGAGCCGGACGGCCGGGCCGAGGCGTACGGTGTCGCCGGCCACGGTCATCGGGCAGCACGGGTCCTGCCGTAGCCGCCACAGGGCGGTGCGCAGGGACGACAGGGCGCGCTCCTCGGAGACGTCCGGCCAGAGGAGGCCGGCGAGCTGGCTGCGGGTGGCGCCGGGGCGCAGCCCGATCAGCGCGATCACCCGTTGCAGGCCGCGCGGCACGACGACCGGTACGGTGTCGCGCAGCAGGCGGAAGCCGCCGAGCAGGTGCAGCGCGACGCCGCCCTCGGATGGACCTCCGGCGGTCGGCACGGACGGATCAGCGGTCACGGCGGCACCCCCTGCGGAACGCTCGTCCCGACTGTCTGCTGTGTCCCGGATCGGCTGCCCGTGACGCCACTGTCGACCGCACCGACGGGGTGCGACCACGGCTGCGCGGGCGCGGCCCCGCCCCCCGGGGCCGCCGGGCTGACCACGGTGAAGATTATCAATCGCGGTCACGGTGCGTCAACGGTACATGGACCTTCTACCGTCCTCGAGCAACTATGAGATCGGTTCCGAACTGGTAAAACGCTCTCTCGATCTCTCCCGCGCACGCATAGCTGATACACAGGTTGCGTCAACGCAGCGTCACCAAAGAACGTCGACGGAAGCCCCGAGGCGGTGACGCCGTCGTGACGAGGACTCCCGCATCGTGTCGGCAGTCGTCCAGCGCGTCCGGGGCCACCCGCCGCCGGCCCGGACGCCGTGGGGGGAGGCCCAACCATGGACCGAACGCTGATCGTCGCGAAGGTGGTCCCGACCGCCGAGGGGCAGGTCGCCGAGATCTTCGCCGAGTCGGACGCGACGGAACTGCCGCGCCTGGTCGGCGTCCGGCACCGGTCGCTGTACCGACTGCACGACCTCTACGTGCACCTGCTGGAAACCGACAGGCCGGCGCAGGGGGCCGTGGAGGCCGCCCGCGACCACCCCGAGTTCATCCGGGTCAGCGACCGGCTGCGACCGTACGTCTCGCCGTACCTGCCGACGTGGCGCTCGCCGCGTGACGCGATGGCCCGCTGCTTCTACCGGTTCGACGCCGCCGACGACGGGCGGCGGTCGTGACCGCCACCGCGCCGCGCGAGGAGCAGCTCTGGTCGCGTTGCGCCGGCTGCGCCAGCCTGCTCTACCGCAAGCGGCTGCGACGCAACCTCGACGTCTGCCCGGAGTGCGGCGCGCACGCCCGGCTCGGCGCCCCGGAACGCCTGCGCCAGCTCGTCGACCCGGGATCGCTGCGTCCGCTGCCCGACCGGCTGCCCGACGCCGACCCGATCGACTTCGTCGACGTGCTGCCGTACCCGCACCGGCTCACCGCCGCGCGCGCCAGCACCGGGCTGTCCGAGGCGGTGGTCTGCGGCACCGCCACCATCGGCGGGCACCCGGCCGTGCTCGCCGTGATGGACTTCCGCTTCCTCGGCGGCAGCCTCGGCTGCGCCGTGGGGGAGCTGATCACCCAGGCCGCCGAACGGGCCCTCGACGACGGTGTCCCGCTCATCCTGATCACCGCGTCCGGCGGGGCGCGGATGCAGGAGGGCGTCCTGTCGCTGATGCAGATGGCCACCGTCAGCCAGGCCATCGCCGCCCTGCGCGAGGCGGGCCTGCTCACCGTCAGCGTGGTCACCGACCCGACGTACGGCGGGGTGGCGGCGTCGTTCGCCACCAACACCGACCTGGTGCTCGCCGAGAGCGGTGCCCGGATGGGCTTCGCCGGTCCCCGGGTGATCCGGCAGGTCACCGGCCGGGCGTTGCCGGAGGGCTTCCAGACCGCCGACTTCCTGCTGCGCCACGGCCAGGTCGACATGGTGGTGCAGCGCCGGTCCCTGCGGGGACGGCTCGTGGCGCTGCTCGCCGCGACCGGCTCCGGACGCCCGCCCCGCCCGGCCGTACCCCGTCAGGAGCCGGCGCCGCACCGTGAACGTCTCGCCGGCGCGCCGGTCGCCGAGCCGGCGCCGGCCGACCGAGACGCGTGGGACACCGTGCGGGTCGCCCGCCACCCCGGCCGACCGACCACGCTGGACTATCTCGACTCGGTCTTCGACGGGTTCGTGGAACTGCACGGCGACCGGCTCGGCGCGGACTGCCCGGCCGTCGTCGGGGGCCTGGCCCGGCTGGACGGGCGGCACGTCATGGTGATCGGCCACCAGAAGGGGCACACCACCGCCGAACTCGTCGCGCGCAACTTCGGCATGGCCAGCCCGGCCGGGCACCGCAAGGCGCTGCGGCTGATGCGCCTCGCCGCCCGGCTCGGCCTGCCGGTGATCACCCTCGTCGACACCCCCGGCGCCGACCCGGGGGTGGGCGCCGAGGAGCAGGGCCAGGCGGCGGCCATCGCGGAGAACATCCTCGCCCTCACCGTGCTGCCCACGCCGGTCCTCGCGGTCATCACCGGCGAGGGCGGCAGTGGGGGAGCGCTGGCCCTCGCGGTCGCCGACCGGGTGCTGATGCTCCAGCACGCCGTCTACTCGGTGATCAGCCCAGAGGGCTGCGCGGCCATTCTCTGGCCGGACCGGTCCGCGGCCCCGCAGGCCGCCCGCGCGCTGCGACTGACCGCGCCCGACCTGTGCCGGCTCGGGGTGATCGACGAGGTCGTGCCGGAGCCGGAGCCGGCCGCGCACGACGACCCGGCGGAGACGGCCCGACGGCTGCGCGCCGCCCTGCTGACGAACCTGCTGCCCCTGCTGGACGTCCCGACCGCGACGCTGGTGCGCCGCCGCCGGCAGCGCTTCCGCCGGTTCGGCGCGGCGCGCGGCTTCTCCCGGGCGGGTGTCCGGTGACCGCCGCGGCCGCCAGTGACCGGGCGGTGTCGACGAACGGGCACGGCGACGTCCGCCTCGACGCGCCGGACGGACACCGGCCCGACGAGGCGCCGGCCGGCGAGTCGCCGGCCGGCGAGGAGGTGCTGGCCGGGCTGCGTCGACAGGCACACCAGCTCGTCGCCGAGCTGACCGGGCCGGTGCGCCGGATCCGGCTGCGCAGCGGCGCGGCAGTGCTGGAGGTGGAGTGGCACCCCGGCGAGGCGACGCGACCGGACGTACCCCCGGATCCACCGCCGACGGCGACGGCGCCGCCGGCTGCGGCGGCGCCCGGGCCGCCCGCGGCGCTGATCCGGCCGCCGGTACCCGGACGCGCGGCGGTGCGGGCGCCGATCGTCGGCACCTTCTACCGGTCGCCGGAGCCCGGCGCGGCGCCGTTCGTCGCGGTGGGGGACCTGGTCCGACCGGGCCAGCCGATCGCCATCGTCGAGGCCATGAAGCTGATGAACGAGGTCACCGCCGACCGCGTCGGCCGGGTGACCGCGATCCTCGTCGAGGACGGCCAGCCGGTCGAGTACGACCAGCCGCTGGTCGAACTGGATCCGGCCTGACGGCGCGGGTGGGTGAGCATGTTCGAGACCGTGCTGATCGCCAACCGGGGCGAGATCGCGCTGCGGGTGCTACGGGCCTGCAAGGAGCTCGGCGTCCGCACGGCGGTCGTCTACTCCGCCGCCGACGCCGACTCGGCTGCCGTCCGCCTCGCCGACCAGGCCGTGCGGATCGGACCGGCGTCGAGCCGACGCAGCTACCTCAACGCCGCCGCCATCGTCGAGGCGGCCCGGCAGGTGGGGGCGCAGGCCGTGCACCCCGGCTACGGGTTCCTCTCCGAGGACGCCGACTTCGCCGAGATCTGCGCCGACAACGGGCTCGTCTTCATCGGCCCCCCACCGGCGGTGATGGCGGCGCTGGCCGACAAGTCCTCGGCCCGGGCCCTGATGAGCCGCGCCGGCCTTCCGCTGCCGGCGGGCAGCGTCGCGCCGGTGCCGACAGTCGCGGCGGCGGCCGAGGTGGCCGACACCGTCGGCTACCCGGTGATCGTCAAGGCCGCCGCCGGTGGCGGCGGCCGGGGAATGGCCGTCGTGCGCACCCCCGCCGAACTACCCCGGGTGTACGCCCGCACCCGCGCGGCCGCGCAGGCCGCGTTCGGCGACGACCGGGTGTACGTCGAGCGGTACCTCACCGAGGCGCGGCACGTCGAGGTGCAGGTGCTCTGCGACTCGCACGGCAACGGCGTGCACCTGGGCACCCGGGACTGCTCGGTGCAGCGCCGGCACCAGAAGCTGGTCGAGGAGGCGCCCGCGCCGGCACTGCCCGGCGGCGTCCTGGACGCCATCGCGCAGACCGCGCTGCGCGGCGCGCTCCAGGTCGGCTTCGTCGGCGCGGGCACGCTCGAGTTCCTTGTCGACGCCGAGGAACGGTTCCACTTCCTGGAGATCAACTGCCGGATCCAGGTGGAGCACCCGGTCACCGAGATGGTCACCGGCATCGACCTGGTGCACGAGCAGCTGCACATCGCCGCCGGGGTGCCGCTGCGCTGGCGGCAGGAGGAGATCCGCCTGCACGGCGTGGCGGTGGAGTGCCGCGTCAACACCGAGGACCCCGCGCGCGGCTTCGCGCCCACCCCCGGCCGGCTGGAGCGGTTCACCCCACCCGGCGGCCCGTTCACCCGCGTCGACACACACGCCAGCGCCGGCTACGTGATCGGACCCTGGTACGACTCGCTGCTCGCCAAGGTCATCGTCTGGGCACCCGATCGCGAGTTGGCGCTCAACCGCCTCGAACGCGCCCTGGAGGAGTTCGACATCGCCGGGCCGGGCGTACGCACCACCATCCCGTTCGTGCGGCGGGTGCTCGACGACGCCGCGTTCCGCAAGGGCCGCTACACCACCAGCCTGGTCGACCGTCTGCTCGCCGCGCCGGCGCGGACGAGCACCCCCGCACCCCGCCCCGCGCCCGCCGCGGGGCCCGACGTACCCAACCGGAGGAACCGATGACCGTCACCCATGGTCGCCCACTGACATCCGAGATCACCGACATCCTGGTGGCGCACTGCGGGCTCGACGCCGACGCCGCGGCCCGGGCGCCCGCCGCGTCACTGGAGGAACTGGGCATGGACTCCCTCGCCCTGCTGGAGCTGTCGGCGGTCGTCGCCGACCGGTGGCAGGTGACCATCCCCGAGCAGTCCGGGCAGCTGAGCATCCCGGCGGTCGCCGACCTGGTCGCCCGCCGCGTCGACCCACCCGGACACACCGAGAACGACGTTCTCATCGACGCGCCGCTGCCGGTGGTCTGGGAGGTCACCAACGACGTGGCGAACTGGACCGAACTGTTCACCGAGTACGCGGTCGTGGAGATCCTGCACCGCGACGGGCACACCGTGCGGTTCCGGCTGACCATGTACCCCGACGAGAACGGGGTGTCGTGGAGCTGGGTCAGCGAACGCACCGCCGACCCGCTGAGCCGCCAGGTCCGCGCGCACCGCGTGGAGACCGGGCCGTTCGAGTACATGCGGATCCACTGGCGCTACACCGAGGAGGCCGGTGGCACCCGGATGGCCTGGACGCAGGACTTCGCGATGAAGCCGACCGCGCCGGTGGACAACGCCGCGATGACCGAGCGGATCAACACCAACAGCGTCATCCAACTCGCGGTCATCAAGGACCGGGTGGAGCGGATCGCCCGCCAGCGCGCCGAGCAGGACCGCCCGGCGGCCGGCGACGAGTCGACGGAGGCCGACGATGAGTGACCTCGGCACGCGGCCGGTCGCCGCCGCGGACGTACCCGCCGACCGTCGGCGCGGTGGTGAGCTGCGGGTGCTGCTCGGCCCCCGCACCGTCGGCAGCACCTCGGGCTTCCTCGGGGTGGCGACGCTCGCGCCGGGGGAGCGGATCGCCGAGCACTACCACCCGTACAGCGAGGAGTTCCTGTACGTGGCCCGCGGCGCGATCACCGTGGACCTGGACGACGAGGCGACCCCGCTGGCCGCCGGCGAGGCGCTGTTCGTGCCGGTGAACGTGCGGCACCGGCTGCGCAACACCGGCGCCGAGCCGGCCGAGGTGGTCTTCCACCTGGGCCCGCTGGCACCCCGCCCGGAGCTGGGGCACGTCGACACCGAGTTGGTCGAGGCGTCGTGACCGGGCGCCGCACGGTGGTGACCGGCGTCGGGGTGGTCGCCCCCGGCGGCGCCAGCCGGGACCGCTTCTGGAAGACCATCACCGAGGGACGTACGGCCACCCGGCGGATCAGCTTCTTCGACCCGTCGCCGTTCCGCTCGCAGATCGCCGCCGAGTGCGACTTCGATCCGGTCGCCGCCGGGCTCACCGACGCCGAGCGGCGCCGCGCCGACCGGTACGTGCAGTTCGCCCTGGCCTGCTCGGCCGAGGCGGTCGCCGATGCCGGCCTGGTGCTCAGCGACGCCGAGCGGGACCGGGCCGGGGTGGTGCTCGGCACGGCCGTGGGCGGCACGATGGCCCTGGAACAGGAGTACGTCACCGTCAGCGACCACGGTCGACGGTGGCTGGTCGACGCGGCGCTCGGTGGCCCGTACCTGTACCAGGCGTTGGTGCCCAGCAGCCTCGCGGCGGACGTGGCCTGCCGGCACGGGCTGCACGGGCCGGCGCAGGTCGTCTCCACCGGCTGCACGTCGGGCATCGACGCCATCGGCTACGCCCACCAGTTGATCGTGGACGGTGAGGCGGACGTGGTGCTGGCCGGCGCCGCCGACTCGCCGATCTCACCGGTGACCGTCGCCTCGTTCGACGCGATCAAGGCGACCAGCCCGGACAACGACGACCCGGCGCACGCCTCGCGCCCCTTCGACGCCGACCGGCACGGATTCGTGCTGGCCGAGGGCGCCGCCGTGCTGGTGCTGGAGGAGGCCGGGCGGGCCCGGCGGCGCGGCGCGCACGTCTACTGCGAGGTCGCCGGTTACGCCAGCCGCAGCAACGGCTACCACATGACCGGGCTGCGCCCGGACGGGCTGGAGATGGGCCTCGCCGTCACCGACGCGCTGCGGCAGGGCCGCATCGCGCCCGAGCAGGTCTCCTACATCAGCGCCCACGGCTCGGGCACCCGGCAGAACGACAGGCACGAGACCGCAGCGTTCAAGCGGGCACTGGGCCAGGCCGCGTACCGGGTGCCGATCAGCTCGATCAAGTCCATGGTCGGGCACTCCCTGGGCGCGATCGGGTCGATCGAGATGGCCGCCTGCGCCCTCGCCATCGAGTTCGGGGTGGTGCCGCCCACGGCGAACTGGAGCACCCGGGACCCGGAGTGCGACCTGGACTACGTACCCAACGAGGCGCGGGAGGTCCCGGTGGACGTGGCGCTGTCGGTGGGCAGCGGATTCGGCGGGTTCCAGTCGGCGATGGTGTTCCGCCGCCGACCCCCGGCGGTGGCGGCGTGAGCGGCCGGCCCGACACCTCGGCGGTGACCGCGTGACGGCCCGGGCGGTGGTGACCGGCATCGGCGTGGTCGCCCCCAGCGGCGTCGGCGCGGACGCGCACTGGCGCACCGTGCTGGCCGGCACCCGTCGCACCGGCCCGATCACCCTGTTCGACCCGGCCGGCTACCCGACCCGGCACGGCGGGCAGGTGCCCGACTTCACGGCCGACACGTACGCCGACAGCCGGCAACTGGTGCAGACCGACAGGTGGACGCACCTCGGCTTCGCCGCCACCCGACTCGCGCTCGCCGACGCCGGCCTGCCCGAACGGGCACCCGACCCGTACGGCTACGCGGTGACCCTGGCCAGCTCGTCCGGCGGCAACCTGTTCGGCCAGCGGGAGCTGCAACGACTCTGGGGCGGCGCGTCGCGCACCGTCGGGGCGTACCAGTCGATCGCCTGGTTCTACGCCGCCAGCGTCGGGCAGCTCTCCATCCACCACCAGTTCAAGGGCCCCAGCGGCGTGCTGGTCGCGGAGACCGCCGGCGGGTTGGACAGCCTCGCGCACGCCGCCCGGGCGGTACGCCGGGGCACGCCCGTGGTGATCGCCGGTGCCACCGAGTGTCCGTTGAGCCCGTACGCGCTCGCCTGCCAACTGCGCTCCGGGCTGCTCAGCGACGTCGACGACCCGCAGCGGGCGTACCGGCCGTTCGACGCGACGGCCAGCGGCTACCTGCCGGCCGAGGGCGGCGCGGTGTTCGTGGTGGAGGAGCTGGGGCACGCGCTGGCCCGGGGTGCCCGGGTCTACGGCGAGGTGAGCGGGTGGGGCTCCACCCACGACGCCGCGCACACCACGGCGGACAGCGCGGGCGACGTGGGGCAGTACGCGCGGGCGATGCGGCTGGCCCTGGACCGGGCCGACGTCGCTGCGGCGGGGATCGACGTGGTGCTGCCCGACGCGCTGGGCGTGCCCCGCTACGACCGCAGCGAGGCCGAGGCGCTGCGGGCCGTGTTCGCCGACCGGCCGCCCCCGGTCACGACGCAGAAGCCGCTCACCGGGCGGGCGCACCAGGGCGGGTCGGCGCTTGACGTGGCCACGGCGCTGCTCGCCTTCGCGCACGACACGCTGCCCGCGTCCGCCGGCCCGGACGAGGTGGCCGACGGGTGTGAGCTGGACTTCCTGCGCGAGCACCGGCGGCCGCGCACCCGGCTCGCACTGCTGTGCGCGCGGGGGTTCGACGGGTTCAACAGCGCGCTGGTCCTGCGGGGAGCGGCGCCGACGAGGAGAGAGACGCCATGACCGAACAGCGGGCCCGGGTGGTCTTCCTGGTACGGGTGCCGGTGCCGCGCACCGAGCAGTTCCTCGCCGCGTACGAGGCGGTGCGGCACCTGGTCGCCGACGGTGTGCCGGGGCACCTGGTCGACCAGGTGTGCCGGTCGTCGACCGACCCGGAGCAGTGGCTGATCACCAGTGAGTGGGAGAGCCTCGCCGACTTCGAGAGCTGGGAGCGCAGCCCGGAGCACCGGGACCTGGTGCGCCCGATGCGGGAGTGCTTCACCGACGCCCGCTCGCTGCGCTTTCACATCCACGCGCAGACGCCGGCGCTCGCGCCGGGCTGACCACACTCACCCGGAGAGGCTGACCTCGGCCACGTACACGCAGGTGCGTTCCTCGTGGGACGAGTAGTAGCTGACCCACAGCAGGTCGTTGTGCCAGACCAGGCCGGGGTAGCTGGTGTCGCCGCCGGAGGGCAGCGTCACGAGTTCGGTCAGCTTCCCCCGGTCCGGGTCGCCGTGGAACCAGACCAGCGGTCCCGTCCAGGTGGCGTCGAGGGCGGCCCGCCAGATCCCGATTTGCCACCCGGGCCGGCCGGGTCACCCGTCGCGGCCCCGTGATTGACGCCCGTCGACGGTGGCGGCTACGTTTCTGGACCATCCATGTCGACCCGAGGCGGGTGAGCCGGTGCCGACCGACCTGCCGACCGTGTCGCTCGACGACTACGCCGCGCGGGCCCGCGCCGTGTTGCCGCCGGACGTGTGGGACTACGTCGACGGTGGCAGCGGAGCCGAGGTGACCCTGGCCGCCAACCGCCGCGCCCTGGACGGGGTCGCGGTGCTTCCCCGGATGCTGGTCGGCGTGGACGCCGTCGACCTGCGTACCCGACTGCTCGGCCGCCCGTACGCCATGCCGGTCGGGGTGGCGCCGATGGCGTACCAGCGGCTGCTGCACCCGGACGGGGAGCGGGGCCTCGCGGCGGCGGCCGGCGCGGCCGGGGTGCCGTACCTGGCGAGCACCCTGGGCAGCACACCCATCGAGCAGGTGACCGGGGTCGGCGCGGACGTCTGGTTCCAGCTCTACTGGCTACGGGAGCGGGCCCTCGTCCGTGACCTGCTGGACCGGGTCGTCGAGGCCGGGTGCCGGGCACTGGTGGTCACCGTGGACGTACCGGTGCTCGGTCGGCGTCCCCGGGATCTGCGCAACGCGTTCCGGCTGCCCGACGACGTCGTCGCCGCGAATCTGCCCGACGGCCGGGACGCCCTGGCGCACGCCGGCGCCCCCGGGGTCGCCGCGCACCCGGGCGCGTCGTTCGCGCCGGCGCTGCGCTGGGCGGACCTGGCCTGGCTGCGCGAGCAGGTCGACCTGCCGCTCGTGGTCAAGGGGGTGCTGGATCCGCGGGACGCGGTCGAGGCGGTGCGGGTCGGCGCGGACGCGGTGGTCGTCTCCAACCACGGTGGCCGCCAACTCGACGGCGCGCCGGCGAGCGTCACCATGCTGCCGGAGGTCGTCGACGCGGTCGGTGACCGCTGCCAGGTGCTGCTGGACAGCGGTGTCCGTGGTGGGACGGACGTGCTGCGGGCGCTGGCGTTGGGCGCGGCCGGCGTGCTCGTCGGCCGGCCGCTGCTGTGGGCGCTGGCCGCCGGCGGTCAGACCGCCGCGCGGGACGCGTTGGCGCTGCTCGCCGCCGAGCTGACCGACGCGTTCACACTGGCCGGCTGCGCCGATCCGGCGGCGGCGGCGGAGCTGCGGACCGTCCGCGCGGGTTGACACACCGCGTTCACCGGATGGCAAAGCGCGACGGCCCACGTTCCGCCGTCCTGGGTGGACGGTCATAATGGGGCGCATGGTTGCCTGGGAGTACGCCCTGCTCGTCCGCCGCTATCAGGGACAGGGCCGCAATTTCCACGTCTCGTTCGTCTGGTACGCCCCGGACGGCTCGCGCAAGGACATCACCGCCTACGGCGACACCGCCATCGCGCACCTCAACCGCGCGGGCCGGGAGGGCTGGGAGCTGGTCTCCGCCGCCGAGGACGTGAACAACGTCCAGGGCAGCACCGAGGTCCACCGCTACCACCTCAAGCGCCCGCTGAACTGACCCGCCCGCCGACGTGACCGGTCGCCCGCCCGACGCGTCGGGCGGGGGCGCCGCGCGCGGCAAGCGGAAATGAACACCACACTAAAAAAAAAAAAACAAAAACAAAAA
>NZ_JBEXGP010000017.1:0-133424 GCF_040607375.1 Micromonospora sp. NPDC005298
TGTTACAACGACTACAACACCGATGGGGTGAACGCGAAGTCGACGGGGATCTACAACATGGTGCGGGACTTCAGGTCCCGTGGTGTGCCGATCGATTGTGTGGGGTTCCAGTCGCATCTGGGTACGACGTTGGCCGGTGACTATCAGGCCAATCTGCAGCGGTTCGCTGATCTGGGTGTGGATGTGCAGATCACCGAGTTGGACGTGATGACCGGCTCCAACCAGGCCAACATCTTCGCCTCGGTCACCCGCGCCTGCATGAACGTCTCCCGCTGCACCGGCATCACCGTGTGGGGCGTGCGCGACTGCGACTCGTGGCGCGGCTCGGACAACGCGCTGCTGTTCGAGTGCGGGGGCAACAAGAAGGCCGCGTACACGAGCGTCCTGAACGCCCTCAACGCCGGCGGCACCACGCCTCCGCCCACGACGCCTCCGCCCACCACTCCGCCGCCGACCACGCCTCCGCCCACCACGCCTCCGCCGGGCGGTGGTTGCACGGCGTCGGTGTCACTGAACTCGTGGACCGGCGGGTTCGTGGCCACCGTGAAGGTGACCGCCGGCTCGTCCGGCACGAACGGCTGGACCGTCAGCGTGACGCTCGCGGGCGGCGCGAGTGTCACCAACACCTGGAGTGCGTCGGCCAGTGGCTCCACCGGCACCGTGCGGTTCACCAATGTGGACTACAACGGTCGGCTCGGAGCGGGCCAGGGCACCGAGTTCGGCTTCCAGGGCAACGGTAGCGGAGCCGGCCTGACCCCCACCTGCACCGCCAGCTGATCACGGGCGTCGGTGCGGAGGACCGCCACCGGTCCTCCGCACCGGCCCGGCGCGTGTCGTACCCGTCATCGCCCCTCGGCCGGCAGGTCGGCGGCCGTGGCACCGACGACGGCCCGGTTGCCCTCGTGCTGCACGTACGCGATCACGCCGGCCCGCCGGGGATCCACGGTCCGCGGCGCCCGCACCTGCACCCGGGCCTGCCCGCCGTCCAGGGTCACCGACGTGAAGGCGCGGACCACGTTGTCCTGCCGCAGGGTCCGCCCGGCGTTCTCACCCCGGGTGACCTCGCTGTTCAGGCCGCGCTCCACGACCGCCACGTTCACCACCGCGTGCTGCGGGTGCTCCTCCGCCCGGACGTCCACCACCACCCGGCGTTCGCCGTCGAACTCCCGCACCGACAGGGCTACCGGCGTGGTGGGCGTCGCCGCCAGGGCGGACGCGATCGCCTGGGCGGCACGCCGCCGGTCCGACCCGACGAACTCGTCGGTGCCGTTGACGATCATCTGCGGGGTGTAGAGGCGTCCGGAGCCGAAGGCCCGCGCGTACGACTCCTGCCGCGCGGTGTACGCGGCGTCCGCGAACGGGTCCGGCCAGCCCAGGTCGTCCCAGTAGTCCACGTGGAAACCGAGGGCGAAGACCGGCTGTGCCCGCCTCCGGGCGTCACCGTCGATCTCGCTCAACAGTTCCTCCGCCGGAGGGCAGCTCGAACACCCCTGCGAGGTGAACATCTCCACGACGGCGAAACCGCCGTCCGTCGTCAGGTCCGTCACGGCGGGTCTCCTCCCACGGTCCTCCGGCGGCTCTGCGATTCCCGTTACGGTCACGAGGATGCGTGCGCACCCTGTGATTGGATGATCCGGTGCAGTTCACCGTGACAGACGCGCCAGCGCGGGAACGCTTCGAGGCGCGCGACGAGGCGGGCGCGCTCGCCGGCATCGTGACCTACCAGTTGACCGGCGGCATCATCGCCTACACCCACACCGAGGTGGACCCCGCGTTCGAGGGCAGGGGCGTCGGCTCGACCCTCGCCCGCGCGGTGATGGACGACGCGCGGGCCAAGGGCCGGACGGTCGTGCCCATCTGCCCGTTCCTCGCCGAGTGGCTGACCAAACATCCGGAGTACGAGGACATCGTGGCCCGGTCGACGCGGAAGATGAAATAGGGGTACGAGTGACCACGAAAGCCGCCACCTTCCGATCCCTGCACCACGGCCGCGCCGCCGGCGACCCGCTCGTCCTGCCGGGGCCGTGGGACGCGGCCAGCGCTCGGGTCTTCGCCGACTCCGGATTCCCCGCCCTCGCCACGCCGAGCGCGGGGATCGCCGCCTCCCTGGGGTACGAGGACGGTTCCACGCCACCCGAGGAGATGTTCGCCGCGGTGACCCGGATCGTCCGGGCCGTTGCCGTGCCGGTGTCCGCCGACGTCGAGGGCGGCTACGGTCTCGCCCCCGACGAACTGGTCGGGCGGATCCTCGACACCGGCGCCGTCGGCTGCAACCTGGAGGACTCCGAGGGCGACGGCACCCTCAAGGACCCGCAGCGGCACGCGGACTGGCTGGCCGAGGTGCGGGCGGCGGCGGGCGACGCGCTGTTCGTCAACGCGCGCGTCGACACGTTCCTGTTCGGGACGGGCGACCCAGCCGACGCGGTGGCGCGGGCCCGGCTGTACGTGGCCGCCGGCGCCGACTGCGTCTACCCGCTCCGGGCGCCGACCGAGGTGCTGCCGGTGCTCCTCGACGGCATCGAAGGCCCGCTCAACATGGCCGCCGGCCCGTCGCGGGAGTCCGTGGCGGAGCTGGGGCGGCTGGGCGCCACCCGGATCACCTTCGGCCCGGGGATGCAGCGGTACGCGATGGGGACGGTCAACGAACTCGCGGTGGCGCTGCGCGTCTGAGCCGCGCGCCCGGACGGGGACGCCGCGCCCTGCGAAGCCCCGGCGACGCGCGCCCGCAGGAACCCCGGCGACGCGCGCCCGCGGGGCCCGGGCTCAGGCGTCGACGCGGGCGGCGAGGGCGTCCACCAGGCGCCGGGTCGACCCGGCCAGGTTGCACCGGCCGGCCAGGTCGAGCAGCCGGTCCGGGTCGACCGGCGCGGTCGGCAGCGCGGTGGGCAGCTCCGGCAGTGGCACGTCCAGGGCGACCCGGACCACAGTCGGCGCGACGGCCAGGTAGTCGCGGGCCGCGGCCAGCTTGGTGCGCAGGCCCGGTGCGAAGGACGAGTCGGAGTCGTCGAGCGCGGCCAGGATGCCGGCGATGCTGCCGTACCGCTCGATGAGCCGGGCGGCGGTCTTCTCACCGACGCCGGCGACTCCGGGCAGCCCGTCGCTGGGGTCGCCGCGCAGCGCGGCGAAGTCCGCGTACCGGTCGGCCGGCACGCCGTAGCGCGACCGCACGGCGGCGTCGTCGCAGTCGTCCAACTTGGCCACCCCGCGCCCCACGTAGAGCAACCGGACGCCCCGGGCGTCGTCGACGAGCTGGAACAGGTCCCGGTCGCCGGAGACCACCTCGATCGGGCCGGGCTGGGTCACCGACAGCGTGCCGAGCACGTCGTCCGCCTCGTAGCCGGTCGCGCCGACGGACGTGATGCCGACGGCCTCCAGCACCTCCAGGATCATCGGCACCTGCGGGGAGAGCGTGTCCGGTACGACCTCGCCGCCCTGCGGGGCCACCCGGTGCGCCTTGTACGACGGCAGCAGGTCGACCCGCCACGCCGGGCGCCAGTCGTAGTCGAGGGCGCAGACCATCCGGTCGGCGCCCCGCACGCGGATCAGGGTGGCGAGCATGTCGAGGAAACCGCGCACCGCGTTGACGGGGGTGCCGTCCTCGGCCTTGGCGGCGGACTCCGGAATGCCGAAGTAGGCCCGGAAGTAGAGGCTCGCTGCATCGATCAGCAGGATCGGGGGTCGGTGTGCCACGCCGAACAGCCTGGCACAGCCCTCCGACGATCCGGGGTACCCCCGGCCGCCCGGTGCTGTCAGCGCTGGTCGTCGTGCCGGTAGACGGTCTCCCGCCGGGCCAGGTGCTGGACCACGTAACTCGCCACCAGCAGCAGGATCGCGACCACCACCTCGACCCAGGCCGCGACCCCGTCGGCCAGGGTGAGACCGATGATCAGCAGGACCAGGCCGACGAGCGCCAGCACCCCGGCCCACAGTTGTCGGCGATGCCGTGTCGCCGTCCGGTCCGCCTCGTTCCCTGCCACGTCGGTCCTCCCGGCCGGGGTCGCCCGCGCGGGACCCCGATCCCAGGCTAGGGCCGCCAGGGACGCGCCGGGCCGGAAAACGACCGTGCGGGCTGCTCGCCGTGCGGCGCAGACTGCCGGTATGGCGTTTCTTCCCGGTCTGACGGTGGCCCGGCGCTACCACGACGAGGTGGTCGCGCCGATCCTGCGCCGCCGGTGTCCCGATCTGCCGTACGCGGCCGGACTGCTCGACGGCGGCTCGGAGCTGCTCGGCCTGGACACCGTGCGGTCCACCGACCACGACTGGGGGCCGCGTCTGCAACTGTTCGTCCCGGCCACCGAGGTGGCCCGGGTCCCCGCGGTGCGCGCCGCGCTCGACGCCGATCTGCCGGTGGAGTTCCTCGGCTGGCCGACCCGCTTCGTCGGCGGGGACGGGCGACTGGGCGTCCCCGACCCGGTGGGCAGCCGGCACGGCGTCGACGTCGTCGAACTGACCGGCTGGTGGCGCGACCGGCTCGGCTTCGACCCGGCCGCCGGGGTCACCACGGCGGACTGGCTCGCCACCCCGACGCAGCGGCTGGCGGAGGTGACCGGCGGCGCGGTCTTCCACGACGGTCTCGGTGGCGCGCTGACGGGCCGGCGTACGGCGGTCAGCTGGTATCCGACGGACGTGTGGCGTCACGTGCTCGCCTCCGCCTGGACGCGGATCGCCCAGGCGGAGCACCTGCCCGGCCGGTGTGCCGAGGTCGGTGACGAGTTGGGCAGCCGGGTGGTGACCGCAGGGCTGGCGCGGGATCTCATGCGGCTCGGTCTGCTGCTGCACCGCCGGTGGCCGCCGTACGACAAGTGGCTCGGTACCGTCTTCGGCGGGCTGGACGATGCCGAGCCGGTGGTCGTGGCGCTGGCCGCCGCGCTCGGCCCGGACGACTGGGCGCGGCGCCAGGCGGGGCTGGCCGAGGCCCTGGAGACGGTGGCCCGCTGGACCGACGAGACCCGTCTCGCGGCGCCGGTGCGCGCCCGGGCGCGGCCGTTCCACAGCCGACCGTTCCTGGTGCTGCACGCCGAGCGGATCGCCGCCGCGCTGAGTGCCGCGGTGACCGACCCGGCGCTGCGTGCCCGGCCGCTGGTCGGCGCGGTCGACCAGTACGTGTACAGCGTCGACGTCCTCACCGACGCGGCGCGGGTGCGCCGGATCGCGGGCGGCGTCTGATCCGCCGCCCGGTCACCGGCCCCCGACAACGACCGTCGACGAAGCGGGGCGGCTCGGCTCGTCGTGGTCGGTGAGGTCGCGCAGGTGCCGGACGGGGGAGAGTAGCAGCACCAGCGGCGCGCAGACCAGTGTCGCTGCGAAGACGAACAGGGTGGCGCGGGCGCCCAGCGGCCCGGCCAGCGCGCCGGCGACCAGCCCTCCCACCGGGATCGCTCCCCAGGACACGAACCGCACGGTCGCCATCACCCGGGAGAGCAGGTCGGGTGGGCTGGCGATCTGCCGGTAGGTCCGGGTGGTCACGCTCAGCACCACCGTCCCGAGGGAGAAGACGACGCTGCCGGCGGCGAAGGCGGCGTACGCCGGCCACCCGGTGCCCCAGGGGATGAGGAACGCGCCGACGACGCTGGTGAATCCGGCGGCGACCAGGGCGCGGGCGGTGCCGACGCGGGTGGTGATCCGGGTGGTGAGCGCCGCCCCGACCAGCGCGCCGACCCCCTCGACGGCGAGCAGGACACCGACCAGGCCGATCGGGGCGTGCAGCTCGCGGACCAGGTAGAGCGGGTGCAGCGCGAACTGCGCGCCGCAGACGAAGTTCATCGCCGTCGCGGCCCACATGCTCGGCCCCATCACCGGGTGGTGCGCGACGTAGCGCCAGCCCGCACGGATCAGCTCACCGATCGGGGGCCACCGGTCCGGCGCGTCGACGCGGGTGGCGGGCAGGGTGCGCAGCAGGGCCGCCGAGACGAGGTAACTGGCCGAGTCCACCAGCAGGGTGGGCACCGCGCCGAGTGCCTGCACGGCGAGTCCACCGAGGGACGGGCCGCTGAGCAGGGTGGCGGCGTGGGTGGCCGAGGTGAGGCTGTTGCGGGACTGCAACTGCTCGCGTTCGACGATGCTGGGCAGGAAGGTCGAGTTGGCCACGTCGAAGAGAACGTTGGCGAAGCTGACCACGAGCGCGGTGACCACCAGGTGGGCGACGGTGAGGTGGCCCCACCACCAGGTGAGTGGGATGGACGCGACGGCGACCGCACGGGACAGGTCGGCGCCCACCTGGGCGCCGCGCAGCGGCAGGCGCTGCACGATGACGCCGGCCGGCAGCCCGATCACGATCCAGGCGACGTAGCTGGCCGCGGCGATCACGCCCAACTGGAACGGGGAGGCGTCGAGGACGGTGAGCGCGGTCAGCGGCAGGGCGACCGCGCCGACCGCCGACCCGACCATGCTGGTCGTGCCGGCGGTCCACCAGCGCCAGAACACCCCGGCCCGTTCGTCGACGTGCATGTCGCCGTCCCCCGTTCGCCAGGCTGGTGCGTTCCAAACTGGAACGGACTATAGTCGGAGCCCGAGCAACGGAGGTGGTGGGTGCGGCGAGAGGACCTCGCCGATGCGGACTGCGGCATCGCGCAGGCGCTCGGCGTACTGGGGGACTGGTGGACGTTCCTCATCGTGCGCGACGTCGCCGGCGGGACGACCCGCTTCGACGCGCTGCAACGCGAGCTGGGCGTCAGTCGACGGGCGCTGACCGAGCGCCTCGGCGCGCTGGTCGAGCACGGTGTGTTGCAGCGCCGGCCGTACTCTCGCCACCCGCCGCGCTACGACTACCTGCTCACCGCGAAGGGCGAAGGGCTCCTGCCGGTGCTGATCGCCCTCCAGGACTGGGGGACGAGGCACCTGATGAGTGACGGAGAGTTGACCGCGACGGCCGACGCCGGCTCCGCCGAGGCGCGCCGGGCACACGACCTGGTCGGGCGGCGGCTGCCCGATGTCGTGCTGCCGGGCCCCGACGGGCAGCCGGTGGCGGTGGCAGCGACGGGCGCGTGGAGCGTGCTCTACCTCTTCCCCGGGGCGTACGCGCCGGGAACACAGGGCTATCCGCCGGCCTGGTCGGAGATTCCCGGCGCGCGGGGCTGCACCCTCGAATCGACCACCTACGCGAAGAGGCACCCGGACTTCCAGGCCGCCGGGGTACGGGTGTACGGGATCAGCACACAGCGGCCGGACCAGCTCGCCGACTTCTCCGCGTACGCCGGGCTGCCGTTTCCGCTGTTGTCCGACCAGGACGGCCGGCTGGCCGCCGGGCTGCTGCTGCCCGTCTTCCACACCGGTGGGATGACCCGGTTCAAGCGGCTGACGCTGCTGGTCGACCCGCAGGCGGTGGTGCGAGCCGTGCAGTTCCCGGTCACCGACCCGGCCGGCTCGGTGCAGGAGATGCTCACCCTGGTCCGCGAGCACACGAGGGTCCCCGGCTGACGCGGGGCGTCGACCGGGGACCGTCGCGACCGAACCGTCAGGCCGGGAGCGTCCAGCGCTGGTTGGCGCCGGCGAAGCAGTCCCAGATCTGCAGCCGCGTGCCGTCGGCGGAGCTGTTGTCCGAGGCGTCGAGGCACTTGTTCGACTGCGGATTGCGCAGGGTGCCGTTGGACTGCGCCTGCCACACCTGCGCGCCGCTGCCGTTGCAGTCCCAGAGCTGGACCTTGGCGCCGTTCGCGGTGGAGCCGCTGGCGACGTCGGCGCACTTGCCGAGGGCGCGCAGCGTGCTGTCGCCGGCCACCGTCCAGGTCTGCGCGGTGGTGCCGTTACAGGTCCAGAGCTGGATGGCGGTGCCGTTGGCGCTGCTGGCCGACGCCACGTCGACGCACTTGCCGCCGATGCCGGTGATCCGGCCGGTACGACCGCTCGGCGGCGGGGTGGTGCCGCCCATGATGGTGTCGTACATGGCGCTGACCAGGGAGGTCGAGCCGGTGGTGTCCTGCGACAGCTCCCAGTTCATTACGCCGCCGGCGTTGGCCAGGGCCCACTGCGTCTTGCGCTTGACCGTCGGGACGCCGTTGTAGCACTGCTGCGCGCCGCCGGCGGTGGTGCAGTCCCGGTTGGCGTTCGCCGGGTCCAGCGCGACCAGGGCCGAGTACGTGAAGTAGCCGGGGCGGCTGTAGAACGGGATGCCGAGCACGGCCTTGCTGGCCGGCAGGCCGCGGGCCTTCCACAGGTTGATGCTGTTGATCGACCAGTCGTAGTTCGAGTGCGGGCTGCCGCCGTCGTACGCCATGATGTTGAGCCAGTCGACCTGGTTGAACACGGCCGTCTGCACGCCGTCGAGGTAGTAGCCCTCGCTGACCACGGCGGCGGTGAGGAGCTTGCCGCGACTGTGCATCGCGCTGCCGAGCTGCGTCATGAGCGCCGTGTAGTTGTTGGCCGAGGCACCCGGGTCGGGGTACTCCCAGTCCATGTCGACACCGTCGAGGTTGTACTGGTTGACGAAGTTGACCAGGTTGTTGACGAAGGTCGTCCGGCTGCCGGAGTTGGCGGCGAGAGCCTCGAACGCCGAGTCGTTGCCGTCGTTCCAGCCGCCGACGGCGATCGACACCTTGACGTTGTTGGTGTGCGCCCGCGAGACCAGCGAGGAGAGTTTGCTCGGGTTCTCCACCGCGCGCAGGCTGCCGTCGTTGTTGGGCAGCACGAACGCGTAGTTGATGTGGGTCAGCTTGTTGTACTGGATGGTGTTGACGTCGCCGGCCCACGAGGGCATGTAGCCGACGCTCTTGAAGTTGTTCGGCAGCACGACGGCCTGCGCGGCGGTTGGGGCGAGGGTGAGGGTGGTGCCGGCGGTGGCCAGCGCGAGCAGGCCGGCGGCGAGGGCGCGGCGCAGTGGTGAGGACATCGGGGGCCTTCCCGTGGGCGGGGGACGACGCCCGTCCGCGCAGGGTTGTCGCGGACGGGAGGTACGGCGGCAGGAACGGGTGGGCCTCGAGGCAGCCAAATCTTAAAGAGTGTTAACTGTCGGCGTCAATCAAAGTTTGTGGATTTCCTTCGTTCCGGTTGTCCGCATTCGAGCAACGCCCAAACGACCGTTAAGCTGAGGGGGTGGGAATCGACGAGCTGTACCCGCCCGATCGGCTGATCGCCGCGCAGCGCGCCACGGCCGCCGCCGGTCTGGACGCCCTGCTGCTCACCCCCGGCTCCGACCTGCGCTACCTGACCGGGTACGACGCCCACGCCGGCGAGAGGCTGACCTGCCTCGTGCTGCCCGCCGACGGTGAGCCCACACTCATCGTGCCGAGACTGGAACGCCCCGCCGCCGAGGCCGGCTCGACCACCGGAGTGCGGATCGTCGACCACCCCGACGGCGCCGACCCGTACCCCCTGGTCGTCGCCGCCCTCGACGGCCCGCCGGCGGCGGTCGGGCTCGCCGACCGGATGTGGGCCGAGCAGGTCCTCGCCCTGCGCGCGGCGCTGCCCGGCGCCACGCAGCGGCTCGCCGGCGAGGTCCTGCGCGAGCTGCGGATCCGTAAGTCACCGGCGGAGATCGCGGCCCTCGCCGACGCCGGCGCGGCCATCGACGAGGTGCACCTGCGGATGGGGGAGTGGCTGCGCCCGGGGCGGACCGAGGCCGAGGTGGCCGCCGACATCGCCGGCGCGATCCGCGCCGCCGGCCATGTCAGCGTCGACTTCGTGATCGTGGCCGCCGGGCCGAACGGGGCCAGCCCGCACCACGGCACCTCGGACCGGCCGATCGGCGTCGGCGAACCGGTGGTGGTGGACATCGGCGGCACCATGGCGTCGGGCTACCGCTCGGACTGCACCCGCACCTACGTCGCGGGCGCCCCGGCCCCGGCCGACTTCCTCGACTACTACGAGGTGCTGCGCGACGCGCAACGCGCCGCCGTGGCGGCGGTGCGGCCCGGCATCACCGGAGAGCAGGCCGACGCCGCCGCCCGCGAGCCGATCGCCGCCGCCGGCCACGGCCCGGCGTTCCTGCACCGCACCGGCCACGGCATCGGCCTCGACGGGCACGAGGAGCCCTACCTGGTGGCCGGCAACGACCGACCGATCGAGGCCGGGATGGCGTTCTCCATCGAGCCGGGCATCTACCTGGCGGGCCGGCACGGCGCCCGCATCGAGGACATCGTCGTCTGCACAACGGACGGCGTGCAACGGCTCAACACCACCCCCACGGAGCTCATCGCGCTATGACTGTCGACCGGATCCTCCCCAGCGACGAGGCCCACGACCTGCTGGACCTCGCCACCGAGCTCGCCGACCGCGAACTCGCCCCGAAGGCCGCCGGCTTCGAGGAACGCGCCGAGTTCCCCCGCGAGGTGCTGCGTACCCTCGGCCGGGCCGGCCTGCTCGGCCTGCCCTACCCCGAGGAGTACGGCGGTGCGGCCCAGCCGTACGAGGTGTACCTCCAGGTGCTGGAGATCCTGGCCAGCCGGTGGCTCGCGGTCGCCGAGGCGGTCAGCGTGCACACCCTGTCCTGCTACCCGGTGGCCGCGTTCGGCAGCGACGAGCAGCGCAAAATGCTGCCGGACATGCTCGGCGGCGAGCTGCTCGGGGCGTACTGCCTCTCCGAGCCGCAGGGTGGCTCGGACGCGGCGGCGTTGAGCACCCGGGCCGTGCGCGACGGCGACTCGTACGTCGTCTCCGGCACCAAGGCGTGGATCACCCACGCCCGGGTGGCCGACTTCTACAACATCTTCTGCCGCACCGGCGCGTCCGGCCCGAAGGGGATCTCCTGCCTGCTCGCCGACGCCGGCACCGCCGGCATCACCCCGCAGGCGGCGGAGCGGACCATGGGGCTGCGGTCCTCGCCGGTGGCGCAGATCGCGTTCGACTCGGCGCGGGTGCCGGCCGAGCGGCTGATCGGCGGAGAGGGCGTGGGCTTCACCATCGCGATGTCGGCGCTGGACTCCGGCCGGTTGGGCATCGCGGCGTGCGCGGTCGGGCTGGCCCAGGCGGCCCTTGACTACGCGGTCTCGTACGGCCGGGAGCGCCAGCAGTTCGGCAGGTCCATCATCGACTTCCAGGGGCTCGGTTTCCTGCTCGCCGACGCGGCCACCCAGATCTCCGCGGCCCGCGCGCTGACCCTCGCGGCGGCCCGGCTGCGCGACGCCGGCCGGCCGTACTCGATCGAGGCGGCCAAGGCCAAGCTCTTCGCCACCGACATGGCGATGCGGGTGACCACCGACGCGGTGCAGGTGCTCGGTGGCGCCGGTTACGTGAGTGACCACCCGGTGGAGCGGTACATGCGCGAGGCGAAGGTGCTCCAGATCGTGGAGGGCACCAACCAGATCCAGCGGCTGGTGATCTCCCGGGCGCTCGCCAAGGGCTGAGACGGCGGTTCCGCGGTCGCGTTCGTCGTCGCCGTCGCGGCGATTTCCCGGTAGGTTGCTCGCCGTGGAGGAGATCGACCGCGCCATCGTCGCAGCGTTGACCGCTGACGGCCGCCTGTCGTACACGGATCTGGCCGAGAAGGTGGGCCTGTCGGTGTCCGCGGTGCACCAGCGGGTGCGCCGGCTGGAGCAGCGCGGGGTGATCAAGGGGTACGCCGCCCGGGTGTCGTTCGAGGCGCTGGATCTGCCGCTGACCGCGTTCGTGGCGATCCGGCCCTTCGACCCGTCGCAGCCGGACGACGCCCCGGAGCGGCTCGCGCACCTGCCCGAGATCGACTCGTGCTACTCGGTGGCGGGGGAGGACTTCTACCTGCTGCTGGTGCGGGTGGCCAGCCCGGCGGACCTGGAGCGGGTGCTCCAGGAGATCCGCACGTCGGCGAACGTGACCACCCGTACGACCGTGGTGCTGTCCACTCCGTACGAGAACCGGCCGCCGAAGATCAGTGCCGGGCCGCCGAGTCGGTCGCGGTCCCGGGTGCCGGAGGAGCCGGCTGGTTCCACCGCAGGATGACCCGGCGGTCGTGCTCGTGACCGAGCACGCTGACCGTTGCGGTGTCCAGGCGTAGCCGTCCACCGGCCGACGGGGGCATGCCGATCCAGCGGGCGCCGAGCACCCGCAGGCTGTGCGCGTGGCCGACGAGCGCCACGGTGCCCCGGTCCAGCAGCGGGGTGACCCGGGTCAGCACCCGGTCGAGGCGTTCGCCGACCTGCGCGGGTGACTCGCCGCCGGGGCAGCCGTCGGTCCAGATGTTCCAGTGCGGCTGGTTCTCGTGGATGTCGACGGTGGTGCGGCCCTCGTACTCGCCGTAGTTCCACTCGCTGAGGTCCTCGTCGACGGTGTCGACGGTGAGCCCGGCGAGCTGCGCGGTGCGCAGGGCCCGGGCGCGGGGGCTGGCCAGCACGGTCACGAACCGCCGCCCGGCCAGGAACGCCGCGAGGGTGCGGGCCTGCCGCTCGCCGTCGGGGGTCAGCTCCAGGTCGGTGTACGAGGTGTGCCGTCGGCTGGCACTCCAGGTGGTCTCGCCGTGCCGGATCAGCAGGAGCTCTCCCATCCGGTCAGTTAACCACCGCCGCCGGGCCGGCACCCGGCGGTTGTGGCGTGGACGGCGCCGCACGCCCGACGGCGCGGGTGCGGATCAGTCGCCCGGTGTGCCGAACCAGCGCGCGAGGTGGTCGTTCAGGTCCTGCTGATCCTCGCCGACCCAGGCGACGTGACCGTCCGGGCGGAGCAGGACGCACGGAACATCCAGTGCCGCGCTCGGATCGGCGAGGTGGTCGACGCGGTCCGACCAGCCGCCGACGGTCAGCCGTCCGGTGCGGTCCAGCAGCAGGCCACGGCCGCGGTGCAGCAGCCCGTAGAGGTGACCCTGTCGCACCGCGACGTCGCGCAGGCGGCGGCCGATCAGGTCGTGGCCCGCGCCGAGGTCGTACCGGATGTCGACCGCGGTGATCTTCTCGATCAGGTGGCGGTTCACCTCGTCGAAGTCCATCAACCTGGTGAGCAGCCTGCGTACGGCCTGCGCGCCCGGCGTGGTGGACAGCAGCTCCGTCTGGGCGCGGGTGTTGTCCAGCACCTCCTCGGCGACCGGGCGGCGTTCTGCCTGGTAGGTGTCCAGCAGGGGTTCGGGCGCCCAACCGCGGATCTGGGCGGCCAGCTTCCAGCCCAGGTTGAACGCGTCCTGGACGCCCAGGTTGAGGCCCTGGCCGCCGATGGGGGGATGGATGTGTGCCGCGTCGCCGGCCAGTAGCACCCGCCCGACCCGATACCGTTCGGCGAGCCGGGTGGCGTCGCCGAAGCGGGACATCCAGCGCGGGGAGTGCACGCCGAAATCGGTTCCGGCGACGGCGCGTAACTGTTGCCGGAAATCGTCGAGGGTGACCGGCTTCGCGCGGTCGCTGACCCCCGCGGCGGGCACGAGGACGCTGTACATCCCCCGGCCCGCGGGCCGGAGCCAGAATCGGTGGTGGTTTCCGCGGATCCCGGCCACCGTGGTGGCGATCTCCTCCGGCGTAAGACCGACCGACATCTCGCCCATCAGGGTCTCGTTCCGGGTGGGCTCGCCGGGAAATCCGACACCGAGCAGTTTGCGTACCGTGCTGCGCCCGCCGTCACAGCCGACGAGGTAGCGCGTGCGCAGCTGTGCCCCGTCGGCCAGCTCGACAGTCACACAGTCGTCGTCCTGCTGGAGACCGGTGACCGCGCAACCGCGCCGGATCTGCGCGCCCAGTTCGATCGCGTGCTCCGCGAGCAGGTGCTCGATGACCGGCTGCGGGATGCCCAGCAGATAGGCGTACGCGGAGTCCAGGTTCGTCGGCGCGGGCTTGGGGATGGCGGCGAAGAAACCGCCGGCCGGACGCCGCCTGCCGTGCGGGAGGATGCGATCCAGGAGTCCGCGCATCGCCATCAGTTCGAGGCTGCGGATGTGCAGACCGACTATGCGCACGAACGACGTGGGCTCGTCCTGCTTCTCCAAAACCAGAACCCGTACATCGTGCAGTCGTAGTTCGGCGGCCAGCATCGCACCGGTCGGCCCGCAGCCGGCGATGATCACGTCGAGGTGGGGAGCGCGCTCGGCGCCGGAGTGTCGTTCAGGTGCGTCGTTGGACGACGACGCGGCGGTGAATGGCTGAGGTCGCACAGGTGTTGCCCTTCGGGGAGTGCCGCTTGGCGTGGCGCTCCCGGCGACACCTACGTCGGTCGCCCGCCCGTGACGGGGAGGGGAGCACCCAGATCGACAGCGTTCATGGGTCTCACCTCCTCGGGCCGTGTCACGTTCGACTGCAAGCTACAAGCTCGTCCGTCGCGGCGTCCATCGCTTTCCGCCGCCACCCCACAACCTATCTTCCTAGGATGCCTTACCGGGTGTGCCAACCGGCACCGCCGGTTTCAGCACCCGGAGAGCGGGCAAGCGAGCCGGGACAAACGCCAGACCGAGGAGGCGCGATGAGCTTCACCGAGAAGGCAAAGAAGAAGGTTGAGCAGATGGCCGGCGCCGCGAGGGAGCGCGTCGGCGACATGACCGACAACGAGCGGATGCGTGGCGAGGGCGCCAGCCAGCAGAGCGACGCGCGCGCCAAGCAGGCCGGTGAGAACGTCAAGGACGCCGGCCGCAACGTGAAGGACTCCTTCACGAAGTGACCTGAGCGGTTCCACGGGTCCCCGGGAGGCACCGCCTCCCGGGGACCCGTCGTCGTGCGGCGACTAGGGTCGCGGGGTGACCGTGCTGCGTTCCCTGGTGTTGTTCGCGCTGGCGGCGCTGGCCGAGATCGGCGGCGCCTGGCTGGTGTGGCAGGGCTGGCGTGAGCAGCGGGGCCTGTGGTGGATCGCGGCCGGTGTGGTCGCGCTGGGCTGTTACGGCTTCGTCGCCACGTTCCAGCCGGACGCGAACTTCGGCCGGATCCTGGCCGCGTACGGCGGGGTGTTCGTGGCTGGCTCGTTGGGCTGGGCGATGGTGGTGGACGGCTTCCGCCCGGACCGCTGGGACCTCGCCGGCGCGGGCCTGTGCCTGCTCGGGGTCGCGGTCATCATGTACGCCCCGCGTGGCGGCACGGCCTGACCCTCGTCCCGTGTGGCCTCCGCCGCCGGCGGAGCCGTCACGTTCGGTGGCCTTCCGGCTGGCACGGTCGCTGTCCGGCCGTATACCAGGGAGTCATATTCATACCGCTGAGGTATATCGCCCGGCGGAGCGACACCTTCCACGCGCGTCCGCTCCGCCGGCTGTGGGCTCCCACGGCGGCACGCGCGGGGCGGTGAGACGCCCTCACGTCTGCGATGATCTGCGGCGTGATCCGCGCTCGGCTTCGCCCGGCCCTCGGCGTCCTGGTGGTGGTGGCCGTGCTCGGGGGCGGCGGCTGTACGGCGTCCCGGGTTCCGCCAGCGGACCAGCCGGTCTTCGTCGGCTCGTCCGCCTCGTCGACCCCGTCCGCGTCCCCGCCGCCCGCCACACCATCGGTCGGTGTGCCGTCGCCAGCGCCGGGCGGCACCGTTGCGGGTGCGACGCCGATCGGGACCAGGGCGCCGGTGGTCGATCACGGGCCGCGGGTCGGCAACAAGGTCGCGTTGACGTTCGACGCGGACATGACCGACGCGATGCTCGCCAACCTGCGCACCGGGCGGGTGCGGTCGTACGCGAACCTACGCATCCTCGACCTGCTGGAGCGGGAGCAGGTGCCGGCGACGTTCTTCCTGACCGGCAAGTGGGTGCAGCGGTACCCCGAGGTGACCCGGCGGATCGCCGCCAACCCGCGCTTCGAGTTGGCCAATCACACCTATGGGCACGCGGCGTTCACCCGGGACTGCTACGACCTGCCCGCGCAGCCGGTCGGCGAGTTGCGCGACGACGTGGCGAAGACGTTCGAGGTGCTCGAACCGTACGGGGGTCGACAGACGCGCTACTTCCGGTTTCCGGGGCTGTGCCACGACGCGGCGGCGCTGGACGCCCTGGCGCCGCTCGGCGTGACGGTGGTCGACGGGGACGTGGTCAGCGGCGATCCCTTCGCGACGGCGTGGAAGCCGCTGGTGCGGGCCGTGGTGGACCACGCCCGCCCCGGGTCGGTGGTGGTCATGCATGTGACCGAGGCGAACGCCGCGATGACCGACGAGGCGCTCCCGCGCATCCTGGCCGGGTTGCGCGAGCGAGGGCTGGTGCCGGCGCGGCTGTCCGAGGTGCTGGCCGCCGCCTGAGTTTCGCGCGGCCTGTCACGGTCGGGGTCGCGCCGGACATGGAGTGGACGTGAGCTCCGGCATTGAGTACTACGAGGACCGCTTCCGGCGCGCCTACCTTGAGGACTTCGAGCCGCTGTTGGCGTTCGCGCTGCGCAGGGTGACGCATCCGGAGGACGCGGCGGACGTCGTCGCGGAGACCTTCCTGGTGGCCTGGCGTCGTCGGCATGACATGCCGGCCGATGCCGAGGCCCGTCTGTGGCTGTACGGGGTGGCCCGGCTGGTGTTGGCCAACCACCATCGCGGTGGGGTGCGTCGGCAGCGGCTGGGGGAGCGGTTGCGCCGGCAGATCGTGGCCACGGTCGCCGATCCGGGCAGTGAGGTGCCCGAGCGGCTCGCTGTGCGGGCGGCGTTGGCGGGTCTGGGTGAGCTGGACCGGGAGGTGCTGATGCTCACCGTCTGGGAGGGACTGCAGCCGCGTGAGGTGGCCGCGGTGCTGGGGGTCAGTCCCGCTGTGGTCCGGACCCGGTTGTCGCGGGCGCGTGCCCGGTTGCGGGAGGTCGTGGGTGACGGCTCCGGGCCGCCCGGACATGTACTGGACGTGTTGACCGCAGCGACCCGGAAGGAGGAGAGGTGACCGAGGAGCAGCTGGACCGGTTGGTTCGTGACGTCGACCCCGCGCGGCTCGATGTCATCGAGGGCCTTGGCGGGGTGAAGCAGGCCCTTTTGGAGGAGATCATGTCGGAGTCGACGCTGCACCGGTTCGTGGAGTCGGCGCCACGGCGGCCGGGGGCGGGGCGCGGTGTGCGTCGTTTCGCCGCTCTGGCGACGGCGGCCGCGGTGCTCGCCGGCGTCTTCTCCGTGTCCATTCTGGTGCGCGAGCCCGAGGAGGTCGGTGAGGCGGTTCCCGAAGCGTCCGCTGGCGCTCCGGTGGTCTACTCGCCGGTGGCGATGCGGGCGGCGGAGAAGAATCCGCGGTTGCTGATCAACCAGCCTGGCTGGAGGGCGACAACCGTGTACGGGTTCGCCCAGGAGTCCGGCACCATCGCATTCCGGCGAGGCGATCGCGAGCTGGAGATGAACTGGTATCCGGCTGACATCTACGCGGTCCGTAACGCCGACCGGCTTGACGTCGGTCGGCCTGAGGCGGTGGAGGTCGATGGCTGGCCGGGGGATCTGTTCCGGTATTCCGCCAGGGACTTCGCGGTGATACTTCGTCCCCGCGACGGCGTCTACGTCGAGATGCGTACCGGGGACAACTGGTCCCGCAAGGAGTTGAACGGGGTCCTCGCGGCGGTCGTCCGCGTGGACGCTCGTACGTGGTTGGGTGCGCTTCCGCCGGAGATCGTCGTCCCTGACCGGGTGCGGGCGCGGGCGGTGGAGGTGCTCGCCGACGTGCCGCTCCCGCCGGGGTTCGACGTCGAGACGCTGGCCGATGTCGGTGTCAACGACCCCTACCAGTTCGGTACCGCCGTGACGTCGCGGGTCGGTTGTGGGTGGATCGCGGAGTGGCAGCGGGCGCGCGCGGCCGGGGATGAGGCCGGGGTGCGGCGGGCGGTTGACGCGTTGCGCAGCAGTCACGGGTGGCGGGTGTTGCGGGACATGGACAGGGCCGGTGACTGGCCGGAGGTGTTCTGGGAGTACGCCGACGAGATCGCGGCCGGGACGTTGCGGCCGGGATACGCCCGGGGCCTGGGCTGTCGGTGACGGAAAGACGACGACGCCCCCGGGAGATCTCCCGGGGGCGTCGTCGTCGGTGGGTCAGTCGTCGCGGTGGTCGTTCCACCACTGCTGGCCGTCGGCGGGCAGGGTGTCGATCGGGTCGTAGTAGGCGTAGCGCTTGTTGAGCGCCTCCGTGTCGGCGGACTCGATGGAGGTGCGGTAGTTCTTGGTCCAGTAGGAGATGCCGCGGTCGCGGTCGTAGTCGGTGAGCATGTGTACCCAGCGCTTACCGACGAAGGGGACGTCGCAGACGATGCGGGGGGTGGCGTACCCGGGCAGGTAGCCCATGATGTCGTGCTGGAGTTGCTGGGCGTGCCAGACCGGGACGCGCCAGTGTTCGGCGTTGGGGATCATGTCGCACATGTAGAAGTAGTACGGCAGGATCCCGGCCTCTCCCTGGAGCGCGAAGCAGAGGTCGAGCAGCTCGGGGGTGGTGGCGTTGACGCCGCGCATGAGGACGCCCTGGTTGCGGACGTCGCGGACGCCGACGTCGAGGGCGGTCTGGGCGGCCTTGGCGACCAGTGGGGTGAGCGACTGGGCGTGGTTGACGTGGGTGTGGATGGCGAGGTTGACGCCTCGGCGGGCGGCGGTGCGGGCGACGCGTTCGAGGCCTTCGACGACGTCGGGCTGGAGCCAGTGCTGGGGCAGGCCCATGAGGGCCTTGGTGGCGAGCCGGATGTCGCGGACCGTCTCCAGTTCCAGCAGGCGCATGAGGTACGACTCGAGGTTGCGCCAGGGCACGTTGGCCACGTCACCGCCGGAGACGACGACGTCGCGGACGCCGGGGTGGGCCTTGAGGTAGGTGATGTGGGCGTCGTAGCGGTCGACGGGCTTGAGGGTGAGCTTGAGCTTGTCGACGGCGGGGGTGGAGTTGCCGACCAGGTCCATGCGGGTGCAGTGGCCGCAGTACTGGGGGCAGGTGGAGAGCAGTTCGGCGAGGACCTTGGTGGGGTAGCGGTGGGTGAGGCCCTCGGCGACCCACATGTCGTGTTCGTGGAGGCTGTCGCGGCTGGCGTAGGGGTGTGAGGGCCAGTCGGTGCGGCGGTCGGAGGCGACCGGGATCATGTAGCGGCGGATGGGGTCGGCGAGCAGCGCCTCGGTGGTGAGGGGCGCGAACGGCACCATCGTGTTGATCATTTGTGGTGGCACCAGCATGGACATGGTGGCCAGGGCCTTCTGGTCGGCCTCGAGGTCGGCGTAGAAGGTCTCGTCGATCAGGTCGCCGAAGACGGCGCGGAGCTGCTTGGTGTTCTTGACGCAGTTGACGCGCTGCCACTGGGCGGATTCCCACTGGTCGCGGGTGACGTGGCGCCAGCCGGGGAAGCGGGTCCAGTCGGGTTCGACAAGGGGGCGGCGGTGGTATTCGTATGGCTGCCCGGCGGTCGGTGCGGCGACCGGGGCGTGACGGGGTTGAGGGATGGTCTCAACCGGTTGGGTCTGGGTCACGGCCCCTCCTCGGTGCTGCGGCTGATCAACGGGCTCGAAGGCTACTGGAAAATATTCGGTACAGAAACTAGTCTGCCGTAAGTTTTCCCGTTACGCGAGCCTTGACCGGGGCTTCGGGCGGCTGGACAGGGGAGGTCGGCGTGACGTCACCGGTGGGACTGCACCGCGTCGTGGAACCGGCGGGGGTGCTGCCGCAGGCGGCCTGGCGGTTGGACGCGTCCGCCGCCATCGCGCCGAACGAGGTACGGATCCGGGTGCAGCGGCTCAACCTGGACGCGGCGAGCTTCCGGCAGTTGTCGGAGAAGCACGGCGGTGACGGTGACGCGGTCCGCGCCGAGGTATTGGAGATCATCTCGACGCGGGGCAAGATGCAGAACCCGGTGACCGGGTCCGGCGGGATGCTGATCGGTACGGTCGAGGAGGCGGGTCGGCGTTCCCCGCTCGGGCTCCGGCCCGGTCAGCGGGTCGCGACGCTCGTGTCGTTGACGTTGACGCCGCTGGTCGTGACCGACGGGCTGGCCCGCTGGGACGGCCGCAGCGAGCAGGTGCCGTGTGACGGGTGGGCGATCCTGTTCGCGCGGTCCATCGCCGCGGTGCTGCCCGACGACGAGGATCCTCAGATGTCCCTGGCCGTGCTGGACGTGTGCGGGGCGCCCGCGCTGACCGCCCGGGTGGTGTCGCGGTACGTGGAGGATCGTCGGCGTGCCGGTGACCCGACGCCGGTGCGGGTCGCGGTGATCGGTGGGGCGGGTAAGAGCGGCTCGCTGTCCCTCGCGGCGGCGCGGCGGGCGGGCGCCGCCCGTACCGTCGGGGTGGTGCCGGTGGCGGCGGAGCGCGACGCGCTGACGGCCGCCGGTCTGGCGTCGGTGGTGGCGTTGGCCGACGCGCGGGACCCGGTGGGGTTGTCCACGGCGGTGACCACCGCCCTGGGCGCGCCGGCGGACGTGACTGTGGTGTGCGTGGACGTGCCGGGATGTGAGCACGGCGCGGTGCTGGCCACGGCGGACGGCGGCACGGTGATCTTCTTCTCGATGGCGACGAGTTTCTCGGCGGCCGCGTTGGGCGCCGAGGGGCTGGCGGCGGACGTGACGATGCTGGTGGGCAACGGGTACGTGCCGGGGCACGCGGAGTTGGCGTTGGGGTTGTTGCGCGCCGAACCGGGGGTGCGTCAGCTTTTCGCGGCGCGGGTCGCGGCAGACTGAGGTCATGACGAACCCCTCGACGTTGTACCGCGGCGGCGTGCTGCACTGTCCCGCCGATCCGAGTGCGACCGCGCTGCTGGTGTCCGGTGGACGGATCGCCTGGTTGGGGACCGCCGGTGACGCGCCGCCGGCCGACCGGGTGGTGGACCTGGGCGGGGCGCTGGTGACGCCGGCGTTCGTGGACGCGCACGTGCACGCCACCGACACCGGGTTGGCGTTGTCCGGGCTGGAGTTGTCCGGGGTGCGTTCGGCGGGGCAGTTGCTCGACGCGGTGGCGGGGTTCGCGGCGGGTCTGCCGGCCGACGCGGTGGTGCTGGGGCACGGCTGGGACGAGTCGGGTTGGTCGGATCCGGCGTTGCCGGACGCGGCGGCGTTGGACCGGGCGGCCGGGGGCCGGCGGGTGTACCTGTCGCAGGCGTCGATCCATTCGGCGTTGGTGTCGTCGGCGTTGCTGGCGGCGTGTCCGCAGGCGGCGGACGAGGCCGGGTACGACGCGTCGGGCTGGTTGCGTCGGGACGCGCACCATGTGGTGCGGGCGGCGGCGCAGGGGTCGGTGAGTCGGGCGCAGCGGGTGGCCGCGCAGCGGGTGGCGCTGGCGCACGCGGCGTCGCTGGGTATCGCGGCGGTGCACGAGTGCGGTGGTCCGGGCATTTCCGACGAGGAGGACTTCACCGGGCTGCTGGGCATCTCGGGCGCCGGGTTGCCGGAGGTGTACGGGTACTGGGGCGAGTTGGGTGGCGCGGCGCGGGCCCGGGAGTTGGGTGCGGTGGGCGCCGGTGGTGACCTGTTCGCCGACGGGGCGCTGGGGTCGCGTACGGCGCACGTGTCGCAGCCGTACGGCGACGGTGACGGTTGTGGGCACGGGTACCTGTCGGCGCAGCAGGTGCGTGACCACCTGGTGGACTGCGCGGCGCACGGCATGCAGGGCGGTTTCCACGCGATCGGCGACGCGGCGATCGGCACGGTGCTGGAGGGTTTCGCGGCGGCGGCTTCGACGCTGGGCGTGGAGCGGCTGCGCGCGGCGCGGCACCGCGTCGAGCACGCGGAGATCATGAACAAGCGGATGATCGCCCAGTTCGTGGAGTACGGGGTCGTGGCGAGCATGCAGCCGGCGTTCGACAGGTTGTGGGGCGGCGCGGGTCGGATGTACGAGGCGCGGTTGGGGTTGGACCGGTCGTTGGAGTCGAACCCGATGGGTGCGATGCACTCGGTGGGTGTGGCGTTGGCGTTCGGGTCAGATTCGCCGGTGACGCCGCTGGACCCGTGGGGGTCGGTGCGGGCGGCGGCGGCGCACCACAATCCGGCGCAGCGGATGGGTGTGCGGTCGGCGTTCGCGGCGCACACCCGGGGCGGCTGGCGGGCGGTGCACCTGGACGCCGAGGGTGTCCTGGCGCTGGGTGCGCCGGCGACGTTCGCGGTGTGGTCGACGCCGGCCGGGGTGGAGCGGGGCCTGCCGGTGCTGCTGGCCGAGGATCCGGAGTTGCGGGGTCCGGACGATCCGACGCCACTGCCGGTCTGCCGGCGCCTGGTGCTGCGCGGTGAGGTCATCTACGAGGAAGGGTCGTCGTGAACGAGCGGACGAGCGGTGTGGCGGGGGCGACGGCGTGACCGGCAAGCTTGATCTTGATCCGGTGCTGGTGGCGCGGGCGCGGGAGTTGGCGCGTCGGGCCGGGCAGCCGGTGGTGGACCTGGCCCGTAGCCACACCACGGTGTCGGTGGAGCGTGCCGTGCTGCGCCTGGCCGGGGTGAGCGGCGCCGACCCGGACGGCATTCCGTGGGTGAACCGGCTCGTCGACGCGGTCGTCGCGGACGTGGGGTTGGGTCACGGGGTGGCGGTGCCGGTGTTCGACGCCCTGGCCCGCGAGGGCATCACGGATGTGACGTTGTTGGCGCAGAAGGCCGCGGCCGGGTCGGTGCGGTTCACGCTGCCCACCGGGCGGGCCGCGACGGCGGCCCGGTCGGCGGCGCGCAGGGCGGTCGGTGCGGGCATCCGCCGGATCGACAGGCGGCGCGCCGAGCGGGATCGGCTGATCAAGCGGCACGGGGACCCGAAGCAGCGGCCGTGGATCTACCTGATCGTGGCGACCGGGGACATCTACGAGGACATCCCGCAGGCGCAGGCGGCCGCTCGGGCCGGCGCGGACGTGATCGCGGTGATCCGCTCCACGGGGCAGTCGCTGCTCGACTACGTGCCCGAGGGCGCGACCCGGGAGGGTTTCGCCGGCACGTACGCCACGCAGGAGAACTTCCGGCTGATGCGCGCGGCGTTGGACGAGTCGTCGAAGGAGTTGGGCCGGTACGTGCGGTTGACCAACTACGCGTCGGGGTTGTGCATGCCGGAGATGGCGACCCTGGCCGGGTTGGAACGCCTCGACATGATGCTCAACGACTCGATGTACGGGATCCTGTTCCGGGACATCAACCCGGTGCGTACGTTCGTCGACCAGCGGTTCTCCCGGCAGGTCCACGCCCGCGCGGGGATCATCATCAACACCGGTGAGGACAACTACCTGACCACCGCGGACGCCGTCGACGAGGCGCACACGGTGACGGTGTCGCAGCTGCTCAACGAGTTCTTCGCCCACGAGGCGGGTCTCGCGGACTGGCAGTTGGGGTTGGGGCACGCGTTCGAGATCAACCCGGAGGTGCCGGAGTCGTTCCGGCTGGAGCTGGCGCACGCGCTGCTGGCGCGGGAGTTGTTCCCGGACGCGCCGTTGAAGTGGATGCCGCCGACGAAGCACATGACCGGTGACGTGTTCCGGGGCAATCTGCTCGACGGGTTCTTCAACCTGGCGGGTGCGCTGACCGGTCAGGGCATCCTGCTGGTGGGCATGATGACCGAGGCGGTGGTGACGCCGTGGCTGTCCGACCGGGACATCGCCCTGCAGAACGTGCGGTACGTCCTGGGCGCGGCCGGCGGGCTGCACGAGGACTTCGTGCCGGCGCCCGGCGGGTTCATCCGCCGCCGCGCCAACCAGGTCCTCGGTGAGGCCCTGGACCTGCTGGACCGTATCGGGGAGCAGACGCTGCTCACCGCCATCGCCGAGGGCACCTTCGGGATCATGAAGCGGCCCGCCGACCGCGGCAAGGGCCTGGCCGGGGTCGCCGCCCACGAGGCGGACTACTGCAACCCGGCCACCGACATCCTGGAGGCGGCGGCGTGAGCGGGCAGATCGTGCGGCCGTACGGGGACACCACCGGCGACGGGATGGTGCAGGTGTCGTTCACCCTGCCGGTGCCCCACGACAAGCGGGCCGAGGGCGCGGCGGTGCAGTTGGCCAACCGGATGGGCATCGACCCGGCGATGCTGGTGCACGCCAAACCGATGGGTGACGGGTTCACCTTCTTCGTCGTGTACGGGCGGGTCAACCATCTCGTCGACCTCGACGCCGTGCAGGTGGTGGAACGGGACTTCCCGCTGCTGTCGGCCAAGGAGGTCAACACGGTGGTCAAGCAGCGGATGCGCCGCAAACTGTCGGTGGTCGGGGCCTGCATCGGCACCGACGCGCACACCGTGGGCATCGACGCGATCCTCAACGTCAAGGGCATCGCGGGGGAGAAGGGCCTGGAGTACTACCGGGAGTTGAAGGTCACCAACCTGGGCGCGCAGGTCAGCGTGCCGGAGCTGGTGGAGGCGGCGCGGGTGGAGAAGGCCGACGCGGTGCTCGTGTCGCAGGTCGTCACCCAACGCGACGCGCACCTGCACAACACCCGGGAGATGTCCGCGGCGTTCCGCGAGGCCATGCCGGCGGGGCGGCGGCCACTGCTGATCGTCGGTGGTCCCCGGTTCGACGAGACGATGACCGACGAGTTGGGCGTGGACCGGATCTTCGGCCGGGGCACCACGCCCGGTGAGGTGGCCAGCTACCTCGTGCACGCCCTGATCACGCAACGGAAGGCGACCACATGACCGACGCGAGGCTCGGGTTGACGGTGACGCACCGGCGGTACGTGCCGTACGCGCACGCGCACTACGCCGGCAACCTCGTCGACGGGGCGTACGCCCTGGGACTGTTCGGGGACGTCGCCACGGAGGTGTGCATCCGCACCGACGGCGACGAGGGACTGTTCGCCGGGTACACCGACGTGCGGTTCACCGCTCCGATCCGGGCCGGTGACGTGGTGGAGGTGACCGCGCGGGTGTCCCGGGTGGGCTCGCGCAGCCGCACCCTGGAGCTGAGCTGCGCGGTGGTGTGCCGGGGCCGCCCGGACCGTTCCGAGTCCGCCGCCGAGGTCCTGGACCCGCCGATCGTGGCGGTCACCGCGACCGGCACCGTGGTCGTCCCCGCCGTCACAGTGGGTCGCGAGGAGTGAGCCGGGGTTGCGAGCCCCGCGGTCGCGAACGGGGAGGCCCGTGACCCTGGCGGTCTGCGCGGACGTCGGCTCGACGTACACCAAGGCGGCCGTGGTGGACCTGGCCGCCGGTGTCCTGGTGGGCGCGGCGGCGGCGCCCACCACGGTGGGCAGCGACGTGCTGCACGGCCTGGACGCCGCGGTCGCGGCGGCCACCGCCGGGCTGGGGGCGCGCGACGTGCCGTGGTATGTGTGCTCGTCGGCCGGTGGTGGGTTGCGGCTGGCGGTGATCGGCTACGAGCCGCTGGTCACCGCGCAGGCCGGCCGGCGGGTCGGGTTGTCCGCCGGCGCGCACGTGGTGCACGTGGCGGCCGGGCGGCTCGGCGCGGCGGACCTGACGGCGCTGCGGGCGGCCCGGTGCGACGTGGTGCTGCTGGTCGGGGGCACCGACGGCGGTGACGCCGACACCGTGGCCCACAACGCGACGCGGCTGGCGCGGGCCCGCTGGCGCACACCCGTGGTGTACGCGGGCAACGCCGACGTGCGCGCGGAACTGACCGGGCTGCTGGAGGCCGCCGGGGTGCCGGTGACCGGCGCGGGCAACGTGTTGCCGCGCATCGGGGTGCTCGCCCCGGAGTCGGCGCGCGCGGCGATCCGGGGGGTGTTCCTGCGCCACGTCATCGGCGGTAAACGGCTGTCGCGGGGTGGCCGGTTCGCGCGGCTGGTCCGCGCGGCCACCCCCGACGCCGTGCTCACCGGTGTGGAGGTGCTCGCCGACACCATCGGCGGTGACCTGGCCGTCGTCGACGTGGGTGGGGCCACCACCGACGTGTACTCGGTGCTCACCCCCGACGAGCGGGCCACCGGGCCGGGCCGGGAGGTCGCCGGCAGCCTGTGGCGGGCCCGCACCGTGGAGGGTGACCTGGGGATGCGCTGGAGCGCGCCGGGCGTGGTGCGGGCCGCCGCCGAGGAGCGGCTGCTCGCCGCCGACGAGGCCGACGCGTTGACGGCCGCCGCCGCCCGGCGTGCCGCCGACCCGGGGTTCCTGGCGGCCGACGACGTCGAGCGGGCCGTGGACACCCGCATCGCCGCGCTCGCGGCGACGGTGGCGTTGCGCCGGCACGCCCGGGGGGCCGCCACCGGGGAACGCGCCGGACGGGACCTGCGTGACGTGAAGCTGATGGTGGGCTCCGGCGGGGTGCTGCGGCACGCGCCGGCGTCGGCGGCGGGGCAGGTGCTCGCGGCCGTCCTGGGCGATCATGCCGGCGGGTGGCCGCTGCCCCGCGCCGCGTCCGCCGTCGTCGACGTCGACTACGTGCTGGCCGCCGGTGGGCTACTCGCCGAGGAGCACCGGGCGGCGGCGGGGGCGCTGCTGCGTCACCACCTGCGAACGCAGTGAGACGCGCCGACCCGACACGCCGTGTCGCAACACACGACAGGCCCGGGTGGGTTGACAGGAGACGGGGTGCAGCACGTACCGTCTTTGAGTCCTACCACGGGAAGCGGCTGTTGTTCGCTTCGTCCCTTCGTCCGCTGGCCGAGCGACATGTTTCAGCGTCATCGTCGCGGCGGCCAGGTCCAGCGGGCGGGGGTCGGCGGGGCGGCGCGAACCGGTCGCGGTTACCGGTGTACGGGCAGGGTGAGGTGCACGGCCAGTAGACAACGGCCCGGCGGGGGCAGCCAGTCCGCGTCCGGTCGGTCCGAAGGTCGGCGTACCGCATTCTCGCCGCACCGGCCGGGGAGGGCCTGGGAGCATCGGGGCGCGGCGCGAGCCGCGCCCCGATTTCATGTCCGACGGGTGGTCTGTCCCCGCCGGCCCGACTCGGCCGACAGGGCCGCCGGCCAGGTAGCCTTCGCCCCGTGATCGAGGGGACGCTGCGGTGACGACACTGGACCGGGACGAGACTCACGCGCCGGCGGCGCCCAGCCCGGCTGCCTCCGGGGGTCCGCTGCCGCTGCGGGTCGCCGCGCCGATGGCCGTGGTCGCTGGGCTGGCGCTGCTTGTGGCGTTCCCGCCGTACGGGGTGTGGCCGCTCGCGCCGGTGGGTGTGGCGTTGCTGGCCGCCGCCGCGCACCGGCGACGGTTGCGCGCCGGCGCCGGTCTGGGCTTCCTCACCGGTGTGGCGTTGTTCGCGCCGCTGCTGGAGTGGACGAACCTGCACACCGGCTACCTGCCGTGGGTGCTGCTGTCGCTGTTGCAGGCCGGCTACCTGGCGGTGCTGGGCATGGCCACGGCCTGGGTGTCGCCGCTTGCCGACCGCAGCCGGTGGGCGTGGCCAGCGCTGACCGGCCTGCTCTGGGTGGGTCAGGAGGCGCTGCGCGACCGGACCCCGTTCGGCGGGTTCCCGTGGGGTCGGCTGGCGTTCAGCCAGGACTCGTCGCCGCTGCTGCGCCTGGCCTCCCTCGGCGGCGCGCCGCTTGTCACCTTCGCGGTGGCGCTGCTCGGCGGTCTGCTCGTCACGGCCGTCTGGCGTGGCGTGGTGGCCCGCCGGGACGCCCACGACGAATGGTGGCTGGCGGCTGCCGCACCGGCCGCCGTGGCCGTGGGGCTGGGCGCGGTGAGCCTGCTGGTTCCCGTCGCCGCCGCCGGGTCGGGCGACACGGTCACCGTGGCGATCGTGCAGGGCAACGTGCCACGCCTCGGCCTGGACTTCAACGCCCAACGGCAGGCGGTGCTCAACAACCACGTCGACGCCACCATCGAGTTGGCGGCGCGGGTCACCGCCGGGCAGCAGCGCCGACCCGACCTGGTGGTGTGGCCGGAGAACTCCAGCGACATCGACCCGCTGCGCAACCCCACCGCCGGGGCGCGCATCTCGCAGGCCGCGGACGCCATCGCCGCGCCGATCCTCGTCGGCGCGGTCCTGCAGGGCCCCGGCGCCGGGCAGGTCCGCAACGTGGGCATCCTGTGGCGCCCCGGCGCCGGCCCCGACCTGGACCAGCTGTACGCCAAGCGTCACCCGGTGCCGTTCGCCGAGTACGTGCCGCTGCGCGACGTGGCCCGGATGGTCAGCGACAAGGTCGACCTGGTCCGCTCGGACTTCGTGGCCGGCAGCACCCCGGGCGTGGTACGCGCCGGCCCGGCGGTGCTCGGTGACGTGATCTGCTTCGAGGTCGCCTACGACGGGGTGGTCCGCGACACCGTCACCGGCGGCGCGCAGCTGCTCGTCGTGCAGACCAACAACGCCACCTTCGACGTGGCGGAGGCCCGCCAGCAGTTGGCCATGGTGCGGCTGCGGGCCGTGGAGCACGGCCGGCCGGCGTTGATGGCCTCCACGGTCGGAGTGTCCGGGTTCGTCGCCCCGGACGGGCGGGTAAGCGATGCCACCGGGTTCAACACCCGGGAGGTCGTGGTGCGGCAGGTGCGGCTCGACGACGGGCGCACCCTCGCCACCCGCCTGGGCTGGTGGCCGGAGGTGGCGCTCGCCGGGCTGGCCGCGGCGGCTCTGGTCGGTGCGGCGGTGGCGCGCCGGCGGCAGCGGATCATGCCCGGATAGCAGCAGCCGGTACGCCGGCGGGAGCGGAGGAACCGTGATCCAGGCGACCGATACGGTCCGGCGTCCGGACGAGGTGCCGGGCGTGGGCCGGGTGCTGGTGGTGATCCCCACCTACAACGAGGCGGACAACGTCGCCGCGATCGTGGGGCGGGTCCGCCGGGCCGCCCCGGCTGTGCAGATCCTCATCGCCGACGACAACAGCCCCGACGGCACCGGCGCGATCGCGGACGACCTCGCCGCCGGTGACGCGCACGTGCAGGTGCTGCACCGCGAGGGTAAGCAGGGCCTCGGCGCGGCGTACCTGGCCGGATTCGGGTGGGCGCGCGAGCGCGGCTACGACGCGGTCGTGGAGATGGACGCCGACGGCTCGCACGCCCCGGAGGACCTGCCGGCGCTGCTGCACGCGGCCCGCGACGCCGACGTGGTCATCGGGTCGCGGTGGACCAGCGGCGCGCGGGTGGTGAACTGGCCGCTGCGGCGGCTGCTGCTGTCGCGCTGCGGCAACCTGTACGCGCGTCTCGCGCTGGGCATGCCGGTGTCCGACGCGACAGGCGGCTACCGGGTGTACCGGATCAGCGCGTTGGACGCCATCGACCTGGCGTCGGTGTGCTCGCAGGGCTACTCGTTCCAGGTGGAGCTGTCCCGGCTGGCGCACCGCGCCGGTGTGCGGATCGTGGAGGTGCCGATCACGTTCGCCGAACGCGAGCGCGGGGACAGCAAGATGAGCCCCCGCATCGTGGCCGAGGCGCTGTGGCGGATCACCACCTGGGGGGTGCAGGACCGGCGCCAGGCGGTCCGCCGTGGCCTCAACGGCACCCCCACCGGTCAGGTGCGGTGGCCGTGAGCGAGGCCGTGTCATGCTGGAAGGACGGTGCGTGTCGGCGTACCGGGGATTGGCGATGAGGTGAGATGCGCCGAGGACTGAGGTTCGTGCCGATTGCCCTGCTGCTGTCGGTGGTGCTGGAGCTGGCGGTGTTCGTGCTGGTGGGGCGGGCGGTCGGCTTCGGCGCGGCGGTGCTGCTGGTGTTCGCGGCGTCGCTGCTGGGGCTGGTGCTGCTGCGCCGCGAGGGCATGCGCGCCTGGCGGGGGTTCCGCACCGCGGCGCAGGCGGGTCAGCCGCCGGGGCGGCAGGTGACCGACGGGCTCGTCGGTCTGGCCGGCGCGTTGCTGCTGGCGGCGCCCGGTCTGGTCAGCGGGCTGGTCGGGTTGCTGCTGCTGGTGCCGCCGCTGCGACGGTTGGCCCGTTCCGGGGTGCAACGGACCGCCGAGCGGCGGGTGTCGTCGATGGTCGCCGGTGACCTGTTCGGGCCGCGTACGGTGCGGGTGCGCCAGGGCGCGCCGCAGCCGACGCCGCAGCCGGAGCAGCCGGTGGTCGTCGACGGTGGCCGGGCCATCGAAGGGGAGATCATCGAGCCCGGGCGCCACTGAAACGGACGCACACACGACGGCGCCCCCGGGGAGAACCCCGGGGGCGCCGTGTCGTGCGGTGTGCGGCTCAGGCGCGGCCGCGGCGGGTACGAACCTCCTGGAGCCGTTCGGCGAGGATGTCCTCGAGCTCGGCGATCGAGCGCCGCTCCAGCAGCATGTCCCAGTGGGTACGCGGCGGCTTGGCCTTCTTCTGCTCCGGCTCGTTGCCGTCGACGAGTCGGGCGACGCTGCCGTCGAACTTGCACTCCCAGGTCATCGGGACCTCGGCGTCGACGGCGAACGGCACCTCGAACTGGTGGCCCTTGGCACAGAGGTACTCGCGGGTCTGACGCGGCGCGAGCTCCGTGTTGCGGTCGGATTCGTAGCTGACCGCGCCCAGGCGGCTTCCGCGCAGCATACGCTCGCCCATGATCGACTTCCCCTCGTTCGTGGTGCTGGTCTTCTGGGTGTAACGGTGCGTTCCCGTCACGCCATTCCCGCCGCAGGGCGTGAGGCGTCCACGGGTGGGCCGCGACCAAGGGTAGCCGGCCGGGGCGGCCACCCGGCCAGGTGATCCCCGGGCGGGTCGCGATGGTGGAGTGTTTCGGCTGCCACCGGGGATGTTAACCGCCCGAGCGCAGTGGAGGTTGCGATGACCCAGGACGTCCCGGTGGAGCGCCGTGTGGCCGGCGGGCGGACGTTCTTCGGGCATCCCCGGGCCCTGGCGACGCTCTTTCTCACCGAGATGTGGGAGCGGTTCAGCTTCTACGGGATGCGGGCCATCCTCGTGCTGTATCTCACCGCCGAGGTCGCCGACGACGGGTTGGGGTTGGGCGAGGCCAGCGCCAACGCGGTCTACGGCACGTACAACGCGATGGTGTACCTGTTGGCGCTGCCCGGCGGGTGGGTCGCCGACCGGTTGATCGGCGCGCGGCGCAGCGTGCTGTGGGGCGGTGTGGTGATCGCCGCCGGGCACTACGTGATGGCGGTGCCGGTGCGGTGGAGCGTGTTCGCCGGGATGGCGCTGATCGTCGTGGGCACCGGTCTGCTCAAACCGAACATCTCCACGATGGTCGGCGGCCTGTACGACCGGGACTCCCCGCGCCGCGACGCCGGCTTCTCGATCTTCTACATGGGCATCAACCTCGGCGCGTTCATCGCCCCGCTGATCACCGGCTACCTCGGCGAAAAGATCAACTGGCATCTGGGGTTCGCGGTGGCCGCCGTCGGCATGACCTTCGGCGTGGTCCAGTACGTGCTGGGACGGCGCAACCTGGGCGACGCCGGCGAGCGGCCGGCCGATCCGCTGCTGGGCGCCGACCGCCGCCGCGCGCTGACCCGCGCCGGGCTGGCCGTGGTGGCGCTCGCCGTCCTGGTCGCCGTCCTGGCGCTGGTCGGGCTGTTCACCGTCAACACGGTGGTGAACCTGCTCACCGGGGTCACCGTGCTCGTCGCCGTCGGCTACTTCGCCCGGATCATGACCGACCGGGAGCTCAGCGCCACCGAACGGTCCCGGATGAAGGCGTACCTGTGGCTGTTCGTCTTCGCCGCCGCGTTCTGGCTCATCTACGACCAGGCCGGGTCGGTGTTGAACATCTTCGCCGCCGACCGCACCGACCGGAACGTCGGCGGCTTCACCTTCCCCGCGTCGTGGTTGCAGTCGGTCAACCCCATCCTGGTCATCATCGGCGCGCCGCTGTTCGCGCTGCTGTGGCTGCGCGTCGGCAACCGGGTGTCCACGCCTGTGAAGTTCGCCGTCGGTCTGGTGCTCAACGGCCTGTCGTTCGTGCTGATGGCCGCCGCCGCGCAGGCCGCCGTCGGCGGTGAACGGGTGTCACCGTGGTGGCTGGTCGCCGTGTACGCCATCCAGGTCGCCGGTGAGCTGTCGCTGAGCCCGGTCGGCCTGTCCGCCACCACCAAGCTCGCCCCGGTGAAGTACGCCAGTCAGATGCTCGGGCTGTGGTTCCTGGCCACCGCCGTCGGCGACGCGATCGGCGGGCAGGTGGCCCGCCTCGCCGAGACCTGGTCCGAGCCGACCTACTTCCTCACCTTCGGGCTGGCGTCGGTGGCGTTCGGGGTGGGCGCGGTGATGTTCGCCCGCCACATCCGCGCGCTGATGGCGGGCATCCACTGAACCCGGCGGCGCTCAGCCGGTGGCGTCGCGGGGCGCGGCGGCGCCGAGGCGGGACAGCGCCAACGCCAGGTCGCTGACCTGGTCGCCGAGCTGCGCCACCCGCCGCTGGGCGGCGTCCCGGTCGGCTTCGGCGGCGTCCAGCCGTACCGTCAGGGTGGTGACGCGGCCCTCGGCGGTGGCCGCGGCGTCGCGGGCGGCGGTCAGCTCGGCGGTGAGCGTGTCGCGCTGCGCGGCGGTGGCGGCCAGTTCCGCGCGGAGTCGCACGGCCAGTTCGGCGGCCTCCTGGCGGGCGTGTTCGGCCTGCTCGGCGGCGACCAGCGCGCGGTCGCGGGCCCGGTCGGCCTGCTCGCGGGCCCGGGCCGCGTCGGCGGCCTCGGCGCGGGTCCGCGCGGCGTCGGCGCGGGCCTGGTCGATCTGGCGGCGCACGTCCTGCACCTCGGCCTGCCACCGCCCGGCCCGTTCGGTGGCCTCGGCGGCGGCCCGGGTGGCCCGGTCGGCGTCGTTATGCGCCGCGTCGCGCTGGACGGTCAGGTCGGCGGCCCGCTGCCGCTCGGTGTCGTGCGCGACGCGCAGCTCGTCCCGGTCGCGGCGGGCCTGGTCGCGGTCGTGTTCGGCCTGCGCGCGCAGCGCCTGCGCCGCGCTGGCGTCGCGGCGGGCCTCGTCCCGGGCCGCCTCGGCGCGGTGGGCGCGCTCGTCGGCGTCGGCGGCCCGCTGCGCGGCCTGCTCGGCGTCGCGGCGGGCGTCGTCGGCCTCGACGCGGGCGGTGCGGGCCTGCTCCCGTGCCCGGGCCGCGTCGGCGGTCGCGGTCTCGGCGTCGTCGCGGGCCTCGTCCCGTTCGGTCTGCGCGGCGGCGATCTCGGCCGCGGCCTCGGCGTGGGCCTGGGCGAGCTGGCGCTGCACCCCCACCGGTGACAGCTCGGCGTGCAGCGCCTCGGTCAGCGTCTCGACGATCTGGTCGAGCCGGTCCACGGCCTCCCACGTGCGGGCCACCTGCCCGGGCAGGCCGGGGGCGTTGCGGTGGCGCATGCGGCTGTTACGCGACGCGCGTTGGCACGCGCCGTCGTTGTCCCGGCAGTAGCGAAACGGTCGACCCGCGCCGACACGCTGCGGCACCGGCCGTCCACAGTGGGCACACGGACGGGTCTCGGCGGGGGTGAGCTGCGCGTCCATCGAGGGCGAAGTCTAGTGCCGGCCGCTCAGCTCGTCGCCCGGGCCGTCGCGTCCAGGGTGTAGCGGCGCTGCAGCAGCAGCGCGGCGAGCATCGCCACCGCCGGCAGCAGCCCGAACCCGTAGCGGACCGCCGCGAGCGCCGCGTCGGGCTGCACCGGCGACTCACCGGCCGTCGACGCCACGAAACCACCCACGGCCAGGCACAGGGCGTACGCGTAGGGGCCCAGCGCCGCGCCGGTGGCCTCGGTGGCCGTCCACACCCCGGTGTAGGTGCCCGCGCCGGTGCCGCCGGCGCTGGCGGCGCGGATCACGTCGGGCAGCATCGAGAACGGCAGCAGCTGCATGCCGGCGAACGCCACCCCGAGGACCGCCACCGCGCCGATCAGCAGCGGCAGGCCGGCCGGGCGGCCCACCGCCAGCACCAGCGACCCGAGCGCGAACGCGCCCTGCGCGCCGAGCAGCGCCCGCTGCTTGCCGACCCGGCGGGCCAGCACCAGCCAGCCCGGTGTGACCAGCAGCGCCGGTGCGACGAACGCGGCCACCAGCACCGTGGTCAGTCCGGGCGCGCGCAGCTCGTACTCGGCGTAGTAGGGAACGCCGGCCAGCACCAGGTGGGTGGTGGTGGACATGGCCAGGTAGGCGGCGACGAGCCAGCGGAACTGCCGGTCGCGCAGCGCCGTGCGCAGCGCCCGCCACCCGCCGTGCCCGGCCGGGGCCGGGTCGGCCGCCCAGGCGCGCAGTCGGGCGATGCCGGCCACGCCGACCAGCATGGCCACCAGCATCCCGACCGCGAGGACCAGGCCCATGCGCTGGTAGCCGGCGCGGGTCGCGGCGTCGCCGCCGGTCAGTAGCGGGGCCAGCAGCCCGGAGAGCAGGATGCCCAGGGTCAGCACGACCATCCGGAACGCCATCAGCCGGGTGCGTTCGTGGTAGCCGATGCGCAGGTCGGCGGGGGTGGACAGGTAGGGGACCTGGTAGGCGGCGAACAGCAGGTTGCCGGCGACGAAGACCACGGCCACCCACGCGGCGGCCGAGGCGCCGGTCAGGTTGCCAGGCACCGCGAACAGCGCCGCGAACCCGACCGGCAGCGCGCAGCCGAGCAGCAGCAGCCGTCGCCGGTCACCCCGGCGGGCCTGGTCGACGTCCGCGCGGTGCCCCACCCACGGGTGCAGGACCACGTCGGCGATCTTCGGCAGCAGCAGCGCGAGGCCGGCCAGCCACGGCCCGACGGCCAGCACGTCGGTGAGGAAGTAGAGCAGCAGCAGGCCGGGCACGGTCACCCAGATGCCCATGCCGAGCGAGCCGGCCGCGAAGCCCGCCAGGGGGCCACGGGGCAGTGCCGTGCCGGTGGCGGCCGCGGGCCGCCGGTCGAGCCCGGTCATCGCCGCATCCTCTCCGCAATCCAACGGTTGCTGGATTCTAGGGGCACAATGGCGGCCATGACCATGCCCCGCCGCCGTCCGGGTCGGCCCCGACGCGACGAGACCCGACAGACGCGGGAGGTGGTGCTCAACGCGGCCACCGCGCTGTTCGCCGAGCGCGGCTTCGACGCCGTCGGGCTGCGGGAGGTCGCCGCCGCCGCCGGGGTCGACGTCGCGACGGTCGCCCACCACACGGGTACGAAGGCAGCGCTCTACGACGCCTGCTTCGCGCGGGTATTCGCCGCCGAACAGCAGGTGCTGACCGAGGCCGCCGCGCAGGCCCGCTCGGCGCTGCACAGCGGCCCGGACGCGGCCCGGCGGGCGCTGCACGACCTGGTCGACGTGTTCGTCGACTTCCTGGAGGACCGGCCGGAGACCACCGCGCTGTGGCTGCGCCGCTGGCTGGAGCCGCAGCGGCACGCCGAGCTGGACCAGCGCTACGCCGAACCCCTGTACCGGTTGGTGGCGGAGCTGCTCACCGCCGCCGCGTCGGCCGGCGCACTGGCCGAGCCGACCCCGCACGTCACCGTCCGCAGCCTGGTGTGGGCGACGCACGGGCACGTGGTGGCGCTCGCCGCCGGGGCACCGGGTGCCCGGGAACGGCGCGAGTTCCGGGCGTTCGTGCACCGGCTCCTGGACGGGCTGTACGGGCCGCCGGCCCCTTGACGGACCGCCCGCATCCGACGATTATCCATCAGACGTTGGATTAAGTGGGGGCAGCGATGGGCGTACCACCCTCGGTGGCGGTGATCGGCGCCGGCGCGGCCGGGCTCGCCGCCGTCAAGGCACTGCGCGACGTCGGCCGGTCGACGGTCTGCTTCGAGGCCACCGACCAGGTCGGCGGACTGTGGGTGTACGGGGCGCCCGACTCGCCCGCGTACCGCACCCTGCACCTGAACACCAGCCGGGGCCGCACCGAGTTCGCCGACCACCCGATGCCCGCCGACTGGCCGGACTACCCCGACCACCGCCGCGTCGCCGGCTACCTGGCCGACTACGCCGACCGGTTCGGCCTGCGCGACAGCATCCGCCTGCGGCACACCGTCGAGCGGGTCACCCGCGATCCCGCCGGCGGGTGGACGGTACGCGCGAGCGGACCCGACGGGCCGGTCGAGGTCACCGTCGAGGCGGTGGTCGTCGCCAACGGCCACAACCGGGTGCCCCGGCTGCCCGAGCCGCCGTACGCCGGCACGTGCACCGCCGAGCAGCTGCACAGTCACGACTACCGCGGCCCCGAACAGTTGGCCGGCAAGCGCGTCCTGGTCGTCGGGGGTGGCAACTCGGCGATGGACATCGCCGTCGACGCGTCGTACACCGCCGAGCGGACCCTGCTGTCGCTGCGCCGGGGCGTGTGGGTGGTGCCGAAGTACCTGCTGGGCCGCCCGTCGGACACCCTCAACGGGGCGCTGGCCCGCCGGCTGCCGTGGCGGCTGCGCCAGCGGATCAGCCAGACGATGCTCACCGCCACGGTCGGCAGCCCCACCCGGTACGGGCTGCCCGCGCCCACCCACGGCTTCCTCCAGGACCATCCGACGCTCTCCGACGGGCTGCTGTCCCGGCTCACCCACGGCGACGTGGAGGCACGGCCCGGCGTCGCCGCCCTGCACGGCGACCGGGTCGAGTTCACCGACGGCCGGGTCGACACCGTCGACCTGATCGTGTGGTGCACCGGCTACCGGGTGGAGATCCCGTTTCTCGACCCGGAGCTGCTCGGCGGCGGCGCCGACACCCTGGCGCTGTACCGGCACGTGTTCCACCCCGACGCGCCCGGCCTGACGTTCGTCGGGTTGATGCAGTCCACCGGCTCCGCGTTTCCGCTGGTGGAGGCGCAGGCCAAGCTGATCGCCGCGCAGCTCGCCGGCCGGTACACCCTGCCCGAGCCGGACCGGCAGCGCGCCGCCTGCCGGGCCGAGCTGCGCGCCGCGACGGCCCGCTGGGGCCAGCGCCGACCGGCGATGCGCGTGGACTTCGACGCCTACCTGGCCGAGCTGACCCGGGACCTGACCTCCGGCGCCCGCCGCGCCATGCCGGCGAGGGCGCAGCGGTGACCGGCCTGACCGGCCGGCGGGTGCTGGTCACCGGGGCGAGCGGCACGTTCGGCCGGCACCTGGGCGCCGCACTGCGCGCCGCCGGCGCCCAGGTGGTCGGACTCGACCTGCGTCCGCGCCCCGACGACGACCTGCCGGTGCTCGGCTGCGACCTCACCGACCCGGCCGCCGTGCCGGCCGCGGTGCACGAGGCGGTCGAACGGCTCGGAGGGCTGGACCTGCTCGTCAACAACGCCGGGGTCGGCGGCCCCGCCCCGGCCGAGCTGCCCCCCGACGAGGTGGTGCGCCAGCAGTTGGAGGTCAACCTGCTCGCCGCGTGGCGGACCACCGCCGCGGCCCTGCCCCCGCTGCTCGACGCACACGGTCGGGTGATCTTCGTGGCCAGCCGGATGGCGGTGCTGCCGCTTCCCCTGGCCGCCGCGTACGGAGTCAGCAAGCGGGCCCTTGTCGCGTACGCCGACGCGCTGCGCCACGAGGTGGGCACCCACGTCGGGGTGAGCGTCGTCTACCCGAGCATGGTGGACTCACCGATCCACGACAGCACCGCCGAGGCCGGCCTGTCCCTGCGCGGGGTGTCCCGCCCGGAACCCGTCGACGGGGTCGTCGCGGCGATCCTGCGCGCCGCCACCGCCCGCCGCGCGCCCCGGGACGTGGCGACCACCAGGCGTGGACGCCTGGAGATGGCCGTCGCCCGGCACGCGCCGGCGCTGGCCGACCGGATGGTGCGTCGTACCCTCACCGCCCGGCTCGCCGCCGGTGACCTGGACGCCGCGCCACTGGCCGCCGGGATGCTGCGTCGCCATCGGGAGCGGTGAGGGTCGGTCAGGGCGTGGCGACGGCGGCGCGGGAACGGTCGGCGGCGATGCGCACGGCCAGCGCCGCGAGGGCCGTACCCGTCACCCACCGCTGCACCCGCAGCCACACCGGCCGGCGGGCGAAGAACCCGGCGAGCGTGCCGGCGCTGAGCACGATCAACGCGTTGACGCTCAGCGCGACGGTGATCTGGGTCAGGCCCAGCAGCAGGCTCTGTGCCGCCACGTGCCCGCGCGCCGGGTCGACGAACTGCGGCAGCAGCGACACGTACAGGATGGCGATCTTCGGGTTGAGCAGGTTGGTGACCAGGCCCATGGTGAACAGCCGGCGCGGCCCGTCCGGCGGCAGCGGCGCGGGCGCGAAGGGCGACCGCCCACCCGGACGTACCGTGCGCCACGCCAGCCACAGCAGGTAGCCGGCGCCGGCCAACTTCACCACCGCGTACAGGGTGGGCACCAGCACGAACACGGCGGCCAGGCCGGCGACCGCCGTGGCCAGGTAGACGCCGAACCCGGCGGCCACCCCGAGCAGCGAGATCAGGCCGGCGCGGCGGCCCTGCGCCACCGAGCGGGAGACCAGGTAGACCATGTTCGGGCCTGGCGTGAGCACCAGCCCCAACGCCACCAACGCGATGCCCAGCAGCGCACCCGAACCCACCATGACAGTTCCCCCGTCCCACCGCCGTCTGGACCGACCGTAGGCCGGGGGTGACCGGGTTGTCCCAGGCCACCTGACGGGCCGTGGCCTCGGATCCGGTCACCGGGGCGTAAACCGTCGCGGCGGGAATGGCCCGGGCCGCGTCCGCGCTGATCGGTTGAGTGTCGGCCGGCAGGCGGCGGCGCGTTACGGTGGCCGGGGGAGGTGCCGCAGGGTGACCGAGGCGTGGGACGCGGCGGTGGAGGCGCAGATCCGGGGAGCCGTGCAACGCGGCGAGTTCGACAACCTGCCCGGCATGGGCAAGCCGATCCCCGGGCGCGGAATGCCGTACGACGAGTCGTGGTGGATCAAGAGTTTCCTGGAGCGCGAGAAGCTGCCCAGTGACCTGCTGCTGCCCACCCCGCTGCAACTGCGTCGCCGTGTCGAGCAGGTCCCCGACGAGGTCCGGGACCTGCCCACCGAGCAGTCCGTGCGGGACTTCGTGGGGCAGCTCAACACCCAGATCGTGGCGTGGCTGCGCAACCCCGAGGGTCCACGCGTGGCGGTCCGGCCGGTGAACGCCGACGAGGTGGTCCGCCGCTGGCGCGCCGAGCGTGCCGGACCCGAGATGGGCACTCCCGCCGTCGAGCCGGTGACCGCCGTCGCCCCACCACGCCGTACGCGCCGGAGCTGGTGGCTGCGCTGGTGGCGCCGGGGCTGAGCGCACCGGGGCACCCGGATCGGGCTCGCGGCGGCAGACTGTGCGGATGCTGATCGAGCTACGGGCGCCTGCCGTTCCCCCGGCACGGGAACTCGCTCTGCGCCCCTGGTGCGCCGACGACCTGGACGCCCTCGTGGCCGCGTACCGGGATCCGGTGTTGCGGCGGTGGACCCGTGTGCCCGTGTCGAACGCCGCCGAGGGGCGGCGGTGGCTGGACCGGGCGCGACGGGACCGCGACGACGGCCGCCGGTACAGCTTCGCCGTCCTCGAGGACGACCCGGACGGCCCGCGGCTCGTGGCGAACGTGGTGCTCAAGTACCCCACGCCGCACGGCCCGACGGCCGACGTGGGGTACTGGACGGCGGCGTGGGCCCGCGGTCGCGGAGTCGCGCCCCGGGCGGTCGTCGCGCTCAGCGGGTGGGCGTTCGACCGGTTTCCCGGCCTGACCAGGCTCGACCTGCTGCACCAGGTGGACAACGTGGCGTCCTGCCGGGTGGCGGACAAGAGCGGGTACGCGTTCCAGGAGGTGCTGCCGGCCCGGCCGCCGTTTCCGCTGGACGGTCACCGGCACTCGCTGCACGCCGCCTAGTCCACGGCGGCCCGCCACGTCCACGAGGTGCGCCGTGCACGGCCCGGCAGGTCACCGCGACCGGTCATCCAGAGCAGCACCTCGGGGGCGGCGCCGCTCGGGGCGTCCGGGAAGAGCCGCCGCAGCACCAGCGTGCTCAGCCGGCGGGGCGGCTGCCACGGCACGCCGAGGCCGAGGGTGATGTCGTGCGTGTGCAGCAGCGTCTCGGCCACCCCCATGGCGGCGAATCCCGCCGGGTCGCAGGGCCCGTAGTGCCAGGCCCGCGCGTCCGGCGCGGCCACGTCGACGGCGGTGGCGAGCAGGCCGGCGCAGGCCCGCACGACGGTGAGCACCTGCGCCGGGCGCGCGGTGGGGGAGACCCGCAGGTCGTACGGGAGGTAGCCGTCGTGCGGGCTGACGGTGACCTGGCCGGCGTACGCGAGCAGGTCGTGCGCGACGTGCGCGGCGGTGGTCCAGCAACTCCACGTCAGCGTCCCGGCCGGCGTCGACCAGTCGCGCTCGTGGTGCGGGTGCAGGACCCGTGTCATCTCGTCGGCCGCCGTGAGCACGTCGGCGCCGGTCACCGCTGGCATCCGTCGACCCTGGCAGGGGCTCGACGAGGGTGCAACCGCAATCGTCAGCCGGGATGCGAGTCGAGGCGGTCCGTCGAACCCGCCGCCAACGCCTGGTCGACGTGTTCGATGCCCGCGCGGACCAGGTCGCCGTACGGGTCGGCCGGCAGGTGCGCGGCGTGGCCACGGGCGGTGTCCAGGTGTGCCCGGGCGCGGGTGGTGTCGCCGAGTCGGCGGTGCACGTCGGCGAGGTTCAGGTGCAGCGACGGCAGGAAGCCCCGCACCTGCAACGCGCGGTCGTACCGCGTGGCGCGGTCGTCGGTGAGGTCGGCGGCGGCGGCGAGCGCGCGTTCGTCCCACAGCAGTTCGGCGGCTGCGGTGTCCTGGAGGTCGGCGAGGTGGTGGGCGAGGGCGCAGCGGTGCAACGCGTCGCCGGCCGGGCCGATGTCGTCCCAGAGCGCGGTGAGCTGTTCCCGTGCCCGCGTCGGGTCGCCGCGGTGGCCCAGCTGCACCGCCTCGATGATGCGCGTCATGGTCGGGTCGGGCGTCGCCTGGTCGTCCATGCCCTGGATGCTGGGGCCTCGACCCGGTCGAGGGTCAAACCGCCGGTGGTGTCACCGGACGCGGTGCGACGAGGTCCAGCCCTGCTGTCGCAGCCGGTCGATGCCGTCCAGCAGCAGGTCCAGCGCGAACTCGAACTCGAACTGGTCGTCGCAGCCCGACCCGACGGTGGACGCGTCGTCGTGCGAGGCGGCGGCGGAGATCTCCGCGAGGTGCGGGAACCGGGCGGCGATCTCGGGCGGGAACCCCGTGGGCGCGTCGACCTCGGCCACCCCGGTCTGGCCGGCGCGGCGCGAGGCGTCGAACAGCTCCTGACTGAAGCCCAGGATCCGACTGCCCATCGCGTGCATGACGTGGTGGGCGAGATCGGTGGAGAACCCACCGGCTCGCAGCGTGGCCACCACCGAGTCGAGGTAGGCCAGGACGGCCATCGTGGCCATGTTCCGCGACTCGATGGCCAGGGGCGCCCACGGGTGCCGGATCAGCATCTGCCGTGCCGAGAGGATCCGTAGGCGGACGGACTGCTTCCAGTCGGTGTCCTGACGCGGCGGGTCGATCTCGCCGACGACGACGTCGATCATGCCGTCGAGCAGTTCGTCCTTGTTGGCCACGTGCTTGTACAGGGCCATCGGCACGACACCCAGGTCCTGGGCCAGATTGCGCATGCTGAGGGACTGGATGCCCGTCGCGTCGGCGAGCGCGACGGCGGCGAGCAGGATCCGATCCCTGGTCAGCGGCGTCCGGTGCAGCGTGTCAGCCATCGTCGTCCTCGTCTTCCGGCGGCGGTTGAAACCATAACCGCCTTGACAGGTGTACGGCGTACACCTACCGTCGTCCTCAGGTGTACGCGGTACACCTGAGGGGAGGGGTGATGAGAGCGATCGTCCAGGATCGGTACGGCCCGCCGGAGACGCTCACGCTCGCGGACGTACCCGCGCCGACGCCCGCCGACGACGAGGTGCTGGTGCGGGTGGAGGCTGCCGCGCTCAACGCGTACGACTGGCATGCCATGCGGGGCGACCCGCGACTGGCGCGACTGGCCATGGGCCGCTCGGCGCCCCGGGCCCGCATCCGTGGCCGGGACTTCGCCGGCCGGGTCGAGGCCGTCGGCGCCCACGTCCGCCGACTCCGCCCGGGGGACGCCGTCTTCGGCGACCTGGGCGAGGCCAACGGCGCGCTGGCCGAGTACGTGTGCGTGCCCGAGAACCTGGTCGCGACCCGGCCGGCGAACCTCACGTCGGCGCAGGCGGCAGCCCTGCCACTGGCCGGCGTCACCGCGCTCATGGGCCTGCGCGACGTCGGGCGGGTCGAGCCCGGCCACCGCGTGCTCGTCAACGGCGCGTCCGGCGGCGTCGGCACCCTCGCCGTCCAACTGGCCACGCTGCTCGGCGCGAGCGTCACCGGCGTGTGCAGCACCCGCAACGTCGACCTGGTGCGCTCACTCGGCGCCGACCACATCGTGGACTACACCCGGGAGGACTTCACCGACGGCTCCCGCCGCCACGACGTCGTCCTGGACCTGGTCGGCAACCGTACGCTCACCGCGCTGCGGCGGGCGCTGACGCCGACCGGGACGCTTGTGCTCTCCGGCGGTGGCACGTACCGCGGCGGCAGCCTCGTCGGTCCGGTCTGGCTGCTCGCCCGAGCGCGGCTGGTGGCGCCGTTCGTCCGGCACCGTGTCGTCACGCTCACCGCGACACCCAGCCTCCCGCACCTGGAGGCGCTGCGCGCCCACGCCGAGGCCGGACGGCTCGTCCCCGTCATCGACCGCAGCTACCCGCTGTCCGAGACGGCCGACGCGATCAGGTATCTCGAAGGCGAACACGCGCGCTCGAAGGTCGTCATCACCGTCCGCGACACCGGACGCTGACCACGGCCGTCGTGGCTGCTCCGCGAACGGGGGCGCTAGCCGACGAGTGTCTGGACGCCGAGGGTGGTGATCAGTGCGAGACGTTCGGCGTCCCCGGTGCCGGGTTCGGCGGTGTAGACCATGACGCGCAGGTCGCTGCCGGCCACGGTGAGGATGTCGCAGTCGAGGGTGACAGCGCCGACGTGCGGGTGGTGGATCGTCTTGCGGGCGGCCTCGTGCTGACCGGCGATGCCGGTGTTCCACAGCTCGGCGAACCGGTCGCTGTGTCCGAGCAGGTCAGCGACGAGCTGGTGGAGTCGCTGGTCGGCCGGGTAGCGGGCGGTGGCTGTGCGCAGGTCGGCGATCAGGGCGCTCTGCAGGGCGTGCCGTGACTGTGGGGTGTGCCGCACCCGGTCGCCGGGGTCCAGGAAGGTGCGCCACACCGCGTTGCGCTGGTGGCCGCGCCATCCGGACGGGTCACCCATGAGGGCGGCGTACGGCGGGTTGGCCAGAAGGAGTGTCCAGGCGGCGTCGAAGACGGCGACAGGGGTGTGGGTCAGCCGGTCCAGTACCCGCTGCACGCCGGGTGTGAGGTGGGCGGGCACGCTGTCCGGTCCCGGCGGCTGGAGCCCGCCCAGCTGGAAGAGGTGCGCGCGCTCAGGGCCGGACAGCCGCAGAGCCCTGGCGAGGGCTTCGACGACCTGACGCGACGGGCTGGTGGCGCGGCCCTGTTCGAGTCGGGTGATGTAGTCGACCGAGATCCCGGCCAGCTGGGACAGCTCCTCACGTCGAAGCCCGGGGGTACGCCGCTGGCCGCCGACGGGAAGTCCGGCGGCTTCGGGTGAGACCCGCTCGCGCCACCGACGCAACGCCGGCCCGAATTCCCTCGTTGCCATGACTGCAAGTGTGCTCGCTCCGACTCCAGCCACCCTGGTACCGGCGTTCCCAGGAAGACCTGACGTCTGGCTGCTCGTCCGGCCGTCTCGCAGGCTTGTGGCAGGAGAGCGGAAGGGCCCCGGGCGATGACCGCGGCGCCAGGGCCGACCCCAGAGAGAAGGAAGATCAGTGAACAAGCTCGCACTCGTCACCGGCGCCACCTCCGGCATCGGCAGGGCCTTCGCCGAACGCCTGGCCGCCGACGGCCACCAGCTGGTGATCGTGGGCCGGCGCAGGGACCGCCTGGAGGAGTTCGCCGCCGCGCACCCCGACGTCGAGGTCAGGACCGTGGCCGCCGACCTGTCCACCACCGCGGGCATCGAGGCGGTCGCCGAGATCTGCGCCGCCGAGCCGCTGACGATGCTCGTCAACAACGCCGGCGTCGCCCACTACATGCCGCTGGCGCAGCTCCCCGCCGACAAGGCCGCCGAACTGGTCAACGTCAAGGTCCTCGCCCCCACCATGCTGACCCGCGCCGCGGTGGCGGGCATGCAGGAACGCGGTGCCGGCACAATCATCAACGTGGCCGGCATGATCGCCTTCAGCGGCCCGGCCCCGCACTCCCAGATGCCCCGACGCGCCGTCTACGGCGGCAGCCTGGCCTACCTCGTCGCCATCTCCCAGATGCTCGGCGCGGAGCTGGAGGGCACCGGCGTCACCGTGCAGGTCGTGTGCCCGGGGGTGGTGGCCACCGAGTTCCACGAGCGCCAGGGCCTGGACATGAGCGGGGTGCCCCGCATGACGGCCGACGACGTCGTCGCCGCCAGCCTGCGCGGCCTGGAACTGGGCGAGACCGTGTGCGCCCCGGGCGTCGAGGACGCCGGCCTCCTCGACGCGGTCTTCCGGGCCGACCTCGCCGCCTTCGGCGCGCAGCGCCCCGAGCTGGCCACCCGCTACCGGGTGGCCTGAACCGGTGTCGTGCGCCGATCAACGTCCCGTCTCGGTGGATTATCGGGTTACCGGTAACGGTTATTCAATAATTGACCGTACAAATGGGGCGTAACGGCGGGACACCATAATGACAGTTCTTGTGCGTAAGGGTTCAGGATGGTGTGACGGCAGGATGCCGACCCGCCCTAGGCGCCGGTGTCGCCGGAGGTGAGGCGCCGGGCCAACGCGACGGTCTCCGGATGGTCGGCCCCCAACACGCGCGTACGACGGTCCCGGGTGTCCTCGTCCAGAGCGTGTGCCTCCTGTGGACTCCCGTCGCGGCGCAGGATGTCGGCCAGGACGACAGCCGCGTGCAGGGTGCTGCGGTGGTCGGGGCCGAGGGTCCGCCGGAGCGCGGTGAGGGCCCGGCGGCCAAGCGTTCTCGCCTCGTCCAGTTCTCCGATGTTCGCGAGGTCGCGCGCGAGATGGAAGGTCGTCGTCAGGGTCTCCGGATGGTCCTGGCCCAGCACGGCAGCCCGGCGCGTCAGGGTCTCGCGGTGCAGGGCCCGCGCATCTTCGTGTTCGCCCAGCTCGGACAGCCGGTCGGCCAGATTGTCGGCGGCCCGGAGGGTGGCGGGATGATCGTCACCGAACACCTGCCGCAGGCGCCCGAGTGTGTCGTGGTTCAGCTGCCGGGCCTCCTCGTGTCGCCCGACGTCGGCCAGGGCCCTGGTGCAGTTGCCGGCGGACAGCAGCGTCTCCGGATCGTCCGGGCCGAACAGGCGTCGCAGCCGCGCGAGCGTGTCCAGCTCGAGGTCCAACGCCTCGGGGTGCGCCGGTGGCAGTGTCGCCGCCTGCCGCCGGGCCGCCCGCAGGACGTCGAGGTCGTCGTCGCCGAGTGAGCGGGACCATCTCTCGCGGGCGGACCGGGCGAGGTCGTTCGCCGATGCGCCATGCCCGGACAGTTCCAGATAGCGGGCGGCATCCAGCACGACGCTCCGGTAATCCTGGCTTCCGACGTCGGCGGAGTCCGGCGGCCCCAGTCGCAGGTGCACCACGAGGTGGGCCGTCAGGATGGACCACGCGCTCCAGGCCGTCACCGCCGCGGGTTCGCCGGGCCGGTTCGCGGCCAGCAGGTCACCGACCGCCCGCCACCGCCTGTTGCGCTCCCGTGGGGTGAGCAGGTCACGCACCACCGCCGCCGTCGTGCGGTGCACCACGACAGCGCCGCCGTCCGCGTCGAGCCGTACCAGGCCGAACTCCCGGAGCCGACCCACCGACGACCTCAACCGCACCGGCGAAGCCTTCTCAGACGGCAGGTGGGCGAGCCAGGTGAACGGGATCGGCTCGGAGCCGAGGAGCGCGCACAGTTTCAGCACGCTGACCGCGAGCGCGTCCTGGACCGCGAGGCGTTCCACGGAGATCGCGACCACCGCGGCCAACGACAGGTCGTACCCGACGGGTCTGCCGTGACCCAGGATCTCCGTCGCGTGGGTCCCGATCGCGTCGACGTACTCCCGCGGCCCCATGCCGGTCGCCACCATGAACCCGGCCGCCTGCGCCACCGCCAGCGGCAGGTCGCCGACCGCGTTCGCGACCGCGTCGGCGTCCCACGGGCTGATGCCGCTCAGGTGGGCCGTCAACAGGGAGATGGACTCGGCCCGGGAGAAGACGTCCACGTCGATCACCGCTCCCAGCTGGCTCCAGTGATTGGCCCGTGAGGTGATCAACACCTGGCCGGGACCGTCGGGTATCGCCCGCGACGCCAGCTCGACTCCCGGCATGTTGTCGAGGACGACCAGCCAGCCGCTGTGGCTGCGCAGCCACGCCAGAGCCCTGTCGGCGGCATCCTTGACCAGCATGTCCTCGGTCGCTTCGCCCACCTCGACGGCCAGCGCGGAGAGTTGTTCGGCAACCAGCGCAGGCTGTTCGGCGGCTATCCACCAGATCAGCGAGAAGCGGTCCTGGAACCGGTGCGCGTACTCGACCGCCACACTCGTCTTGCCGGACCCGCCGATGCCGTACAGGCAGACCACGGATGACATGAGTCGGAGTTGCAGGTCGTCCAGGATCTGCTCCCGGCCGGTGAACAACGGATTGCGGTTCGGCATGCGACGCGGGGCGACCTGAACGTCAGGCGACACCACCGGCCCGTCGGTCGCCGCCGGGTCGGCGGTGTCGGGCGTCCGGCGTGGCCACAGCAACGTGACCTCGAACCCGACGCACGCCAGGGTGACCAGGCCCAGGGTCAGCCACGGGTTCTGGCGTACCAGGTCGAGGGCTCTCGGCCAGCGGTCCTGGTCGGTGGCCGCGTTGGCGGCGAGGCCACCGAGGGCGGCCAGGATCGGCACACCGGCCACGACCCATCCGGCGGAGCGGCGACCATCAGCACCCATGGACGAATCCCTTCGCGGCATCGTCCCGTCATCCAACTCTACGTACGGTCCGCTGTCACGGTTGGTCACCAGCTCGTCCGGCTACCCGAGGGCCCCCGACCGTTCCGGGGCTGCCGGTCGTCGCCCTACGATCGCCTGATGTTCCAGCCGACATACCCGATCCGTACGCGGCGGCTCACCCTGCGACCGTTCACCGTGGACGACCTCGACGACGTGTACGCGTACCAGAGCCGGCCCGATGTCGTCCGCTGGATGCTCGGGGCCGAGCCGCGTACCCGTGAGCAGTCGAGGGTGTCGGTGCTCGCCATGGCCGGCGAGGACGCGCTCCGCGCCGAGGGTGAGTGCCTGACGGTGGCCGTGGTGCGTGACGGTGGGGTGATCGGGGCCGTCGAGGTGGTGTGGCGCAGCGCGCGTGACCGTACGGCGGAAATCGGGTACGTCTTCCACCCCGCTCACGGCGGGCGCGGGTTGGCCACCGAGGCTGTCGCGGCGATGGTGGGCTGGGGATTCGACGAGGTCGGGCTGCACCGGGTCTTCGGTCGGTGCCATGCCCGCAACGAGGCGTCCGCACGGCTGATGGCCCGGGTCGGGATGCGTCGGGAGGCCCACCACGTGCAGAGCTACCTGTTCGACGGGGAGTGGGCCGACCAGCTCGTCTTCGCCGTCCTGGCGAGCGAGTGGCGAGCTCGGACCGCGCGGGGCCGGGACTAGGAACGGCCGTACGTGGCGCGGGCCTGGGCCACCTCGGCCGCCTCGCGTTCGCGCCAACGGCGCTGGGCCTCGCTGTTGCACGTCCGGCAGACCCGCCGGTAGCGGCCGGTGGCCGGGTCGAGCTCACGGTCGTGACCGTTGCGGCACTGTGCCGTCTGGGTGCGTCCGCGGCAGGCGTCGGCGCGGCTGACCTGGCGCAGGTGTGTGGGCTCGATGCAGTCGGCGGCGCCGCAGGTCTGGTCGACGTCGAGGGTGGGGTCGTACCCGCCGACGAGGACGACGTACGCGGCGATGTGCGCCCAGGCCCGACCGGCGACCTTCTGGTGGACTCCCCGGCGCGGTCCGTAGCCGTGGATGACGAGGCAGCCGTTCCCGGTGCGGTGCGAGCGCTCCAGCAGGTACGCGCGCAGTGACTCCTCGGTGTGGTACCGGGATAGACCCTTCACCGCCGAGAGCACGCGTGTCACCGTACCCGCGCGTCGCGGCGGCGGTCGAGCGCCGCCGCCGCGGGACGCGGGCGGGGACGCTCAGGCCTGGCGGGTGAGCCAGTCCCGGTAGGAGGTCGGCGCGATGACGGCGTCGCCGGCGGAGATGAGGACGTCGCCCGGAACGGCGGCGAACATGCCGGCGTTGTCGTCGGTGGTGACGGTGCGCTCGTCGCCGCGGGCGGCGAGGGTGATCCGCCCCAGGTCGTCGAGGGTGAAGACGTCGGGGCCGGCGACGTTGCGGACGCCCCGCAGCGGCGCGCCCTGGGTGACGTCGGCCACGGCCTGCGCCACGTCGGCGGCGGCCATCGGCTGCACGGGGGTGGCGGGCAGGCGGACCGTCCTGTCGTCGGCGGTCCAGGACAGGATCGCGTCGACGAACTCGAAGAACTGGGTGGCGCGGACGATCGAGTACGGGATGGGTCCGGCCCTGAGGATGTCCTCCTGGAGGACCTTGGCGCGGTAGTAGGCCAGGTCGGGCACCTGGTCGGCGCCGACGATGGACAGGATCACCGCGTGGCCCACGCCCGCGCGGTCGGCGGCGGCGAGCAGGTTGTCCATGGTCGTCCGGAAGAAGGCGGGGGAGGCGTCGTCGAAGGTCGGCGAGTTCGTCAGGTTGACCACGACGTCGGCGCCCGTGAGCGCGTCGGACAGCCCCTGCCCGGTGAGCAGGTCCACCCCGGTGGACGGCGAGAGCGGCACCGCCTCGTGTCCGGCGGTCCGCAGGATCCTGACGACCTGCGACCCGATGAGACCGGTACCGCCCAATACGGCGATCTTCATGTCCAGCACCCTTCCTCGGTGTTCGGCCCTCGTGCGGCGCGGACGCCGATACTCGGACCTTTCTTGTCCGCGAACTATACTCGGATAAGTTAAGTCCGGGTAACGGGGTGTGGCTAGGGTGAGGTCATGAAGATGTCCGGCGGGGTCGAGTGGGCGCTGCACTGCTGCGTCGTCCTCACGGCCAGCAGCACCCCGGTGCCGGCGGCCAGGCTCGCCGAGCTGCACGACGTCTCCGGCAGCTACCTCGCCAAGCAGTTGCAGTCCCTGGCCCGCGCCGGCCTGATCCACTCGGTGCAGGGCAAGTCGGGCGGTTACGTGCTGACCCGCGCGCCGGAGAGCATCACTCTGCTCGACGTGGTCCGGGCCGTCGACGGCCCCGGCCCGGCCTTCGTCTGCACGGAGATCCGCCAGCGGGGTCCGCTGGCCACCCCCGCCGCCGACTGCACCGGGGCGTGCCCGGTCGCCCGCGCCATGTGGGCGGCGGAGGACGCGTGGCGTCAGGCACTCGCCGCCGTCACGATCGCCGACCTGGCCCGCGACGTCGACGTCGACTCCGGTCCCGAGGCGCTGGTCAGCGTCAGCACCTGGCTCACCGGCGACCGGGACACCTGAGCGTCAGCCGGTGTGGCGTACCTCGGTGTCCCAGATCCGCGCCCACGGACGCCGCAGCCCTCGGCACACGAAGATCGGGCCACCGTTCTCGTCGTTGTCCACCTCGACCCGCTGGTCCACCCGACCGGCGAGCGCGCACGAGTCGAACCATGCGGTCAACGGCTCGGGACGCTCCCAGCCGACGGCGATGACGACGTCTGCCCCGGCCGGCGGCCGGCCGAAGTCGACCATGCTGTTGTGCCCCGAGTAGGCGCGGGGGAGACCACGGGCCGGACCGTAACGGGCCACCGCACCGGCCTCGCCGTAGTTGCCGGTGAGGATGACCGCCCGGGCGCGTTCCTCGGCCGGTAGGCCGCGATGGACCGCGGCCAGCGAGTCCGTGAACGCCGGCCAGCCGATCGTCTCACCGGCGTCGTAGTTGACGTTGACCACGAAACCGGGCAGGCGGTCGGCCGGCAGCACCGGCAGCAGCAGCACGACGGTGGGCAGCAGGAACGGCACCGCGCCAGCGACGAGCAGCCCGCGCCGCAGCCGCACGGACCCCCGCGCCGCCCACGCCGTGGTGACCACCGCGCCGGCCGCGGTGAGGGCCAGCAGCAGAGGCGCGTCGTAGTAGCCCTTGCCGCCGGCGACCAGCACGATGCCGACCACCACCAACCAGGACCAGCCCACCGCCCGGTACGCCCGCCACCGCGGCCACCGCAGCAGCGCGACGAGACCGGCGATCCAGATCGGCACCGCGTATGGGCTGATGATGACGAACTGGAGGGTGAACGCGTCGAGGCGGCCGCTGTAGGAGCTGTCACCGTCGGCGATGGAGGCCGCCACGCCGAGCTGCGGGAAGCCGTGCGCGGCCTGCCAGATCAGGTTGGGCGCGGCCAGCAGCAGGGCGATCGCGGCCGCGGCGAGCACCCACCGGTCGCGCAGCAGCCGGCGGGGCCCGGCGATCAGTACCCCGGCGACCAGGCCCACGGCCAGCAGCGCGGGCAGCAGTTTGCTGAGCATGCCCACGCCGAGTGCCAGCCCGATGCCGAGGGCCCAGCGACTGTCACCGGTGCGCAGCAGCCGCACCGCGCACCACACAGCGACCAGCCAGACCAGCAGGTCGACGGTGGTGGTGCTGAGCAGGTGACCACTGGCGAGCACGATGCCGGACAGCGCGGCGAGGACCGCCGCGAACGTCTGCGCGCCCCGGCCGGCGCCCAGTTCGCGGGCGATGGCCGCGACCATCAGGACCGCGCCGCCGGCCAGCACCGCCGACGGGGTACGCAGCACCACCAGGTTGCCCGGCGCGATCGTGTCGAGCAGCCGGGCCAGCGCCGGCACCAGGAGACCCTGGTCGACGTACCCCCAGTCCAGGTGGCGGCCCGCGAGCAGGAAGTACAGCTCGTCGCGGTGGTAGCCGTAGCGGCCGGCGAGCAGCAGCAGTGTCACGCTGGTCGCGGCGGCCGCCAGCCACGGACCGAGGGCGCGCGGGCCCGGTGTCCCGGGCGAGGCCGTCACGACCGGCCGATGGGGACGGTCGACGGCGACGGCGGGTTCGCTCACCCGCTCATCATCGCCCCGCGACCCGCCGCGTGGCTGCCCCTGGCCGGTGGTGTCGCCGTCCGGACATGACGAGAATCGGGTTCGGCGGAACTTCGGCCGCGGCCTGGGCGTGAGTGCGGTGACCATCGACGGGGACGCCGGGAGGGCGGGGGGCGAAGGGGATGTTGCATGCCGACGAATTCGATGAGTTCTACACCAGTACGTATCGCCGGCTGGTCGGTCAGCTGTACGCGATGCTGGGAGACCTGAGTGAGGCGGAGGACGCGGTTCAGGAGGCGTACTGCCGTGCGTGGCAGCGACGGTCGAAGTTGAACGAGTACGACAATCCCGAGGCGTGGGTCCGTACGGTCGCCTACCGCATCGCGGTGAGCAGTTGGCGCCGGACGAGGAACCGCCTCGCCGCCCACCGGCGGCACGGCCCGCACCAGCCGGTCGAACCGGTCGACACCGGAGACCTGGACCTGGTGGGCGCCCTCTCGGGCCTGCCGTACGAGCAGCGGCGGGTGCTGGTGCTGCACCACCTGGTCGGTCTGCCACTGGCCGACATCTGCCGGGAGACCGGTTCGCCACTGGGGACGGTGAAGTCCCGGCTGGCCCGTGGCCGGCAGGCGCTGGCCCAGCACGTCGCCGAGTTCAGGGGCACCGCTCACGGAAGGATCTCGGAAGATGTCTGACCCGCATGAGATGCCCCGGGGAGCGCCCGCGTTCGACCGGAGGTTGGCGGAGCTGGCCCGATCGGCGGCGGCGGTGGCGCGCCCGGAGTCTCCGGGGGATGTGCGACGACGGGCCGGACGCCGTACGGTGCGTCGCCGGGTCGGCACCGGGGCCCTGGCGGTGGCGGTGCTGGGCGCCGTCGTGGCGGGCGGGATCCTTCGCGCGGCCCCGGGCAACGACGTACCGCCGGCGGTGACGCCCTCGCCGGTGGCCCCGCCGAGCAGCACGCCGACGCCCACCGTGGAGTCGCCCTCGGCGAGCACCTCGCCACCGTCGTCGACGTCGCCGGCCGGGACCGTCGGCGCCCGACCGCCGGGCACGTCCGACTCGGCGCCGGGCCGGTGCACGACGGCGAACCTGACGGTGACGCTCGGCGCGCCGGACTCCGCGAGCGGACACCGCGGCGTGGCTGTGGTGTTCCGCAACAGTGGCAGCACCACCTGCCGGCTGACCGGCTACCCGGGGATCGACGCCCTGGGCGGTGACGGCAGGACGCTGGCGCACGCCGAGCGCACACCGCGCGGGTACCTGGGCGGCGCGGCGCGGGGGTCGCGGCCCGCGACCGTGACGCTGCGCCCGGACGGGGTCGCGTCGGCGCTGGTGGAGGCGCAGGCGTTCGGCGCCGACGGCGCCTCGTGCACGCCGTACGCGCGCCTGCTGGTCACGCCGCCGGACGACGTCCGGTCGGTGCGGCTCGGATGGGACACCGACAGTTGCGGTGACCTGGAGGTGCACCCCGTCGTCCCGGGTGCGACGGGCCGCTCGGGCTGAGTGGGCGCGGCACCGTCGCGGCGGTGCCGGGTGCGGGTGGCCGGCTCAGGTGCGAAGATCGGCTTCGTCACTCGGACGGAAGGACGACATGCGCTATCGCACTCTGGGCGCCACCGGCACGGTGGTGTCGACCCTGTGTCTGGGCACGATGACCTTCGGGGCGGAGACCGACGAGGCGGGCAGTTTCGCCCAGCTGGACCGCTTCGTCGACGCCGGCGGCACCGTCATCGACACCGCCGACGTCTACTCCACGGGTGTCTCCGAGGAGATCGTCGGCCGGTGGCTGCGGTCGCGGCCGGAGCTGCGGGACAGCCTCGTCATCGCCACGAAGGGGCGGTTCCCGATGGGCTCCGGCGCGAACGACGCCGGTCTGTCCCGGGTGCACCTCACCCGTGCGCTCGACGCCAGCCTGCGACGGCTCGGTGTCGAGGCCGTCGACCTGTACCAGGCGCACGCCTGGGATCCGCTGACCCCGCTGCCGGAGACGCTGCGGTTCTTCGACGACGCCGTGCGCGCCGGCAAGATCCGCTACGCGGGGGTCAGCAACTTCACCGGCTGGCAGTTGCAGAAGGCGGCCCTGCTCACCCAGCACCTCAACCTCACTCCGATCGTGACGCTGCAACCGCAGTACAACCTGCTGGCCCGGGAGATCGAGTTCGAGCTGGTGCCGGTCTGCGAGAACGAGGGCATCGGCATCCTGCCGTGGTCACCGCTGGGTGGCGGCTGGCTGACCGGCAAGTACCAGCGCGACAGCACCCCCACCGGCGCCACCCGCCTCGGTGAGAATCCGCAGCGCGGCGTCGAGGCGTACGCCGGTCGCAACGGCGACGAGCGCACCTGGCGGGTGCTCGACGCGGTCGCCCGGGTCGCCGGGGAACAGGGCGTGTCCATGTCGGCGGTGGCGTTGGCCTGGTTGGCGGCCCGACCGGCGGTCACCTCGGTGATCCTCGGCGCGCGCACCATCGAGCAGCTCGAGGACAACCTGACCGCCGCCGACCTGGTCCTGGACGCCGCGCAGATGCGACTGCTGGACGAGGCGAGCGCCCCGCCGGTGGGTGACTACCCGTACGGCGGCGCGGGCGTGCGCCAACGTGCCCGTGACCTGCCGGCCGCACCGTGATCCCCTTCCCCGAGCCCACCGCCCCGGCCGGCAGCCGCGCCGAGGTGCTCCTGCGCTACCTGGACTACTTCCGCGAGTCGGTGGTGGCCAAGGTGTCGACGCTGGACGAGGCCGAGTTGCGACGCAGCCGGCTGCCGTCCGGGTGGACCCCGGTGGACCTGCTCACCCACCTGCGCCACGTGGAGCTGCGTTGGATCGAGTGGGGCTTTCAGGGCCGGGACGTCGCCGAACCGTGGGGTGACCGCCGCGCGGACCGCTGGTACGTGGCCCCGGACGTGACCCGCGCGGACCTGGTGGCGGCGCTGCGGGCGCAGGGCGCGCACACCACGGCGGTGGTGACGGCGCACGACCTGGCGGAGATCGGCGCGCCTGGTCCACGGTGGAACGGCGCCGACCCGGCGTCGCTGGAGCGGGTGCTGCTCCACCTGGTCCAGGAGTACGCCCGCCACCTCGGTCACCTCGACGTCGTCGCCGAACTGGCCGGCGGCCCGACCGGCGAGTGAGGCGGTCGGCCCCGACAATGGGCCGATGCCGCTGCTCGTCGCGCCCGCCCTGCCCGCCGGGAGTCTCGCCACCCAGGAGCAACCCCACCTTCCGGTACGCGCCGGGCTGTCGCTGCGGCCGTGGCGCGACGACGACGCCCCGGCCGTACGCGTCGCCTTCGACTGCCCGGCGATCCAGCGGTGGCACGTCCGTCGGCTGGACAGCGACGAGGAGGCGCGGGCGTGGACGGCACAGTGGGCGACCCGTTGGCGTGCCGAGACGGACGCCAGCTGGGCGATCGTCGACGCCGGCGACCGGCCGGTCGGTCAGGTGGGACTGCGGGGGGTGCTGCTGAGCGAGGCGACGGCGGACGTGTCGTACTGGGTGGTGCCCGCCGCGCGCGGTCGGGGGATCGCCGCCGGGGCGCTCGACGCGCTGACCGGGTGGAGTTTCACGCGGGCCGGGCTGCACCGGCTGGCTCTGGAGCACTCCACCGCCAACGCGGCGTCCTGTCGGGTGGCCGCGCGGGCCGGCTATCGCGCGGAGGGTGTGCGCCGCGAGTCGGTTCGTCACGCCGACGGGTGGCACGACATGCACCTGCACGCACGGCTCGCCTAGCGCACACCGGCGGATTCGGCCGGTTGCGGGTGCGGGGCCACCGGCCAGGTGAGTCGGCGTACGCCGGGCACGAGCGCGGTGCCGGCGCAGGCAGCGAGGACCAGCAGGCCGGCGACCGCGAGCGGGACGGGCGCGCCGAACGCGTCGGCGGCCAGCGGCGCCAGCGCGTAGCCCAGCGGCATCGCGGCCAGGGACACCAGCCAGTCGTACGAGGTGACCCGGGCCAGGACCTCCGGCGGGAACTGGTGCTGCACGACGGTCTCCCACACCGGGTTGAGGTAGCCGAGGGCGGTCAGCGCCACGGCGTACGAGACGATCACCGCTGCGGCGGGTGCGGCGACGGCGAGCAGGAACAGCGGCGCGGCGTAGCAGGCGAGCCCGAGGTTGGCCATCAGCACCGGGCGGCGCAGCCGGACCCGCCCGGCCAGCAGTGAACCGGCGAGCATGCCGATGGCGCCGGCCTGCAACAGCAGCACCCAGGTCGCCTCACCGCCGAGACGGTCGATGGCGACGGCCGGCCCGAGGGTGGTCAGGACGGCGGCGGCGCCGTTCCAGACGCCGTGCCCGAGCAGGCTGGTCCAGAACCAGTCGCGGGCGCGTACCTCGCCGAAGCCGTGCCGTAGGTCGGCCAGGACCGAGCGGCGGGGTATCGGCACGTGGCGGACCCGCACCAGGACGAGCAGGGCGGCGCTGAGCGCGAACGACGCGCCGTCGATGACGAACGCCCAGCCGGGTCCGGCGACCCAGATCAGCGCGCCGGCCAACGCCGGGCCGAGGAGTCGGCTGGAGTTGGCGGTCACGCCCATCAGCGCGTTGGCCTGTTGCCGTTGGGCCGGTTCGACGGTGCCGGCGACCAGGGGGGACGCGGTCGGTATGGCGAACGCCGACGCGATGCCGCCGAGCGCGGACGCCACCACGACGGTGGCCATCGACGGGTCGCCGCTGAGCAGCTGCACGCCGACGGCCAGTTGGGTCGCGCAGCGGATCAGGTCGGCCAGCAGCGCGACGCGACGGGCGTCGAACCGGTCGGCGACGACGCCACCCAGTGGCAGCAGGAGCAGGCGGGGGACCATCGCCGCGGCGAGGACGAGGGCCAGCGCCGCGGTGGAGCCGGTGGCGCGCAGAACGGCGAGTGCCAGGGCGGCGGGCACCACGGCGTCGCCGAGCGCGGAGACGGTCCGGCCCAGGAACAGCAGCCGGAAGGATCGCGTACGCAGGGGGTGAGCCATACCGGCAACATACTTCGACGCCGAACCTTTCGGCAATGAATATTTCGGCACTGAGGTAAGCTGGGGCGGTGAACCCCACCCCGGACATCGTCGACCGGCACATCGAACGCTGGCTCCCCGTGGTGCCCGACCTCGACGCGGACATCGAGGGCGCGGTCGTCCGGATGATCCACGTGACCCGGCACCTGCGGGCGGTCAAGGAACGCGTCCTGGCCGACCTCGACCTGCCCGCCCACGAGTACGACACCCTGCACGCGCTGGCCGGGCGGGGCGGCCGCGCGGCACCCTCGGAACTCGCGGCGGACCTCGCGGTGGCGCCCGCCTCGATCACCGCACGCGTCGACGCCCTGCTCCGGCGGGAGTTCGTGCGCCGGACTCCGTCCACGAGCGACCGTCGGCGGGTGGACGTGGCACTCACCGACGCCGGGCGGGCGGCCTGGCAGGCGGCCATGGAGGTCCAGGGCGACGAGGAGCACCGGCTGCTCGGCGCGCTCACCCCGACCGAACGACGCCGCCTGTCCGACCTGCTGCGTCGGGTGCTGCTCGTCGCCGAGCAACCCACCGACGCGCCGACGACCGGCTGAGCGGCGAGGGAAATCGCCTGGCGGCCCGCGTACCCCTTTGAGAGGGTGACCGGCGTGACTGCGGATGCTGTGGCCGGGGCGCTGGCAGACGACGGGCGGCGGCGGATCTTCGCGGCGATCGTGCTGGGCGCGACAAGCGCAACCCAGGTCGCGCAGCGGACCGGACTGGCGGCGCGGGTGGTGCTCACCGGGGTCCGCCGGCTCACCGACGCGGGTCTCGTCACCGGCGCGGACGGCGCGCTCGCGCCCGACGAGGCGTCGTTGCGGGAGGCCGCCCGCGAGCGTCGCCCGGCCGGCGACGCCGACCCCGACGGCGACCCGGTGCTGCGCACGTTCCTGCGCGCCGGCGCCCTCGTGGGTCTGCCCGCCCAACGCGGCCGGCGGCGGGTGCTGCTGGCGCACATCGCCGAGCGGTCGTTCGAGGCGGGCACCCCGTACCCCGAGCGCGCCGTCGACGAGGCGCTCAAGCCGTGGTGCGCGGCGGGCGGGTCGGACCACGTCACGCTGCGCCGCTACCTGATCGACGAGCGGTTGCTGACCCGCGAACAGGGCATCTACCAGCGGCCCTGATCGTCCGCCGCGCGAACCGTCTCGTCGCGGAGCATGTTGCTAGCCTCCGTGCATGACCTCGTGTACGCCCGCCGACGGCCCACCCGACCTGCTGTTCCTGCTCTCCTGGGCGAGCCACGCGTTGCAGACCGAACACGCGGCGGGTCTGGCCGAGCTGGGCATCTCGCCGCGCGCGCACTACGTGCTGGCGCAGGCCGCCACCGGCGAGCTGACCCAGCGGGAGATCGGGGAGCGGTGCGGGGTGGACAAGACCACCATGGTCGTCACGCTCGACCAGCTGGAACGGGCTGGGCTGGCCGAACGCCGCCCGGCCCCGACGGATCGCCGCGCCCGCCTGGTCGCAGTGACACCGGCGGGGGAGCAGGTCCTGCGACAGGCGCGGCAGGTCGTCCGGCGCATCCAGGACGACCTGCTGGCCACCCTGCCCGAGCGGGACCGAGAGCAGTTCATGCGCGCCCTCCTGGCGCTGGTGAACGGACCCCTCGCGCACACCTCCCCGTACGCGCCGGGCGCCCGCTCCGGCTGTTGATCCGGTAACAGATAGTCTCGCACAAGACTATCTGCTACGGTCTTACTCGTTCGCCTTCCCTTGAACGAGGAGCCGTCATGAGCGCTACCACCGTCCCGGCCGCCCGCACCACCTCGCCGCTGCGCCGCCGCGCGCTGGGCGTCGCCGTGGCCGTCCTGGCCTGCCTGGCCATCTGGTCGATCGGCGCGCTCGCCGGCGTCGACTACACAGTCGAGAGTCCCGGTCAGCCCGCCATGGTCATCGGAGCGGGTGCGATCGTCGTGGTCGCCCTGGGCGTCTCCCTGCTCGGCTGGGCGGCGCTGGCGCTGCTGGAACGGTTCGCCCCGCGGATCGCCCGTCCGCTCTGGATCTCGCTCGCCGTCGTCGTGACGGCGTTGTCCTTCCTCCCCCTGGCGGGCGTCGAGGCCGACGGCGGCGCCAAGGTCGCCCTCGGCGCGACGCACGTCGCCGTGGCGGTCGCGCTGATCGCCCTGCTGCCCCGCCGCCGCGGGTGACCGCGCCCGGCTGAAACGGGTTGACCGGGCCGGAATGATCATCAGGTGACCACCACTGGGCCCACCTGGGTGACCGCGACCGTCCGACCCGGCCATCCCGACGCGGCCCGGCTGCTGCGCGAGTACATGACGGAGATGGTGGTGCGCTACCACCGCCGCCCCGCCCGTCCCGGCGAGGTGGACGCGGCGCTGGCCGAGATGCCGAGCGACGACCTGGCTCCGCCGGGCGGGCTGCTGCTGGTCGCCCACCACGGGGGCGATCCGGCCGGCTGCGCCGGACTGCGCTGGCACTCCGGCTGGGCCGAGTTGACGCGGGTGTTCGTCCGCCCCGCGCACCGGGGCGCCGGTGGGGGCGCCGCGCTGCTGGCCGCTGTCGAGCAGCGGGCACGGGCGGCCGGGGCGACCCGGATCCGGCTCGACACCCGCCACGACCTCGTCGAGGCCCGCGCCCTGTACGTCCGGCACGGGTACGTCGAGATCCCGGCGTACTCGCACGGCCCGTACGCCGAGCACTGGTACGAGAAGCAGTTGACGGACGCCCCTTCGAGGCGCTAAATAAGAAGAGGAAGTTGAGTCACCCCGGCTCAACTCGACACCTTCGGCCAGGAGAACCGAGGAGGGCATGACCATGTTGATGCGTACCGACCCGTTCCGCGAGATCGACCGGCTCGCCGAGCAGTTCTTCGGTACGGCAGCTCGTCCCGCGATGATGCACCTGGATGCCTACCGCGACGGCGACTACTTCTACGCCACGTTCGACCTGCCCGGCGTCGACCCGGACACCATCGACTGCACCGTCGAGCGCAACGTGCTCACCGTCCGCGCCGAGCGGCGCCGCCCCTCCGGCGACGGCGTCGAACTGGTCGCCGCCGAGCGCCCGATGGGCACCTTCACCCGGCAACTGTTCCTGGGCGACACCCTGGACACCGACAAGCTCGAGGCGGGCTACGAGCACGGGGTGCTGACGTTGCGCATCCCGGTGGCCGAGCGCGCCAAGCCCCGCCGCGTGAGCATCACCGCCAACGGCGACGCACGCCGGCAGATCAACGCCTGAGCACAGCACGGCCACGGCGGCCGGTGCCTCTAACCGGAGGCACCGGTCGCCGGCTGCGGTGCGCGTACCCCGTCGGCGCGTGGATAGAGCGCGGCGAGCGCATGCGCGGTCCCGGCGACCCGGTCGCGCAGCTCGGCCGGGGCGAGCACCTCGACCTGCGCGCCGAGCTTGAGCACCTCGACGCAGCCGTGCCGGACCGACTCGATCGGCAGGGTCGTGGTGACCCAGCCGTCCGCGTCCGGGGAGCCGGCGTTCTCGTGCGCCGCGCGGCTCATCGCCGGTGGCAACAGGTACGTCGTCTGCGCCAACGCCGCGACGGTCATCCGCACCCGGGCCTCGGCCCGGTACACGCCGCGCTCGTACCGCGCGGCGTGCTCCCGCCAGCAGTCCGCCAGGTCGAACCCGTCCGGCCGGTCCGCGGGCTCGTCCAGCACGACCAGCTCCAGGATCGCCCCCACCCGGTAGGTGCGGACCTGCCCGTCGGCGGCGGCGACCAGATACCAGCGGCCGGCCTTGAGCACCACACCCAACGGGTCGAGGGTCCGGGCCACCTCCCGGGGCGTCTTCCACCTCCGGTACCGGAGGTGGATCCGACGGTCCCGCCACACGGCGTCCGCCAGCGCGGCCAGGTGCGGGGTCGGCTCCGGCTCCCGGAACCAGGTCGGCGCGTCCAGGTGGAACCGCTGCCGGATCCGCGCACCCCGGTCGGCGAGATCCGACGGCAGCGCCGCGCGCAACTTCAGCTCCGCCGTGGCCAGCACCGAACCCAGCCCCAGCTCGGCGGCTGGACCGGGTACGCCGGACAGGAACAGCGCCTCGGCCTCGCCGGCCGTGAGCCCGGTCAGGCGTGTCCGGTAGCCGTCCAGCAGCTGGTAGCCGCCGGCGGGACCGCGCTCGGCGTACACCGGCACACCGGTCGCGCCCAGCGACTCCACGTCGCGGTACACCGTCCGCACCGACACCTCGAGGGCCTCGGCCAGCTCGGCGGCGGTCATCCGCCCTCGGGTCTGCAGGAGCAGCAGCAGGGACACCAACCGGCTGGCACGCACCGCCCGACGGTAGCCGCCGCACCCGTACGCCCGCGCCCCGGCGGCCCTCGGCGCGCCTGCGGCGCAAACCCACCCGATGCTGAGAACCTTTTTCACATGGTGTCCTCCGACGCTCCGGCGCTCGCCCGACCCACCGCCCGGCCGGCCCTGCCCGACGGGCCGGTCGACGTCACCGAGGCGTGGCTGCGCAACCGCCGGCTGTCCGAGCACACCCGCGACGCCTACCGGCGCGACGTCACCGGCTGGCTCCACTGGTGCGCCGAACGGGACCTCGACCCGTTGCGGGCAACCTTCCTGCACGTCAACGAGTACGCCCGGGCGCTGGAGTCCACGGTCGCCGCCCACAGCGGCCGGCCACTGACCCCGGCGACCGTGGCGCGGCGGCTCTCCGCGCTGTCCAGCTGGTACGACTTCCTGGTCAAGCTCGGCGGGGTGCCCGCCAACCCGGTCTCCGGCGCGGACCGGCCCCGCGTCGACCGCGACCACTCGGCCACCGTCGGCCTGACCCCCGAAGAGGTCGACGCCCTGCTCAGCGCCGCCGACGCCGACACCGGCCCGACCGCCGCGCGCAACCGGGCGGCGATCGCGCTCCTGGCCGACCTGGGCCTGCGGGTCGGTGAGCTGGTCTCGCTGGACCTGACCGACCTCGGCAACGAACGCGGGCACCGCAGCGTGCGCTTCGTCGGCAAGGGCGGCAAGCACCGTCGCCGCGCCCTCACCCCCGGCACCGGGTACGCGGTGGACGCGTACCTGGCGCAGCGGGCCGCCGCCGCCGGCGTGCCCGTGGCGCAGCTGACCGGACCCCTGCTGGTCACCGCCAGCGGCTCCCGGCTGGACCGGCACTCGGTGTTCCGGATGGTCCGCCGCCTCGCCCGCGCCGCCGGCATCCCGGCCTGGGCGAGGCTGTCCCCGCACTCCCTGCGGCACGCGTTCGCCACCACCGCCCGGTCGGAGGGGGTCCCCCTCGAGGACGTGCAGGACGCGATGGGCCACGCCGACCCGCGCACCACCCGCCGCTACGACCGGGACCGGCACAACCTCGACCGCGACCCGGCGTACGCGGTGTGGGCCGCCCGGTCCCGTCGACGCGGCTGACCGTCGCACCCGGGCCGTAGGTTCGGCCGATGAGACACGGTCTGGAGATCCCCTGTGGTGGCGGTGCCGTCGAGGTGTCCACCCTGGTCGAGTTGGGTGAGCTGGCCGAGCGCGCCGGATGGGACGGGGTGTTCCTGGAGGACTATCTGATCCACTACCACGGCGACGAGCCGTCCACCTACGACCCGTGGCTGGTGCTGGCCGTCATCGCCTCGCGCACAGAACGGGTGCGCCTGGGCACCACGGTCACCGCGCTGCCCCGGCGCCGCCCGGCGAAGCTGGCCCGCGAGGTGCTCACCCTCGACCAGCTCAGCGCCGGGCGGGCCACCGTGGCGGTCGGTGTCGGCGACCCGGGCGACCGGGGCCTGACCGCGTTCGGCGAGCCGACCGAGGTGGCCGTGCGGGCCGCCATGCTCGACGAGGGCCTGGACCTGCTGACCGGCCTGCTCAGCGGCGAGCCGGTCCACCACCGGGGCGTGCACTACCGCGCTGACGGCGTGGCACTGCGACCGGCGCCGGCGCAGTCGCCCCGGGTCCCGGTGTGGGTCGGCGGCAGCACCCAGGCCGGCGCGGTACGACGCCGCGCGGCCCGCGCCGACGGCATCGTGCCGTACAAGCTCACCGACACCGACGGGTGGTCCGACTTCACCCCCGACGAGATCCACGACCTGGTTCGCGCCCTGCCACCGACCCGCGCCGACGGCCAGCCGTTCGACGTGGCGATCGGCGGCCGTCGGCGCGGGTCGGACGAACGCGCCGAGCGGGCGCACCTGCGCGAGGTGGCCGCCGCCGGGGCCACCTGGTGGCTGGAGTACGTCCCGGTCGGTGACCCGGCGACGATGCGTGCCGCCGTGGCCCGGGGTCCGCTGCGCTGACCGTCGACCCGCCCGGTCAGCTCTGCGGACGGGGGCAGATGCAGAACGGCTGGCCGATCGGGTCGACGAGCACGACCCACCGTTCGCCGCCGGGCTGGAACTCCGGCTTCGACGCCCCGGCGGCGACGAACTCCTTCTCGGCCGTGGCCAGGTCGTCGACGTAGAGGTCCAGGTGGTAGCGCTTGCCACCGGACGGGTCCGGCCAGGACGGCGGCTGGTAACCCTCCACCAGACCGAAGCCGATCGAGACGTCACCGCTGGTGATCATGGCGTACTCGGCTTCGCTGTGGGTGATGTCCCAGCCCAGCGCCCGGTGGTAGAAGGCGGCGTGCGCGGCGGGGTCGGAGCTGTCCAGGTTGACCATCGCGAGGTCGGCGGTTGTCGTCATGGTCGCAGTCTCACCCGCCCTACCTGTCATCCACTGTCAGGTACGTCGGCGTTTCCCGCCCCGACATCCTCAGCAGAGCAGGTCGAGGTGGTGGTGGGCGTCCTCGGCGATCTCCTCGTGCCGCAGCCAGCGGCGCGCCCACAGCCGGGCGGCCAGCTCCGCCTGCTCGTCACCCCACGCGGCGTGCTCGACGAGCAGGGCGGCGGTCAGCGCGTACGCCAGGCGTAGCGCCAGGCCCCGGGCGCCGGCGAGCACCGCGTCGGCGCCCGGGTCGGCCGTCACGGCGGTGATGGTGTCGCGAAGCTGGGCGGCGGTGGTGGCCAGCGTGTCGGCCAGCGCCGGCGAGAGCGGCCGGGCCAGGTCGACGGCGGCGGCGAGCCGGCCCAGCAGGGGCGTCGCCGCGTCCTCGCGGGTCAGCGCGCGCAGCACGTCCAGGGACAGCACGTTTGTGGTGCCCTCCCAGATCGGCAGCACCTGGGCGTCGCGCAGCAGACGGGGCACGCCGGTGTCCTCCACGTAGCCGGCCCCGCCGACGCTCTCCACGTACTCGCTTGCCGAGCTGACGGCGAGCCGCCCGGTGGCGAGCTTGGCCAGCGGCGCCACGACGCGCAGCTCCGCGGCCGCCTCCGGGTCGGCACCGACCTCGACCCGCCCGAGCAGCGCGAACGCGTGCCCGGCGAGGGCGAACGCGCCCGCCGCGTCGACGGCGAGAGTGCCCAGGGTGGCCCGGTGCAGCGGCGACGACGCCAACGCGCCGCCCGCGACGTGCCGCACGTCGGCGTACGCCCGGGCGTACGCCAGGCCGCGTCGCATCCCGCCGGCCGCCGCGGCGGCGTTGTGCACGCGGGTCACCACCACCAGGGTCATCGCCCGGACCAGCCCGGGTACGCCCGGGTCGCCCAGCGGCACGGCGTACGCGTCGTGCAGGCCGATCTCGGCGGTGGGCAGCGCGCGGGTGCCCAGCTTGTCCTTGAGCCGGTGCACGGTGACGCCCGGCGCCGGCGCGTCGGCGGCGGCCCCGTCGGCCAGGGGCGAGTCGGCCGCGTAGCGGGGGACCAGGAAGGGGGCGAGCACCCGGCTGCCCCGCCCGGCGCCCTCGGGGCGGGCCAGCGCCACGGCCATCGCCGCGTCGGCCGCCGAGCAGAACCACTTCTGCCCGGTCAACCGCCACGACCCGTCGGCGGCGGGCCGGCCGATGGTGCTGGAGCGGCCCAGGTCCGAGCCGCCCTGCGACTCGGTCATCCACTGGCCGCTGGTGATCGCGGTCGCCGGGTCGGTGGAGACCAGCCGGGGCAGCCACGCGTCGCGGACCGACGCGTCGACGTCGGGCAGGCTGAGCAGCGCCGCCGCGCCGTCGGCCATCGCCACCGGGCAGGAGAACGTCGCCGACTCCGGCCCGTACAGGTGCAGCAGGGCGTGCTGGACGATCCGCGCGGCGGCGCCCCAGGTGCCGCGCGCGTCGGGCAGGTAGGGAAGCGCGACCACGGCGTGCCGGGCCGCGGCGGCCCGCTGCGCCTGCCAGCCGGCGGACGTCTCGATGCGGTCGACCCGGGCGCCCCACGGGTCGTAGCGGACCAGCGTCGGCGGGTGCGCCTCGGCGTCGGCGTGCGCCGCGCGCAGCGGCCCGGTGACGTCGGCCGCCAGGTCCGCCAGTCGGCCCTTCGCGGCGGCGTGCCCGGCCGGGCCGAGGTGGCGCTCCAGCCAGGACCGCAGCAGGGCGTCGTCGGCGTACGGGTCGGCGGGGGGTGGTACCGGCTGCACGAAGCGGTTCATCGATCGGCTCCCTGGCACTGCTCGGGCGTGTGCGCCGACGGTAGACGATCCGTGGCCGCCGCGAACAGGGCCTCGGGAGCACCCAGTTTCCCGCTTGTCCTGCCTCACCGCGACGGCGTTCTCTACGGTCGGTAGTCGTGGGTGCCGGTCAGACGTGGAGCCGACCGGCCCGGCGGAACCGTCCGATGCGCACCGGGCTGGCGTTCGCCGGGTTCGGCGTGGCGCTGTGCTGCGTCGGGGTGGCCGGTCTGGCCGCCTGGAACCTGCAGACGGTCCGCGGGGCCGCCGGGCCGATCCGGGAGACCGCCGACGGTTTCTTCAACGAGGTGACCGTCGGGGACACCACCGGGGCGTACGACAGGCTGTGCAAGGACGCGCGCAGCAGGTGGAGCGCGATCGGCTTCACCAGTTGGGTGCGTACGCCGCCGATGGTCACCGACTACGAGATCACCGACGTGTCGGTGGCCACCAAGAGCGGGCGGGCGCACGGCACGGTGACCGTGAAGGTGACCCGTGACGGGGGCATCACCGAGGAACGCCGCCTGCCAGTGGTCCGCGAGGGCGGGGACTGGCGGGTGTGCGGTGATCCCTTCTGAGCCGGCCGTCCAGCCGAAGCGGCCGTGGCTGCTGCGGGAGCGTCGGGGAGTCGAGCCGACCACGTCGATGGAGCTCTTCTTCGACCTGGTCTTCATCTTCACCACCACCCAGTTGGCGCACTACCTGATCGCGCATCCGGACTGGCGTGGCGCCGGGCGTACCGCGCTCGTGCTGGCGCTGATCTGGTTCGTGTGGATCTACACCGCCTGGGGGACGAACTGGCTGCGGCCCGACCAGGGACCGGTACGGGCGTTGTTGATCGCGCTGATGCTCGGCAGCCTGCTGCTGTCGGCGACGATCCCCGAGGCGTTCGACGGCGCCGGGCTGGTCTTCGCGCTGGTGTACGTGACCTTGCAGGTGGGCCGCACCCTGTTCGCGTTGTGGGCGGTGCAGGGCCAGCCGTGGCTGGTCGACGGGTTTCAGAAGACGCTGCCGTGGTTCGCCGGGACGTCCCTGCTGGTGGTGCTCGGCGCGGTGATCGGCGGAGGCTTCCAGGAGGCGCTGTGGGCGGCGGCGATCGTGGTCGAGGTGATCGGCCTGTCGACCGGGTTCCCGGTGCCGGGTCGGGGTCGCAGCCCCGCCGAGCGGTGGATGGTGGAGGGCGGGCACCTGGCCGAGCGGTGCCAGGCGTTCATCCTCATCGCCCTGGGCGAGTCGATCCTGGTCACCGGGAGCACCCTCGCGCAGCACCTGAACCCGACGATGGTCGGTGCGTTCGTGCTGGCGTTCGCCGGCTCGGTGGCGCTGTGGTGGGTGTACTTCGCCCGCTCGGCCCCGGCGGCGGCGGAGGTCGTCGCCGGCGCGGGCGAGCGTACCGGGGCGTTGGGCCGGCTGGCGTTCAACTACCTGCACCCGGTGATGGTCGCCGGCATCATCGTCACCTCGGCGGGCGACGAGCAGCTCCTGCGCGAACCCGGTGCCCCCGCCACGCCGGCCGCCGCGCTGTTCACGCTCGGCGGCCCGGCGCTGTTCCTCGCCGGGCACGGCGCCTACAAGGCGGTCCTGTGGCGGACGGCGCCGACCAGCCGGTTTGCGGCGGTCGTGGTGCTGCTGGCGCTGACACCGGTCGCCGTGGCGTCGGGGACACCCGTCGCGGCGTGCGCCGCGGCGGCGGTGGCGGTCACCGTCGTCGTCATCATGACCGACCGGTCCCGGGCGCGGCGGGCGCCTCAGTCGCGGGGGCCGAGGTCGCCGCTGCGGTAGTGCCGGCGGCAGAGCACCTGGTAGCGCACGTCGGCCGTGACCACGGTGTCGCCGATGACGACCTGCGCGCCCTCGCGGACGACCTGCCCGTCGACGACGCGGGCGTTGAGCAGCCCCTCGCGGCCGCACCAGCAGAGCACCTCGACCTGGATGCGGGCCACCTCGTCGGCCAGCTCGAACAGGCGTTGCGCGGCGGGGAACAGGCAGGACCGGAAGTCGGTGGCGAGCCCGAACGCGAAGACGTCCACGTCGTAGCTGTCCACCAGTTCGGCCATCTGCTCGACGTGCTCGACGGTGTAGAAGCAGGCCTCGTCGCAGATGAGGTAGTCGACGCGTACCCCGTCGGCCCACCGGCCCCGCACGAGGGCCCGCAGGTCCAGGTCGTCGGTGACCTCGATGGCCTCGTGGGCCAGGCCGATGCGGGTGGTGACCTGCGGGCCCAGCGACCTGTCGATGCGGGTGGTGACCAGACCGCGGCGGCCCTGCCGGGCGTGGTTGTAGTTCATCTGCAACGCCATCGTGGACTTGCCGCAGTCCATCGGCCCCCAGAAGAACTTCAACGCCGCCGCGTGCACCGGGCGTCCGTCGAGCCCGCGCGCCGCCGCGCACCCCGCCGGAGCGTGCGGCTGGCCGGGGAACGGGTGGGCCAGGCAGGTGGGTGCGGCAGCGGCGTCGTCAGTCACGGTCGGGCAGCCTAGCCGATCGACAGCCACTGATCTGTCAGGTGCGGGAGGCGTGCTCAGAGCACCCGGGGCGGCGTGTTGCCGGCCGCGACGATGGCCCGGCGGATGGGCACGGCGAGCAGGAGGAGGAACCCGACCACGAAGAAGATCAGCAGGGAGACCAGGCCCACCCGGTACGAGGCGGTGAGCTGGAACACCAGGCCGAACGCGAGCGGCCCCAACCAGCTGGTGCCCTTGTCGCTGATCTCGTAGAAGCCGTAGTACTCGCCCTCCTTGCCGGCGGGGATGAGCTGGCTGAACAGCGACCGGCTCAGCGCCTGGCTGCCACCCAGGACCAGCCCGATCGCCGCGCCGAGGATCATGAACGGCACCGGCGCCTCGGCGGGCAGCCGGAACGCGCCGACGATCACACCCGTCCAGAGCACCAGGCTGAGCAGCACCGTCTTCCAGGCGCCGATGCGCCGGGCCAGCGCGCCGAGGCTCAACGCGCCGCCGAAGGCGAGGAACTGCACCAGCAGGATGGTGACGATCAGGGTGCCCTGCTCCAGCCGCAGCTCCTCGGTGCCGTACTGGCTGGCCAGGGTGATGACGGTCTGGATGCCGTCGTTGTAGACCAGGAACGCCAGCAGGAAGAACAGCGTCAACGGGTACGCCTTGATCTCGCGCAGCGTGCGGCCCAACTGCCGGAACCCGTCGGTGAGCACGTTCCCGCCACCGACAAGCGCCGCCGCGCTCGGGCGTTCGCGCAGCCAGCGCAGCGGCACCAGCGTGAACGCCGCCCACCACACGCCGGCCGACACGATCGACCAGCGGGCCAGGTCCAGGGTGCGCTGCGGGTTGTCGTCCTCGCTGAGCAGGGTGACCGCGACCAGGTTGAGCGCCAGCAGCACGCCGCCGCCGAGGTAGCCCAGCGCCCAGCCGCGGCTGGAGATGCCGTCGCGTTCGTCGGGGCCGCCGAGCTGCGGCAGGAAGGAGTTGTACACCACGATGGCGGCGCCGAAGGAGATGTTGGCGACCAGGAACAGCGCGCCGCCGAGCAGGTAGCGGTCGCCGGTCACGAAGGCCATCGCGATGGTGGCGCCGGCGCCGGTGAACGCGGCGCCGCCGAGCAGCCGCTTCTTGTGCGCCGACCGGTCGGCGATCGCCCCGATCACCGGCAGGACGAACACGGTGAGGAAGACCGACAGCGAGATGAGGTACGGGTAGTAGGACCCGGCGGCGACCTTGATGCCCAACGGGTACACCGAGCCGTCGCACGTGTCCGCCCCCAGCTCGCAACCGGCGGCCAGCTCGGCGACGGTGGTCAGGAACGGACCCAGGAACACGGTGATCACCGTGGTCTGGAAGGCGGAGTTGGCCCAGTCGTAGATGTACCAGCCGCTGCGCTCGCGGCGGGTGCTCGCCGGGGGCGGGGCGTCGTTGGCCGTGGGGGTCACGGTCTCGGCCATCGGGGGTCCTTCGGTCCTCAGGCGGCCCAGTGGCCGCGACTGCGGTAGACGTCGCGCAGCACGCCGACGTGATCGGTCATGATGCCATCCACGCCACGATCCAGTAAGTCGTGCATCTGGGCGGGTTCGTCGATCGTCCAGACGTGCACCTGGAGCCCGAGACGGTGGCAGTAGTCGAGGAACCGGCGGTCCACCACCGGCACCCGTCCGTAGCGCGGTGGCACCTGCGCGGCGACCACCGACTCCGGCAGTCGCAGCGGGCGTCCGTGCAGGGAGGCGAGCCGCAGCCGGGCCACCCCGCGCATGCCGAGGCTGGTGGCGACCCGCCCCTGGGTCAGTGCCCGCATCCGGGTCAGTCGGGCGTCGCTGAACGAGGCGAGCAGCACCCGGTCGGCGGCGCCGGCCCGGGTCACGGTGGCGACGGTCGGCGCCACGGCGCCGTCGGCCTTCACGTCGATGTTGAAGCGAACCTGTGGCCAGGCGGCCAGGACCTCGTCGAGCCGGGGTACGACGGCGGCGCCGCCGACGCGTACCGAGGCGAGGTCGGCCCAGGTCATGTCGGCGATGCGCCCCGGGTCACCGGTGACCCGCCGCAGCGTCGGGTCGTGGAAGATCACCGCCACGCCGTCGGCGGTGGCGTGCACGTCGGTCTCGACGTACCGGTAGCCCAGCGCCACGGCCCGGGCGAACGCCTCGGTGGTGTTCTCGTCGCCCTCGGCCGCGCCGCCGCGGTGCGCGAACGCCAGCGGTGCGGGCGCGTCGAGGTAGCCGGATCGGGTCAGCACGCAGGGCAGTATGCCCGCGGTCGGTGGCCGGTGGGTGACCGGCGGGCGTCTGTCGCCCGCTCGGTCGGGCGGGTCGGCGCCGCTTCGCCGGCCGGACGGCGACGTCGGCGGGGCGGGGCGGGTCAGCCGGCGGGGCGGTGGATCAGCCGGAGGCTCCGCCGGATCCGGTCGCGGAACTCGTCCCTGGTGGCCGCTGTCGACTTCCAGGTCAGGGCGGCGGAGAAGAGCAGGTCCATCACGTCGTGGGCGGTCAGGTCGGCGGGCAGCAGGCCGGGTGGGGCGAGGGCGGCGATGTGGGCGCTCAGCGTCGCCCGGGCCCGCTCCTGGTAGTCGTGGAACATCGAGCCCAGCCGGGGTTCGCTGTTCTCCAGCAGTTCGTTGAGGTCGCGGGCAACCGGGGTGTCGATGTACGGGCCCATCAGCGCGTCGAGCCCCGCCACGATTCCCTCGTCGAAGCTCAGCGAGCGGTCGGCGAGGCGGACCTCCATGGCCCGCTGGGCGCGTTCCAGGACGCCCTGCATGGTGGCGCGGTACAGCTGCTCCTTGTTGGGGAACATCAGGTACAGGCCCGGTCGGGAGATGCCGGCCGCTCTGGCGACGGCCTCCATGGAGGTCTTCTGGAATCCGTAGCGCCCGAACACCCCTACCGCCGCCACGAGGGCGGCGGTGCGTTTCGGGTCTTCGACATCCATCTGCGCGTTGCTCACACAGGACAGATTAGATGATCTTGCAAAGATTGCCCACCGTGTCAACCCTCGACGGCGACAAGGATGATCATCCCCCGTTTCGGCGGCGGGCGCGACTGGGATCGCTCGGGCGACCGGGGTCGACGTGCCGGGGCAGGTCGGGTTCGTCGGGGCGGAGTGGGGCGAGGGTGTCGGTGAGCGCGTCGATGATCCGTTCGGTGGCCCGGCGGGCGGCGCCGGGGCTGGCGGCGGTGGACTCGCCCAGATCGACGGGGTCGCCGAAGTGCACCCGGATCACCGGGCGGCGCCACAGCGCGCGGGCGATGCCGCCCAGCATTCCCTTCGGCGCCCGGTAGGGCAGCACCTCGTGCGCGCCCCACTGGGCGACCGGGATGACCGGCGCGTTGCAGGACAGCGCGAGGCGGGCGGCGCCGGTCTTGCCGCGTTCGGGCCACATGCCCGGGTCCAGGCCGATGCGCCCCTCGGGGTAGATGAGGATCACCGATCCCGCCGCGACGGCGCTCGCGGCGTTCTCCAGGGCCTGGTGGACGGCACTGGTGCCACGGTCGACGCGGATGTGCCCGGCCCGGCGCATGGCGGCGCCGAGCAGTGGGGCACGGAACAGGCCGGCGGTCGCCATGATCCTCGGGGCGATCCCGCGGGTCTGGCAGGCGGCGGCCAGCACGAGCGGGTCGAACGGGCTGATGTGGTTGGCGGCCAGCACGAGCGGTCCACGGCGCAGGTGCGCGGGGACGTCGCCGGTGACCTCGAGGCGGGCGAGCGGGGCGACCAGGGCCGGGGTCAGCAGCAGGGCCGCCCGCCAGATCAGCGGTGGCCGCCAGGTGGCGTACGCGGTGTCCATCAGCGCGACATCGTCGCACGCGGCGGCCGGGTGGCGGGGGCGGGTCGTGCTGGTCGGCCCGGGTGATCAGGGTCATTGGTCCCGGGTCGGTTCGGGCCGCCCGGCCCTGCCCGATTCTCTACGACGAGCAGTAGTATTTACTACGTCTCGTAGTACGAATCGCTGGGGGTTGTCAGGTGGACGCGTTGGACGTCGCCCGTTGGCAGTTCGGTGTCACCACCGTCTACCACTTTCTCTTCGTTCCGCTGACCATCGGCCTGTCCGTGCTGGTGGCCATCCTTCAGACGATGTGGCACCGCACGGGCAACGAGCGCTACCTGAAACTCACCAAGTTCTACGGCAAGCTGTTCCTGATCAACTTTGCCATGGGCGTGGTCACCGGCATCGTGCAGGAGTTCCAGTTCGGCATGAACTGGAGCGACTACTCCCGCTTCGTGGGCGACATCTTCGGCGCGCCCCTGGCCATCGAGGCGCTCGTCGCGTTCTTCCTCGAATCCACCTTCATCGGCCTGTGGATCTTCGGTTGGGACCGGCTGCCCAAGCGGGCGCACCTGGCGAGCATCTGGGCCGCCGCGATCGGCACCAACCTGTCCGCGTACTTCATCCTCGCGGCGAACTCGTTCATGCAGAACCCGGTCGGCTACCGGTTCAACCCCGAGACCGGCCGTGCCGAACTGACCGACTTCCTGGCCGTGATGACCAACAAGGTCGCCCTGATCACCTTCCCGCACACCCTGGCCGGCTCCTTCCTGGTCGCCGGCTCGCTTGTCGTGGCGGTCGGCCTGTACCACGTGATCCGCAACCGCGACTCCGCCGACACCGGCGCGTACCGCTTCGCCACCAAGTTCGGATCCTGGGTGGTCCTGATCTCCTCGGCCGTGGTCGTGTTCACCGGCGACATCCAAGGCAAGATCATGACTCAGGTGCAGCCGATGAAGATGGCCGCCGCCGAGGGCCTCTACACCACCGAGAGCCCCGCCTCGTTCTCCGTGCTCACCATCGGCAGCCTCGACGGCAGCCGCGAGGTGTTCGCCCTGAAGATCCCGTACCTGCTGTCGTACCTGGGCACCGGCGACCCGAACGGCACCGTGCACGGCATCAACGACCTCCAGGCCCAGTACACGGCCCAGTACGGCGCCGGCAGCTACACCCCGATCATCCCGATCACCTACTGGAGCTTCCGCTTCATGATCGCCTTCGGGCTGGCCGCCGCCGCCATCGCCCTGGTGGTGCTCTGGACCCAGCGCAAGGGCCGCACCCCGAGCAGCAAGTGGCTCCTGCGCGCCGGGCTGGCCATGCCGGTGCTGCCGCTGCTGGCCAACTCCTTCGGCTGGATCTTCACCGAGATGGGCCGCCAGCCGTGGATCGTCTTCGGCGAGATGCTCACCCGTGACGGCGTCTCCCGCAGCGTCTCGCTGACCGAGGTGCTCACCTCGTTCACCGCCTTCACGCTGATCTACGCCACGCTCGCCGTGATCGAGGTCAAGCTGCTGCTGCGCTACGCCAAGGCCGGCGTGCCGGACGTCAGCGAGGAGCACCCCATCGACGACACCCACGACGACGCCGAGCGCCCGCTCGCCTTCGCCTACTGATCCCGGAGCCCATCGTGGACCTGACCACCATCTGGTTTCTCCTCGTCGCCGTGCTGTTCACCGGGTACTTCATCCTGGAGGGCTTCGACTTCGGCGTCGGCATGCTGCTGCCCATACTCGGCCGCGACGACCGGGAGCGTCGCGTCCTGATCAACACCATCGGCCCGGTGTGGGACGGCAACGAGGTGTGGCTGATCACCGCCGGTGGCGCCATGTTCGCCGCGTTCCCCGAGTGGTACGCCACCCTCTTCTCCGGCTTCTACCTGCCGCTGCTGCTGATCCTGCTGGCCCTGATCGCCCGGGGCGTCGCCTTCGAGTACCGGCACAAGCGCCCCGAGGCGTCCTGGAAGCGCCGCTGGGACACCGCCATCGTGGTCGGCTCGCTGCTGCCGGCGATCCTGTGGGGCGTCGCCTTCGCCAACATCCTGCGCGGCGTGCCACTGGACGCCGACCACGAGTACGTCGGTGGCCTCGTCGACCTGCTCAACCCGTACGCCCTGCTCGGTGGCGCGACCACCCTCGCGCTGTTCCTGACCCACGGCGCGGTGTTCCTCGCGCTGAAGACCACCGGCGACATCCGGGAGCGCGCGGGCGCCCTCGCGGTGCGCCTGGGTGTCGGCGCCGCCGTGCTGGCGGTCGGGTTCCTGACCTGGACGTTGAGCATCCGCTCCAGCGCGGCCGCCGTCGTGCTCGCCGTCGGCGCGGCCCTCGCGCTGCTCGGTGGCCTGGCCGCCGCGAGGGTACGCCGGGAGGGCTGGGCGTTCACCGGTACCGCCGTGGCGATCGGTCTGGCGGTGGCGACCCTCTTCGCGGCGCTGTTCCCGAACGTCATGCCGTCCACCCTGGACGCGGCCGGCACGCTGACCACCACCAACGCGGCCTCCACCCCGTACACCCTGAAGATCATGACCTGGGTGGCGGTGATCTTCACGCCGGTTGTGCTGGCCTACCAGGGCTGGACGTACTGGGTGTTCCGCAAGCGCATCGGCGTGGCCAACATCCCGCAGCACTGACCGGGTGGGGGGCCGGTTCGCCGGCCCCCCACCCGGGGCGTAATTCGGCGGCCCCGGAAGATCCGCCCCGCTAGGGTGTGCCGATGCTCGTACGTGAACTCACCACCGACGACCTCGACGCCGCCTGGGAGTTGGGCCGGTTCGCGTTCGGCGGCGGCCAGGAACGCCCCGCCAGCACGAGCGTCGACGTGCCCGGCATGACCCGCTACGGGGCGTTCGACGACGCCGGCCGCCTCGTCGGTAAGGCCGTCGAGCTGCACCACGACCAGTGGTGGTCCGGACGGGCGGTGCCGGCGGCCGACGTGGGCGGGGTGGCGGTCGCTCCCGAGGCCCGGGGCCGGGGCGTGGCCCGCGCCATGCTCACCGCCCTGCTGGCCGGCGCCCACGACCACGGTGCGGCGGTCAGCGCCCTGTATCCGACCGTCGCCGCCCCCTACCGCGCCTTCGGCTGGGAGACCGCCGGGGTGCTGCGCACCGTCGACCTGGCCACCGCCGCGCTGCCTCGACACCGGCCCGCCCCGCACCTGACGGTGCGGGCTGGCACACCGGCCGACCTGGCCGCCGTCGCCGACCTCTACGAGCGGGTCACCCGGCACCGCAACGGCATGCTCACGCGTCGGGGCGAGCTGTTCGACCACTTCAACGCCAAGGGAGATCTGCCCGGTGACGGGGTCACCCTCGTCGAGGCCGACGGCGAGCTGGTCGGTTACGCCACCTGGCAGCGGGGCCAGGGTTACGGGGCCGACTCGGTGCTCACCGTCGACGAGGCGCTGGCCGTGACCGCCGAGGCGGCCCGGGAACTCGTCGGGGTGCTCGGCAGTTGGGCCAGCGTCGCGCCGACGCTGCGGTTGTGCCCGCTCGACGGCGACGCCGTCAGCACCGTCCTGCCGTTGGAGTCGGCCCGTGAGCACGAGCGGAACCTGTGGATGCACCGTCCGGTCGACGTGGCCCGGGCGGTGGGCGCACGCGGGTGGCCGGACCACGCCCGGGGTGTTGTCGACTTCGGCCTCACCGACCCGATCGCCGAGTGGAACACCGGCACCTGGCGGCTGGCCGTGGCCGACGGGGCCGCCGAGCTGACCCGGATCGGCGGTGAGGCGGACCTGCGGCTCGACGTACGCGGCTTCGCGCTGCTGTACGCCGGTGCCGCCCGAGCCCGGTCGGTCGCGCAGGCGGGCCTGCTGCACACCGCCGGGGTGGAGCCGGACGCCCTGGACCTGCTCGGCGTCGGCGGCCCGGCGCAGCTGCTCGACTACTTCTGACGGGCCTGTCGGGCGCGGCCGTTCCCAGCAAGGGAGCGCCCGACAGGAACGAGTGGCCGTCCGTCTCGTCGATAGGGTGTGCCGGTGCAGATCCTCGCTCGTGTCCACTCTGCGGCGACGGTGCAGCGGTTGCTGTGCCATCCGCGCCTTCCGTTGGTGGCGGCGTGGGACGCCGACCGTCCGGCGATCCGGATCTGGGAGCACGGGGACGGACAGCTACGCCTGCGCGGCGCTCTCGGCGTCGGCTCGACCGTCTACGCCGACGACGTCGGCTACGAACGGTTGAAGCGGACACCGTCGGTCGCCTGGCACCCCAGCGAGGCGCTGCTGGCGGTGGCGGACGCCGAGAGCGTCGTCCTCTGGACACCCTCGAACACCTCGCCGGTCACCGCTGCCACGCGTACCGAGTACCAGCGAGAGGTGGCGTTCAGTCCGGACGGTCGGACGCTCTGGTTGTCGCCCGCCACCGGCAAGGACGGCTGGGAGCAGTCCGTCGCGCTCGACCTCGCATCGGGAACGACAGTTGTCGGCCCTCGGTGGGACACCGGGGTGGTGGCGCATCCGGCGGGTGGCCTTGTCTGCACCCTCGAGAGCGATCAGGGTGCCACCCTGGTGCTCTTCTCAGCGGACACGGGGCCGGTGCTGCGGCCGTTGCGCCGGGCGTTGGTCCTGGACTGCGACGGCTACGAAGCGCCGATCTTCAGCTCGGACGGGCGGCACTTCGCGGTACGGGGCAACGCGTACGACAACTCGCTGGAGGTGTTCGAGTTTCCCTCGCTTCGGCGGGTGGTGGGCATGACCCTGGGGGAGCCGAGCCCGGGGTACCCGTACCCCCAGGAGTGGATGGACGAGATGGAGGCCTGGTCTCGTCACAACGTCGCGTTCGGTGCGTCGCCGCGGGTCCTGTGGATCGGGACACCCGACGGGGTGGTCATCGAGCGGGACATCGACGGGAGTCGGGTGATCGAGCACGAGGTGCTGTCCGGGGCGGCGGTGACCGCGTTGGCGGCCACCGCCGCCGGTGAGCTCGTCATCGCCGGCAACGACGAGGTGCTTCTGGTGCTGCCGGCGGGCACAGCCGGCCACGACGGGGCACCCAGGGCCGTGGTGACCGAATTCCTCGCCAGCACCACCGAGGCGTCGGTTGTCGACATGGACCAGCTCGACCTCACCGACGGGACACGGACCTGGCAGTCGGGCGACCTGGACGCGGTAACGGAAACCTCTGAGACCGACCCGTCCTGGCTGAGGATCCGGGCTTCCATGAACCGACTCAACTGAGCCACTGTCGGCTCAGGCGACGCCCGCCAGTTCGTCGTTGGCCCGCTCGGTGATGAGGGTGAGGACGCGGGCGGCGACGTCCGCCTCGGCGGGCGGGATGTCCCCGTACAGCCGGGCGGTGATGCCGGCGACGGCCTCGGCGACGCGGGCCTGGGTGGCGTGACCGGTGTCGGTGAGCCGTACGTGTGGCGCGGGGCCGTCGACCTGGACGAGGTCGGCGCGGACGAGGGCGTCGACCACCTCGCGCACGGCCGGCTCGTCGACCTTGAGGGTGCTGGTGATCCGGTGTACGAGCGGTGCGCGCTCGACGGGTCCGGCAGCGAGGGCGTTGAGGGCGACGACCTGGCCGAAGCTGAGGCCGAGGGGGCCGGTGGCCCGTTCGAGCAGCGCACGGGTGGCGTAGTGGGCCTGGCCGATGACCTGGCCGTTGAGAGTGGACATGACGCCTCCTTCAAAACGTTGGCGAGGCCAACGTTGGTGTCGCCAACGTAACACCTGATCGTGGGTCGCGCCAACGAATCCTGGTAGGCTCCGCCGCATGGACAACGCGGCCCCGCAGTCACCCGCCGGGCTCAGCACCACCCCGACCTGGCTGCTCAACCAGACCGCCGCCCACGCCACCCGCCTGCTCAGCGAGGGCTTCGCCGCGCACGACCTACGCGGCTACCACTACCGGCTGCTCGCCGCCCTGACCGAGGACGGCCCCGCCAGCCAGGCCGACCTTGGCCGCCGCTGCGGCATCGACCGCAGCGACGTCGTGGCGGCCGTCAACGACCTGGCCGGCCGGGGGCTCGTCGTACGCGCCCCCGACCCGGCCGACCGCCGCCGCAACGTCATCAGCCTCACCGACGCCGGCGCCGACGAGGCCCTGCGGATGACCGACACCGTCCGCCGGGTCCAGGACGACCTGCTCACCCCGCTGTCCACCAGCGAGCAAGCGGAGCTGACCCGCCTGCTCACCCGACTGCTGGAGCACCACAACCGACGGTGACCCGCCTCAGCGGGCCTCGCGCAGCTCCGCCAGACGCGCCTCGATCTCGGCCAACTCGGCGCGCAACTTCTCCGCCTGCTGCTCGGCCTCGGCCCGCTCGGTGCCGAGGATCTGCTCCACCGCTTCCTGCACACCCGGCACGTCGACCAGCGCCACCATCTTCAACGCCTCGGCCGGCTTCACCACGTACGGCTTGGCCAGGGCCTTGCTGCCCTGCTGCGCCGCGACGGTCCACTCGCCGTCGGCGTACGCCAGGGTCACCGTGAGGCCGGCGGGCCCCTTGGGCTTCGCGGCCTTGACCGCCCGCCGGGCCGGCGGCTTCTCGGTCTGCTCCACCTTCGGCTCCTCCTGTCGCTGCGCGGGCACCCGCGGCGTGTCCAGCACGAACTCCGGCGCGGCCGCCGCCGGCGGCTCCGGCTCGGGCTCCGGTTTCGGCTCGGCCACCCGGCGGCCCGCGCCCTTGGGCGCCACCGCCAGGTCGGCGGGGGAGAACGGCAACTCGTCGCGGCCGAACCGCACCACCACGAACTCGTCGGACACCTCCGGGTCGGTCAGCTCGACGACCTGGCCGACCTGACCGGCGATCTGCCCCGCCGACGCGGTGAACACCACACGGGGCTTACGCCCGGCCGCCAACGCATCCCGGATGCTCTGCACCTCGCTCGTGGACAAACCCTGGCCGGCATCCATCACAACCCTCTTCCGTACACCTGTTTGATTGCTGCCTTGATACCAGCCCGCTGCGACAGCCGCCGCACGGGGCTCAGCCGCCCAGCGCCCGCAGCGCCCGGTCCGCGTGGTCGTTCATGCTGACCTCACTGTGGATCACCTCGATGACCCGCCGGTCCGCGCCGATGACGAACGTCATCCGCTTGGTGCTCAACGGCCCCAACGGCAGTCGCCGCTTGACGCCGAACGCCTGCGCCACGGTCCCGTCGGCGTCCGACAGCAGCGGATAGTCGAAGCCGTGCAGCTTCGAGAACTCCGCCTGCTTCGCCACCGGGTCGCGGCTGATGCCCACCCGCGACGCGCCCACCGCCGCGAACTCGGCGGCCAGGTCCCGAAAGTGGCAGCTCTCCGCCGTGCAGCCCCGGGTCATCGCCCCCGGGTAGAAGAACAGCACCACCGGGCCGGTCGCCAGGAACTCGGACAGCCGCCGCGGCGTGCCCGTCTCGTCCGGCAGTTCGAAATCCTCCACGACATCGCCGACACCCACACCCGCCACCGCGCACCTCCGTTGTCCGACCGATCGCGCGGTGAGCGTAAGCGATCACGCCCAGAGCGCCGTCACCTCGTCCGCCACCGTCGCGGCCTGCGCCCGCCCGGCCCGCGCCGCGCCGGCCCGGCGGGCCGGGTCCAGCACGTTACGGCCGATCGCGGTACGCGCCGCCGCGTCCGGCGTCACCACCACCACCTGCGAACCGGCCGTGCGCAACTCGCCCACCTGGGCGGACAGCCGTGGCATCGGCCCGAACGCCGCCGACGTGGGCGCCAGGACCAGCACCGCGTCCGCGCCCGCCGCCAGGTCCGCGTTCACCGTCGAGCGCATCCCACCGTCGACGAACCGACGCGACCCGATCGTCACCGGCGGCCACACCCCGGGCACCGCGCAGCTCGCCCCCACCGCGTCCACCAGCGACACACCGTCCGTGCCGTCGAACACCACGAACTCGCCGGTGGCCGCGTCGACAGCCGTCACCAGCAGCCGCCGCGCCGGCCACTCCCGGTTGGGCAGGCGGGCCTCGATCACCGCCCGCCGGGACGCCTCGGACGGGGTACGCGCCGCCACCGCCATCGCCCCGATGCGGGCCCTGGACCGCGCCGCGTCACGGGTACGCCCACCGGCCCACACCAGCCGCGCGAGCGCCACGAACCCCAGCCGCGCCGCCACCTCACCTGTCGGCGGCGCCAACTGCTCCTCGTACAACTGCTCCAGCGGCACCCCGGAGCGCACCTGCGCGCCCACCACCGAGCCGGCCGACGTGCCCACCACCAGGTCCGCCTCGGTGACCGGCACACCCCGCTCGGCCAGGCCCGCAAGCACTCCCAGCTCCCACGCCACGCCGGTCACCCCACCGCCGCCAAGCACCAACGCCCGCCGCATGTGACCCTCCTCTCGACGACTGGTCCGCGCCGGTCACGGTAGCGTCGGCCCGTCCCACCCGACAGCCCTGGAGGCACCGTGGCACCCGTCACCGTCATCACCGGCGGGGGCCGGGGCATCGGCGCGGCCACCGCCCGCCGCCTCGCCCACGCCGGTCACCACATCGCCCTGTGCTACCGCCGCGACCACGCCGCCGCCGACGCCGTCCTGGCCGACCTGCGCGCCGCCGGTCGGCAGGCCATCGCGGTACGCGCCGACACCACCGACCCGGACCAGGTCGCCGCCCTGTTCGACGCCGCCGCCGAGCTCGGCCCGCTCACCGGCCTGGTCAACAACGCCGGCGTCACCAGCCTGATCGGGCCCTTCACCGAGCTGCGCGTCGAGGACCTGCGCCGCGTCGTCGACGTCAACCTCGTCGGCTACGTCCTCTGCGCCCAACAGGCAGCCCGCCGGCTCGGCGACGGCGGGGCCATCGTCAACGTCTCGTCGGCCGCCGCGACCCTCGGCAGCCCGGGGGAGTACGTGCACTACGCCGCCGTGAAGGCCGCCACCGACACGCTCACCGTCGGGCTGTCCAAGGAACTCGCCCCCCGGGGCATCCGGGTCAACGCCGTCGCGCCCGGCATCGTGCGCACCGACATCCACGCCGACTCCGGCGTACCCGACCGCCCCGACACGGCGGTCGGGCGGATCCCGCTGGGCCGCGCCGGCGAACCCGAGGAGATCGCCGCCGCCATCGCCTGGCTGCTCAGCCCGGACGCCTCGTACGCCACCGGCACGGTGCTGCGCGTCTCCGGCGGCCTGTGAGCCGGGGCGCCGCGCGCCCCGGCTCACCTCGTCACTGGGTGAACAGCTTCGCCGCCGTGATCAGCGTCTGCACGACCCCGTAGCCCAGCAGCGCCGCCACCACCAACCAGGAAATCCACAACCGGGCCTGCTGCCCCTGTCGGCTGTCGTCGCTCATCGCGTGCCACTCCTCTCCGCCGCGTCGTCCTCGTGCGTGTCCTGCTGTTCCGATGGTTCGTGGTAGCGCTGCGGCACGGGGCGCACCAGCAGGTTCGCCACGAAGCCCACGGCCAGGACGCCGACCATGGTGAACAGCGCCGGCCGGTACGCCGCCGCCGTCAACGTGCCCGGCTTACCCTGCGCGTCGAGGAACCCGTTGACGATCAGCGGCCCCGCGATCCCCGCGGCCGACCAGGCGGTCAGCAGCCGACCGTGGATGGCACCCACCTGGTACGTGCCGAACAGGTCCCGCAGGTACGCCGGCACGGTGGCGAACCCGCCACCGTAGAACGACAGGATCACGCAGGCCAGCAGCACGAACAGCGCCGTCGCGGTCTGCCCGACCAGCGCCAGCAGCGCGTACAGAACCATGCCGACGCCCAGGTACACCATGTAGATCGGCTTGCGTCCGATCAGGTCCGAGGTGGACGACCACACGAACCGGCCGGCCATGTTGAACAGCGACAGCAGGCCCACGAACCCGCCAGCCGCCGCCACGGACACCGCAGACGTGCCGTTGTCCCGGAAGAAGTCCTGGATCATCGGGCTGGCCTGCTCCAGGATGCCGATGCCTGCGGTCACGTTGCAGAACAGCACCACCCACAGCAGCCAGAACGAGCGGGTCTTGACCGCGTTCGCCGCCGAGACGTTCGCCGTGGTGACCAGGGGCTTGGCCGCGACGGTCGCCGGGTCGAACCCGGCCGGACGCCAGCCCTCGGCCGGCACCCGCACGTTCGCCACCCCGAACATCATGATCACGAAGTAGCCCAGGCCGAGTGTCACGAACAACCACACCAGCGCGCTACCCGACGCCGTGGAACCCGCGTTGGCCGGGTCGTAGGCCGGGTCGTAGAACGACAGCAGCTGCCGGGACAGGGGAGAGGCCACCATCGCCCCACCACCGAAACCCATGATCGCCAGCCCGGTGGCCAGACCGGGCCGGTCCGGGAACCACTTGATCAGCGTCGAGACGGGCGAAATGTAGCCGATACCCAGGCCGATGCCGCCGAGCAGCCCGTAACCCAGGTACAGCAGCCACAACTGCTTCGTGGCGATACCCAGCGACCCCACCAAAAAGCCCACCGCCCAGAAGCAGGCCGAGACGAACATGGCCTTACGCGGCCCGTTCGCCTCCACCCAGGTCCCGGCGACCGCGGCCGACAGACCCAGCATCACGATCGCGATGCTGAAGATGACCCCGACGGCGGTCTGACTGGTGTCGAAGTGCGCGATCAGCGAATTCTTGTAGACGCTCGTCGCGTAGACCTGACCGATGCAGAGGTGGATGGCCAACGCCGCCGGAGGGATCAGCCATCGGCTGTAGCCGGGCGGCGCGACGGTGTGCCGACGGTCGAGTGCGGAAAGCATGCGCTGCTTCCTCTCCGAAGCGGGCGGGGAACGTCCCCCTCACATGCCCACACCGCGCCGTGCCGGCAAACCTCACCGTCGCCGGACGGTCGAAACGGTGAGCTGAGCGGTCAGTCAGGCGGCGGGGGCAGCCGTCGGGCGATTGCCTGGTCGAAGCGTTCCCAGGCGGCCTGTGTGAACGGGTGGACCCCGTCGAGGATCAGGTCGGCGACGTACCGCGCTTCGTCGCGGGTCCGGGCCGCCTCGGCTGGCGTGATCCATTCGCGACTGACGGCATCGTCGAGTTCGTCGTCGTCGGCGAAGCCGACGGTCCTGCCGTGCCGGCTGACCCTGGGGCGAGGATCGGTGCCGCCAGGCGTGGCGTCGTCCGGCAGGTGCCAGAGGTCCAGTTCGAGATCGACGAAGCTCCACACGTCCCCGCGTCGCGTCACAGGGCGCGACAGGTCGATGGTGATCGCAGTCGAGGGTGCGTGCTTCCAGGTGGCGACCCACCCGCCCCGGTGTGGTGCGAAGTAGAGAGCTGGGCAGCCCGGTTCCCCGGGGACTCCGGAGAAGCACGTGGCCTCGCGGCCGTCGGCCCACCGACCCGTGTACACGGTGCGTTCGGGATGGAACAGCCAGGAGCCGACCTCGTCGTCACCGAGGTGGTAGGTGAGCCAACTGCCCTCATTGCCGTTGAGCTTCCGCTTCACGAGCTTCAGGACGCGGGGCATCAACCGAGATTAGACCACCACGTCGTGGACCTGGCGCGGTCGAATCCTAGCTGGCCGCCCGCGCCCGCCAGATCCAGTTGCGTCGCTCGTACAGCGGGGTGAGACCCAGGCGGCGCATGTTGTCCAGGGACGGGTTGGACGTTCTCGGCTCGGGTCGGCCCGTCTCGCCGACGACCCACCGGCAGCCGGCCTCCGCCGCGGCGCGTACCCGGGCGGCCAGCAGACCCGACTGCGCGCCCCGCCCCCGGTACGCGGGCAGCGTCGCGCCGGTGTTGAGCGAGGCCGCCGGGCCACGCAGGAACAGGTTGGCGGCGGCCACCATCCGCGTACCGTCCCAGGCGGCGAACGGGCGGAATCCCGGGTCTCGCACGCTCGCGGTGAGCATCGGCGCCAGGTGTTCCTCGGGCATCCCGTAGCAGCGCAGCACCAGCGACGCCCACTCGGGCACCAGGTCGTCCGGGACCGGACCGACCCGCAAATCGGTGCGGCCCGGCGTCAGCGTGGTGACCTCCCCGGCCAGCTTCACCCAGGCGCCCGCGCCGGTGATGTTCTCCCGGGCGCAGATCTCGTCCCAGTCCGCGGGCAGCCGCTGCGGGGCGATCTGGATGACGGCCGAGGGCGTGCCCTCGGCGCGGTACACGTCGCACACCCGGGCCATCAGCTCACCGGTGACCGGTTCGTCGACGCCGAACCCGAGCGCCTTGCTCCAGTAGCCGGTCGGGTCGTCGCGCATGGACAGCACCACCCCGCCGCCCATCCGGGTGGTGTGGATGCCGAGCGCGTCCCGCACGTCCGCCGGAGCTCCCGCCTCGTACCGGAACATGAACTCCGCCTCGACCTGCTCGGCGAGCGCGCGGACCGTGTCGTCAGCCGTCATTCGGCACAGCCTGCCACCGCGTCGCGCGCCCCGGCGCCGGTGTCGCCGGCGCCGTGAGCGGCGCCACTACCGCAGGTCCGGGGTGTGCCAGCCGCCGGCGAGGGCGTCCGCGTCCGCCGGACCCCAGGTGCCCTTGTCGTACGCCTGCACGTCGGTCGCCAGGTCCAGGATCGGCCCGACGATGCGCCATTGCTGTTCGATCGTCTCCTCGCGCGCGAACCGCAGGTGCTGCCCGTCCATCGCGTCGTCGAGGAGCCGCTCGTACGCCTCCTGACGGCGACCGAACGCCGCGCCGAAGTCGACCGACAGGTCCACCGGCCGGCTGGTCACCTCGGCACCCGGGGTCTTGGCCTGGATGGACATGGTGATGCCGTCGCCGCGTCCGAGCCGGAACCGCAGCAGGTTCGCGGGCGCGGCGGCACCGCCCTCGGCGGGGATGAGCGGGCGTTGGGGCTGCTTGAACTCGACCACCACCTCCGTCGCCGTCCCCGGCAGGGACTTGCCGGTACGCAGGTAGAACGGCACACCCGCCCAGCGGGGGGAGTCGACGGTCAACCGGGTCGCCACGAACGTCTCGGTGTTCGAGTCCGGTGCGACGCCCGGCTCGTCGCGGTAACCCGCGTACTGCCCCCGTACGGTGCTCCGCGGTGACAGCGGCTCGATCTGCCGCAGCACCGCGACCTCCGCCTCGCGGAAGGCGTCGGTGTCGTCGGCGCGCGGGGCGTCCATCGCGACGAGGGCGACGACCTGCAGGATGTGGTTCTGCAACACGTCGCGGGTGGCACCCACCGTGTCGTAGAAGCCGGCGCGGCCCTGGGTGCCGAACCCCTCGGCGAGGGTGACCTGGATGTTGTCGATGTGGTCGCTGTTCCACAGCGGCTCGAACAGTCGGTTGGCGAACCGGAAGGCGTAGAGGCCCTCGACGGCCTCCTTGCCCAGGTAGTGGTCGATGCGGAACACGCGCTGCGGGTCGAACGCGGCGCGCAGGGTGCGGTCCAGCTCGCGCGAGGACGCCAGGTCACGCCCGAACGGCTTCTCCACGATGACCCGGCCCCGGTCGGCCAGTCCGGCCGCCGCCAGGCCCTCGACGACGGCGCCGAACACCGCCGGCGGGATCGCCAGGTAGAAGATCGGCCGCCGCGCGTCCGTCAGACGTTCGGCGAGCCGCTGGTACGTGTCCGGGTCGGCGTAGTCGCCGGAGATCATCGACAGGTGGCCCGCCAGGGCGTCGAACGCCTCGTCGTCGACCTCGTCGTTGGCCTCGGTGACCGACTTGCGGGCGGTGGTGACCAGTTGCTGGTCGTCCCAGGGGGAGCGGGCCACGCCGATCACCGGGACGTCGAGGCGGCCGCGCCGGCTCAACTCGTACAGCGCCGGGAACAGCTTCTTCGAGACGAGGTCTCCCGTGACGCCGAACAGCACTACCGCGTCTGAGCGCATGGCACTTCCATCCGATCATGTAACCCTGATCTTCCAGTCGGTGAACCGTGCGACCACCTCACGAATTCCCCTTCGCCGGTCCCGGTGAGGACGGCGACAGCCAGGTCACCGCCACCACCTAACGATTAGGAGTGTTCACAGTTCAGGCGCACCCCGGGTAGCGTGCGAATCGGATCGATGACCACCGATCACGACGAACCCCTGGAGGTTCCCCGTGCGTCGCCGACACACCACCCCACGGCTGCTGGCCGTAGCCGCGCTCGCCCTGCCCCTCGCCCTGCCCGCGGCCCCCGCCGCCGCCGCACCACACACCCCGGCCCGCCAGCTCACCGACGTGATCCCCGCGCCCGTCGAAACCCACCCCGACGCCCGCACCGCCTTCCGGATCACCCCACTGACCGTCATCCGCACCGCACCCGGCTCCACCGCCGCCCGCCAGGTCGGCAACCAACTCGCCGAGACCCTGCGCCCCGCCACCGGCCACCCCCTGCCCGTGCTGCCCGTCCGCTCCACCCCACTGCCCGAGATCGCCCTCCTCATCGGGGGAGCGGACCACCGCGTCGGGCAGGAGGGCTACCAACTCGACGTCACACGCCACCGCGTCACGATCCGCGCCAACACCCCCGCCGGACTGTTCGCCGGCACCCAGACACTGCGCCAACTCCTACCCGCCGACATCGAGGCGCCGACCCGGCGACACGCCACCTGGACCATCCCCGGCGGACGGATCATCGACTACCCGCGCTTCGCCTACCGGGGCGCCATGCTCGACCTCGCCCGGCACTTCCACACCGTCGACGAGATCACCGCGTACGTGAACCTCATCAGCCAGTACAAAATCAACTACCTGCACCTGCACCTGACCGACGACCAGGGCTGGCGCATCCAGATCGACTCCTGGCCCCGACTCACCACCGTCGGCGGCGGCCCCGGCACCGGCGTCGACGGCGTCGGCCCCGGATACCTCACCAAGGCCGACTACCAGGCCGTCGTCGCGTACGCCGCCGCCCGGCACGTCACCATCGTCCCCGAGATCGACATGCCCGGACACACGAACGCCGCCCAGTCGACCTACCCCGAACTCAACTGCGACGGCGTCGCACCGCCCCCACGCACCGACATCGCCGTCGGCTACAGCTCCCTGTGCATCAACGACGAGCTCACCTACCGCTTCGTCGAGGACGTCATCCGCGAACTCGCCGCCATCACACCCGGCCCGTACCTGCACATCGGCGGCGACGAAGCCCACGCCACCACCGACGAGGACTACCGCACCTTCATGAACCGCGTACTGCCCCTGGTCAGCAAGTACGGCAAACGCGCCTACGGCTGGAACGAGATCACACAGGCCGACCTCCCCGGCGACGCCGTCGCCCAGTTCTGGGGCACCGGCACCAGCAACGCCGACCTCGTCGACGCCGTCGCCCGCGGCACCAAGGTCGTCATGTCCCCGGCCAACAAGTCCTACCTGGACATGAAGTACGACGCGAACACCCGCCTCGGCCTGCGCTGGGCCGGCCTCATCGAGGTGTCCGACGCGTACGGCTGGGACCCCGCCACCCGCGTCACCGGCGTCGGCGAGAACGCCATCCTCGGCGTCGAGGCGCCCCTGTGGTCCGAAACCCTGCGAACCCTCGACGACATCGAGTACATGGCCTTCCCCCGCCTACCGGCGATCGCCGAGCTCGGCTGGTCGACCACCGCCAGCCACGACTGGGAATCCTTCCGCACCCGGCTGGGGGAGCAGGCACCCCGCTGGCGCCTGCAACAGGTCGACTTCTACCCGTCCCCCCAGGTGCCCTGGATCTGAACCGTTCCCGGTGCGCCGGCCGAGCCCGGCCGGCGCACCGAGAGCGGGTCAACGGCCGCAGGTGCTGTCCAGCGCCTTGAGCGTCGGGTCCAGATCCGGTGCTTCCACCTCGGTGGCCTTCGGACCGGTGAGGCGCTTCTCCACCGCCGTGGCGAGATCCTCCAACGCCGTACGCACCTTCGGGTCCGCCGCCGTCGGCGCCTCCTTACGGAGGTCCTGCGCGAGCGCCGTGTAGTGGCCCCGCACCTTCTCACCCTGCTCCTTCGCGCTGACCGGCTTGTCGATCGCGGCGATCGCGTCGTCCGCCATCGCGACGAAGTGCTTCTTCACCACCGCCAGGGTCGTCTCACAGACCTGCTTGCTGTTCGCCGCGACATCCACCGTCGGACTGGCCGCCACGGCCGCCGACGGATCGGCGCTGCCCGCGTCGTCCTTCGGCGCCGGGTCGCAACCCGCGACCAGGCCCGCGAGCACGACACAAGCCAGGACGGTACGCACGGACTTACCCATCATGGTGCTTCCCCCGTTGTTCTGACCGGCCCCCACCGGGGGCGCAACGCACCACTGTAGAGAGTCAACACCGACCGCGCACTCCCGTTCCGTCCGCTTCCGAGGCCCTCGGCGGACGGCTCGACCAACGCCCCCACGCGCCGGTCCTGCTGGCCGACGCGTGCCTCGCCGCCGGCACCGCGCGCCAGACGGCGGACGGGGGCGCTGTCACCAGGGCACCACCCCGGCGTCCTCGAAGAAGCCACCGGTCGGCCCCCCGTCGGGCAGGGTCGCCAGACGAATGGCTGTCGCCGCCCCCTGCGCCGGCGTACGCACGCCACGGAAACCGTTCAGGTCGGTGGCGACGAAACCCGGACAGGCGGCATTGATCAGGATGTTCGTGTCCGCCAGTTCCCGGACGTACTGCAGGGTCACCGCGTTCAGGAACGTCTTCGAGGGCGCATAGGCCACCGCGACCGGCCCGGTGGTGGTCTCACCCCCGAGACCGGACTGCCGCGCCAGGGAACCGACGCTGCTGGACATGTTCACGATCCGCGGCGAGGCCGAGCGACGCAGCAACGGCAGCATGGCGTTGGTGACGCGGATGACCCCGAGCACGTTGGTCTCCACGACAGCCCGGACGACCGACAGGTCCACCGAGCTCGGCTGCTGCGGCCCACCGCCGGTGATCCCGGCGTTGTTGACCAGCGCGTCCAGACGCCCGCACCGCTCGGCGATCAGCTCCGCGGCCCCGGCGACACTCACGTCATCCGTGACGTCCAACGGCACACCGAACGCGTCGACGCCGGCAGCACGCAACCGGCTCACCGCCTCCTCGCGCCGCACCTCGTCGCGGGCGCCGACTCCGACACTCCAGCCCAGCGAACCCAACCCCGCCGCGATCTCGTACCCGATGCCCTTGTTCGCCCCGGTGACCAGGGCGATCTTCGTCTCCGTCATGGTCCGATCGTGCGTGCCGCCGCTTCTCGAATCCAAGACCAACTAGGTCACGCCCGATACCCGCAAGGTATGCAACAGACCGAGCCGACGTACGCTGGGAAGCGTGGACAGCAGGGAATTGCGGTACTTTGTCGCCGTCGCCGAGGAGATGCACTTCGGCCGCGCGGCCCAACGCCTGGGAATCGCCCAACCGCCCCTGTCCCGCACGATCATGCAGCTCGAACGCCGCCTGGGCACCCCGCTGCTGCGCCGCGACAGCCGACCGGTCACGCTCACCGAGGCCGGCGTGGTCCTCCTACACGAGGGACGAGCCGCGCTGGAGGCACTGGAAGCAGCCGAGCACCGCGCCCGCAGGGCCGCCCTCGCCGCCACCGGCGGGCCCCGCGTCACCCTGGCGATCAAGGCCGGCGCCTCCACCGAACTCCTCGCCAAACTCCTGGACGCATACGCCGCCGAACCAGACTCCGTCTACGTCGACGTCCTGCTGTGCGGGCCGGGGGAGCAGACTCGCCTGCTGCGCAACGGTCACGCCGACGTCGCCATCCTGCACCCACCCATCGACGACACGACGGGCTTCGACACCGAGGAACTGGCCACCGAGGGGCAGGTGGCCGTCCTTCCGGCCGGGCACCCGCTCACCACCCGCACCCACGTGACCGCAGCCGAGATCGCCGAGCTGACCGACCTGCCCCAGCCCCGCTGGCCCCGGCGCGACGGAACGTACGCCGACGGCCCCGGGCCCGAGGTCCAGAGCCACTCGCAACTCCTGCAACTCATCGCACTCAACAGGACCACGGTGATCGCTCCCGAGTCCTGCCGGTCACAGCTGCGTACGGACGTCGTCGCCGTTCCGGTCATCGACGCCCCCCGCATCACCACAGTCATGGCCTGGCCGCCACGCAGCCGGCTCCGAGCCGTCGCCGGTCTCCTGCGGACCGCGGCCCGCCTCTGACGGTGGGCCACCGGAAACGTTGATCATCAAGGATCGGCGTCTGACCCAGGGGGAGAGCCCGCACCTCCTGACCCACGCCCGGACCGCCCCGTCGCCCGGCCGTACCGGGAGGTGACGATGTTCGTGGCGTCGTCGCTCGCTGTCAATTCTGGATCGCCGGGAACGTCAGCGGATCGCGTCTCGGTGTCGCTGCGGGTGCGAGGTGTCCCTTCTCATTCATCTTGAGCCACCTAGGCCGCCCCTGACCTGCGATGGCTCAAGATAGTGAGAGCTGCGGGCACCAAGTCTCCTCACTGTCCTGGGCCAAGTACAGGTCTGTCGTCTGACACTCAAGGTGCTGGCCTCTATCGCCGACGGCGAGGAGACCGACGACTGTTACTCTGCGTGATTTCCACCGAGGATGGAGGTCTAAAGCGTCGATACAGGTCGAGCATCAACGGCTTTTAGAGTCGGTCGTGTGCGCCGCGTACCTGCGCATTCACCGGTCGATAACTCCACGGGCGGGGCTGCCACTGGCCAGTCAGGCCTCGGTTGCCTGGGGCGGTTCGGTCCTCCTAGCTAGGGACGGAAACCACCGACCTCTGGGGATCGCGAAGGCGAGGCGCTGCCGTTGCCGCGGGAAACCCGTACGACCGTGCATGTGCTCCCAACGACCACGGCCGTCACGACGGCTGACGCCCCGTTGCCGCCTCTCGGCGGTTCACCAGCGCCGAGCTAACCTGCAGGACCAACCTCCCGCTCAGCCGTAGCGCCGTCCCCGGCCCTGGTCAAGGACAGCTCACGGCTGGCTTGCCTCCTTGAAGAGTTGGTCGAGCGCGGGTGACATGATCTGCCACCCCGTCATCAGGGCAGCTTGGCAGTCCGCTGCCAACTCTTCTAGGTCAACACCTTCACCACGAGGGGGCACCCTCCGCCACAAAGGCCACCGCATCTCGCCCTTCTCGCCCCACTGCAGCTCCACTGCCCGGTCCGCCAATTCTCTGCGGAGCCAGCTCGCCAACTGCGGGTCCAGGTCGCCGGTCACCCGAACCCCGACGTACGGCCATTTTCCAGATAAAAGCATTGAGGGCGACCATTGGATCGCGACCGCCACGACGCTCGCGCCGCTGCGCCAGTGAGCGCGACGCAGTGAGAACGTCGGCCAAGTCCAATCCTCCCAACCGAACACCGCACCTTTGGGAACGTCCATCTCGTCCAGCGCGTGCCTGAGCGCCGACTCGACGGCGATCAGGCCGCTCTCTCGCAAGGCTGCCCATTCCTCGATATCAGCCCTGTGGCGCAGGTAGAACGCCGTCTTGTTGTCTAGGGTCACAACCTCGTCCCCTCGGCCGGCCTGGAAAGCACGGATGGTGTGCAGGAAGTCCAGCGCGCCACCCGCAGGATCGGTGCTGCTGACTAGGTCGGCGACCTGGGTCCAGGTGAGCGGGTGCCACCTGTCGCAGGTGGCCGGAGCTTGCTCCTCCGGCATTTCTCCGGTGCGCGTCAGAAACACCAGAGTCGGTTGCTCGTTTGCCCACAGGGCGGCGAGCCGGTCGCATTGGTTGTTGTGCTCGACGGCGTTGACCTTTGCCTCGATCAACACGCACCTTGCGCCGACGCGGAGAACAAGGTCGGCTCGGGTGAGTCGGCGGCCGTCGCGTCGTGACTCCTCGAGACTCACACGGACAGGGTCGCCGGGCGCGTATGGAACGCCAAGCACATTGACGAGACCTTTGACAACACGGTCGCCGAGGCCGTGGTGGCCGTCAGGCATGAGCAGCCAGCCCAGACAAGCGACCAAGTGAACCTCGCGCTGGTGAAGACCGAGTAGCTCGAGCAGGGTCGCAGGGCCCCTACGCCATCGGCCGGCAACCTTCAATCGGGCGGCCTCGGATGCCATGGCGGCCCTGGATGCCTCCCATCGGGAGACCTGCTCACCACTCACAGTGCCCTGATCCTCCGGCTGGTCAGCTGGCATGCGGCAACCACGGTCGGCTGAAGGCTACAGTTCCATCCGATGTGTCGGTCCGAGAAGATTGTCTCAAACGGGAACAGCACCGCGACAAGCGTCGGTCCGGTGGGAGCGTGCCATACATTGCTGCTGCAACCCTCAGAGTCCGCAGGCTTCGCCGTTGTGGCCGGGAATGACCTCAGTGCTACAAATGTAGTGACCCGGGACCGACTGCCGGACGCTGAACCGCGGATCTTGCGCCAGGATCGATGCTAGCGATCGTGCGAGCTCGGCGTCACGGCCCGCCAGGCCATCGAGTGCCATAGCGACCTCGCGACGCACCGACGCTTGATCGTCTTTCGCAAGATCGGTTGCGGCGGAGGCATCGACTGCCGGTTCGACTGCCAGCAATGCAGCTGCAGCTTGGCGCTGCCGCGTATCGCTAGACGAAGCAAGAACGGCCCACGGGATGGGCAAGAGGAAACCACGCATTGCGAGTGTGTAGGCAGCTTTCGATGCTGCGAAAGAGTCTGCGGTGTCTCCGCCGCGTAGAAGTGGTCGAGCGGCTTCCCAAACCTGTCCAGCGGTCTCCTCGTCCACAGCCAGGCTCGCGGCCACGATCACTGCTGCGCGACGAAGTGAGCCGACCGGGGAGATCATCCGGAAGCTGCCCAGTGGATGGCTGTACCGGTCGTTGAGTTGATCAAAGGTGCTGCGTGGGGAGTGCCCTCGTGCTACGGGCAGAACCAGCGCTAGCAGCTCGCGACGGACTGCGTCCGGAAGTTCGGGCGCAAGGACCCCGCAGCCCTCCATGGCCTGCCTCCGGTTGTTTTCGGAGTCCTGGCCGTCTAGCGCACGTCGGATGTAGTCGCGAGCCAGGTCACATTGTCGATCAACCGGTAGGCATCGTGCGACGTGGGCGGGAAGTGCTACATCGGCGAGACCCGCCATGTATCCGGGGCCGTAGGCTGGTGGTTGTTCGATCGCCGCTTTGACCTGTCTTTCGGCAGCAGCCACCACCATCGGGTCAGTATCGCCGTGTATTGCTAATAGCTGCACGGCCATACGGTTGCCGTTAGCAGCTCGCTGTCGTAGCGGTTCTCGAAGATGCTCGAGGCAGGCCTGCACGGCCGCACTCTCATCGAGGAGCCTTCTGGCCATCTGATCGGAGGCATCGAAGATGTCCACCATCCGTTTGGCCAGCTCTTGCCTTCGCGCTGGGTGATAAAGGGCCAAGTCGGCGACAATGCGGATGATTGAGTTGTCTACCCAGGTGTACCGATTCGGTGCCCGCGGCACCATTGGGTCCATCGCAGTGAGAACTGCCTTCAGGTGAGGCTCGCCAATCCGCTCAGCCAGGGCGGCGAGGACGGCGAATCCCTGCACCCAAGGCAGAGGGCCGATGAAGCCGTCACGAGGACCAGTTGCGGCGCGCAATGCCCGGGTGGTCCAGGCATCTACGTCCGCGTCCGGCACCAGGTCGCCCTGCTTTGCGGTTGCTTGTAGGGCTGCCGCTTGCGTCTGAGCCTGGGGGTGCTCGGCCTGGAGAGAGCAATCGATGTAGAAGGACGTGCGGGCGGCAAGGTGAGCCGCCGCCTTAGCTTCCCCGGCTTGGACGTAGTGATGCACGGCTGCAGCCGGTTCCCGCTCCGTCTTCTCGTACAGCGAGCCCAGCTGGCGGTGAGCTTCGAGTTCGTCGTCGAGGTGAGCTAGCCGAGTGCTGTCGCGTAGGTGCCGCCGGAGTTCGGGTAGGGCGGCATTCAGTTTGTTAGCGAGCAGGTACTCAAGTGCCCGAGTGTGTGGGTCGTAGCCGCGCTGTAGAAGACCACCTGAGCCACTTGCCCGTACTGCAGCAGCTCGGGCTGCGACTTCCGTAATATTCCCGATCGCTGAGGCCCGGACCAGGATGCGAGCGCGGGCATGCATCCACTCTGCCGCGTCTTGCCATAGCTTCGCTCGGCACGCCCGTTCGACAGCCGCCCGATAGGCCGCCTCGGCGTCCTGAAGCTCGCTGGCCCAATGTAGGTAGCGCCCTCGCCTCGCGTACACCAGGGCAGCTGCTCTGGTGCTCATGCCCGCGATGCCTGGCGACGCACGATCAAGCAGGCTCTTCCAGCGAACCTCATCCTGCTCTGCGTCGGCGAGCGCGAGTTCAAATCTGATCGACACTTCCTCCTTGGCGGTAGCGACCACCGCCGGCAGCAACCTCTTGGCGCTCGCCACCGCCGACAGTTCGCCATCGGCCAAGGCGGCCTCGGCGACAAGAACCAGCAGTGCTGGCGCTTCCGGATCTCCCCCCTCGACTGCATCTCGAGCCGCCGACACCATCTCGGCGCAGGTTAGTCCTGGGTCTCGGAACCAGCGCTCCGCTAGCTCTACGGCTCTAGCGCGCGCAGGCAACCATGCTGGCGCATCAGTCACGCTCGCAAGCTGCTCAAAAGCCGCCGTGGCCTCCCGGCAGACTGAAGCGGATCCCTCGGACAGGTCCTGAAGGACGAGCGGCATCCAAGCCGCCGCTGCCATCGCCGCCTCGTGGCCGCGGGTAAGAAGCCGAGCTTGTTGCATCCTCAGGGGGCGTCCAAGGCCGCCATAGCCCTCGGCTTCCAACCGATCAGCGACTGCGCCGAAGAGCCGTGCGGCGCCCACCGGGTCCGTCTCAGAAAGCTCCTGTGCCTGAACATGCTTGCTTGCAACCTGTAACGCTTCGAGCGGACCGCGTAGAAGTACATCCGGGTCGACGCCTTCTTGGCTACCTACTACATCCCGAAGCTGCTTGATGTCGCTGCCGATGCCGTCAACGGCAGCCCCTACCGAAAGCACCGAGTCATTAACGGACCGTACCTGATGGCTGAGTCCAGCCTGCGCATCATTCAGGTCTAGGGCGCCCATGATCTCGTCTTGGACTGTTTGTGCGACCAAGAGCGCCCGAGACGAAGGAAGCTCCGTAGCTGCGGCCGACCGGATAACCTGAGCATCAATCCTACGGGCAAGTCCATCGATAGAAGTTGGAGAAACTGCCAGCAGGAGGTGCCACACCTCCGGCTCTCGTACGAGCCTGCGAATCCTCCACTTTTCCCAAAATGTCAGCTTCGGGGCTATTTCATGCCGGCCCAGTCGGCTGACGAGCCGACTGGGAAAAGACCTCCTGGTTAAGGCTTGGAGAACCTGCTTCGCCGCAACGCTTCCCACCTGCTGGGCAAGCCAAAGCTCAATACCGGTTGGCACCCCTCGATCCTGACAGACAACACCTGAATCTTTCGCCCCCGGGTGTCTGCCCACGCATCATTGGACTGCCGCTATGGCAGGCGGTCGCGGCGTCGATCGAACGGCTGCCTCGTAACTGGGCGCAGGCGTTGCTTGCGGCCGCGCCTGTGGTCACCAGGTGAGGGCGGTGTTGTGGAGATTGGTGAGTCCGCGCTCGACCGGCTCCGGCGCGCGCCAAGGCCGACTCCACCCTCCGCGCGTACCGAAGCGACCTCCGCCGGTTCCTCGTCTGGGCCGGCGCGCAGAAGATGATCACGACAGATCTGATCCCGATCGACCGGGGCTCGATCAACGACGCCCTCAACGCCGCGGCGTTCGCAGCCCTCCTGGAGCTGCACGCGATCGCCACCGAGTACATCAACCACCTCGCCGAGGAGGCCAAGGCGCCCAGCACGATCGACCGTGCCTTGGCCGCCATCGCGGTCGCCCACCGCTCCGTCGCCACCGACGGGGCCCGGGCTGTGCTGCGTACCTACCGGCGGGACAGCGCGGACGGGGGCCGGAAGGTACGCAAGGCCAGGCCCCTCCTCGTCTCCAACCTCCGCCTGACGGTGGATACCTTGGACCCGGACAAGCTGGCCGGCCTTCGCGACCGGTCCATTCTCGTTCTCGGGTTCGCCCTCGGCGCGCGCCGATCCGAGATCGCCGCACTTGACATCGAGGACCTGGACTTCAACGAGCACGGCCTCGAGGTGACCATCCGCCGGTCAAAGACCGACAAGGACGCCACCGGCCACAAGGTTCATGTGCCGTATGGCACCAACGAGCAGACCTGCCCGGTCCGGACCACCCGGGCCTGGCTAGCAGCCCTCGCAGAGTGCGGCGTCGCCAGCGGCGCCCTCTACCGACGGATCGACAAGCACGGCCAGCTCGGCCGCGCCCCGCACGGCCGCGGCTCGGCAGATGGGCGCATCAGCGGCCAGGCCGTGGCCATCATCGTTCAGCGGACCGCCCTCGCCGCCGACATCGACGCCGCGTCGGTCTTCAGCGGCCACTCCCTGCGCCGAGGCTTCGCCACGGAGACCCGCCGGGCCGGCCACGATCAGATCCGCATCGGCCGCCACGGCGGGTGGAAGGACGGTTCCCCCACCCTGGCTGGCTATATGGAAGACATCGACCGAGTAACCTCCAACGCCCTCACGGGCGTAGGACTATGACGAGCGGAGGAACAGCCAAGACCGCCACCCACGCCCGCGCCAACGGCGCCGACCTGGAGGACCGGCAACACCACGAGCCTGAGACCGAGTCCGCCTCCGCCAAAGCCACCGCGGATTACCAGCGGGCGCTGGGCATCGCCCAGTGACGCGGACGGTGGAGGTTGTCAGAACCCGCTGGCATGATCATGACCTCCTCCACGGAAGGACATGAGTGAGGTTCTGCGAGATCGAAGGCTGTGACGGCAGATTCCTCGCTCGCGGCTGGTGCCGGAAGCACTACATGCAGTGGAAGCGCACCGGAGACCCGCTGGGCACGGCGCGGAAGCCGAAGCCGACGTGCGGCGAGGGTGGCTGCGAGCGCGAGCACTATGCCAAGCAACTCTGCCATGGGCACTACCAGCTCGCCAGGAAGTGGGGCAAGAACTGGCGGGAGCTGGCTCGGCCGACTCCGCAGCCACGAGCCGAGACGTGCTTCATCGACGAGTGCCCCAACCCTGTCCTGGCGGTCGGGTACTGCGGCTCCCACTACCAGCGCCTTCGGAAGTACGGCGACCCGCTGGGGTTCAGGCATCGTCCGTGGACGCCGCGCCTGAACGGAGCCGCTTGCCCGTGGTGCGGCGGGGCGGTCAACCGATCGGCCGGCAAGCACAAAGTCTTCTGTAGCTCCGGGTGCGCCGATGCGAGCTGGACCGCCGGGCCGAACGGCATCAGACACAACATGCGCCGCCGCAGCGCCCTGGCCCGGGAGAAGGCAAACCTCATTACCGAGCGGGACCTAGCGCGACTCCTGGCGCGCCAAGGCGGCCTCTGCGCGTACTGCCGCCTCGCCGCGCCGACAAGCATCGACCACATCGTGCCGCTCAAGCTAGGCGGACGTCACAGCATCGGCAACCTCGCGTGGGCCTGCGGGTCATGCAACTCCAGCAAGAGCGACCGCCTGCTGTTCGCATGGCGAGTCACCCAGCGAACGGCGCTCGCCCTCGCCGCATAGTTCGGGAAGGGAGTGATGTCCTGTGACCCCCATGCACGGCGTGGGGGGCCATCATCAGATCGGCGAGCTCGACCACGACCAGCAGGTACGGGTGCGGGCGGATCTCCCAGTTACTGTTCGGGATCTCAACTCGACAGCGCTCTTGCCCTCGTATCGGGGGAGGAGGAGCCACGCCCTCCGACGAACCGACCGCATATGAGTGCCTCGACCTTACCCTTCGGAGGGAACCATTACCTGGCGGGTGACGGCACAGGGGCGCCGGCCGCGGCTCAAGTAAATGAGAAGACTCAGGAGATGGCTCAAGTTGTTGACAATGGCTCAGGCCGATTGAGAAGTGACAGGACCGTCCCCGACGGGTCGATCGCACCTCCGTAGCCGATTCGATAATGTACATTATGTAAAGTTACGTATTCTGGGGTCCCCTGAAAGGGGGGTCAGTCGCGCGTCAGCCCCGGCGGACACGCGTCCTCGTCCGGGCCGACGAGGCGGGCACCGACCAACGGATTGCGCCGCAGCACCGCGAGCATGTCCGCGCTGGCGCCGATGTCGGTCCAGGTGTCGTCCCACAGCGCGCAGACCAACCAGGAGCGATCCGTCGGAAAGAACAGATCCGGCAACGCCCCGTCGCCGCGCAGATGACCGGTACGCCAGGTGAGAGCCTGCTCGGGTCCCGCCTCGACCAGCACGTAGGACCACCCCCAGTACAGGGACACCCGCGCCGCGTCCGGGAAGACGATGTCGTGCGCCCCGGTGTCGAGGTAGCCCAGCCACCAGTGCCGCCCCGGGGTACGCGCCGCCAGCTCGTCGACGACGGCGCGTTCGTGGGCGCCGACACTCACACCGTCCGGCGGGTGGAAGGTCGCGTACGCCTCGAACACCGGCGGGATGGCGGCAGTGACCGAGAGGCCCTGCGTGGTGCGGCCGGCGATCCAGGTGACCTCGTCGTCCGTCCCGATCCGCCAGCGCCGCCCGTCCCTGGTGACGCTCGTCAGGGGCGCGCCGTTCGACGTCTCAGCCGTGTCCTGGCGTCCGGGCACCGCGGCCGGCGACGCGTACGGTGCCCAGCCGGTCCGCCACCGGTGCCCCACCGGGCACACCCAGTCGGTGGGCTCGACGGGATCCTCGTACCGTGTCGGGTCGCCGCGTCGGCCACAGTCCGGGCAGGTGGCGACCGGTCTCATGCCCGGCACGATACGTGTCTCTCGATCAGTGCGACACGAGCATGGTCTCCCCTCTCCCCCCGCTTCCCGGGAACGCGAAAATGCTGCATAATATCCCTTATGCATGACAAAAAGGACGAATCGCTCGGGCTGCTGATCGAGGAGTTCCTGACCGCCCGCGCCACCCGCAAGCCCTCCCCCCACACCCTGGCGGCCTACCGGCGGGACCTGTACGCGGTGGCGGCGCTGGTCGCCGAGGATGCCACCACTCCCCTCCCCCTGGACGCCCTGTCGATCACCGACCTCTCCCCCCGCGTGATGCGGGCGGCCTTCGCCCGGTTCGCCGCGCCCCGGGCACCCGCGTCGGTGCACCGGGCGTGGTCCACCTGGAACAGTTTCTTCACGTTCCTGGTCGCGGACGGGGTGGTGGCCGGCAATCCGATGCCGGCGGTCGGACGCCCCCGGGCGCTACTCCCCCAGCCGAAACCGCTGCGCGGTGCGGACACCCCGGAGGTGCTGCTGGCGTCGGTCGCCCGCGACGACGGCCGGCAGCGCGACCCGTGGCCGGAGCGGGACGTGGCGGTGCTGGCGGTGGCGCTGTGCGCGGGACTGCGCCTGTCGGAGCTGTTGGCGTTGCGGGTCAGCTCGCTGGCCGGTCGGTCGGGTGAACGGCGGATCGAGGTGGTCGGCAAGGGTGGGCGGCCACGGGTGGTGCCGATCGAGGCGGACCTGGATCGCGTGCTGGTGGACTACCTGGACAGTCGGGCCCGCCGCTTCGGTTCGCGGTCGGTGCGGCCGGACTCGGCGTTGCTGGTGGACCGGCACGGTGAGCCGTTGCGACGCGGTGGGCTCCAGTATCTGGTGGAGTCGTGTTATCGGCGGGCGGGCATCGGTGACCGGGTGCCGCGTGGGGCGCGGTTGCACGCGTTGCGGCACACGTTCGCCACGCGGTTGGCGGAGGACGGGGCGAGCGCGGCCGAGATCATGCGGTTGCTGGGGCACGCGTCGTTGGCGTCGTCGCAGACGTACATCGAGGTGACGGCCGGGCAGCAGCGCGACGCGGTGCGGGCCAACCGGACCAACCGCGCGTTGGCGGCTCTGGTCGCGGCGGACCGGGACTGAGCGGGGGTCAGTGTGCGCGGTGGCCGGTGCCGTCGGCGGTGGCGGGTAGGGGGCCGAGGACCGCGTTGATGAGGTGGATGCGGGCGTTGGTGGCCTGGTAGTCGGCGCAGACGGTGTCGGCGCGGTCGGCGAGGCGGGTGGTGGCTCCGGTACGGGTGACGGTGATGGTGGCGCCGTCGAGGGTGGTGGTCGTCCCGGCGGTGCTGAGGTCGTCGATGGGGTGGGCTCCGGTGCTGAGGTGTGCCTTGAGCAGGGTGCGGAGCTGGTCGGTGTGGTGGGTCATGAGGTCGTCCCAGTTGTCCTCGGAGAACGTGGCGGCGAACGCGTCGTCGGTGGGTGCGAGGACGGTGACGGCGGTGCCGGCGGGCAGGTCGTCCAGGACGCCGCTGGTGCGCAGGGCGGCTTCGAACGTGGTGAGGGTGGGGATCCAGCGCAGTGCCGCCTCGACGGGTTGGCTGGCGAGGAAGGTCGGGTTGCCGGGGTCGGTGCCGGTGGGCAGGGCGGCGCAGAGGGGGCCGGTGACCTGGGGCGTGGCGGCTGACGCGTCAGGCGTGCGGGGGGTGCCGGTGCAGGCGGCGAGCAGCAGTGTCGACGCGATGAGGGTGAGGGTCCGTCGTCGGGGGTGTCGCGCTGCGGTGGCGGGTTGCGGCACGGCGGCCTCCACGGGTTGGGGGTGGGCCGGCGGCGCGGGCGGGTGGCCCGCGCCGCCGGTGCGGTGTCAGGAGGTCAGAGCGCCGCGCACTGGGTGGTGCGGGGGCCGTGCACGGTGTTGGCGACGCCGAGGTTGGTCGGGGTGGGGTTGTTGCCGGTGCAGGTGAGGGGGCCGCGGATGGTGCTGCCGGCCAGCAGGGGGAGGTCGGTGCCGGTGGTGTTGCCGGTCAGGCTGACCGGGCCGGCGATGGTGACGTCGATGATGGAGACCGCGTCGGTGGTGTTGGTGATCTGGACGGGGCCGTTGACGGTGCTGTCGGCGAGCATGATGCCGGCGGCGCGGGTGGCGGTGACCGGGCCGCTGATGGTGGTGCCGGTCGTGACGAGTGCCGCGCCGGCGCGGACGGTGACCGGGCCGTTGATGGTGGCGTTGGCGGCGCAGGTGAAGCCGGTGACGGTCAGTGGTCCGTTGCGTCGGCCGGTGAGGGTCGGGTAGACGCGTTCGCCGTCGGTGAGCTTCTCCACGCCGGTCGGGTCGAGCAGCAGCGGGATGAGGCCGCGTTCGGGCTGGTTGAGGGGTACGTAGTAGCCGTCGGTGGTCGTGATGACCTTCCAGCCGTGGGCGGCGATGCGCTGGGCGACTGTGGTGCCGACGCCGCCGGGTCCGTCGGTGCGCGCGCCGTTGTACTGGGCGTCGGTGAGTTTGTAGGCGCAGGGCGCGTTGTCGAGGATCAGGTTGGCCGGGGTTGCGTCCAGGGGCGGTGGGCTGTCGCCGGGGTGGGGTGCGGGGTGGGCGGGGATGGGGCGGGAGCCGCGGAAGACGAGGCGTCCGGTGTTGGCGGCCTGGATCTTGATGGCGTCGGCGCGGGAGGTGAGGATGTCGGCGCGGTCGGCGCGGTGGTAGTCGAGGAACTGTTGGAACGTCCAGAGGGCGGAGTAGGTCTTGCGGCGCCGGTTGTTGGCGGTGTTGCCCTCGTCGGGTCGGGTCTGGCCGCCGGAGCTGCGTAGTTCCAGCAGGGAGTTGGTGACGTTCTTGAGGCCGAGGGTGTTGCGCAGGATGGTTTCCTCGCTGAGGCCGACGTTGCCGCCGCCTTCGCAGCCGTAGGGGCAGGGCCACCAGCCGGCTTCGGCGCCCTTGGCGTACATGTGGCCTTCGATCATGTCCTGGGACTGGTCGAAGATGGGTTGGGCGACGTTCTGGTGCCGTGGGGGCAGCATGGGTAGGTCGCCGGCGCGGGAGTTGCCGAACTCGTGGCCGTCGTAGCCGGCGACGGGTCGGTAGTCGCGGACCATCGTGATGTACGCGGCGGTCTCGGGTTGGCGGATGAGCGAGTAGTCGCGGTTGAGGTCCTGGCCGGTGGAGTTGCCGCGGGTGTTGTTGGCGCGGCCGTCTCCGTTGATGGTGGGGACGATCAGGACTGTGGTGTGCCTGAGCAGGTCGGTGATGCGGGGGTCGGTGCTGAAGGCGAGTTGGCGGGCCATGATGAGGCAGGCTTCGCGGTCGCCGGGTTCGTTGCCGTGCACGTTGCAGTTGATGGCCACGGGTGCGGTGGCGGCGACTGCCTCGGGGGTGGTGGCCGGGGTGGGGTGGCCGATGACCAGCATGTTGATGGGTCGGTTCTGGACGGTGCGGCCGAGTTCGACGACGCGGACGCGGTCGCTGAGGGCGTCGATGGCGGCGGTGTAGGCGTACTCGTCGGTGTCGCTGGTGTATTGCGCGGCGTGGGTGGTCTCCCACTGGGTGCGCAGCTGTTGGCCGGGGGTGTCGGGGTTGCCCCAGGGTGCGGTGGTGGTGCCGGTGACGGGGTCGGAGTAGGGCTGTTCGGTGGTGCCGGTGCGGGCGCGGACGCGCCACTGGAAGGTGTCGCCGGGGTTGAATCCGGAGTCGGCGAAGGTGGGTGCCTGCTGGTTGATCTGGCGGTTGGGTCGCCAGATGCCGACGATGGTCGGCGCGGCGGTGGGGGTGCCGTCGGTGTCGACTGCGGTGCGTTCGATCTGGTAGTCGGTGGCGTCGTCGACGGGTGTCCAGGCGAGGGTGGCGTACCCGTCGGCCTGGTGGACGGTGAGGTTGGTGACCTGGCGGGGTTGCGGGGCGCTCTGGGCGCTGGCGGGGGTTGGTGCGGCGGTGAGGGTGATGGTGAGGAGTGTGGACACGGCGAGCAGGGTGGTTCGCTGGCGTCTCATGTGGCCTCCGACGGGGTCGATCGTGGCGCGTGTCGACCAGCATGATCGTCGGCGATCGTCGATGCAATGATCTTGAGGGAATCTTGCGGCTTGGCGCGTGGGGGTGGCTGTCAGCCGAGGTCGACCAGCAGGGGGCGGTGGTCGGAGATGGTGGACAGCGGCGCGGTGACGGCCCGCACCGGTGGCAAGTGGGTGAGGGCGTGCCGGTCGGCCAGGACGTGGTCGAGTTGGACGCGGGGTTGCCCGGCGGGGTAGGTGGGGCGGCGGCCCAGGGGGTGCCAGCCGGAGATGAGTCGGGCCGGGCCGGCGGGCAGGTTGAGGTCGCCGAGCAGGACGCGGGGGGCGGGCAGCGCGCGGAGGGCGCGGATGGTCTGGCGTAGCTGTCGGGCGTTCCAGCCGGGGACGAACGACAGGTGGGTCGCGGCGACGGTGAGGGGGCCGTGGGGGGTGTCCAGGACGGCGGCGAGGACGACGCGGGGTTCGTCGTGCAGGAGGATCAGGCCGCCGCGGGGGCCGGGGACGTAGACCGGTGAGCGTACGGGTGCCGGTTTGAGTCGGGTGATCTGCCAGCTGCGGACCGGGTAGCGGCTGATCAGGCCGATGCCGTAGCAGGGTTCGCCGTGGCCGTCGTCGTCGTGGCGCAGGGGGCGGAACTGTTCTCCGGGGGTGCCGACGACTGCGGCGGCAAAGCGGTGGTGGGGTGCGTCGAGGGCGGCGGCGGCGATGGTGGTGAGGTCGAGTTTGCCGCTGCGGTGCTGGTCGCGGTCGACTTCCTGGAGGGCGAGCACGTCGGCGTCGAGGGCGCCGATGGCGGCGGCGATTCGGTCGGAGTCGACGAGCCCGTCGGTGAGGGATCGTCCGTGCAGCAGGTTGAAGGTGGCCAGGCGCACCCCTGCACCCTACGTCCCCGTGGCAGGGTTGCCGGGTGGTCAAGGTGTTGATGTGTTCCGTGCTGGTGTTCGTGGCGGTCGGCGCGTTGGGGGTGTGGTTGCGGCGTTCGCGGGGTCGCTGAGGGGGTGAGGCTGGCCACTGTCGGGCCGTTCGGGCTGCTCGGGTGGGGAGAATTGCCGCCCGTGGACGCCGTTTCGCTGAGTACTCTGCTGGCCGCCGCCGCGATGGCGGGTTGGGTCGATGCCGTGGTCGGCGGTGGTGGTCTGCTGTTGTTGCCGGCGTTGCTGGTGGCCGCGCCGGGTTTGCCGGTGGCCACCGCGTTGGGCACGAACAAGTTGGCGGCGATCTTCGGGACGTCGACGGCGGCGGTGACGTACGCCCGCAGGACCAAGGTCGACTGGCGGGTGGCGGGGCCGGCGGCGGGTCTGGCGGTGTTCAGCGCGGGGGTGGGTGCGGCGTTGGCCGGGGCGGTGCCGGCGTCGGCGTACCGGCCGGTGGTGCTTGTGGTCCTGGTGGCGGTGGCGGTGTTCGTGCTGGCGCGTCCCCGGTTGGGGGTGGTGGGGGTGCCGGCGAAGCGGACTCCGGTGCGGGTGGCGGTGGTGATCGCGGTGGCCGGGGTGGGCATCGCCCTGTACGACGGCCTGATCGGTCCGGGTACGGGCACGTTCCTGGTGTTGGCGTTCACGGCGCTGGTGGGTGCGGACTTCGTGCACGGTTCGGCGATGGCGAAGGTCGTCAACGCGGGTACGAATCTGGGTGCGCTCGTGGTGTTCGGGGTGACCGGGCACGTGTGGTGGTTGTTGGGTGCGGGGATGGCGGTGTGCAACATCGCCGGCGCGGTGCTGGGGGCGCGGATGGCGTTGCGTCGCGGGTCGGGGTTCGTGCGGGTGGTGCTGCTGGTGGTGGTCGTGGCGTTGGTGGCGAAGCTCGGCCACGACCAGTGGGTGGCCCGCTGATGGCGGTGCGTGCCGAGCACGACCGGGAGGTCCTGGCGGGGTTGCTGGGGCGTGATCCGGTGCTGCACGCCTACCAGCTGGGTGACCTGGATGACTTCTTCTGGCCGTACACGTCGTGGTTTCGGCGGGGTGAGCAGGTCGCGTTGCTGTACCACGGGGTGGATCCGCCGACGTTGCTGGCGTTCGCGGCGCCGGCGGACACGGCGGCGTTGGGGGCGTTGCTGGTCGACCTGGTGCCGGTGCTGCCGGCCCGGTTGTACGCGCACCTCTCCCCCGGGCTGTCCGGCGTCCTGGGTGGGTCGTTCGGGTTGGAGTCCGGTGGCCGGCACCACCGGATGGCGTTGACCGATCCGGCCCGGCTGGCGGCGGTGGCGCCGGCGGGTGCGCCGCTCGGGTCGGCGGATCTGCCGGGGCTACGGGAGTTGTACGCGCGCGCGTACCCCGGTAACTGGTTCGACGAGCGGATGCTGGAGACCGGGCAGTACGTGGGGGTCCGCGAGGGCGGTGAGCTGGTCGCGGTGGCCGGGGTGCACGTGTTCTCGCCGGCGTACCGGGTGGCGGCTCTGGGCAACGTCACGACGCACCCGCGCTGGCGGGGTCGGGGGCTGGGCGCGGGGGTGGTGGCGGCGTTGTGCGCGCGTCTGCGCGGGAGCGTCACGCACGTGGCGTTGAACGTGAAGGCGGACAACGCGGCGGCGGTGCGCCTGTACGAGCGGGTGGGGTTCACCCGGGTCGCCGACTACGACGAGTGGACGTTGACGGCGCGGTAGCGGGTCAGCGGCGGCGGCTGGGTGAGTCGAAGCGGCCGGCGCGGATCTCGCGCAGGGCGCGGCGGCGGGTGTCGCCGCGCAGCGTGTCGACGTAGAGGGTGCCGCGCAGGTGGTCGGTTTCGTGTTGCAGGGCGCGGGCGAGGAAGCCGCTGCCGCTGATGGTGAGCGGTTCGCCGTTCTGGTCGACGCCGTGGGCGGTGGCGTGCAGGGCGCGGGCGGTCGGGAAGTACAGCCCGGGGATGGACAGGCAGCCCTCCTCGTCGTCCTGGAGTTCGTCGGACAGCTCCAGGGTGGGGTTGATGAGGTGGCCGCGGTGCCCGTCGGCGTCGTAGACGAACACCTGGGCGCTGACGCCGATCTGTGGTGCGGCGACTCCGGCGCGGCCGGGCGCGCCGAGCAGGGTGTCCATCAGGTCGGTGACCAGGGCGCGCAGCTCGGCGTCGAAGGTGGTGACCGGCTCGCATTCGGTGCGCAGGACGGGGTCGCCGATGATCCGGATGGGCCGCATGGTCATGGGGGTCAGCGTATCGCCGGGGGCGTCGGGGTCAGCGTCCGGCCAGGGTGGCGCGGATCGGGGCGGTCTTGGCGGCGGCCTCGGCGACCTCGGCGTGCGCGTCGCTGTCCCAGGTGATGCCGCCGCCGGCCCAGGTGTGCAGGTTCTCGCCGTCGGCGGCGGCGGTGCGGATGGTCAGGCCCAGGTCGACGTGGTCGGGGGCGATCCAGCCCAGGGCGCCCATGCTGGCGCCGCGTCCGACGGGTTCGAGGTCGGCGATCTGGTGCAGCGCGGCGCGTTTCGGGGCGCCGGTCACGGAGCCGCCGGGGCAGGTGGCGCGCAGCAGGTCGGCCAGGCCGAGGCCGTCGGCGGCGGTGGCGCGGACCGTCGATTCGGCCTGCCACAGGTCGCACCAGCGGCGTACGGCGAACAGGTCCTCGACGGTGACGGTGCCGGTGCGGGCGATGCGGGCCAGGTCGTTGCGTTCCAGGTCGACGATCATGATGTGTTCGGCGCGTTCCTTGGCGCTGTCGAGCAGTTCGGTGCGGCCGGCGGCGGTGGCGGGGCGGGTGCCCTTGATGGGTCGGGTGGTCAGGGTGCCGTCGCGGACCTCGATGAGGGTTTCCGGGGAGGCGCAGCCGATGGCCCAGTCGTCGCCGGTGAGCACGCCGCCGTAGCGGGCGCCGGGCAGCGCGCCGAGGCGGCGCAGGGCGGGCAGCGGGTCGCCGGTGTAGCGGGCGGCGGCGTGCCCGACGAGGTTGGTCTGGTAGACGTCGCCACGGCCGATGGCGGCGCGTACGGCGTCGACGGCGGCGGCGTGCTGCCGGGGGGTCCAGCTCTCGGTCCACGGGCCGAGCCACCAGGGTGTGGTCGCGTCGGCCGGGGCGCGGCGGGTGGGTCCGTGGTGGTAGACGACGACGGCGAGGTCGGGCAGGGTCGGCGCGGGTTCGGGAGTCGTGGTGGGGGCGCCGGTCAGGTGCGCCCCGGCGGCGGCGGAGAGGTAGAGGGCGGCGCCGCAGACGCGTGGGCCGTGCGGCGCGGGTCGGGCCAGGTCGTGCAGGTCCAGGCCGTGCGCGGCGAGGAACTCCTCGGCGAGCGCGGCGGGGTCACCGCCGTCGGCGCGGTGCCAGTGCAGGCGCGCCGACTCGACGAGTGAGTCGCGGCAACCGGCCGGTGCCGCGGGGACATCGACCAGCACCTGTGGGAGCGTTTCCACGCCGTATGGTCCGACCTTCCTCATCCGTTCAGTGGATTTCCCGTACGCCAACCCGACACCTGCTCGATGCTGGACACTTTCGCTTGGTACTGTGCGTCACTGGTCATGTGAACCATGACACAGTGCCCCCACAGTCCGGAGAACCCGATGTGCCAGCACCAACCGACCTGCCCCTCCGCCGCAGCGACCGACCGCGAAGCCGCCCGCGTACTCGCCTGCTTTCCTGAACAGGGCTGGAGCCTTCTCTGCAACGGTGTCATCGTCTTCGAGGACACCGGTGAGCTTCTCCCCGACGGCAGCAGCATCGCCCCGCACCGCGGTCCCGCCCGCCACGCCCTCGTGGCTTGATCCACCACTGAGCGTCACCGTCTAGCCGCCGTCGACAGGGCTCGTCCAGGTCGCAGCGGCTGCCGGGGCGGCCCGATTCCGCCCGCCCCGGCGCGTCCGCCCCTTGTCAGTCCTCGAACGCCTCGGGCGACGGGCACGAGCAGACCAGGTTCCGGTCGCCGTACGCGCCGTCGATGCGCCGCACCGGAGGCCAGTACTTCCCCGCCCGGTCCACACCGGCCGGGTACGCGCCCACCGACCGCGGGTACGGGTGCGGCCACTCGTCACCGCTGACCATCGCCGCGGTGTGCGGCGCGTTCGCCAGGGGGTTGTCCCCCGCCGGCCACTGCCCGGAACCCACCTGCTCGATCTCCGCCCGGATGGCGATCATGGCGTCGCAGAACCGGTCCAGCTCGGCCAGGTCCTCGCTCTCGGTCGGCTCCACCATCAGCGTCCCCGCGACGGGGAACGACATCGTCGGCGCGTGGAAGCCGTAGTCGATGAGCCGCTTGGCCACGTCGTCGACGCTCACGCCGGTCGCCTTGGTCAACGGCCGCAGGTCCAGGATGCACTCGTGCGCCACCAGGCCCTTGTTGCCGGCGTACAGCACCGGGTAGTGCCCGCGCAGGCGTGCCGCCACGTAGTTCGCCGCGAGGACCGCCACACCGGTCGCCCGGGTCAGGCCCTCGGCGCCCATCATCCGCAGGTACGCCCACGGGATCGGCAGGATGCCCGCCGACCCGTACTTCGCCGCCGAGATCGCCGGGGTGGCGTCGGCGTGCGCGGCCAGCGGGTCACCGGGCAGGAACGGCGCCAGGTGCGCGCGCACCGCCACCGGCCCGACACCGGGGCCACCGCCGCCGTGCGGGATGCAGAACGTCTTGTGCAGGTTCAGGTGCGACACGTCCGCGCCGAACCGGCCGGGCTTGGCGAACCCGACCAGGGCGTTGAGGTTGGCCCCGTCGACGTACACCTGGCCGCCGGCGTCGTGGACCTTCGCGCACAGCGACGCGATGCCCGTCTCGTACACGCCGTGCGTCGACGGGTACGTCACCATGATCGCGGCGAGCGCGTCCCGGTGCTTGTCGATCTTCGCGTCGAGGTCGACGAGGTCGACGTTGCCGTCGTCGTCGCAGGCCACAACGACGACCCGCATGCCGGCCATCACCGCCGACGCCGCGTTCGTGCCGTGCGCCGACGACGGGATCAGGCACACGTCGCGGTGCGTCTCACCCCGCGACGCGTGGTAGGAGCGGATGGCCAGCAGCCCGGCCAGCTCACCCTGCGAACCCGCGTTGGGCTGCACGCTCACCGCGTCGTAGCCGGTCACCTCGGCCAGCCACGACTCCAACTGGCCGATCATCTCCCGGTACCCGACGGTCTGGTCCTCCGGCGCGAACGGGTGGATGTGCGCGAACTCCGCCCAGCTGACCGGCTCCATCTCCGTGGTCGCGTTGAGCTTCATCGTGCACGACCCGAGCGGGATCATGCCCCGGTCCAGGGCGTAGTCGAAGTCCGACAGCCGCCGCAGGTACCGCAGCATCGCCGTCTCGGAGTGGTGGCTGCGGAACACCGGGTGGGTGAGGAAGTCCGAGGCCCGGGCCAGGTCGACCGGCAGGGCCGCGTCGACGTCACCGTCGAACGCGTCCACGCCGAACGCCTCCCACACCTCGCGCAGGTGCGCCAGGGTGGTCGTCTCGTCGCAGGACATCCCCACCCGGTCCGCGTCGACCAGCCGCAGGTTCACGCCCCGCCGCGCGGCCGCCGCGACCACCTCGGCGGCCCGACCCGGCACGGTCACGGTCACGGTGTCGAAGAACGCGACGTCCGCGACGTCCACCCCACCGGCGCGCAGCCCGGCCGCGAGCCGCGCCGCCATGGCATGGGTACGCGCCGCGATGTCCCGCAGCCCGTCCGGGCCGTGGTAGACGGCGTACATGCCGGCCATCACCGCGAGGAGCACCTGCGCGGTGCAGATGTTGCTTGTCGCCTTCTCCCGCCGGATGTGCTGCTCACGGGTCTGCAACGCCAACCGGTAGGCCGGGTTGCCGTCCGCGTCGCGGGACACCCCGACCAGACGGCCGGGCAGCATCCGCTCCAGGCCGCCGCGCACCGCCAGGTAACCGGCGTGCGGCCCACCGAAGCCCATGGGTACGCCGAAGCGCTGGGTGGTGCCGGCGGCGATGTCCACGCCGATCTCCCCCGGCGCGCGCAGCAGCGTCAACGCCAGCAGGTCCGCCGCCACGGTCACCAGGGCGCCGACGGCGTGGGCGGCCTCGACCAGGCCCGCGTGGTCGCGTACCGCCCCGGACGCGCCCGGGTACTGCAGGTGCAGACCGAAGAACTCCGCCGGCAACTCGTCGCGCTCGACATCGACGACCCGCACGTCGATGCCGAGCGGCTCGGCCCGACTGGCGATGACCGCGATGGTCTGCGGCAACGCGTCGGCGTCGACGACGTACACCCGGCTCTTGCTCTTGGACGCCCGCCGCGCGAGGGTCATCGCCTCCGCCGCGGCGGTGCCCTCGTCGAGCATCGAGGCGTTCGCGGTGGCCAGGCCGGTGAGGTCGGTGACCATGGTCTGGAAGTTCAGCAGCGCCTCCAGGCGGCCCTGGCTGATCTCCGGCTGGTACGGCGTGTACGCCGTGTACCAGGCCGGGTCCTCCAGCACGTTGCGGCGGATCACCGCCGGGGTGTGCGTGCCGTGGTAGCCCAGGCCGATCATGGAGACGGCGACGGTGTTACGGGCCGCCAGGGCCCGCAGCTCGGCGATCGCCTCGGCCTCGGTGGCCGCCTCCGGCAGGGCCAGGGTGCCGTGCCAGCGGATCACCTCGGGGATCGCGGCGTCCATCAGCTCGTCGATCGAGTCGTGCCCGACGACCTCCAGCATGCGGCGTTCGTCGTCCGGTCCGGGACCGATGTGACGGGTGGCGAACTGCTCAACGCTCATTGGCGGCACTCCCGGGGCGAGGTCGACGTGTCGGCCTCCCCCTCTGTCACACCCCACAGGGGCGCTCCACAGTGCCTGCCCACGAGGTCCTTTTGCCTGAGAGGTTCCGGGGAGGATTTGCCCCTTCGGCGCCGCCCCGGGTGCTGTCGGGCGGTCTCTCCCACGTGGGTGCTACCGGCATGGTCAACGCTACCAGCGCCGCCGTTTCCGGCAGATGTCCTACCCCCGGGCGGCGGTCACACCCCGGCCGGGCTGGCCAGCGCCGCGCCGCCGGTGACCCGCTCGGCCAGCACCGACAGTAGCGACCCCAACGGCGCGTCGACGCACACCGTGGCGTACCCGTCACCCCGGGTAGGCCCCTGGTTGACGATCGCCACCGGAATGTCGTGTTTCGCCGCCCTGATCACGAACCGCCGGCCCGACATCACCGTCAACGACGAGCCGAGCACCAGCACCGCCCGGGCCTGCTCCACCAGCGCGAAACACCGCGCCACCCGCTGCGGCGGCACCGTCTCGCCGAAGAACACCACGTCGGGCTTGAGCATCCCGGTGCCGCAGATCCCGCAGTCCACCGGCCGGAACGCCGCCACCTGCTCATCAGGGAGATCAACATCACCGTCCGGGTTGACCGCGGCGACGCGGGCCACGAAGTCCGGATTGGCCTCGCGCAGCCGCCGGTCCACCTCCTCCCGGGAGGTCAGGTTGCCGCAGTCCAGGCACGTCACCTCGTCCAGGCGGCCGTGCAGCTCCACCACCGGGGCGCTGCCGGCCGCCCCGTGCAGACCGTCGACGTTCTGGGTGATCACCGCGTCGACCAGGCCGGCCTGTTGCAGCCGCGCCACCGCCCGGTGCCCGGCGTTCGGCGCCGCCCGCGCGATCAACCGCCACCCCAGGTGGCTGCGCGCCCAGTACCGCCGCCGGGCCACCGGATCACGGGTGAACGCCTGGAACGTCATCGGGGTGTGCCGCCGGGCCACCCCACTGGGCCCCCGGTAGTCCGGGATACCCGACTCGGTGGACAGGCCCGCCCCGCTGAGCACCACCACCCGCCCACCGGCCACCAGCGAGATCAACGCCTCCAGGCTCTCCGTCACCCCTTCATGCTGCCTCACCGCGCCCGGCGGCAACCACCTGCTACACCGCGACGACGTCAGCGACGACGCAGGCGACGTTGTCCGGCGCACCCGCCGCCGTCGCCAGAGCGATCAACTCCCGCACCGTACGCGCCGGGTCCGTCGCCGCGCCCACCGTCTCGCGCAGCGCGGCGCGGTCGACGACAGCGGACAACCCGTCGGAGCACAGCAGGTACCGGTCGCCGGGCAGGGCCGTGCGAAGCGCGAGATCCGCCTCGACGCGCGGGCCCACGCCCAGAGCGCGTACCAGCACCGCGCGCTGCGGATGCGCGTCCGCCTCGTCCCGGCCCAGACGGCCCTGATCGACCTGCGCCTGCACCCAGGTGTGGTCCTGGGTGAGCAGGGACAGCTCGCCGCCCCGCAGCAGGTACGCCCGGGTGTCACCGACGTGCACCAACGCCAGTTGCGAGCCGCTGCGCAGCAGCGCGGTCAGCGTGGTGGCCGGCTGCTGCTCGTCGGTCGCCAGAGCGCGCACGGTGGCGTCGGCGTTGGTCACCGCACCGGCCAGCATCGCCAACAGGTCGACCGGCGGCACGTCGCTGAGCTCCACCGCCCGCAACACGTCGATGGCGGCGGCGCTGGCGGCCGCGCCACCCGGTCCCCGCACACCGTCGGCGACGGCGAGCAACCGCTCACCGGCGTACGCGGCGTCCTCGTTGCTGTCGCGTACCGCCCCGACGTCGCAGCCGGCGGCGCAGTTCACGGCCAGGGTGTGATTCGAACCAGACACGGTGGTACCCCCTTGAGACAGGTGATCCACGAGGACGGCGGCGACCCGCGCCCGGGCCGCGGTGTCGACGGTGACCTGCCGCCAATACGCGGTGATCGCCTCCGCTGCCGCCGGGGGCTCCAGCGCGCACACGGTGCGGACCGTCGCCAACGGCATCCCGATGCGACGCAACCGCGCCACCAGACGGGCCAGCGGCACCTGCTCCCGGTCGTAGAGCCGATACCCGGACTCCGGATCGACCGCGGCCGGCGCCAGCACCCCCACCTGGTCGTACAGGCGCAACGCCTTGGTGGTCAGCCCCGCCGCCCGCGCGAACGCTCCGATGGTCAACAACCCCATGTCGGCATCCTCCTCGTGCCGGTCACGGCGACCGGCACGCCCCAGACTGGGGGTTACCCAAAGGTCAAGGTCAAGCCGGCGACCCCGACCACCGGTAGGTTGGGACGCATGCGCACCGTCATCGCCGGAGGCCACGGCAAGATCGCCCTGCTGCTGGAACACCACCTCGCCGAGCGCGGCGACACCGCCGTCGGCCTGATCCGCAACCCCGCCCAGGCCGATGCGCTGCGCGCCGCCGGCGCCACACCTGTCGTCTGCGACCTGGAACACGCCGACGTCACCGACCTCGCCGCGCACCTCGACGGCGCCGACTCGGTGATCTTCGCCGCCGGCGCCGGCCCCGGCAGCGGCGCCGCCCGCAAGGACACCGTCGACCGGGGCGCCGCCGCGCTGCTCGCCGACGCCGCCACCCGCGCCGGTGTCCGCCGCTACCTGCTGGTCTCCTCGATGGGCGTGGACGACCCGCCGTCCCCCGGCACCGACGAGACGTGGGCGGCGTACCTGCTGGCCAAACGGGCCGCCGAGGACGACCTGCGCGCCCGCGACCTGGACTGGACGGTCCTGCGCCCCGGGCGGCTCACCGACGACACGCCCACCGGGCTCGTCACCCTCACCCGCCACGCCGGACCGGGTGCGGTCACCCGCGCCGACGTCGCCCACGTCCTCACCGCGCTGCTCGACGAACCACGCACCGCCGGCGCGACCCTGGAACTCGTCAACGGGCCCACCCCGATCGCCGACGCCGTGCGCGCCGCCGCCGGCTGACCCTTCTCACCAGGGCAGCTGCCCCGCCTCGTCCTGCAGGGTGCCGGTCGGGCCCGTCCCGTCGAGGGTGGCCAGGCGCACGACGACCCGGGCGCTCTCCTCGACCGGCCGGCCGATGCCGAAGGCGGCGGTCATGTCGGTGGCGGTGGCGCCCGGCTCGACGGCGTTGAACCTGATGCCCGGCTGCGACTTGGCGTACTGCACCGTCAGCATGGTGGCCGCCGCCTTCGACGCCGCGTACAGCGCGAGCGGCAGATGGAACTCCGGCCGCTCGGGGTTGGTCACCGCCCAGAACGATCCGGCGCTGCTGGAGACGGTGACGACTGTGGGGTTCGCGGACCTGCGCAGCAGGGGCAGCGCGGCCTCCGTGACCCGCACGATGCCCACCGCGTTCGTGTCGAAGGACCGCAGCGCCGCGGGACCGTCGAGCGCCGTCTCCAGGACCCCGGCGTTGTGCACCAGGACGTCGAGACGACCCTCGTCGGCGTCGATCGCCGCCAGTGCGCCGCTGACCGAGGCGTCGTCGGTCACGTCGAGCTGGACGAACCGGGCGCCGAGCTCGGCGGCGGCCTTCCTGCCGCGTTCGGCGTCCCGCGCGCCGACGTAGACCTGGTGCCCCAACTGCAGCAGCTGCCGGGCGGTCTCGTACCCGATGCCCTTGTTGGCTCCGGTGATCAGTGTGACGGTCATGACTCCCCCTTCGGGACGCGTGGCCCACACGGGCCGTCGTGAACGGTAGGAGCGGCACACCGGCTCACCCAGAGCCCTGTTCAGCCTGGGGTGCGACAGGACCCCCTCGAACCGGTGCGCGCGGAGCTACCGTCGCTTGCATGAGCGAGTCGACGAACGCCCTCGGGGCCTACCTGCGAGCCCGCCGCGAGCTGGTGACCACGCAGCAGGCAGGCATCCCCGACGTCGGTGTGCGGCGCGTGCCGGGGCTGCGGCGCGAGGAGGTCGCCATGCTCGCCGGCATCAGCGCCGACTACTACCTGCGGCTCGAACGCGGCCGCGACCGCAACCCCTCGGTCCAGGTGCTCGAGTCGATCGCCCGCGTGCTGCACCTCGACGACGACCATTTCGCCCACCTGCTGACCCTCGTCGCCCAGGTCCCTCGGCGGCGCAGGCGCCGAGGACGCAGGCAGACACCACCGGCGGGAGCGTTGAAGCTCCTGCACAGCCTCGCGCAGCCTGCCTTCATCGAGGACCGCTACTTCGACATCCTGGCCGTGAACCGCCTGGCCACGGCGCTCTCACCCGGCCTCGCCGTCGGCCGCAACCAGCTGCGGGACCTGTTCCTGGACCCGGCCGAGCAGGCGCTGCACCCGGAATGGGAGAACGTGACGGAGTGCTTCGTGGCGAACCTGCGCCAGGCCGTGGGAACCGACGTCGACGATCCCCGTTTCATCGAACTGACCGGCGAGCTGTCGCTGGCCAGCCCGCGGTTCCGGCAGCTCTGGGCCCGGCACGAGGTGCGCGGACAGCGCGGGACCCCACTTCGGCTCGATCACCCGCAGGTCGGCGAGATGACCCTCAACCGGGAACGACTCACGATCAACGGCGCCGACGACCTCATGCTGATCGTCTACCACCCGGACGCCGGCTCCAGCGACGCGGAAAAGCTGGCCCTGCTCGGCTCTGCCGCGCTCCCCACCTCGGACACGAAGGACCAGGAGGTCGCCCGGACGCCCCGCCGGTGACCAGGCCCAACCTCCCGCCGACCGGGTGGGACCCGCCCGGTCGGCGGACCCCACCCCGCGGTCAGCGGTGGTGCCGCGGCAACGCCGCCTGCCCCGCCGCCGCACCCGCGGCGAACGGCGCACCCGGAGTCTCCTTCGCGATCCGATCCATCGTCCGCGCCAACTGCTCACTGCCGTCGTCGAGATGCCGTGCCGCCGCCTGCATGTGCGACACCATCATCTCCCCGAAGATCCGCAACGCCTCCCGGGTCGCCACCGTGTCGTCGAAGCTCGCACCGGCCGAACTGCGGTAATCAGCCACCGCCCGCTCGGCCTCCTGCTTCGCCTCCTCCGCCGCGGCCCGCATGTAACTCTCGTACTGCACCCGCGCGTACTCGGCGACCCGCCGCGCGTAGTCGTGCGCCTGCGCGATGATCTGCTCCGCCTCCCGCTGCGCCGCGGAGAGCAGATTCACCTCCTTGGCCGCCGGCACCTTCGCGGCGTTACCGGCGCTCGGGATCACCCCGTGCCGGTGCAACTCCACCCGGTCGGTGAGCCGCTCGTTCTCCGCCCGCAGACCCGCGATCTGCGTCGCCAACAGATCCAACTCGTCGGCCACCTGCATCCGGAACCGGTCCACGTCGGCGTTGTCGTAACCGCGCCGCGCGAACGGCGCCGTACCGAACTCCCACCGCCGCACCCGGTCCGCGGTCATCCGGACCTGCACCCCACCGGACACCTGCACACCGTCATACCGACTGATCGGCGTCGCGCTCACCTGAGCCCACCTCCGGAAGTGTCACCGACGGTCGACTGATCCACCGCCGTCCGCCAAGCCGGCCCGTACCACTGCTTGCCCAGGCCCTCGTGATGCACCTGACCCGCGTGGAAACCCGCCCGGGCCAACGCCTGCACCGCGTACGAAACCATCTCGTCCGACCCGCACAGGTACACGTGTCGAGACCGCCAGTCACCGTCGGCCAGCGCCCGATCCACCGCGTGCACGAACTCCCCCGGCCGGCTCCCGTCGGCACCCACCACGTAGGTCACCGTCAACCACGGGTACGACGACGCCAACTTGTCGATCGCGTCGCTGTCGTAGAACTCACTTCGCGAACGCGCACCCACGTATAGGTCCACCCGACGGCGCGAACCCTCCGCGGCGACCTGCTCCACCAGCGCCTTCACCGGCGCCCAGCCGGTACCCGAAGCCACCAGCAGCAGATCGCCGGAACCCGCCGCCCACAACGCCAGCCGATCCCCCACCGGCGCCGCCAGGTGGATCTGATCCCCCACCGACGACCCGTACACCAGCCGTGAGGACACCGCACCACCCGGCGCGGCCCGCACATGCAACTCCAACGTGCCGTCCGCCCGCGGCGCGTTCGCCGGCGAGTAGTACCGCCACGACCGCACCGACGGATGCGACACCCCGATCGACTGGCCGGCCGTGAACGGCAACAGGTACTGCGGACGCACCGTCAGCACCGCCACGTCGAACGCCCGCCGCTCGTGCGCCACGATCTCCGCCACCCACCAGGGTGGATTGACCGCCTCGGCGGCCTGCGCCGCCTCGGTCATCACCTGCGCGACCAACCCGTAGGCCGCCGCCCAGTCCTGCGCCAACTCCTCGGTCCACTGCTCGGCCAGGAAATGCTGCAACGTCGCCAGCAACGCCTCACCGACGGCCGGGTAGTGCTCCGCGCGCACCGCGAACTTGCGGTGGTCCGCGCCGAGGTCCTGCAGGAAACCCACAAGCCGATCCACCTGGTCCACGTTGGACACGATGTGCCCCAACGCGGTCACCAGACGGTCGCGCTGCCCCGCCATGTTCGTGGGGAACATCTGCCGCGTCTCGGGATGGGCCAGGAACAACGTCGAATAGAAGTAGAGCGGCACCTGGTCACCGTGCTCGGCGACCAGGGACCAACTCTGCTTGAGTCGGGCCGCGTCCACGCTCAGACGCCCGGACGGTTCCCGGAAGCCACGACCTGGTCCTGCACCTCACCCAGCACGGTCTGCACGTGAGCCAGAATGTCGGCGGGCACACCCAGCTCGGTCAACGTCGCCACCAGGTGCTCACCCACCTTCACGTAGTGCTCCACCGGAATGTTCAACGGCTGATGCGCCTCGGCCAACCCGCGACCGGCGTACTCGTTCGGCCCACCCAGCACCACCGTCAACATCAACGTCAGGTGCCGCCGCTGACCCACCATGTCCACACCGGTGAAGTAACCCGCCAACTCCGGGTCGGCGAGCACCCGCCCGTAGAACAGATCAACGGCGGCCTTGACCGAACTGGCACCGCCGATGCGCTCGTAATGCGAAACGGGAGCGGTTTCTTCCGTAACCGTCACGGTCTTTCCTTCCGAGGTGAGGGGCGCGCGGCGTCGGCGCGGAGGGGCAACGGACCACCGGGCGACACCGTCGTGCCACGGCGACACACCGGGGACCGTGACGGACCATAGCGTGCCGGAAGCCTCCGGTCAGGGCCCCCCTATCGGATTCCCGACAACACGCGGCCACACACCGTCACGACAGCACACCCACTGTCCACAACGGGCCACCACGACGACACCCAGAGTCATCCACGAAGGACCGGAACACCCGCAGCCCCACAGCACGCCGGCAACGCTGACCCACCGTCACCAACCAGCGCCCCAAAAAAGCGGACCTCAAAAACCGGGCGATTCCACAACCCGGAACCGGCGCACCGCCGATCAGCCCGCCCGCCGCCGCGCCCGCCGCGCCGCCAACTCGTCACCCACCGGATCCGACTCCACCACCGGCTCCACCGGACCACTCGCCGCCGGCTCCGCCGGCAGAAGCGACAACGACCCCTGGATCTCCTTGAACGCCCCACCGATCGCGATACCGAAGACACCCTGGCCACCCTGCAACAGATCGACCACCTCCTCCGGAGACCGGCACTCGTACACCGTCGTCCCATCGGAGATCAGCGTGATCCCGGCCAGATCCTCCACCCCACGCGACCGCAGCGCCTCGATCGCCTTACGGATGTTCTGCAGGGACACCCCCGCGTCCAACAACCGCTTCACGACCTTCAACACCACCAGGTCCCGGAACGAGTACAACCGCTGCGTCCCCGAACCCGACGCGTCCCGCACGCTCGGCACCACAAGCGTCGTACGCGCCCAGTAATCCAGCTGCCGGTAACTGATGCCCACCGCGTGGCACGCCGTCACACCCCGGTAGCCCACCGAACCGTCACCCTCAGTCGCCGCACCCGACGACGAGGCACCCGGCCCACCCAACTGTGTACCCGGATCAGGATCCTGTGGCTCGTGCATCCGGACAACCTCCCCGTCAGTGCGGCGACGCGTCGTTTCCGGGACGCGCACCCCTCGACACGGCAACCCTATCGCCACCCTCAGGGGTTACCACGGAGGAACCGACGCGACACGCCGCGCAGCCACCGAGAAAGATCACCAACCAGACGCGGCGTCACCCGCAGTGACACCCGCCCACGAGCGGAACCTCAGCCCGCGAAATCCTCCGGACGCACCTGCTCCAGGAACTCGCGGAACTTCTCCACCTCGTCCTCCTGCTCGTCGGGAATCACGATCCCCGCCTCAGTGAGGACCTGCTCCGCACAACGAATCGGCGCCCCGACACGCAACGCCAACGCGATCGAATCGCTCGGACGCGCCGACACCCGCACCCCATCGCCGATCAACAGATCAGCATAGAAGACGTTCTCCTTGAGCTCGGTGATCTCCACCGCCTGCAACGGCGCCTGCAGGGCCGTCAACACATCCCGCAAAAGATCATGCGTCAACGGCCGGGCCGGCTTGACCCCCTGCTGCTCATAAGCGATAGCCGTGGCCTCGACCGCGCCGATCCAGATCGGCAGATAGCGGTCCCCCTCGACCTCCCTGAGCAGGACGATCGGCTGGTTGCTGGGCAGCTCCACCCGAACTCCGACCACGCTCAGCTCGCGCACCGCCGCCTCCGTGTCGTCGTCAACCTACGCACCGCGCCCTTCCCTGCACGGTACACGGACCGCGACACGGCCGTCCCATGCGCTACAGCACCACGTCCGCGCCAGAAAGGGGTTACCCCGGCAAGCCTACGGCACGCTTCCGGAAAGAGATCTTTCCGCACCACCGCCGCCCACCGAGGCCCCCGTCACCGACCCAACGTCGACCGCAGCCCCACCCGCACCAACGCCGCGTGCAACTGCTCCGACAACGCCGCCAACTCCCGCGCCGTCTCCGCAGCCCGCGCCCGCGCCGCCGGATCACTCTGCCGCACCAACGGCGCCACCAACTGCGCGAACAAACCAACCTCCCGGTCCGCCGCCGTCCGGTAACCCCGCAGATGCCGCGGCTCCAACCCGTACGCCGCCAACCCCGCCACCGCCGACGCGATGATCAACGCATCCGCGTCGTACCACCCCGGCGGATCCGGCACCAGCACACCGAGCCGCTCCAACTCCACCAACGTCGACTCGTCGATCCCACTGCGCGCCACCAGATCCGCCCGGCCGAGCCGCACCTGCGACTCGGCCGGCTCCGGCGACTCACGGCCCGGCACCGCACCATCAGGACCCACCGCGACCAACGCGGGCCGCGTACGCCCCGGCTGCTCACCGGACGAATCCCACTCCGCCAACTGCTCACGGATCACCCGCAACGGCAGGTACCTGTCCCGCTGCGCGGACAGCACAAACCGCAACCGCGCCACGTCGTCCCAGCTGTACTTCCGGTAACCCGCCGCCGTCCGCTGCGGCTCCACCAGACCCTCGGCCTCGAGGAACCGCAACTTCGAAATCGTCGTGTCCGGGAAATCCACCCGCAACTGACCCAGCACCTCACCGATGCTCATCAGCGGCTGGGACCGGGCCGCCCCGGGTGGCGTGGAGGCCGCAGGCTCGTTCACCCCCGGCCGGCCTCCTCCTCCGGGCGCGGACCGGCGATGAACACCACCCGGAACTTACCGATCTGGACCTCGTCACCATTGCTCAACGTGGCCGCCTCGACCCGCTCACGATTCACGTACGTGCCATTCAGGCTGCCCACGTCCCGCACCGTGAACGTCCCACCATCACGGTGGAACTCCGCGTGCCGACGCGACACCGTCACATCGTCGAGGAAGATGTCACTGTCCGGATGCCGGCCACTCGTCGTCACATCGTGGTCCAACAGGAACCGGGCACCCGCATTCGGGCCGCGACGAACCACCAGCAGCGCCATACCCGGCGGCAACGAACCGGACATCCGGCTCGGCACCACATCGGTGTCCGGCCCCTCCAGCACTTCGTCGAGCGAACCGAGATTGAGCGTCGAAGTGACGTCGAGCGGGGGGAACTCGTCGTCTGGGCGCGTCATGGGACCACCTCACGGATCTGTTCGGTCGGCGTCGGGTAATGGCGGGTCTGGCCGCCGGGCATATGCACACCCGGCGGCTGGCTCCCCGTGCCCGGGAAGGCAATTCCGCAACGCTCAACTATTGGGTTCTCGGTCGACTGGGCGAGCCTAGCCAGCGCCGAAATGCAGGGCAACCGGACGCGCGCAGACATCACACGCACCGGATCAAGCACACTCAGCCTTCGGTGATCTTCTGGTACGCAGCCGCCGTCAGCAACCCGTCCGTCGCCGTCGGATCATTCGGAGTGATCTCCACCAGCCAACCCGCACCGTACGGATCAGTGTTGATCAGCTCAGGCGTGTCACCCAACGCCTCATTACGCGCCGCCACCGTACCGGCAACCGGCGCGTAGATCTCCGACACGCTCTTGGTCGACTCGATCTCACCCAACGAGTCACCAGCCGCGACCACCGCACCCGCCTCGGGCAACTGCACGTACACGATGTCGCCCAACGCGTCCTGCGCGAAGTGCGTGATGCCGACCCGAACCGAACCGGTGCCGTCACCCGCCACCCACTCATGCTCGGCGGTGTATCGCAGATCCTCGGGAATCACCAGACGCGTCCTTCATCCATCGTGCCCCGGACCACCCGGGTCCGGCGCGGCCGCGCCGGTCAGGAGACCGGACGGGCGTGTTCCAACTTGATCGGCGCGTGCAGCGCCGAAACCTCGGCAACCTCACGCTCCCCAAACGTCACGTTACCGCCGTCACCCCGGACCGACGCCACCACCCCACCAGGAATGTTCAACGCCGTACGCATCGTCGCCGGGTCACCGATCACCGTGATCATGAACGGACCCGCCAACCGGCGCCCGTCCACCACCAACGACCCGTTCTCCCCGTCGAGGAAGAACGTCGACGCGATGATCCGCACCGTCGCCCGATCACCACCGGAGATCTGCATCGCCTCCGCGCCCGCGCCCCGCAACTCCTGCACCGCGTCCAACACCTGGTCCGCCGAGACCGGCTTGCCACCACTGGAGAACTGCACGGTCAGACCGGGCCCCACCGCCGGCAACGTCCCCGCCAGGATGCCCAGCTCGTCCGCCCGCCGCGTCGCCTCGTCCAACGCCGCCTGACGACCCTGCTCACCCGAGGCCAACTGCCGTTGACTGTCCTCCAACGCCCGGATGTCCTGCTGCAGGCGACTCTCCCGCGCATCCAGATCCGACAGGATCCGCACCAGGTCCTCCTGACGCGTCGCCCCCAACGTCGGATCCGTCGACGTCGTCTTCAACTGCACCACCAGCGTGAAACCCAACAACGCCAGCAGGGCCACGATCATCACACCCGCCGTACTCAGCCGGGACCTACCCGCCGGCGGCGCCGGCTCCACCACCGGCGGCGCCTGCTCGACCGGCCGCGCAGCCGACGCCTCCGACTCCGCCGACCGCGACACCCCGCCCAGGTCGACGGTCGCACCATCGTCGGCCGGCGCCGGCTCGTCCACCGACGGCACCGGCTCGTGCGGCGCCAGCGGACTCAACTCGTCCGGATCCGGCGCATCCGGCCGCGGATCCGGCTCACCCGCCGGACCACCCGGACGCACCGGCCCCGCCGGCTGCGGCCAGCCCGTCCCCGTCTCGGTCTGCTCGTCGCTCATCGCATCCAAACCTACGCCCGGAACAGGTGCCGACGGATCGCCGCCACGTTGCCGAAGATACGCACACCGAGCACGACCACCACACCAGTGGACAACTGCCCGCCCACACCCAACTGGTCACCCAGATACACGATCAGACCAGCCACCAGCACGTTCGAAATGAACGACACCACGAACTGCTTGTCATCGAAGATCCGGTCCAGCTTGGCCCGCACCCCACCGAACACCGCGTCCAACGCGGCCACCACCGCGATCGGCAGGTACGGCTGCAACGCCGCCGGCACCGTGGGATCAAGCCACACACCGAGCACCACACCGGCGAGCAACGCCAGCACCGCGATCATCGGCCACCTCCGGAGGGGCTAACGGTCGCCGGAGAACCGGACGACCCGGGACTGCCGGACCGGCCACCCGACACGGAAGGGCTCGGGCTGACCGACGGCTTGGCGTAGCGTAGCTGCGGCTCCGGCGCCGCCGGCAGGGTGAGGTCGTCGGCCTTGCGCACACCGAACGACAGACCCGTCTTCTGCGCGACCTCCCGCATCAGCGCCGCGTTACGACTGTCGTCGAACTTGCGCCGCATCGACGACGGACCGATCGCCGACACCTCGTACGGACCGGTCACCGGCCGGAAGTCCACGAGCATCGCCTCACCCGCCGACCGGATCGTCGACGTCGCGGTCAACCGCTGCCCGTTGATGGCGATCGCCTCCGCGCCGGCACTCCACAACGCGTTCGCCACGCCCTGCAGGTCGCTGTACAGCACCCGAGGCGGGCCCGCGCCGGCGCCGGTGACCGCGTCCGCCTTGTCCGGCGCGTCCGCCAACCGCACCACCACACCGTCACCGCGCACCCGACCCAGCCCGGTGCTCGCCTCCAGGTCCCGCAGGCGGGCCGCCGCCGAGCCACTCAACGCCGCGTCCCGCTGCCGACCGACCTCCTCGCGCAGCTCGTCCGCCCGCGTGGACAACCGGTCGGTCTGACTCTCGCGCTCCTTGATCTGCGCCACCAGGCCCGACCTCGCCTGGCTGCGCCCGGGCTCGTCCGCCATCGTCTGCCGGTACGCGACCGCGAACAGGAAGCCCAGCATCACCACCACGACCAGGCTGACCGAGCGGACCGACACGGCCCGCCAGCCCTTGGCGGGCGGCGGCGACGCCGCACCACGACGGGCGGCCGCCGCGTCGGCGTACCCGGGATCCAACGGATTGCGGAACAACTCGGTGAGGAAGTCCGGCGCGTACACCCGGTCCTGCCGACCGCCCCCGGGCCGCGGCGCGCTCATGCGGCCGCTCGCGGGCCGCGCGCCGCGCGCACCAGCCGGGCCGCCTGCACCACGTACATGCCGCCGGCCACCCAGTAGAGCACCAGCCCCCACCAGGCCAGGCCCCAGCCGATCGCGGCGGTCGCCGTCGCCGCCGCGCTCCACTCGGTGGCCAACAGCAGCACCGGGAACGCCGCGAGCAGCAGGAACGTGGCGGTCTTGCCGACGTAGTGCACGGGTGGCGGGCCGTAGCCGTAGCGGCGCAGCACCGCCAGCGAGCCGAGCAGCAGCACCTCCCGGGCCAGCAGCGCCGCGGTGAACTGCCACGGCACCACCTCCCGGACGGTGAAGGCGACGAGCGTGGCGAGGATGTAGAGCCGGTCGGCGAGGGGGTCGAGCAGTTCACCGAGGCGGCTCACCTGACGCAGCCGCCGGGCGATCCAGCCGTCGACCCAGTCCGTGGTGCCGCCGATGGCCAGGACGACGACCGCCGCCACGTCCGCGCGGGCCACCAGGAACAGGTAGAGGAAGAGAGGTACGCCCAGCAGCCGCCCGAAGCTGATCAGGTTGGGCAGGGTGAGCACCTGGTCGCCGGGAGTCTGGTCGCCGGTGTCTCGCGGGTGCTCTGCCCGAGCCGGCCGAGGCGACACCGAACCTCCTTCGCGGCACGCTCCGATCCACCCGGGCGGACGCGGAGGTCGTACGCGCTGTCGGGCCGGCCACCGCCGGCTCCCCCTGCGGCCCCGGACGGGGCCCTCTTCCCTGACGCGGCCCGCGATCTCGATGATCACGGGCCGGCTCAGTGCGCTGCCACTATATCGGGCTCCCCCTGGCCTGCCCGGCCCCGCCGCTTGCCGGTTGGTGCGGCTGTGCCGCACTGTGGCGTGGATCACCACGCGTAGAGCGTCCTAGGATACTAGTGGAAGGGGTGGCCGTTCAGGCCGTCTGCACCGCCGGATCGGACTGCTGCTCCGGCACCGACTGGGTCGCCGCCCGACCGAACGCGAGCAACGCCGCCAACACCTCGTGCTGGGTCCGCGCCGGCATCCGGTCCAGGACCGCCTGCACCGCCCGCTGCCGCCGCTCGGCCAACTCCCGCAGCAGTGTCTGCGCCGCCGCCGTCGGCACCAGACGCACCTCCCGCCGGTCCCGGGGATCGGCCACCCGACGCAGCAGACCCGTCGCCTCCAGTCGGTCACAGAGCCGACTGGCCGAGGACGGCCCCACGTCCAGCAGCTCCGCCAGGCGGTTGACGTTGGTCTCCGACCGGCCGCTGATCAACATCAGCACCCGCAGCTGCGTCGGCGGCACCTGATGACGCGCGGCCGCCGATTCGAGCACGGCGACCATCGTCTCGGCGGCCGCGGCGATCGCCGCGGCGAGATCCCCAGGTCGCTCCACCCGATGTCCCCTGCCGTCGTCGCGCTGGTGCCCGCCCGACGAATCGGCGGCGATCCTCACCCGCCGTTCCGCTCGCGCGGACCGTGCCAGTCCAGGCAGACCACGACTGCGTCGTCGCGCAGATCGGAGTCCGCGTGGTAGGCGTGCAGTTCGCGCATCACCGTACCAACCGCTTCGGTCGGCGGCTGCAAGCGTGTGGCGCGCAGGGAACGCGCCATCGCCCGCTGCCCGTACGGCTCCTGCCCCGGCGGCTCGGCCGCCCACACCCCGTCGCTGACCACGAACACGCGATCCCCCGGCTCGAGCTGAAACTCCTGCAGCTCGTAGCGGGTCTCGGCGAACATGCCCAGCGGCATCTGCTGCTCCACCTTCACCGGGTCGACCACCGCGCCACGCACCCGCAGCAGGTGCGGCGACCCCGCGTCGACCACCCGTACCCGCCCGGTGCGGGTGTCCACCTCCAGCAGCAGGGTGGCCACGTACCGGCGCCCCCGGTGCTGGTAGAAGACGGTGTCCGAGGCCAGCTCCGCCTGCTCCACCAGACCACCGCCGGACCGGCGCGCGTTGCGCATCGCGTTCACCGTGACCGCGGTCAGCATCGACGCGGCCAGACCGCTGCCCTCGCCGTTGAGCACCGTCAGGGTGAGCCGGTCACCGTCGAGCGACCAGTCGAAGTGGTCACCGCCCACCGTGTACGCCGGTTCGAGTTGGCCGGCCAGATGGAACGCGCGGTGCGACACGCTGCGCCCGGGCAGCAGATCCCACTGCATCTCGGCAGCCATGCTGAGCCGTTCGCGGCGACGGGCCCGGCGGTACCGGTCGGTCACCCGGTCCGCCGCCCGCATCGCCACCGCGAGGGCGCCGGCGATGTCGGTGGCCAGCCCGGTGAGGGCCGGCCCCGGCGCGGACGACAGCTCGATGAGCAGCACGCCGAGCCGCTCCCCCCACGCGGTCAGCGGCAGGTACAGCCGGCACGGGCCCTCGTCGGTGAGGTCGTGCACCGGTTGCTGGCTGCTGAAGCAGCGCTGCGCCACGGTGTGACAGGCGAGGAACCCGGCCGCCGGCAGGTCCGGATCCAGCACCGGCCAGAGGCCGCTGATCCGATAGTCGGCCACGAACACGTCCGTGCGTACGGCGCCCAGCGCCGAACGGATCGCGCCGTCCGCCGCCTCCGCCAGCTGGTCGGGCGGAGCCTCACGCAGCGCGCGCGACACCACGTCCGGCCCGTCCACCATGCGTCCTCCAGAAACTTGCTACAGGGCAAGCATCATACGGTCGCCCCCGGACAGCCCGTCGCCGCGGTCAGTCGTCGCCACGGACCGCCAGCGCACCGTAGAACGCGTCGGGCACCTCGGCCGGCGCGCCGTCCGGACGCCAACGGCTGACCGGTACGACCCCGTCCGCCGTCGGCGCCCACCGGCCCAGCAGCGGGGCGAACGCGGCCGGCGGACGCATCCGGAACGTCGGCCCCATCATCGCCAGCGCCTGCGGATGGGCTGCCAGCTCCTCGGTGTCGAAGTCCACGGCGAGCAGGCTGCCCGGCGCCGCCGCCGCGTACAACTCGTCGAAGGTGTGCCGCACCGTGTCGTCGTCGAGGAACGCGGCGAGCCCGAGGAACACCACCCCGACCGGTCGCCGCCCCCACCCCGGAACGAACCGGTGCAGCTGAGCCGGGTCTATCGTGCCGATGTCGGTGGCGTCGCCGAACCCGTAGCCGGCCCGGTCACTGCCGGCCAGGATGCGCTGACCGAGCCGGATGGTGACCGGGTCGACGTCGGTGTAGAGAACGGTCGCCTCGGGGGCCACCTCGTGCACGTTGCCCATCGTGGGCACTCCGGCGCCGAAGACCAGGAAACCGTCCACACCCTGCGCGGCGATCGCCCGCACCGCCCGACCGAGGAACGCCCGCAGCTCCCGGAAGATCAGCGCGCACGGCCCGTACGCCTGCTCGAAGGCCGTCGCGGCGGCCACGTCCACCGGGAGGTGGTCGGCGCCGCCGAGCCAGTAGTCGATCATGCGTGCGGTGCTCGGCTGATCCGGTTCGCCCATCGACGACGCTCCCTCTTCGTCCGGTGCTCGCCAGCGTACCGACCGGCAGGCGCGGCGGTATGGCTGCGCCGCGCCCCGCCCGGGCGCGATAGTGGGACGGGCGGGAGGTGGCCGGTGAACTCGGCGAACAGCGCGGCGGTGGTGGTCGGAGTGGACGGCTCCGAGCCGTCCCTGCGCGCGGTGCGCCTCGCCGCCGCCGAGGCCGTGCGCCGGCGTCGGCCGCTGCGCGTGGTGCACGGGTTCATCTGGCCGCTGCTGCACGTGCCGGACTCCCCCGCGCCGGGCGCCCCACCCGGCGGCGGGCTGCGCCACCAGGCCGAGGAACTCGTCGCCGCCGCCGTGACCGAGGCCGAGGCGACCGCGCCCGGGCTCACCATCTCCGGCGAGATCATCGACGGCGAGGCCTCGGCCGTGCTGGTCGGCGAATCCCCCACCGCCGCGCTCATCGTGCTGGGCGACCGGGGACTGGGCGGCTTCGCCGCGCTGGTGCTCGGCTCGGTGGCGGTCCAGGTCGCCGCGTACGCCGACTGCCCGGTGCTGGTGGCCCGCGGCGAGCAACGGCCCGACGAGCCGGTCGTGGTCGGGATGGACGGCTCGGCGGCCGCCGGTCTGGCCGCCGAGTTCGCCGCCGACACCGCCGAGGCGCGCGGCGTGCCGCTGCGGGCCGTGCGCGCCTACCGGCATCCGGGCAGCAGCGGCCCCGGCGACATGCAACCCCTGGTGTACGACGAGACGCGGCTGCACGACGAGCAGGAACGCGAGCTGGCCGACTCCCTGGACGGGCTGGCCGAGCGACACCCCGGTCTGCGGGTGACCGGGCGGGCGGTGCACGGCCGCGCCGGAGCGGTGCTCGCCGAGGCGTCCCGCACCGCCCAACTGTTGGTGGTAGGCGGGCAGGGGCGCGGCGAGGTGAGCGGGTTGCTGCTGGGGTCGGTGAGCCAGTCCGTGCTGCACCACGCGCGGTGCCCCGTCGCCGTGGTGCGCGGCCCTCGATGAGCCCGGGGTTGGCCCGCCGCCAGACGGGTAGACGGCCGCGGTACGCCAACGGACGAAGGAGGCGGCACATGCCAGGACCACGGCCGGGCAGCAACGCGTACGACAAGCAGCGGGCACGGATGCGCAACGCGATCGACGACTCCGGACGACGGGTACCCGACGGCAAGGCCAACCAGGTCGCCAACCGGATCCTGCAGGAGGATCGCGGCCAGCGGGGCGTGGTGCGGGGTGAGCGCACGTACGGCCCCAAGAGCGAGCGCGAACCGGGCGATCCGAAGTGAGGCGGGTGGACCTGGCCGACGGCGCCATCGCGGGCGCCGTCGGCAGCACCGCGCTGAACGTGGTCAGCTATCTCGACATGGCGCTGCGGGCCCGCCCGGAGAGTGACGTCCCGGGCGAGACGATCGATCGACTGGCCGGTATCGCGCACGTGAGCCTGGGGTCCGGGGCCCGGGCGGCCAACCGCCGCTCGGGCCTCGGCCCGTTGATCGGCTACGGACTGGGCATCGCCGCCGGCGTCGCGTTCGCCCTCTGGGCCGGTGGCCGGCGGCAGCCGCTGCCGATGGCCACCGGGGTCCTCGGCGCCGGTGTGATGACCATGACCGACGGGTCCATCACCGCGCTGGGCATCAGCGATCCGCGCACGTGGCGGCGCTCCGACTGGCTCTCCGACATCATTCCGCACCTGGCGTACGGGCTGACGGCCGCCGCCACCTGGAACAGGTTGCGGCGGCCGTCGGATCGAGGTCGTTAGGCCCGGGTGTCGCTGTCGTCCTCGGCCACCGGCTCGCCGGCCGGGCCGTACGGCGACACCTGCCCCTTGGGCACCGGCCGGCCGGCGTCCCCGCGCGACGAGCCGCGGTTGCGCGGATGCCCGGTCGGCTGGGGCCCCTTGCTGTCCTGGCTGGTGGCGCCCTTGGCGTTACGCCGGAACTCCTCCTGCTGCGGGTTGACCACGAGTGTCTCCCTCCGGGTGCGGCGGGCGGCGTCGGCCGCCTCCACGGCGGCATACCCGTCCGGTCCGGCGGCATTCCGGTCCCGCTGCCCGCCGGGAGGGCTAGGCGCCCGCCGGCCGGGTACCCGCAGGGGGTGGGCGACGATCGGAACGTGGTGCGGGTCCTGCTGGACCGCCGTGGCGACACGTACGCGGAGGAGGCCGGCATCCGGCTCTCCGACAAACCCGGTCCCCTGTACCAGCTGTTGGTGCTCGCCACCCTGCTGAGCACCCGGATCCGGGCGTGCGTGGCGGTGGACGCCGCGCGGGAGTTGTTCGCCGCGGGCTACCGCACGCCGCAGGCGATGGAGGCGGCCAGCTGGCAGCAGCGGGTCGACGCGCTGGGTCGCGGACACTACCGCCGCTACGACGAGCGCACGGCGACGATGCTCGGCACCGGCGCCCGACTGTGCCTGGACCGCTGGCACGGTGACCTGCGGCGGCTGCACCGTGAAGCCCAGGGTGACCCGGCCGGGCTGCGCCGGCTGCTCACCGAGTTCCCCGGCATCGGCCCCACCGGCGCGGACATCTACCTGCGCGAGGCGCAGACGGTCTGGTCCGACGTGCGCCCGTACGCCGATCGTCGGGCCCTGGCCGGGGCGAAGAGGCTGGGCCTGCCGGGATCACCGGGCGGGTTGGCCGGGCTGGTCGACGAGCCGGACTTCGGCCGGCTGGCCTCGGCGCTGGTGCGGGTGGCGCTCGGCGAGGAGTCCGCCGGTGAGGTCACCCGCGTGGCGGCCCGCTGAGGCTCACTTGACCGTCTTGTCGCCCGGCCGGGTGAGGTGCCACACCAGCAGCGCGGCGAGCAGCGCCAGCACCACGACCCCGCCGGAGATGCCGCCGCCCTCCTCGGGGCTGCGGCCGGTGCTGCCGAAGTAGATCACCGCGAGGCCGGCGAGCACCGTGACGAACGTACGCAACCCTCGGTCCTTCACGTACCGCACGGTAGGCGAACACCGACCGGTGTGCGCCCTTTACGTCTTTTATCCCCCGGTTGGGGGATGAGGGTCAGCGTTCGCTCGAGAACCCGCGCAGCCGTACCCGCCGCACCGTCCGGTCGGCCACCTCCACCACCTCCAGCGTGAGTCCGGGCAGGCGCACCGTCTCCCCCGGCTCGCTAGGCAGGTGTCGTAGCCGCGCCAGGACCAGACCGGCGACCGTGGTGTACTCCCGCGACAGCGGAAAACTCAGCCGTACGCCCAGGTCGGGCAGGTCGTGCAGCGGGAAGTCACCGGGCACCAGCAGCGACCCGTCCGGCTCCCGGGTCACGTCGTGCACGTCCCGGTCGGTCTCGTCGTACAGCTCGCCGACCACCTCGGCCAGCAGATCCTCCATCGTCACCAAGCCGTCGATGCCCCCGTGCTCGTCGACCACGAGCGCCAGTTGCTGGTGCTCCTGGCGCAGCTGCCGCAACGCGTCGGCGACCGGCAGGGTGACCGGCAGCAGCAGCGGCGCCCGCCCGCACTGCCCGACCGTGCCGCCACCGGCGCGCACCAGGTCCCGGATGTGCACGACGCCCGTCACCTCGTCCAGGCCGCCGGGGCCGGTGACCGGCGCGCGCGAACGCCCGGCCGAGGCCAGCCGACGGACACCCTCGTCGGCGCCCAGGTCGGCCCGCAGGGCGGTCACCTCCCGCCGGGGCACCAGGATCTCGCGCAGCGTCCGGCCGGCGATGTCGAAGGCGCCGGTCAGGATCTCCCGCTGCTGCGCCGACAGGCCGCGCTGGCTGACCAGCATCTCGCGCAGCTCGTCCTCGGTCATCTCCTCCCGGTTGGCGCGCGGGTCGCCGCCGGCCAGCCGCACCACGACGTCGGTGGCGCGGCTGAGCAGCCACACCGCGGGTCGGGACAACCGGGCGAGCAGGTCCAGCGGGCCGGCGCTGAGCAGAGCCCACCGCTCCGCCCGCTGCATCGCCAGCCGCTTCGGCGCCAACTCCCCGAACACCAGCGTGACGAACGTCAGCAGCACCGTCACCACCAGCACCGCGGCGGGACGCGCCGCCGCGCCCAGGAAACCCAGCGGGCCGACCAGCGGCCCGGCCAGCGACACCGCGGCCGCCGCCGACGCGAGAAAACCGGCCAGCGTGATGCCGAGCTGGATGGTGGCGAGGTAGCGGTTCGGGTCGCGGGACAGCCGTACCAGCCGGTCACCGGACCGGGACCGTCGACCCAACCGCCGCAACTGCCCCTCGCGCAGCGTCACCAGTGCCATCTCGCTGCCGGAGAGCGCGGCGTTGACCAGCACCAGGACGGCCACGAGTGCCAGCTGCCCGAGCTGACCGCCCATCGTGCACCCCCGTCCGCCCGCCTGAGGTCACTCAACCGCAGCCGAGCCGGCCGTGGCGCGGTTTCCCGCCCTCCGAGGCTCAGTCGACCTCCAGGTCGTCGAGCGAGATGGAGTGGGTCATCAGCCAGCGGGCCAGCGCCGCCATGCCGAACAGCCACAGCGGCACCGACTCGGTGGTGCCGTTCGTGGCGTAGATGGCGAACCGCAGATCCGGCGCGCGGTACGCCTCGATCCGCCACTGGTGCTGCCGGTCCCGCCAGACCGCCGAAGGGTCCATGGCGTCACGGTAGGTGACCATCGTCGGCCCGGGGGCCGGTTGGCCGGCACGACCGTCCGGCCGCGTCGGTCAGGTGACGACGATCCGCGCGTCGTCGGGCAGGCGGCGGGTCGCGCCGCGACGGTCCAGCAGTTCCAGCAGCGGCACCGCCACCCGCCGGGTGGTGTCCAGCGCCTGCCGGGCCGCGGAGAGCGTGAACGGCTGCGGCAACCCGGCCAGCACCCGTACCGCGTCGTCGAGCGCGTCGGGCAGCAGCACGACCGTGTCGGCGAGCCGCAGCAGGGCGCCGGCGCGTACGGCTGCCCCGATCTCGCGGGGGCCCAGACCGAGGTCGACGAGACGGTCCGCCTCCGGGGCGCGGAACGGCCGCTCGGCGTACTCGGCGCGGACCCGCTGCACGGCCAGCGCGACCGGTTCGGGCAGCGCGTCGGCGCCGGCGGCCGCCACCCGGCCGGCGTGCACCCGCAGCGGCGGGCGGACCAGCGCCTCGACCAGCACCCGGTCGGGCAGGGCGAGGCGTTGCCGCAGCGCGTCCACCGGCATGCCCGGCTCCAGCGGGTGCTCCCGGGCGTGGCGGGCGACCTCCTCGGTCAACCGGTCGCCGAGGCGCCGCCAGTGCTCCGGGTCGGCCAGCCAGTCACCGACCACCGGTGCGACAGTCACCGGCACACCCATCCGGATCATCGTGTCGGCGCGGACCAGCCGACGGCGGCGCAGTTCGCCGGCCAGGTCGGGACGACCGTCCAGGTCGGCCAGGACCTGGGCGCGGGCGGCGGCGGCACCCCGACGGGACAGCGGTGGCGGCGCGACATCCAACACCCGGACCCCGCCTGCCACGTGGTGCCGCCCCGGGTCGCGCAGCAGCGCCCGGTCGCCGACGAGCAGCGGCAGGGCGCGGGCCAACCGCAGCCGGACGGTGTCCGGGCCGAGCGGCCGCACCCGCACCGGCACCGCCGCCGACCCGACGTGCAGGGTGAGCGTGGCCGGCAGATCGGCCGCCGGGTCGCCGGTGAGCCGGACGTCGACGAGGTCGGTGCGGTGGAAGCGGCCCGGGGTGAGCAGCGCGTCGCCGCGGCCGAGCCGGTCGCGGGGCGTACCGCGCAGATTGACCGCCACGCGGCCGACGCCCGTTGCCTCGGAGCGTGCCTGGCCGAGGGAGTGCAGGCCCCGGACCCGGACCGGCTCGTCGGCGCCGGCCACCTCCAGCTCGTCGCCGACCCGCAACCGTCCGGCGCCGAGGGTGCCGGTGACCACCGTGCCGCTGCCCCGGACGGTGAAGCTGCGGTCCACCCAGAGGCGGACCGGTCCGTCCACGGTGGGCGCGGGCAGCCGGGCGGCGAACCGGTCCAGGGCGGCCCGCAGCTCCGGCAGGCCGGCGCCGGTCACGCCACTGACCGCCACCGCGTCCACCGCGCCCAGGCTGGTCGCGGCGATCTCGGCGCGGGCGCGCGCCGTCGCCGGCCCCGGATCGGCCAGGTCCGCGCGGGTCACCGCCAGCAGGCCGTACCCGACACCGAGTGCGTCGAGCGCGGCCAGGTGCTCGGCGGACTGCGGCATCCACCCCTCGTCGGCGGCGACGACGATCAGCGCCGCCGGCACCGGGCCGACCCCGGCGAGCATGTTCGGCACGAAACGCTCATGCCCGGGTACGTCGACGAAGGCGACGGTGACCCCGGAGGGCATCGTCGTCCAGGCGAAACCCAGGTCGATCGTCATGCCCCGGCGGCGTTCCTCGGCCCACCTGTCGGGTTCCATCCCGGTCAACGCCCGGACCAGGGTCGACTTGCCGTGGTCGACGTGCCCGGCGGTGGCGACGACGAACATGCTCAGTCGTCCCCGTCGGGGACGCGCAGCACCGCCGCTCGGACCGCCTCGTCGGCGTCGGCGGGTACGCAGCGCAGGTCGAGCAGGAGCCGGCCCCGCACCACCCGACCCAGCACCGGCTGATCTCCGGTGCGCAGCGGCGTCGCGTACCGCTCGGGCAGGCTCAGCGCCCACGAGTCCAACTCGACACCCGGAGCGCCACCGCCGCCGACCACAGCTACCGCCGGCACCACCTCGGCCTTGCGGCCGTCGACACCGAGCCGGTCCCGCAGCCGTTCCACCCGCTGGCGCAGGACGCCCGGGTCGGCGTGCAGCGCGACGCGGGTCGGCGTGTCCGGGTGGTGCAGGGTGGCCGCCAACGCGGCGAGGGTGAGCTTGTCCACGCGTACCGCCCGGGCCAGCGGATGGCGGCGCAGCCCATCGACCAGGTCGGCGGCACCGAGCAGCAGACCGGCCTGCGGCCCACCGAGCAGCTTGTCGCCGCTGGCGGTGACCAGCGCGGCACCGTCGCGCAGGGTGCTGGCGGCGTCCGGCTCGTCGGGCAGCAGCGGATCGGCGCGCAGCAGTCCGGAGCCGATGTCGGCGACCACGGGCACACCGAGGGTGGCCAGCTGCCGCACTCCGGCGGCCGAGGTGAACCCGGTGATCTGGAAGTTCGACGGGTGCACCTTGAGCACGAAGCCGGTCCGCGGACCGATCGCGGCGGCGTAGTCGGCGAGGGTGGTGCGGTTGGTGGTGCCGACCTCCCGCAGTCGCGCGCCGGTGCTCTCCAGCAGGTCGGGCAGCCGGAAACCGTCGCCGATCTCGACCAGCTCACCCCGGCTGACCACGATCTCCCGGCCGGCGGCCAGCCCGGTCGCGGCCAGCACCAGGGCGGCCGCGCCGTTGTTGACCACGTGCACGGCCTCGGCGTCGGGCACGGCGGCGGCGAGCGCGTCGAGGGCGTCCCGGCCGCGGCGGGCCCGCCGGCCGGTGCCCAGGTCCAGTTCCACGTCGGTGTGCCCGGCTGCGGCGACCACCGCGGCGATCGCCTGCGCTGACAGTGGCGCGCGGCCCAGGTTGGTGTGCAGCACGACGCCTGTGGCGTTGAGGACCGGGCGAGGGCCGGACGGCGGCAACGCGGCGACTGCGGCGTCCCGGACGGACTCGGGGTCGATCTCGCCGTGCCGGGCCCGCTCCTGCGCCCGCGCGACGACAGCCTTCACCCGGTCCCGGCCGAGCGTGGCGGTGGCTGCGGCCAGCCGGGGGTCGGCGAGCAGCGTGTCGGTGCGGGGTACCCGACGTCGCGGGTCCACCGGACCGTCGCCCATCACGTCATCTCCTGATGCGGGTTGGCGGAGACGGACGGGAATCGAACCCGCCTGGCCCGGGTCCCGGACCACACCGGTTTTGAAGACCGGGAGGGGCACCAGCCGCCTGAACGCCTCCACCGGCCATTCGATCACACTGCGGGCGGCCCCGCCGGTTCAGGTGGAAGATCCATGCTGCCGCGCCGGGCGTCGAGGCGCTCGCGCTGCGGCACCACCGTGTACCGCGGGTCCTTCGCGGAGGCGACACCGCCGTAGAAGATGCCGAACCGGGTGGCGACCGAGGCGGCCAGCAGAGCCGAGCCGGACAGCGCGGCGACCAGCCGGCTGCGTCGTCCGAGCACGGCGCCGGCCACCCCGGCGGCGGTCAACAGCCGACCGGCGCGCAGCAACCGACCGGGCCGGCCCAGCCGGTAGGGCTCGCTGAGCAGGCCGAGGCGGGTCTCCACCCGGTGCGCGCCGTACAGCTCCAGGGCCGCGCCCGCCACCGCCATCCGCCGTGCCGGGCCGGTCTGTGACGGCGGCGCGGCGAGCAGACCCACGCCGGCGCCGCTGGCCAGCGCGCTGCCCGCGAAGATGACAGGCAACTCGGGGTGCGCCTCGTGCCACGACGGCACGGCCGTGTCGGCGAGCAGCACCCCGGTGTACGTGGCGAGCGCGGGCGCGGTGCCGGCGGCGAGCAGCCCGGCGACGTGCCCGACCGGCGGCAACGCCCGACGGGCCAGTCCCAGGACCCCGTGGCGGGGCAGCACACCGGCGACCTCGGCGATCGCGGCGACACCGGCGGCCGGCCCGTACGCGCTGAGGATCCAGGTGCCCATCGACATCGGCGAGGTCGGCTTGGCCACCCGGAGCATGTGGTGAAAGCGGGCCGGCCGGCCCAGGTCCCGGATCAGGAAGACCGTGCTGGCGCTGACGGCGGCGAGCGCGGTGGCCCGTCCGGCGCGGCGCAGCGCGGGTCGTCCGCTGAGCTGCCCACCGGCGGCCAGCAGCGATGAACCGGCCGCCAGACCACCGGTGAACAGGTACGCGGCGATGTCCCACTTCCACACCGGCGCCTTGAGGATGGGCCGGCCGTAGTACGACGTGAACTCGGCCTCCGGCACCCGCAGCTCCTCGCCGCCGCCGCGTCCGCCGCGCCGTCGGCCGGCGCGCCCCCTCTCCCCCCGCGTGGACAGGTCCGCTCTCGCGCCCGCCGGTCCGCCGTGGACCGTCGCCCCCGGGACACCACCGGCGCTGTCGTCCTCGGCGGTCAACCGGTCGCGGAAGCGGCGGAACAGCTCACCGACCTCCCGGCGGTGCGGACTCACGAGGAGCCTCCGACGACGAACGCGGCGACGGTGGCCGCCGCCATGGCGAGAGCCGCGAGGCCTGCGCGTTTCCACATCGCCGGCAGGTCACGGGTGGTCACGACCGGATCAGGCGGCAACCCGTACACCTCAGGCTCGTCCAACAACAG